>JBGAVC010000014.1:0-59156 GCA_044228265.1 Pyrinomonadaceae bacterium
AGTTACGCCGCGCAGAACAGCGTCGAAGGGGTACTTGGTTCATACGTGGGAGCGTTCGGGGACAACAAGATCACCTTGCTGATCACCAAGGCTGCCGACGGATCGATCTCGGGCCGAAGTATCGTGGGCGGCAACGACCGGCCATTCGAGGGGACAATGACGCTCGATAACGGAGTCTACGTTGTCGAGGCACGTGAGCCGGGCGACCATAAGGACGACGGTGTCTTTAAGTTTCGGATCGACCAGAGCAACCTGAACCAGGTCAAGGGTACTTGGAAGGCGAACGATACAAAACGTCCCGAAAAATCGTACACGCTCGACCGGAAGAAGTTTGAGTATCGCAAGGACGTCGGCAATTACCCCGAAGCGTCGCAGCGGCTGTTAAAGACCGCGGACGTTGAGAACATGTCCAAGGGAGATCTCGAATTCATGCGAAACGAGATCTTTGCCCGTCACGGTTACTGCTTTGCCAAAAAGGAGCTCCGCCAGCAATTCGAGATGGAAGACTGGTACGTCCCCGCTACGGTCGATATACGAGGCTTTCTAACCGACATCGAGAAAAAGAACATCGCCCTGATCAAGCGGTATGAGAAATATGCCGAAGATTATGGCGATGAGTACGGGCGTTAAGTCTTAGGGAAGCGGCGGCATAGCCGCGGAAGTTTGACAGGCACCGACCGGAAAAGCAGAGCTTTTCCGCACATCGAGCGGCCGCAGCCGCAAGAAAGCGCCGGTTATGGATTGAGTAGGACGTAGAGGCGGTCGGCCCAGTCGGAGCGTGCGTTTTTGAGGATCTCGTACTGCATTTGCGCCGAGTCGCGATCGCCGAGTTTTAGATAGGCACGGCCGAGATTGTATCGGGCCTTTTCGAGGTCAGGATTGTAGCCCAACGCGGCATTGAAGGCTT
Source organism: Pyrinomonadaceae bacterium (assembly GCA_044228265.1). Lineage (GTDB taxonomy): Bacteria > Acidobacteriota > Blastocatellia > Pyrinomonadales > Pyrinomonadaceae > OLB17. Next base: position 908 of record JBGAVC010000014.1, read on the forward strand.
CGACGGCCTCGGTCGGTTTGCCGGACTCCAGATAGCTTTCCCCAAGATAATTGAAGGTTCGTGCGTCGGGCCTGTACGTCTTTAGCTGCTCGAACGCGGCGGAGGCGTCCGCGTAGCGTTTCTGATTGAACAGGGCGAGGCCGAGCCGCTCGATCGAACTCGTGTGGTCCGGTTTGATGGCGATCGCCCGCTTGTAAGACAGGATCTCCTCGTCCGGCCTTCCCAGCCTGTTCAGCGTCAGACCGAGCGAATACTGTGTGTCCGGATTGCTTTCATCCAGCCGTATCGCTACTCGATAAGCGTCGGCGGCCTCCTTATACTGGCTAAGAGCGTAGCTCGACGCACCGATATTGACGTACGCCTCTGCCCATTCGGGGCGAAGACGTGCTGCCTGCCGCGACGACTTTAGCGCCTCGGTGTGGCGGCCGAGGACGCCGAGACAATAGCCTGCCTGGTACCACGCTTCGGCGTAGTTTGGATCTGCCTCCACCGCCTTTTCAAAATACGGCAGGGCACGGGCGTAGTCGTCGCGAGAGAGCAGCGCCAGGCCTTGTGAATAGAGGCGTTCGGCTGACGAGCGCTTGTTCTTTTGGGTTTCGGCCTGGAGCGACGCAAATGTCTGTATCTCTCCGACCTTGAGCGCCGAGATCCTTTCTGCCGGGACCGCGAAATTGAGACTTTGGCCCTCTGCCGACTGCAGTGTCGCGACGCCGATGACTTGTCCGAGCATATTGACTACCGGCGAGCCGCTCGAGCCGGGCGAGATGGGTGCCGTGATCTGGATGATCTTGCCGTAACCCGGAATTACGCGGACGGCGGACACGATACCGTTGGTTACGCTGCCTTCGAGGCCGTACGGATTGCCGATGACGACGATCGATTCGCCCTCCTGCGGCACTGCCCGGACGATCGGCAGCGGCACCGCTAGCGCCTGCGGAACATCGACCTGGAGCAACGCGAGGTCGCCTTCGCCGTCAACGGCGAGGACGCCGCGGACCGTGAACTTTTTGCCGTCCATCAAGTGGATCTCGACGCGGTTTGACCGTTCTATCACGTGCCGGTTGGTGATAACGCGGTCCGGGGCCACGAAAAACCCGCTTCCGCGGGCCAAGGTGTTGTCTTTTGCGTCAAAGGTCTCGATCGCGACGGCCGAAGGCTTGATGCGCTTGACGAGCTCGGGCAGAAAATCCTGCGCGGCGGCCGTCCCCGCGAAATATGCGAAACAGGTCAGGAAGACGATCGTGCAGGTGAATATTCTCACAGGGTCCTAAAGGTCGATTATAGGTCGTTTCAATTAGGGCAACAATGAGGTCGCGGTCTACGGTTCATAGGCCGGGGTCGTACGCCGTTTTGCTCCAGTCGCATAAATCGATAAAATCAAGCATTGCCGGAAAAATTTGCTCTATGAAGATCGCTCTTGCAGCCGACCACGCCGGGTACGAGGAAAAAGAGAAGCTCAAGAAGACGCTCGATGATCTCGGTGTCATCTATGACGACATGGGAACCGATTCGACGGCGTCGGTCGACTATCCGGACTATGCACGCAAGGTCGGCGAGGCCGTCGCTCGCGGAGACTATGATCAGGGCATTCTCGTCTGCGGTTCAGGGACCGGAATGGCAATCGCCGCCAACAAAGTGCCCGGCATCCGCGCCGCCGTCGCCTGGAACGAAGAGATCGCGCGGCTGGCCCGCGAACATAACAACGCTAACGTGCTCTCTCTCGCCGCACGCTACATTCCCGATGACGAACAGAAAAAGATATTGACGGCGTGGTTCGGAGCTAAGTTCGAAGGCGGCCGTCACGAACGCCGCGTCGAAAAGATCGAAGAGATCGAAAAAGAAGATCATACCTGATCCGACGGGGAGTCGAACTGACCGGCGATCTGCGCGGCGGCTCGCGGTTCCGCATCTTCACGATCCCGAGGAGGCCCAGTCATGGACTATTGTGAACATATTTCAGCGATCCGCCCGGTGACCCCAAGCGCAAAAGGCTGTGAGGACTGCCTGAAGATCGGCGGCACATGGGTGCATCTCCGGCTTTGTGAGTCATGCGGACACGTCGGCTGCTGCGACAATTCGGTAAATCAGCACGCGACCAAACACTACAACACGACGCGGCACCCGATCTTAAAATCGTACGAGCCGGGTGAAGAGTGGGGATACTGCTATATCGACGACCTGTTCTTTGAATCCTTACCAAAAGTCGATCAACACGACTGAACATAGCATCTGGAAGAAAGCAATTTTCAAGGAATTTATGGCGACAAGCGCTGAATGGCACGAGAATTACGACGAAATGTCCGACGAAGCACGAGATTTTTCGCGTGCGATAAAGTCGATCCAGGAAGAACTCGAAGCCGTCGACTGGTACAACCAGCGAGCACAGGCGACGGCCGATAAACAGCTTCGCCGGATACTCGAACACAACCGCGACGAAGAGATCGAGCACGCTGTAATGGCCTTCGAATGGCTTCGGCGAAACAACCCGAAGTTCGAGGAGCACATGAAAACCTACCTATTTACCGAGGGCGACATCCTCGAGATCGAGGAGAAAGCAGAGTAGGAGACAGCGCACGAAAAACACGAAAGACATGAAATGTTCATCTTCGTTTTCGTGTTCTCCTTTTTCTTAACAGCGACTATGATCGATCTTCGCAGCGATACTGTGACCAAGCCGTCTGAGCGTATGCGCGCGGCGATGGCAACGGCCGAGGTCGGCGACGATGTCTATGGCGAGGACCCGACGATCAACCGATTGGAGGAGCGATCGGCTGAGATATTTGAAAAAGAGGCCGCACTTTTTGTCGTTAGCGGCACGATGGGCAACCAGATCGCGGTTAAGGTGCACACCAAGCCCGGTGACGAGGCAGTCATCGAGGAACGCGGCCACATTCTGCTCTATGAGGTCGGTGCTTCCGCGATAATCGCGGGCGTTACGCTTCGGCCCGTGCGAAGCGCGGACGGTTCGGGCATTCTGACCTGGGATGAGATCGCCGGTATTTTGAATCGCGACGGCGTGTACGACCACACGCAGACGGGCCTGCTGTGCCTCGAAAACACGCATAATATCGCCGGCGGTCGCGTAATGTCCGCGGACCGCTGTGTCGATCTATGCGACCGCTCGCATGCCGCCGGCGTGCCTGTGCACATGGATGGAGCACGCATTTTCAACGCGTCGGTCGCGCTCGGGACGCCCGTCGCCGACCTAGTGCGCGGCTGCGATTCGGTACAGTTTTGCCTTTCGAAAGGGCTCGGTGCTCCGGTCGGCTCTGTTTTGGTCGGGTCCCGGGCCTTTATCGACGAAGCTAGAATTTGGCGAAAACGTCTCGGCGGCGGCATGCGTCAAGCCGGAATTCTTGCGGCGGCAGGCCTCATCGCTCTCGAAGAATCTCCAAAACGCCTTCACGAAGACCATGAAAAGGCTCGCCTGCTCGCCGCAGGTATCGCTGATATAAATGGCGTGACGATAGATGTCGAAACCGTGGATACGAATATTGTGATCTTCGACATTAGCGGCACCGGCAGATCCGTAGCCGCATTCCAGGAAGCTCTCAAACAGAACGGCGTGCTGGCCAGCGGATTTGGAACACGGATCCGAATGCTGGCCCACTGCGATGTTTCGAAACAAGACATGGAAGAAACGGTTGGTGTAATGCGCCGCCTCTCCGCCGGAGGCTGGTCGGCGATCAACGAAGCATGAATATCGAGCAACTACGAAAATATTGCCTGTCGTTTCCCGGTGCGACCGAGGACATCAAGTGGGGAGCCGATCTTTGTTTTTGCGTCGGTGAAAAGATGTTCTGCGTCACGGGTGCAGATTCGGCGTCGAGCGGCATGTCGATCAAGTGTACGCCGGAGAAATTCGACGAATTGGTCGAACGCGATGGCATCGACCCGGCGGCGTACGTGGGGCGATACAAATGGGTCCGCATCTCCGACTATGACGCGCTTACGGCGTCGGAGCTAAAAGACCTGATCAAAACGTCATACGAGCTTGTTTTTGATAAACTACCACCCAAGATCAAAAAGACGATCTCCTGATACTGATGATCATCGCTATCGACGGCCCATCGGGCGCCGGAAAATCGACGCTCGGCAAGATGCTTGCCAAAAAACTCGGCTTGCTCTATCTCGACACCGGAGCGATGTACCGGGCGGTAGCTTTGTCGGTTGTTCGCAACGGCATTCCGTTTGACGATGTCGGGCGGGTCGCGGAACGAGCTGAAAATGCAAAGATCGAACTGGTCGGCGAGCCCGACGCGATGAAGGTGTTCCTCGACGGCGATGACGTATCGGTCGACATCCGCACGCTCGAAATAGCGCAAGCCGCGTCGATCGTATCGACGATTTCGGAGGTCCGCCGGATCATGGTCGAGCATCAGCGGGCAATAGGCATCGCCGCTCCGCGAGGCTGCGTACTAGAGGGGCGCGACATTGGAAGCGTTGTCTTTCCAAACGCCGACATCAAGTTCTTCCTGACGGCGAAACCAGAAGCGCGTGCCCGGCGCCGTCATACCGAAGACCAATCAAAAGGAAGGATCAGCACGTACGAGCAAACGCTCGCCGAGATCAACGAGCGTGACGCTCGTGATGTTGCTCGTGAGGATTCGCCGTTGACGATCGCCGAAGACGCTTTTGTTATTGATACAAGCGAACTCGACCTGACCGAAGTATTTGAGCAAATGTCGGCAAAGATCAACGAACAGCAGGCGGCCGCGGCCCGAAAAAGTTGACTTGGGCCAGGGCAAACGCTAAAATCATCAATTGCTTTTGACATGCTCCCGTAGCTCAGTCGGATAGAGCAACAGCCTTCTAAGCTGTGGGTCGCACGTTCGAGTCGTGCCGGGGGCGAAAGTTTGAAATTTCAGATCTCAGATTTGAGATCACTTATGGCGGCTATAGTTCAGCGGTTAGAGCGCCTGATTGTGGTTCAGGATGTCGTGGGTTCGAATCCCACTAGCCGCCCCATTTGCCTTCCTTTGGATTCCCGGACGACGATCGTTTCAGCAGAACGGTCAGTATTCTCTCGTTAGAATTTTTCCCTTTCAGGGGAATTGCACATTTACTTACAGTGTGAGTCTTGGGCAGGATATGCGTAGTTTGAAATATCTCGTGCTGATCGCTGTGTTCGCGGTGGCCGCTGCAACTGGTGTCGGTCAGCAGCGCGCCGAAAAATGGGCGGCCGGCGAACTTCTGGTTAAATTCAGAGCGGCACCTACATCGTCGCTCGTGCGGGACGCGAACCGTGCGATGCAGGCCGAGGTTATCGAACAACTCGGCGACCTGCGTTGGCAGCGCGTGAAACTGCCCCAAGGAACCTCTTTAGACAAAGCGATCGCCCAATACCAGGATCTTGAAGGCGTCGAATACGCCCAGCCGAACTATTACTATCACCTGCTCGCAACGCCCAATGATCCGCTGTTTACGGACGCTGGCATGTGGGGCCTCGGGATGATCTCGGCGCCGTCTGCCTGGGATCTGACGACGGGCAGTTCGGCGGTCGTCGTGGCCGATATCGATACGGGCATGCTTTTGAACCATCAGGACCTCGCGGCAAATCTCTGGGTCAATCCTGGCGAAATACCGAACAACGGCGTCGACGATGACGGTAACGGATTCATCGACGACGTCAACGGCTGGGATTTTTTTTACAACGATTCAAATCCGAATGACGATCCGGGCGGCCCGGGCGGACACGGCACGCATACCGCCGGCACGATCGGAGCGGTCGGCAACAACGCTCTCGGCGTGGTGGGCGTCAACTGGAACGTCAAGATAATGCCGATCAAGATCTACAGCGCGATCGGCAGCGATTCGACCTCGGCGATGCTTGTCAACGCCTACAATTACGTGCGAATGATGAAGAACCGCGGAGTCAATATACGCGTGACCAACAATTCATACGGCGGATGCGGCGAGGCATGTGGATATGATCAGGCGACCAAGGATGCAATAGATGCACTTGGTGATGCCGGCGTGGTGAACGTGTTCGCCGCCGGCAATAGCAACACTGACAATGAGACTTCGCCATTTTACCCGGTCAATTACACGAGCCCGAGCATCATCGGCGTTGCCGCATCTACGTCGACCGACGGAAAAGCCGGATTTTCGAATTGGGGACTGACGTCCGTCGATCTCTTTGCGCCCGGCCAAGGCGTGTTGAGCACGTACAATTCATCGACGACCGCCACGGCCAGCATTAGCGGGACGTCAATGGCAACGCCGCACGTTACGGGAGCGGTCGCATTGCTGTCGGCGTACAACCCGAGTCTCAGCGTGGCATCGCTTAAGGCGACGATATTGAATACCGTTGATCCGGTAGCGGCATTTGCGGGGTTGGTGAAAACCGGCGGCCGGCTCAATGTGGATAGGGCGCTCAGGAACCAGACTGTTTGCTCGTTCAACACTCCTCAATCGTCGATCACGGTCCCGACCAAGGGTGGCGTCTTTGCGGTTGCGGTGACTGCTGCCACAAACTGCGACTACAAGGTCAAAAGCTCCGTCAAATGGATCAGCGTGATCGGGGCCGATACGTTCAGCGGGAACGGGAAGTTCACGTTCCGAGTGACGCCGAATCCGACCGTCTCGCGTTCGGCGAATATCAATATCGGCGGCCAGAACTATACGGTCAACCAGCACCGAAATTAATGGGAATATAAGAGCTTTCCAACTTTAATGTTCCTAGCCGCGTCTAAAAAGATTATCGAGCCTTGAAAGGTGTGTGTTTTTGTAACCAGGTCCGTTTTGGAAGGCATTTGTTTTTCTTGCTTTTGCGGGCCTGAAAATAGTATATTTGAGGATACTGTTCAATCGGCAGACGGTTGCCATCGACTCTAAGAGATTAAAAGTAAAGGAATTAAGCAATGAGAAAACTGTTTGCTGTGATAAGCAAATTCGCGGTGCCGGCGTCGGTCATTTTGGTATGTGTCGTTGCGTCGTTTTCGCAGCTTAGCTTGCGAAAGGCCGTTGACTTTGACGGCGACGGTAAGGCTGACTTTTCAGTGTTCCGGCCCAGCACCAACACATGGTACGTCAATAAGTCGGGCAGCGGCTTCATTTTTCAGCAATTCGGATCGAACAGCGAAGACTTCATGACGCCCGGTGATTACGACGGTGACGGCAAGGCTGATATATCGGTATGGCGAGACACGACCGGAGTTTGGTATCGATTGAACAGTAACGGAAATACCTTTGCTGCGGTCCAGTTCGGAACGACTGGTGATGAGCCTGTAGCCCGTGACTACGACGGAGACGGCAAGACCGATGTAGCGGTGGCTCGGCGTTCGAACGGCACATTGATCTGGTACATTCTCCGAAGCTCGGATCAGGGTTTTTCCGGTGTTCAATTTGGCGCCTCAACTGATTTTACGGCCCCCGGTGATTATGACGGCGACGGTAAGTTCGATGTTGCGGTACAGCGTCCCGGCGCGACGCCATCGTCAGGGTCGACATTCTATGTACTTCGTTCGAGTGACGGAGCGCTTTACGCGGTTCAATGGGGCATTAGTAATGACCTGGTCGTGCCCGGCGACTACGACGGTGACGGCAAGACGGATGTTGCGGTTGTGCGCGAAGGCGCGACGCCCACGTCGGCTCTTACGTGGTATATACTTCAAAGTTCGAACGGGCAGCTTAAGGCGGCTCAATTTGGAGCAACCGGTTCTGATCTGACCGTCCAAAACGATTACGATGGGGATGGAAAGACCGACATTGCCGTTTGGCGCGACAGTGACGGTTATTTCTATTACTTACGCAGTTCGGATGGTGGGTTCAGGTCCCAGCAATGGGGCACAGCAAACGATTTCCCGATCGCGAGCTACGATACCCATTAATTTAAGAATATGACTGTAGGAATGGTTGACTGCTGGTATGGCGGTCAACCATTTTTTGCGATTTCGGCAGAAAAGCGAGCCCTCGGACTTTCAGCGTGTGGAGATCTAGAACAAAGACCGATCTGATCATCGAGGTATGGGAAGAACTCGATTGCGAAAGTGTCGGTGCAGAAGAGATCAAAGCTATTGAGACGGCGGTCAAAGCACGCTTTGGGCGTTCATCTCTCGATTCGCCGATGGTCATCGCTCGGATGCTCGCGGACGAGGGGGCAGAACTGCGTCACCCCGAGATAATGGCGCTATATGTCGACCGGCGAAAAACAACTGCTCACGAAGCCGCATTACGGGACATCCTGGATCTCTCCAGCCTGCGTCAAGCGTTGTTGACGATACGAGATCTTGAGAATTTGCGGCGAAAATACGCGGGCGATGACGACCGTGAGGGACTTCGACGCCTGCGCGAAACGACACTCAACGGCAAGCTGGAGCTAAAAAAAGCAATTGACAGTCCTGCTTCTGACGACGTGACGCGTGCGGTTAATATCGAGATCTCTCAATGGCTCTCGGTCTGGCTGCAGACGCCTGAGTTGTTCGGCGGCTGGGTTGAACTGAGACAGCGCTCTGAGGATTTCCGAACGCGGTTCGGCCGCACAAGTGACAAATGATCAGATAATGCACAGATTCTACGCTCCAAATTCGGCGATCAGCAGCGGGCAAGTGCATCTTGCCGCGGACGAGACACATCATCTGCGTGACGTGCTTCGCAAATTGCCGGGTGATCCTGTTCACATTTTCGACGGTGAGGGGAGCGAGTTTCTCTGCCGTATCGTGACGGTCTCAAAGAACGAAACGGTGCTTGAGATAATTGAGACGGTGGTCCCGGTCGCCGAATCTTCCCTCGATCTGACGCTGGCTTCCACGGTCATGAAGGGCGAGAAATATGAGCTGATCATTCAAAAAGCGGTGGAATTGGGGGTCACTACGTTCGTGCCTTTGATCAGTATTCGCAGTGAGGTCCGCCGAAAGGATGTGGAGAAAAGATTGGTTCGCTGGCGACGGATCGCTCTGGATGCCGCGAAACAATGCGGGCGGGCTAAGGAGATGTCGATCGGCGGTATTCACGATGCGATCGAGTTCGTGCGGAAGAAGGAAGGCGAAAATGGCCCGCGGATCATGTTCGCCGAGCGTGGCGGCGGGGAATTCTCATCGATCAAAAAGGACCGTAAGATGACTGCTATGATCGGCCCGAAAGGCGGATGGGAAGACAGCGAGATCGAGGCCGCACGGGACAGCGGTTTCACGATCGTCACGCTCGGCGGCCGGATCATGCGGGCCGAGACGGCAGCGATCTCGATCGTCGCTATCTTGCAGCATCGGTTCGGCGACCTGAACTAGGTGCCTTCCTTGATGATCTTCGGCCGGTAATACGCGTCGCCGCGTTGTTTTAGATTCGCTTTCTGGGCGAGCGTCTGCAGGACCGAGTCGAGCAGCTCTTTGTTCTCAAGCTTGAAATTGACAAGGCCCTTGACGTCGACGTTCGGGTCGTCGAACTGGACCACGAGATATTGCCTTTTCTCCTTGATAAAGCCCGCGAGGCCCGCACCGGGAAGAGGTATGTGGCTGACGACATTGCCGGTCGTCGATGTGACCGATTGCGACTGAGGGTAGATAGCCAGAAGCGTCTCGTAAGGCAGCGGAAAAAGCTCCTTTCCGTTCTTTCCAAAAAACACTAAACGGTTGTTCGCGTCGTCAAATCTAAGCGTTCCTGCTTCCTTAACACTGTACCCGAGCATGCCGCCCTCGTATTTGGCCGGAAATGAGTCAGGAGCGGGTTTTGCATTCGATCTGGTATTGTTGCCGTTGTCGACAGGACGCGGCTGTGAATAAGCGATCGCGGTCGAGAAACCTGCGATCGCCATGGCGATTAATAATTTTCTCATTTTAAAATTGGTCTCCAATAGACGTCCGGGATCCTGGATGGTGATCGATCATCTAAGGATATAGACGCGCCTGACCAGGATTTGGTTGTTACCCGGCGGCCCGCACCTTGTTCTCGTCAATGTAACGGGCAAGTCGTGTATTAGCGAGGTCGACATACTCTCGCGAAACTTCAGAGCCGAGCCATCGCCGTCCTTCCAGTTCGCAGACCTTTGCGGTGGTGCCGCTTCCCATAAAGCAGTCGTACACCAGCTCGCCCGCAACAGTCCACGTGTTCAACTGGTCGCGAACGAGCTGCTCGGGAAAAATCGCGGGATGCCCGAAGGCGATCTTGTCACCCGAGCTCGAAGTTCCCACGTTGTAGTAAAAGATGTTGCTCGCTTTGCGGACGGACTTAACCTCCCGTCCTATGTCCTCGTCGGGTACGTTCCCGCGTCCCTGCTCGGTGATCCGAAAAGCCTTTATCTTCGTGCCAGCCGATTTGGTAGGTTCGGTGATCGGGTTGAACGTCTTCGGCTGGCCCTTGCTGAAGCAGAACATATATTCAAATGCCTGCCTGTAGCGTTTGCCGCAATCGCTGGGAATGGGGTTGTTCTTGGCGTAGATCATCGTGTCGTGAACGCTGAATCCCGCGTCCTGGAACGTCAACGCCTGTTTGAAACTAGTCAGCGTCTCATTGCCGCCCACGGTCCTGTCGCCAACCACCCAGATAACAACGCCGCCCGGTTTGGTTTTCACGAATAAGGCGGCCGCGATCTCCTCGACGGGGAAATGATAGCCGTTGTATTCTCGCAAGTCGTCGTACGGCGGGCTCGTGATAGTCATGTCGATGAACTCGTCGGGCATCCGGGCCATCGTTTCAAGACAATTCTCGTTGTAGATAGTTGATAGGTCCATTTCCGGTTACTGACGATGAACTAAGCCGGCCACGCGTCCAGGAATTGCCTGACAAACACCTTCTCGGGTTTGTCGGTCTCTTTTTCCAGAAATTCGCGAAATTGCTCAAGCTCGGTGAAATAAGCCTCTTCGGTCAGGTGTCCGGTAAAATACACCATCCGCAGCCATACAAGGTACGTATTGAGAGTGTCGATCTGGTTGTATTCGACGATCTTCGTCACGTCGCGTTCCAGCCAGAGGTCCGTGACCTGGTCGCCTTTGACATCGATCTTACCCGGAAACCCGCACATCTTGGCGAACTCATCGAGTTTTGGCGCCATTTTGCCTCCGGAGAATCTTTTCAAAAGGTCCAAATGTGCTTCGCTGTTCCTCGAGTCAAAATAGTCACGGCCGTCCCACGGGCGCGGCGGACGCTTGCAGAAATCCGGTGCCGCGACCTCGTTTATCATCGCGCGCTGTATAAGCACCTGGAGGTCCGATTCTGAGGAATTGTATCCGACAAGCTGCGGACAGCGGTCCCCGACGATGTAAAGGAAGCGCTCGATCACGGCGGACTCGTCAACGTCCGCGGATTCCAGTGGAAGTTTTGGCAGTGAGTTGAGCGAGAACTCGACCGTGTTTTCGCCGTCGCGAAAAATGGTCTTTCGCGAGAGGAACGCGATCGAGACCACACGCGAGAACATGTATTTGAGAAATGGCCGCGGACATGTCACTTCATCGTAATCCGACGAATGTTCCCACAGCCGCTGCATCGCGTCGAGTTCGGAGATGTCATCGGACAAACCGAAGAGTCGCTTGGCTCCGGCGGCGTCGGGTACCCATTCAAGGTCGTAAAACAGATTGAGCTCGTGGATCGGAGATTTCAGCATCGAGTGGATCGGCGCAAAGGCCTATCGCAAAAACACAATGATTACTTGCGCTTACAGGCGAAAGGAACAACGCAATTCTACCACACGGCCTTTGGGTTGGTTAAATTCGGCCCGAGCTTCCTGAGCGGTCAATTTTGCCTGAAAAGTGCCAGCCGCTGCTCAAACGCGCTCCGAACGGTCTGGACGTCTTCGAGAAATTTAGACAGTTCGTCCATCCTCAGTGCTTGCGGCCCATCTACAAGCGCCTTTTCCGGCTCGGGGTGAAAGTCGACGAGGATCATGTTGGCACCGGCGATGACGCCTTGGGCGGTGACGTGCATAATATCGAGGATGTCGTCCGGGCCGCGGAAACGGCCGCCAACCGAATGCGAAGGATCTATACAGACCGGCATCCGCGTCAATCGTTTAACGACGGGAATGTGGGCGAAGTCGACAATGTTCCGGTGAGGGTCGCCGATGTTCGTTTTCATGCCGCGAAGGCCGAAGATCACTTTCTGGTTGCCCTCGCTGGCGAGATACTCGGCAGCATGGAGCGATTCGTCGAGCGTAATGCCGAAACCGCGCTTCAAGAGCACCGGAAACTGCTGCTGGCGTCCGACTATCTTGAGAAGCTCGAAATTCTGGGTGTTCCGCGTTCCGATCTGGAGCATGACGCCGGTAGGATGACCTGTAAGGTCAAGCGTTCGGCTGATCTCGTCGACGTGTGACTCGTGCGTCACCTCCATGGCGATGACCTTGATGCCGTATTTGCCGGCTAATTCGAACACGTATGGCAGGCAGTCCTTGCCGTGTCCCTGAAATGTGTAAGGGCTGGTCCGCGGCTTGTAGGCGCCCATCCGCGTGCATTGCTGGCCGTTTTCAGCGAGTGCCTTCATCATGGTCTCGACGCTCTCGGGCGAATCGACCGCGCACAGCCCGGCGAACACGTTGAGGTTGTCCTGGCCGAACTTGACGCCGTTGTAAGTAAAATGGTTCGGCCGGCTGTCATCCTTGTGGCGGCCCAGGATCTTGTATTCTTCGGAGATCCGGACAACGTGATCGACGCCGGGAAGGACCTTCATTTCGTCGATCGACAGCGACGCAGTCGGGCCGATCAGGTAGATCTCGGTCAAAAGCTGCTCGGCGCCCTGGACGGTGTGAACGCGATAGGTAATGTTCGGCAGTTTCCCGAGGTGCCCGGTTAGGCGTTGGTACTCCCGGGTTTCGGCACTGATATTTGGTTTGAGGATCAATATCATCGGTTTAATTCAGACTGAATAAACAGGAAATTCCGTCAATTGCGTGGTCCCAGGTTGACCGTCGGATATCGACCGAGGTAGCGGACCGCATCCGCAAGTCCGCGGATCTCGGAAAGCGCCCCCGTTAGGTCGCCTTCGATCTCAGGAGCTTGCAGATCGAGATAGAAGTTAAATTGCCCGGGAGAACTGCGGATCGGCAAGCTCTCGATCTTTAGCAGATCGATCCCGCGACGCACGAACGGCCTGAGCGCGTTGTGCAGCGAGCCGGGTTCGTGCCGGAGTTTGACGACAAGCGAGATCTTGGTTCCCGCCGGGTTCGGTTCAGCCTCGCGGGCGAGCAATGCGAAACGAGTGAAATTGTCGGGGTGATCTTCGATATGCTCGCGAAGTATCTGGCCGCCGTAGATCTCGGCGGCGCGCCGGCCGCCGATACCCGCCCGCGTGACGTCGCCGCTCTCTACGGCCCGACGAACGCTCCCGGCAGTGTCGTCGGCCGGGACCGCCGTGATATCGGGGTGTGCGGCAAAAAACCGCCTGCATTGTGCAAGCGCTGCCGGATGCGACTCGACGCGCCGAACGGTTTCAATGGTGGCGCCCTCGCAAGCGATCAGAAAGTGGGAAACTGGCAGGTACACGTCCGCGATCATGTTCAGCGAACCGTCAAGCAACAGGTCGACGCACCGGTGGACCGATCCGATCAGGCTGTTCTCCAATGGGGCGAGAACAAGATCTGCCTTGCCGCTGTCGATCGCGGTAAATAGTTCCTCGAAAGTTGGGAACGAGACCGGCTGACAGTCGCTGCCTACGATACCAAGCGCGGCTTCTTCACTAAACGTCCCACGGTCACCAAGCACCGCGACGCGAGACCCTCGAGCAAGGCCGGTAACGTCAGAAAGCTCGTTCCCTTTGGGTTCGGATCGCTTTCGATAGGTCATCTGCTGGAGATTGAGCGACTCGTCGATGATGCGGTGGAATATGTTTTCGATCGCCGCGTCGTCGAGCGGCCCTCGATTCTCATTCTGCAGTCTCGATACAACGTCGCGTTCACGTTCGGGGTCGCACAGCGACGTGTCGGCGCTGGATTTTGCCTCACCAACCTTAAGTGCGATGTTTGCGCGGTCGTTGAGAAGCTTTAACAGCTCGGAGTCGATCGCATCGATCGCGGCTCTGGGATTCTCGATCTTGCCTTTTGTCATACGACGTACGCCGACGGGCCTTTACTTCGGAAAGTCTTAATAACAGCTTATTTCAATTTGACGCTGCGTCGGTTGGTCTTTATGAGCGAAGTTCGCCGATCAGATATATGACAGGCTCGCCGCTCAAAACCCGAGCGGAGTGATACGTGCCTTTTGGCATAAAGTCGCGATCGCCGGCTTCAAGAACGAACACGCCCGAGCGTTCAACATTGAGTTCCAGCGATCCCGAAATGATCCAGTGTGATTGATCAGTGTCGTGACTGTGCATACCATAAACGCTTCCAGGAGCATCCGTCCACTGAAATACCGAGTAGCCCTCGGACACCAGCGTTTGTCGAAGCATCGCCGGATTGGGCGATCCGAATCCGCTCCACTTTTGGATCGAATACCGGCGTGGAGCCTGATCGTCAGAAACCTCTTCATCCGGGACGGCGATGCCGTCGACAAACCGGCGGTCATCTGTGCTTGGTCCTTTCACCGGTTTCCACCGGTTTGGGCGTCGTTTCTTCATCCGTGTCCGATTCCTTTAGCCGTGAGTTTCAGGACGATCATTTACACACGATACGGGCTGGATCTGCCCGATATCGTTTGTCAAAAGCCGCCGTCTAAATCGTCAAAATCATCGCAACTGTAATACGTGCAACAGTTAGATTCTTGTGGCACGGTCATTGCCACTTACATTGTCAACGAGGTTAGGATACCTCGAAACCTTCAACGGGAGAACAAAATAATGAAAAAGACAATAACAACTCTCATGATGGCCGCGATGCTGGCTTTGACGATCCCGGCACTCTCGACGTCAGTCTCGGCCCAAACACGTTATTTGACCCGCCGGGGACAGGCCGTAACGGTTTATAATCGGCCCAATGTCTATCAGCGACATCGACATCTTTTTAATATCGCGATCGGCACGGGTGCCGGTGCAGTTATCGGGGGACTGATCGGCGGACGTCGGGGAGCGGGTATTGGAGCTCTGATCGGAGCCGGAGGCGGTGCGTTATACACATACAAGCTGAATCCGAAACGGCCGCGTTACTATTACCGCTAACAGTGATCTACAGCCGTAAATAAGCGATTGCCGCGATCAATAAAGATCGCGGCAATTTTTTGCGTTCGAGTTCGCGGCCGATCGTTAGAAGATATATCCGTTCGCGTCGATCATAGCGTCGGCGATCCGCTGCCTGGCGGCGATAGTATTGACCGGGGAATTGTTTTTAGTAAACCGCTTGAGTGCGACAAGCAACGTTCGGCCTTCGTCACCCTCGGCGATCGCCGCGATCGTGTTTCGGGCCTTGGCGTCGATACGCTGTATCGCGTCGTTGCAATAGACGCCAGCCATATCGACATATCGCCCTGCGGCTTCCTCGCCGTTCTTGTCCGCGAACTTTCGGGCACGCAGTATCGCGGTCTCCATCTGGTAGGCGTCCATGATAATGTCGGCGCAATTCAGCAAAACCTCTTGCTGTTCACCGAGGGCCATCATGTATTTCTGAGCAGCCGTGCCGAGCACCATCAGTGCTATCTTCTTGGCGTTCTGCGCGAGCTTGGTCTCAGCCGCTAGCAGGCTCGTGTCCTCGTCGAAGGACATTTGAGGATTTAGGATCTCGTCCTGCAACGCCTTTGCCGCCTGGAGCAGGCCGAGTTTGCCCTTCATCGCCCGCTTCATCAACTGGCCGGGGATGAGCATTCGGTTGATCTCGTTAGTGCCTTCGAAGATGCGATTGATGCGCGAATCGCGGTACGCCCGCTCGGCGGGATAATCGGCCGAATAACCGTATCCGCCATAGATCTGCACCATCTCGTCGACGACGTAATCGAGGCTCTCGGAGCATGCGACCTTGTTGATCGAAGACTCGACGGCGTATTCCTCGATCGACTGCAGCTTTTTCTCGCTGCTTGCGCCGTCACCAATGAGGTGATCGATCATTCCGACCGTGCGGTAGGTTATCGACTCGGAGACCCACGTACGTATCGCCATCTCGGCGAGCTTGTGCTTGATCGCCCCGAAGCTGGAGATCGGCTTGTTGAACTGATGCCGCTCGTTCGAATAACGGACGGCCTCCTGGATAGCGAGCTTTGCACCGCCAGTGACCGACGCTCCGAGCTTGAAGCGGCCCACATTGAGTACGTTGAACGCGATCTTGGCACCGTCGCCGACGTTGCCGATCAGGTTGCCGACCGGAATCTTGGCGTCCGACAGGATAACGGCTGTCGTCGATGACGAATTGATGCCGAGTTTGTGCTCCTCGCCGCCGGGCCGGCAGTTGTCGCTACGCGGAACGAGGAAACACGAGAACTTTTCCTTTTCCCCGTCGACCTTGGCGAAGACGAGATAGACGTCGGCAAAACCGCCGTTCGTGATCCACATCTTCTCGCCGTTGAGGACATAGTGCTGCCCGTCGTCAGTGAGCTTGGCGACGCATTTTGCACCGAGAGCGTCCGAACCCGAACTCGACTCTGTGAGGCAGTAGGCCGAAACGGCTTCGCCGGAAATGATCTTGGGGATCCATTCTTTTTTGAGCTCGTCAGAGCCCCAATAGAGTATCGGAAGCAGCCCGATCGACGTCTGCGCGCCGTAGGTCGAGCCAAAACCGCTGCCGCGGCCGACCATCTCGGCGATGATGACGCCGGAGGTCTGGTCGAGAGCCATGCCGCCGTACTCTTCCGGCGTCGTGGCGCCGAGCAGGCCCAATTCTCCAGCCTTTTTGAGCAAGTCGCGAGCGACCTCCCACGCGTGTCCCTCAAGTGCAGGCAGGTTCGGCACGACCTCGTTATCGATATATTCGCGGCACGTGTCACCGATCATGCGGTGCTCGTCCGTGAAATCCTCGGGCGTGAAGACCTCGGCCGTCGTCGAATCGGCGATCAGAAACTCGCCGCCCTTAACATATTCTTTTTCCATTTGTGCTTCCATTTTGCTGTTTTGCCACAGAGATCACAGAGCAAGATGAGCAAATCGCGTTTGAATATCTGCATCATCTGCGTTTATCTGCGGCTAATTCCTCCTTATCTCTGTGTTCTCTGTGGCTAAATTCGTTCAAAGATCCCTGCGGCTCCCATTCCTCCGCCGACGCACATCGTGACCATGCCGTAGCGAGCGTTTCGCCGTTTAAGCTCCTGCAGCAATGTTGCGGTCAATTTCGCTCCGGTGCAGCCCAGCGGATGGCCAAGTGCGACGGCGCCGCCGTTGACGTTGACCTTTGCGGGGTCCATTTCCAGGACCTTCATGACCGACAAACCCTGGGCGGCGAATGCCTCGTTCAGCTCGATGACGTCGATCTGGTCCAGCGTCAATCCGGCCATTTTCAGCGCCTTCGGGATCGCATAAACAGGGCCGATACCCATCTCTTCGGGCAGGCAGCCGGCGGTAGCGAATGCGACGAGCCTGGCGAGCGGCTCGATACCGAGTTCGGCGGCCTTGTCAGCGGACATGACGACCGCGGCGGCGGCACCGTCGGACATCTGCGACGAGTTGCCGGCGGTCACCGTTCCGTTCGCGTGAAAAACGGCCCTGAGCTTCGCGAGGCCCTCAAGCGATGTATCGGCACGCGGCCCTTCGTCCTGCTCGAAGACAACCTCTTTACGGCGAATGCGTCCTTTTTCGTCAAATTCGTCGACAAAGACGTTCATTGGAACGATCTCGTCCTTGAATTTGCCCTCGGATATGGCCGCCAAGGCCTTGCGGTGAGAATTGTATGAAAACTCGTCCGCTTGTTCACGCGTGATCTCGTACTTGCGAGCGAGGTTCTCGGCCGTCAGTCCCATATTCAGGTAGTAATCGGGATAATGCTCGACGATCGCCGGATTTGGCCGAATCACATTGCCTCCCATCGGGATCATCGACATCGTCTCGAGACCGCCGGCGACGATCACGTCGGCACCGCCCGTCCGGATTCGGTCGTTCGCGATAGCGATGGTCTGTAAACCGGAGGAGCAATAACGGTTGACCGTCATCGCCGAGGTCTCGACCGGCAAGCCAGCCGCGATCATCGCCGTCCGGGCTACGTTCATGCCCTGCTCAGCCTCGGGAAAAGCACAGCCCATGATGACGTCCTCGATCTGCGTCGGATCGAGATTTGGCACGCGAGCCACCGCTTCCTTAATGGCTTTAGCCCCGAGATCATCGGGCCTGGTATTTTTTAGCATCCCCTTCGGCGCCTTACCCACAGCCGTTCGCACGGCCGATACTAACACTGCGTCTTTCATATTTTTTGTCGCCACTAAAATTCACGAAAAGTCACAAAACAGCTTTCGTGTCGTTTAGTGCATTTTTGTGGTTCCTTCTAAATATCAATTCCAACTACGACCTCAGATACCAAGAGAGTCTCTTTCAAACCAGTTGGCCCGATCTCGACAAGAAACCCTCGTTTTCCGCCGTTGATGTAGATCTTTTCCAAGTCGAATATCGTCTTCTCGACATAGATCGGCAACTGAGTTCTGGTGCCGAACGGTGACGTGCCGCCGAATTGGTAACCCGTAACCTTTGTAGCACGCTCGGCTGACGCCGGTTCGACGGATTTGACCCCGATGTGCCGGGCCAGATTCTTGGTCGAGACCTCTCTGTCGCCATGCATCAACACGATCAGCGGCTTTCGTTCACTTGTTTCAAATACCAGGGTCTTTACGACCGCGTGCTCGTCCACCCCTAATTGCCTGGCCGATTCGGCCGTACCGCCGTGCTCAACGCCTAATTGCCTGGCCGATTCGGCCGTACCGCCGTGCTCAACGTAGTCGTAAAGGTGCGGCACAAAATCTACGCGCTTCTCCCTCAAATATCTAACTGCCGGGGTAATCGGAAAATCGACGGCCATTCCTCCCACGCTCAACCACTCGCTACCGCAGGTGGTTCTGACACTCCTTGTACCGGAAGCACGTCACCAAATGATCGTTTACCATCCCCGTCGCCTGCATGAATGCGTACATAATGGTCGATCCGACGAAATTGAAGCCGCGTTTTCGCAGGTCCTTGCTGATCGCATCCGAGATCTCGGTCTTGACCGGTACATCGCCGCCCTTTAATCCATTTATGATCGGCTTGCGGCCGACAAACTCCCAGATGTAACTGTCAAATGAGCCAAAAGCGTCCTGCACCCTGAGAAAGGCATTTGCGTTGCCTACTGCCGACGCGATCTTCAGACGGTTGCGAATGATGCCTTCGTTGGTCAACAGTTTCGTCTGTTTTGACTCGCTGTACCTTGCGACCTTCGCCGGATCGAAATTATCAAATGCCTCGCGATAGGCTTCACGCTTCCTCAATATCGTGTCCCAGCTCAAACCAGCCTGAGCACCCTCGAGCACCAGGAATTCGAACAGCCCGCGATCGTCATGCAGGGGCACGCCCCACTCGGTATCGTGGTAGGCAATATTCAGTTCATTCTTTGCCCAGCCGCAGCGTTTCATTCCCGTCTTGCCCATTACCTGATCTCTGAGACACCTCCAGCTTCTGTGCCCCAAGGTGGAGGCAATTGAAAAGGCTAGTTTCGCAGTGGCTTGCCGGTCTTCAGCATCGCCGCGATGCGCTCCTGCGTCTTTCGCTCGCCGCAAAGCGAGACAAAGGCTTCGCGTTCGAGATCGAGCAAATAACGTTCGGAAACCTCGGTCCGGTGGTTGATCGTGCCGCCGGACATGATGTGAGCGAGCTTTTTGCCGATAAGTTCGTCGTGGTCCGAGATAAATCCGCCGCGTTTCATCATATGAAGGGCGAGCTTGATCGCGGACTCGGTAACCTCGCCGAACACCGTAATGTCGGTTCGCTCGACCGGCGCGACGTAGCCGGCCGAGTCGAGGTTGAGGACCTCCTGCTTGGCATCCTGGATCAGACGGTCACCGTTCATCGAGATCGCATCGTTATCGCGAAGGAATCCGAACGCTCGGCCTTCCTGAGCCGATGTCGCGACCTTGCCCATGCCGATCGTTTCGAATGTTTTTTTGAGAAATGCGATCGGGTCAGCATCCGAAGCCTTAGCCCACGCGTCCATCGCACGCATGGTCATTTCCTTGGTCCCGCAGCCGGCAGGGATGAGCCCCACTCCGACCTCGACCTGTCCCATGTATGTTTCGGCTGCCGCCCTCGTTTTGTTGCCGTGCATCGCGATCTCGCAGCCGCCGCCAAGCGTAAGGCCGTACGGAGCCGTGACGACCGGTTTTGCCGAATATCGCAGACGCATCACCGCATTTTGCAGCGCACGGACCATCAGGTTGATGTCGTCCCACTCTTCTTCCTGAGCGGCGAGGAGAAGCATCATGATGTTGGCACCGGCCGAGAAATTGCCGCCCTGGTTGCCGACGACGAGGCCCTTGAAATTCTTCTCGACCTCGTCGATCGCAAAGTTCATCATCTGAACGGTGTCGCCGCCGATCGAATTCATCTTTGAGTGAAACTCGAGGCACGCGACTCCATCGCCGATGTCGATAAGCGACGCTCCGGGATTGGTCTTGATGACGCCGGTGCGGTCCTTGACGTCTTTTAACACGAGCACGCCCGGACGCTTGGGAACAGGCTTGTAGCCGCCTCCGACGAGATCGTAGAAGAAATGCTCGCCGTTCTCGCTCTTGTAGAACGTCGACGCTCCAGTGGCGAGCATCTTCTCGACGTTAGCCGGAATAGGCTGGCCTTCTTTACGCATACGCTCGACCGATTCGGCGACGCCGATCGCATCCCAAGCCTCGAAAACCCCGATCTCCCAGCCGAAGCCCCACTTGATCGCGTTGTCGATCTCTACGATCGTGTCAGCGATCTCAGGGATGCGGTTAGCCGCGTATCGCGAAACACGCGAGGTCGTTTTCCAAAGGAATTCGCCAACCTTGTCCTCGCCCCAGACGAGCGTCTTGACGCGTTTCGGTTTGTCTTCGATGGCTTTCGCGGCGTCGAGCGAGGGAAACTTCGTCTTTTCCTGAGGTTTGTACTCGAAGGTGTTTAGATCGAGTTCGAGGATGATGCGTTTGCCCTCGGCGTCCTTTGATTTCTTAAAGAATCCACCACCTGTTTTGTCGCCCAACAGTTTCTTGTCGAGCAATGTCTGTATCAACTGAGGCAGCCGGAAAACGTCGCGGTCCTCGTCATCAGGTACGGCCGGATAAAGGTTGTTAGTGACGTGAGCGGTTACGTCGAGGCCAACCAGGTCCGATGTGCGAAACGTCGCCGACGAAGCGTGTCCGATGGCCTTGCCAGTGATCTGATCGACCTCGGTCGGCGTCAGGCCCATCGCGATCATCTCGTGGATGGTCGCCATCATGCCGAAGACTCCGATGCGGTTGGCGATAAAATTTGGCCGGTCCTTGGCCGGGACAACGCCTTTACCGAGACGCTGATCGAGAAAACCGCTCACCGCACAGGCGATCTCACCGCTGGTCTTTGAGCCTGGGATGGCCTCGACCAGCTTCATGTATCGCGGCGGGTTGAAGAAATGGATACCGACGAAATGCTGTTTGAAATCGTCCGAGAACGGCTCTGCGATCGAGTCGATCGGGATGCCGCTCGTGTTCGAAGCGATGACGCCGCCGGGCTTGCGATATTTTTCGACCTCGGCAAAAAGCTTGTGCTTGATCTCCAGATTTTCAACAACGGCTTCGATGACAAAATCGCAATCCTTGATCTTCGCGAGGTCATCCGTAAAGTTGCCGGTCGTAATGAGTCTGGCGTTGTCGCCAAGCATGAACGGAGCGGGCTTGAGCTTTTTCGCTGCCTCGAACAGGGAATTGACGATACGGTTTCGCACGGCGGGCGACTCGAGCGTAAGGCCCTTGGCGACCTCGGCCTCGGTCAATTCGCTTGGAGCGATGTCGAGCAACAACGTCGGTATTCCGGCGTTAGAAAGATGGGCGGCGATCCCGGCACCCATCGTTCCCGCACCCAAAACTGCTGCCTTTGCAATGGTCATTTGTTTAGGGACTATTTGTGACTTCTTGTCGTCCAGAACCGCGGCTTCTCCGGTGTTGCTCATATGCTTTCTTCCTCGATGGTGATCAAAAATTGTTGCGAGGAATTATAACTGAATGAATGTTCATTCAGCAAGCCTAAAATTGTGGCTTCGACGAAGTTGATCTTGTATCAACGGCGGTCAGGGCGTATATTTGCCGTAAGCCGGAGGAAGTCCACGAGATGAAAACTGCTGCATCGATCGCCGCTGGTATTTTGATGCTCTTAGCCATCGGAAGCGCTTGTTCACGTTCAGCTATGTCAGCCAGCGGGGTCGAATTGGTAGGAAGCACACCCTGCGGCACCGACGTGAGAAAGATGCTCACGATCCCGGTAGATATCAAATGCGACTTTATTCGCTGGGATCTCAACCTCGACGCTCGGGATAAAGGCCGGTTTCAGCTGGACATCAACTACGGCGAGGGGCAGCCGAATACGCCGGGATTTTGGTACGGCGGGTTAAAGAGATCATTTTCTGGAGTTGTTTCGGCAAGGGGACGCTCCTCGTTCGAACTTAGAGCCGATCGCGCGGAAATGACTACCTCGATCGAAAAGATCAGCGAGAATATTTATCACCTCCTCGACGCGAACAAGCGACGAATGATCGGAACGGGTGGATGGAGTTACACGCTAAATCGCAAGTCGCCTGTCGAGAATGCGTCCATCATCAACTTGCCCGCCGGACCGGAAAGTCCAAAGGAAGATGTCACTTATGTCGGCCGAACGCCTTGCCGCGAACTGATGTCGCTGCTGCATATGTCCGACCCGTGTTACAAGATCAAATGGAAACTCGTGCTAAAGCGCGATCCGAGATCGGGTGAACCAGTCAACTATATCCTTAGCCGCACTGGCGATAGGACCCAGACACTCGAAGGAAAATGGAGCGTCGAAAGCGGCAAGGCATCAGCCCCGAAAGCCGTCGTCTATCGCCTAGACCCCGACAAACCCGAAAAAGCGATCGATCTGCTGGCGGCAGAGAACGATCTTCTCTTCTTTCTGGACCAAAACGGCCGGCTGCTGACTGGTAATGCTGATTTTAGCTTTACACTTAACCGCAAGATCGATTGACGCTACCTTATACGGACTCCTTTCACGGTTTCCCAGTGCAAGGGTTTATCTGATTTTGGCAATGGTGCGTCGGCTTCCCCGATCGTGACGCCGTACTTCCAATCTGGCGGACATATCGCGATGTAGCGAGCGTAGCCGCCGGTGCCGCCCTGGAACTTTGGATAGCCGATCGCGACGAGAGCTCCTTTTTCAGGGACCTGATCGAGATTGGCGACGCCTTCGGCCTGTGCGTAGCCGTTGTGCATGAGCCAGCTTTCACCTTCGAGAGTCGGCGTTGTATCTGTGTCGAGCGGTTCGTGGCCGTGGAAGAGGATCTTGCGTTCGAGATGCAGGAATTTGAGAGCGTCGAGAGTGACGCCCGGAAATTGAGTTTCAGTCGAAAGTTTCGGGTCGGGCCAACGTTTTGACCAGTCGGAGCGGATGAATACGACCGAGCCCTCGGGGATTCGGCCGTTCCGAGTTTCCCATTCCTTGATGTCATCGATCGTCATCTGATAACCGGGATCTTTCGCTGCCTTTTCCGCGATCGAGATGACGACCAACGGCCGGATCGTGTATGTTGCGGGCAACTCGTCGATTGACGGATACTCGGGCGCCCAGTGTGCCGGTGGATCGAGCTGCGTCCCCAATTGGTCGGTCGTCAGATCATAATGCGTCGCCTCGAAACCGTCCTTTTCGTATGTGTATGGCTTTTTGGTTTTAGGATCGACCGTCGGACCGAATTTCGAAGGCCCGAATCCCTTCCAGACAGGCGTATCCGGTGAGATCGTGTGGGTCAGATCGACGTATTTCGCCTTTTTCAGTGAGTCTGCATATACCTGCCAGAGATCGGATGTTCGCGCGACCATTTTTTCATTGCTGTTTGTGCCGGAACAATCAGAAATTAACAAAGAACTCAGAGCAATGAATACACCAAGCATAATTCGGGTTGTCTCATGGTAGTAAAACATATCGAGTAATTCTAATTCGGCTACGCGACTCAGTGTCGATCCCTGGGGTGTGTATGACCAGTTCCCCGTTTCAGATGAAAAAAGAGTCTGTTGCGAATGATTTCGCTAACAATTGTCCGCGGTATTGACTGCTCAGGTATCTATTTTAAGTACCGAATGCGGGCGATCTTCCATCTTCCATCACGTCGAACGAAATCAGCGGCAGCAGCAGTAACCGCCTCACCAGGACCCGGACATTTCGCTGTATCGAGCATCGTGGTCTGAGTATATGTGATCGCAGCGGTTACCGGCCCGCTATCTGTTAATCTGGTATCTGCAATCGTATGGGTAACTATGCATTTGAGGTCGTTGTCAGTTGGAGCCTTTAGAACGTCCGCCCGGCTGATCTCAGCACCCGAACGCGATGTGACAGTGAACTCCTTATCGAGAAGAGGTTCAAGCACGCGCGGGTCAGTGCCCGCGACGAACCGGTTAAGCAATCCTGTAAGTTCGGTGAGCAATGCGGACCCCGATTCGGTTCCGACATTCGACGCGGTCGATCGATAAAAGGCGATCACCCCGACAATCAGGAGAATGCTTGCTAACGCGACGCCGATCGTACCGAACAAACGCCATTTGGGTTTTTGCCGAAAGTCCTCGGGCAACTCTTCACTATCAGTTCTATCCCTTAGTTGTGCAGTGACTGTAAGTATCGAATCTGATCCGGGGATGAACTCGGTGGGTGCAGCTTCACTCGGTTCGATCCCGGAAAGGGAATCTTTTATCGGTGCCGATAGAACGGAACCGTCTTCCAAACAGAAGGCTAGGGAATCATCGAACGTTCGATCGCATTTTGGGCAGGACTTCATAAATTAGTCAAGCGCTGCAAAATTCCGGCATTATTGCCCGAAGTTTATATGCCTAATCCCCAGGATTGTCAATCCTCGTGGCAGGCCGGAATCGTTGAGATCAGAAGCTTTCGATGATTGTGAACGAGCGAAGCCGCGGAGACGAAGTCGATCTCGTCGGATCAAAGGCGGTCAATGACGGTTACGCCGATCGTGGAGAAATTGTTCGCACTCATTAATTCATGTGGTGAAACGGCAAGTGAAACGATTATGCCCACCAGTCTTTCAGCCTGAATTCGGATGGCCCGAAACCTTTCCACACGGGGATGATGGGAGTGATAGTGTGAGCAGGATGGTCAATTGGCTCCTTAGGTTCTGTCCTGCTCGGGCTGGCGCACGCCGCGAGTAGTCCGGCACACGACAAGACAGCTAATTTCAGTATTATTTGGCCCATTACATGGTTGTCTGAGCCACGCCCGTGGGCTCATAACGTTGCTACGCGGAATTTATTCGTCTGACTGAAGTAAGCCTGAATGCTCGGCGCGGAGCACGGCCTCCAGACGCGAATGCACGTTCAGTTTCTCAAGGACGTGCTGCATGTGATTCTCAACCGTGGAGGGGCTGATCCCCAACTCCTCAGCGATCTCTGCCGTGGAGCTGCCATCGGCAACTGATCTCAGGACGCCGATCTCACGGTTCGTTAGCTTTGTCTCTCTCACCGCCGTCCTGTCCGAAGAGATCAAGGCAACTGCCTTGTCCTCGGAAATATCTGTTTTGCTGACGATAAAATCGCGAACGACCATCTCGAGCCGTTTTGCCACGTCAGTCGGTCTGGCGATATGGATCACATACGGCCCAGCCGATCTGCCCGCAACAACAATGATCGAGATGTTGAACCATTTTCGCCCCTCGGATGTCTTGATCCTCAGGTCGTAATTCCGCACCCCAGTTCCCTTTCTCGCTGATCTTCGAACGACGCAGTCGCCCGCGCATACCATCCCGTCCTCGTCTTGCCCGCGGATCACCTCATGACAGGGCTTCGAAAGACATTCTTTCGCTGTAATGCCAAAAACCGCTTCTGCCTCTGCATTCCAGGCTGCAATGTTTCCGCAACTGTCCACGGCATAAGCAGGGTCTGCGGTCCCGTTGACGATACTGACTACGTCCTTGAGGAACATAGGGTGATTCCTTTAGAAAAGTGGCGTGCTCACATTATTTACCCATATCGGGTCATTTGCAATTCTGGTAACTGGTAGTAATGAGGAGAACGGGAAAATGAAAAGAAATATCTTAAAAACCTTAATGTGCTTTGGATTTCTGGTGTCTTTCGCTAGTTTTGCGTTTGCTTATCCAATGACCGCTGCGCTGAATTCAATTCAGGTCGTTCCGGCCAATTCGTCAGTAGGTCACGGAGTATGCAAGATCAACGGTACTGATATCGGCTGGATGGTGACTTTTGACGTGACCTGCGAATTCACTGGTCTGTCCGGCGGGGTTGTGGATGCGGACCTTCGCCAATCAGCCGCGGGACTCAATCAGGATCCTAATGAGGTGTTTGATTGTTGGGATAAGAGGGCCACGGTTACACTTCCTAACAACGGGAGCGGCATCCTCACACTAGCCTGCTCTTGGGACAATTGGTTTGGTCCTTACCCCTCGCTTACATCGAAGAAGTATTACATCGTTCTAAAGACTTTGAATTATCCCGACGGCGAAATACGTGGGCAGATCAAGCCGACTACCCTCGATAACGATTCTAATGGGGAGGGTCGCTCTGAGATCTCGATCTTTCGACCGAGCGAAAAAACAGCCTGGACGTATTGTGGAATGCGCGGCGCCGCGATGGATGAGAGGCTTAACTGGAACCAGGCAACCGACTCCGCTCCATTCTTGGCGGATTTTGATGGGGACGGAATTGCCGACTGGTCCTTTGTGCGGACCGAACCTCAGTCATTGAAATTATCGACCATCTACCGGCGAAGCAGTAACAACGAAGCGGCTCAGGTTCAGTTTGGAAATGGCTCCTTCGGCGATATCACGGCGATCGGCGATTACAACGGCGACGGCAGGATCGATAAAGCCGTGTTCAGACCGACAAACGGTATATGGTATATCCTGGATTCCGAGCTGCTCTTCTCTCCTTATCAAAATTCCATTCGATACGAGCAATGGGGAATGGCCGGTGACACGCCCTGTCCCGGAGATTATGACGGCGATGGCAAAACAGATCTGTGTGTCATACGACCCGAAAACGAACAATACGCATGGTATATCCGCAAAAGCTCAGACATGGCATATGAAAGGATCGCATGGGGACTGGTCACGGATGCGATCTATGTGACAAATCCGGTCGATGTTGACGGCGATGGCAGGAATGATCTGTTGGTATCAAGGGTGCAAAATGATCAGAGAGTATTTTACGCATTGCGAAGCTCTAATCGGTCATTGCAGGCATTGCAGTGGGGCTATCCGAGCGACATGGTAAAACTGGGAGACTACGATGGCGACGGTCGCACTGATTTCGCGGCCATCAGGACCGAAAACGATCATTTGATCTGGTATATCCACGCAAGTTCGGACGGGCTGATGCGGAGTTTTCAGTGGGGCTTGCCGGGAGACATGTGATCTCCTGCCGGTCCCGACCGTTCCTTCGATCCGTCGGGTGAATATCTTAAACAGACGAGGACACGAAGGTGATGGGAGTGGTTAAATTATGTTGTGGTGAGAAGTAACGGCGATAATTCAGGCGGAAAGCTCGGAAAACTGACCTCATTTGCTTGTTGGTTTGCTTTTTACGCCCTTTTCTACTCACTGTAGCGCCATTTCGATGACGGTCACGCCGGTGCCCGTAAAACTGTTCATTCTTACAAGAACGGCAGGGGCCTCGTCGAGTGAGACCATTGTGCCGATCAGTTGTTGAGGTTTGAGGCGGCCCTCGGCGATCATAGCGAGCATTTCAGGATAACGGTGTGCTTGCATTCCATGACTGCCGATGACCTCGAGCTCGCGGGCGATCACCTTTTCAACGGGAATGGCGGAATGGTGCAGACCGGCTTCCATGATGCCGACTTGGATGTGTTTCCCGCGTTTGCGAAGCGATGAGACCGAATTGAAGAGTATTTCCGGGTGGCCGAGCGCGTCGATCGAGATGTGAGCTCCGCCGTCCGTGATATCCAGGATCGCGTCGACGGGGTTTCCATAAGTCGAATTTATTATGGTTTCGGCACCTAACTCACGGGCAAGATCGAGCTTCGCGTTGTCGATGTCGATCGCAACGACACGGGCTCCCAACGCCGCGGCGATCATGATCGCGGACAGGCCCACGCCTCCGCAGCCGTGGACCGCGACCCATTGCCCCGCCGCAACTTTCCCCTGATCGACCACTGCCCGATACGAAGTCGCAAATCGGCAGCCGAGCGAAGCCGCGGTGACGAAGTCGATCTCGTCGGGGAGCCGGACCAGGTTGACGTCGGCGTACCGGATCGCGACGTACTCGGCAAAGCCGCCCCAGGCGGTAAATCCGGGTTGAAACTGGCGATCGCAAACCTGTTGGTTACCGCTGAGGCATTGCTCGCACTCGCCGCACCCGCAGACGAAAGGCAGCGTGACGCGGTCACCCACTTTGAAATTGCGTATCTCAGGCCCGATAGCGGCGATCTCTCCGGCAAGCTCGTGGCCGGGAACATGCGGCAGGCTAATGTCAGGATCGTTGCCCATCCACCCGTGCCAGTCGCTGCGGCAAATGCCGCAGGCCGTGACAGCAAGAACGACTCCGTCGGTGGCAGGTGTCGGATCATCGACGGTACAGACCGTTATTGGTGAGCGAAATTCCTCATAAACCGCGGCTCGCATCTCCTGACGATGTTCGTACACATTCCGGCGGTGTTCAAGGGCGGTGAAGGCCAATTTGGCGAATTTAGAGATTTGATTGTAGTTTGATATCGTGCACTCGCTTGGCGGGAAGTCGCATTTGGGCCTGTCGACAACTTTGTAAACCAAACTCACTGCCTCGGCATCTATCAACTAGCTCATTCTGAAGGTGAAAATGATGATAAGAAAAGTACTGGTCTTTGCCGTCCTCCTGACGTCAGCAACTTATGCAGCCTATTCGCAGGAGTCGAATATTGTCCGTAAAGAGCTGTCGCAGGCGGAGATATCGCGGATAATCAAAAAGGTCTCGGAGAATGAGTCCGCGTTTCGCGAAGCTCTGAAAGATTACGTATTTACGCGTAAAGCGGCGGTCAGCTGCACCGTCGGTATGGCGTATCAGATTGAACGTTCCGCTGGATCGCATTCATGACATTCAGTTCGACGGCGTCGATTTGAAAAGGTGGATGACGCCGATCTCGACCTTGACTGAGATAACGGTCACGCCTTGAGGACTGACGCAATGGCGGCGCTCAATCCGTTCAAAGCTCGAGCCGGCGTCGATACCGCAGTACAATCTTTCATATGTCGGCATTGAACATATCGACGATTTCGATCTGTATGTTTTCGACGTCACAATCGAGGAAATACCCGATCCCAAAGATCGAAGCTCAGGGCTTACGGGCCGTATTTGGATAGACACCGATTCGCTGATGATCCTTAAATCAGCAAGGCAGTACCGGAGACAAAACAGAACAAATTCCCGATAGTCGAGACGACTCGCGAGCAGATCGACGGCAAATACTGGTTTGGTCGATGCACGGTCCGATGATTCGCTTGTTTTTGACAGCAGCGGACAGGTCGTCAGGCTGAAATGCGTCAGTCACGCGGACTACAAACTCGGCCGCACAGATGTCAAGATCGCCGGACGACGTTGCCAGACCCCAAGCCGACGCTCCAGCCCAACGCCGAAGAAACGGGAACGGAGTAAAAGTAAAAGTAAAAAGTAGAAAGGCAAAAGGCAGCGCAGCAGTTCATATCTTGTTGCGAGTTCATTCGCGATCGCGCGGGTTTTTCTGCATCCACCATGTCCTGCGCCGACGCCGCGTCGATCGGCAGCAGCACGAGTCGATATCGCCGCAAGCAACGTCTGTCCTTTGCCCATCATGGTCAGTGTTCTTGATGTAACGGCACGATCGCAGCGTTACCTACCAGTACAGGTGAAAGGCAACTTTCTTGAACGGTGGCAGCTTCGCCCGGCATAAATGCCCGGCAAAAACACCGAAGAAAAACCGTCACCAGCACCTGCGGGCGTCTTTATCCATCGTCGACTGACGTTTTTCTCCTGTTCCACGAATGATCGCGATCACGTTTACAAAAGTCATCCCCTGACCAAGACCGGCACCTGACAGCCTTTGCGACAGGCCCGGTTTAAAATCTGCGTAAAAACAGCGTCGCCGTGCGTCGAGGTAATGAACGGTGGTTCGACGTAAAGACGTATGAAATCTTCGAGATATCTCGAGGCCGTGGACCTGATTCGCGCAATAAAATCAACGGGTTTCACATCGGCGCCCCATCGGTCAGGATCGGGTAGAGCCACATTTCTGCGGATACAATAAAGAAACAGAAGCACAGGCACGCTGACAACGAAGCGCAGCAAATCGCATCGAACCAGCCCCCACCAGCATCAAGCTCCCGCCAGACGGATTTGTTAGACTGCTTGACGGGAAACGTCAATTGGGAATTGTTCGAGATCGCCGGGTTGTGGTCCGCCATGTTTAAATTACCGCAGAAGTCGCGGAGTCGCTGAGATTGTTCAAACTAAAGATTGGTGAGCACTGTGTAACGCGTTTCAAAAACTTTTCAAGAACGAATTTCATTCAAATTTCAGACCTGCGGCTCTGCGGTTTGATCCTGCTGTTGGCACTGTCGGTCGCGGCACAGGTCCCGTCGCCTAAGTCGGTGCTTGGATTTACGCCGACCGATGACAAGACGATCGCCGACTGGGGTCAGATCGTCGACTATTTTACAAAACTCGACAAAGCGAGTCCCCGCGTTACGGTCAAGGAGATCGGCCGGACGACGAACGACAAGCCGTTGATCGTCGCGTTCATATCGGCTGCGAGGAACATCAAACAGCTCGAGAAATATCGTCAGATCAGCGCGAAATTAGCCGACCCTCGGCTTGTTCAGAGCGACGCGGAGCTTGCCGACCTGATCAAAAATGGCAAAACGATCGTCTCGATCTCGTGCTCGATCCACTCGACCGAGATCGTCGCGTCGCAGATGTCGATGAATCTGGCTTATCAACTGGCGACCGCGAACGATCCGGAGACCAACGAGATACTCGAGAACACGATCCTGTTGCTGATACCGTCGTCAAATCCGGACGGTATTCAGATCGTCGCCGACTGGTACCGCAAGACGCTCGGGACCAAGAGCGAAGGAACGAGCCCGCCTGAGCTCTACCATCATTACGCCGGACATGATGACAATCGCGACTGGTTCATGCTCAATCTCAAGGAGACGCAGGCCATCACAAAGCTGTTCTGGCAGGAGTGGTTTCCGCAGCTTGTTTACGACGTCCACCAGCAAGGCCGCAACTCGTCGAGATTCATCATTCCACCGTTCTTCGATCCTGTGAACCCGCGTATTCCGCCCTCGATAGTCCGCGAGATCGGCCTCGTGGGTTACAAAATGGCCGCTGACCTCGAAGCCAAAGGTATCGCCGGCGTAGCGACAAATTCGACCTACGACACGTGGTGGCACGGCGGGTTTCGGTCGGCGCCGTATTTTCACAATTCGATCGGTATCCTGTCCGAAGCCGCGAGTGCCAGCCTAATGTCGCCGGTCACGGTCACGCCCGACGAGCTTCGACGCAACCGAAGCGTTCGCGGCCTATCGTCGCTGATGGAGCCGGCAACGAATTATCCGGACGTCTGGAAAGGCGGCCTCTGGCGGCCGGCGAACATCGCCGAGATCGAGATGACGACGTCGCGAAGCCTGTTGCAGATGGCCGCCAAATTTCGCGAACGTTACCTGCGGAACTTTTACGAGTACGGCAAAGCCAGCCTCAAACCCGACAGCGAAGCTCCCCAGGCCTTTATCGTTACCGCCGGCCAGCCGTATGCCGAGACAGAGTCGAGGTTTCTCGAAATACTAATGTCTCAAGGGATCGAGGTCTATCTTGCCGCGAAAGAGATCCATGTAAAAGGCCCGGATCGCTCTGAACGCGAGCGGCCGCTCGGCAGTTTTGTCGTATTTGTGAGTCAGCCGCAGAAGAACAACGTCCTGAGCCTGTTCGAGCGACAAGTATATCCGCATCGCCTCCTCCCGAACGGCGACGCCGAGGCGCCTTATGACGTAGCAGGATGGACGCTGCCGATGCAGATGGGTGTCGACTACGAAGCAGCGTCGAAAATATCCGAATCTCCTGCGGACAGGTCCGTCTTTAGACGGGTAGGAGACGTGAACGGAGCACGGACCGTATTGAACCTTCAACCCAATTCGGCTCCATTCGCCAAGATACCAGATCCGTTGAAGACCGCGCCGAAGATCGGGTTATACAAGGGCTTGACGGGTTCGATGGACGAGGGCTGGACGCGATTCGTCTTTGACACGTTTCAGATCCCGTATCGCTCAGTCTCGGATAAGGAAATACGGAGAGGGCTCGCGAACATCGACGTTCTCGTCCTTCCTTCAGACGGAGAGAACACGATCGTGAATGGCCTCAGCGCCGAGAGATATCCTGAAGAAATGGCCGGCGGGCTGGGAGACGCCGGCGTCGAGAGTCTGAAGAAATTTGTCTCCGGCGGCGGCAAACTTGTGTGCTTCGATGCTTCCTGCGGGATGGTGATCAAACGTTTCGGTCTGCCGATCAAAAACGTATTGACGGGTCTGAGACGCAGTGAGTTCTATAATCCGGGCTCGATCGTTGGCCTTGATGTCGATACCAAACAGCCGCTTGCACACGGCATCGGCCCGAACGTCGCTGCATACTTCAACGACAGCTCGGCGTTCGAGATCACGGAGGGGTCAAAGGTCACCACCATCGCCCGGTACGCCGCAAAAGACGCTCTCCGATCGGGCTGGATGCTTGGCGAGAAATACATCAATGCCAAAACCGCCCTCGCCGAGACATCTTACGGCAAAGGCAAGATAGTACTGTTCGCCTTTCGCCCCCAGCACCGCGGCCAATCGTGGGCGACGTTCCCTTTCATATTTAACGCTCTCGAAAAATGAACAGCACCGAACCGGTTTTTGATATCATCGAGAGATGAATTTGCGCAGTTTCATATTCATTCTGACCCTTGGGCTTGCATCGTCGACCACTCTGTTCGCGTATGGTGATACCGGATATTTTCGGCTCGCGAGCGAACCCCTGATCCGAATCGGCCTTTCGACCAACGCTGGTGCGGTGACCATAACGACATCTGATTCGTCACTTGTGGCGACGAGCCCCGATGAACCCTCCAAGATGCTCTCCGCGACCCGCGTCACCGTTTCGGCGCGAGCTTACCGGCCGCCTGAGATCGAAGACTATCGGATCGAATTTCAGAACTTGCCCACGCGACCTGACGCCGACAACCTTGCGAAGGATATTCGCGAAGCGACAGGCGAGACCGCCCTGGTGACTGTCGATCCCGCGTCGAACACCTGGAAAGTGTGGGTCGGGACGGTCAAATCATCTAACGACGATGCGGACCAACTTAAAGCAAAGCTTGCGGAAAAAGGTTTTGAGGACGCGGTCGTCGTCACCGAGAAGAAGGTGGTGCCGTCGAGCGACGCGATCGCTCTGTCACAGCAATTGAGGAACGGCGGGCCGTCGGAGGTCCGCAGCCTGGTCAAGACAACCGGCGGCTCACGGCCTCTGGGCCCGGACGTGGTCGACCCCAATCTTCGCGAGGTCCTGATCAACGGGCCGAGCGAGCCGGCGCATTATTCGTCGCTGAAACCGGTCGCCTTCGGCTCGCTTAACGACCGTGCCGTGCCCGTCAAACTCAACGGCAAAGCCTATCGCGGCCGGCTCGAGGTTTTCGTAAATTCGAGAGGGACGCTGACGGTTGTCAATGTCGTTCCCCTCGAAGACTATCTGCTTGGTGTCGTCCCAAGCGAACTCGGCCTGCCGCAGCTCGAGGCCCAAAAGGCACAGGCAGTCGCAGCCCGCACCTACGCAATAGCGAATATTGGGACCTTCGGCAAGCAGGGTTTTGATATGGTGCCGACCGTGTACTCACAGGTTTACAAGGGCGTGTCGATCGAGACGGCGATGGGAACGCTTGCCGTGAGACAGACCCGCGGCATCGTGGCCACCTATCACGGCAAGCCGATCATGGCCTATTTCACATCCACCTGCGGAGGGCGCACCGAGGACGGAGGAAATATCTTTGACAAGGGCGAGCCTTATCTCAAGGGCGTCGAATGTGCGCTTGAGGGCCGACGGCAATTCGATCCGTTCATGATAAAGACCACGCGGCGGCCGGCCCGGCTCCGCGACGAAGCGAACGCCGAGCTTGTGCGGCTGGCGGCGCTGCTGTCGGTCAACGGATTTAGGATCAACGCCGACCAGTTGACCGATGAATGGTTGGACGAGTCTCCGACAAACGCCGAACTTACCGAATGGATGAACCAGGTCGCGTCCAGGTTCGGAAAGACGTTCGGTACGCTTACGCGAGACGCAGGCAAACCTGCTGAACTTGCCTCGATCCTGGCGAAGATCTTGTATCCGCCCGGCACGGCCGACACGCTGATGAGCGACTCTGACGTTAACTATCAGCTTGCTTTTGACGATGCCGCCGAGATACCGCGGGAACACCGTGCGGACGTCGCTATCCTGCTGCGTGACGGGTATTTCACGATCCATCCCGATCTCACTTTGAAGCCGAACAAGCCGTTTTCACGAGCGAAAGTGCTGCGGCTTATCCGCCAGATCTTTGAGAAAAAGAAATTGATGCCGGTGTTACAGAGCGGTACGGCCAAGGCATCTACTGACGGCAGGCTGATCATAAGATCGGGCCGGTCGGAGCGACCAATAACAGTGCGGCCGGATGTCTTTCTGTTCAGGAAATTTGGCAACGATCTATACTCGGTCCGCGAAGCCGCACTTATCGGCGGCGAGGAAGTGTCTTTCATGACGGACGCATCTGGAGCGGTCGCGTATCTCGAGATCAAGCCGAGCGAAGCCCCTACGTCCGCGGAAAATATGTCGCCGTTCACCAATTGGTCCGCGACACTCTCAGCCGGAGCAGTACAGTCGCGGCTTTCGCGTTATGTTCGCGGCATCGGCACGCTCTACGACGTCAATGTCAAAAAGAGGGGATCTTCGCGGCGCGCTATCGAGCTCGAGATCATCGGCTCGAATGGGGTCAAGACACTCGCTGGTGGCAAGATACGCTCTGCACTCAGGCTCAACGAACAGCTTTTCGTCATAAACAAACGCTACTCCGGCTCGACGGTCACGAGCTATACGTTCACGGGCCGCGGCTGGGGGCATGGCGTGGGCATGTGCCAGTACGGTGCGTTCGGGATGGCCAAAATGGGCGTCAAGTACGACGAGATCATCAAGCACTACTACACCGGCGTCGAGTTGACCAAGGCCTATTGATCAGAAGAAAAAGCCCCGCGACTCTCGTTCGAGAATCGCCGGGCCTAATGATGTAAATTACTTCGGTACCGAGACTATTCGGTCTCAGCAGTCGCTTTCTTACCGTCGTAGTGGAGTGTGATCTTCTTGATCTTGAGAAGATTCAGGTTTTCCCATTCGATCGCGTTGCCTTTGGTGTCCTGGATCCTCATGTCCCACATCGCGTCGGTGTTGCTGCGGTGGAATTTGATATCCAGAGTATCGCCGTCGGCGAGCTGGTCCTGTCCGAGGATATCCTCTTCCCAGTCATCAGTTCCGTGCGGCGAGATGTAGAGCTTGTCGATGATGACGCCCGTCTTGTTGACCAGCGTGAAGTCCTGCTTCTTGTCCTTGTCGGTCGCCGTCGCCGTCGAGTTACTGGCCGAGTTCGAAGAGTTTGATGCCGCCGAATTGTTAGCGGGCGCATTTGCCGGCTTGTTCGCGTTGGTGTTGGCGGCATTTGCCGGTTTGTTGGTGTTTGCCGCGCCGCCGCCGCAAGCGGCCGCCAGGCCGACGGCCGCAATAAGTGCAATACCCGCGAGGGTCTTTATCGTTGTCATAATTTGATTGTCTTCTCCTTTAGGTTGTCACGAAATGAGATAACTCATTTCGTAAGGGAAAGAAATTACCACAACCAGCCGACATCTCAAAGCAAGGGCAGCAGAATTTTCGAACCCCGTTCACCGTGTTCGCGTGGGCCCCAATGCGGGACGGGCAAAATTCCTGCCATCCATAGGACGTGACCTTTCGTAGATAGTCAAAATACGCAAGCGGACCGCAACATAGCACGGCTTTTGGGTTATATTGGGTGAATGCGTCGAGCTCATTTATTAGTCTTACTGATCGCTTGCCTGGGCTTTTCGGCACTTGCACAAAAGCCTGAGACCGCGAAGATCAAGCTCGGCTCAGAGACCGCAAGGAACGGTTTTCAGAACGAAAAGGATATCCAGGAGAAGTTCAATAACTGGAAAACGGACGCGGATGCGAGGGCATGGCTGACGGCAATGAACTATCGCCCGGACGACGTCGTTTCACTGACCGCGACTCGTCCAAGCGGCGAAAAGGCCGACGTCGAGGTACTCGTCAAGACCCATAAGGGCGAAACGAAAGAGGGCATTTCAATAAAGCTGGTCAGCAGCCCACAGGGTTTTAACCAGATCGACAAACGATGGCTGTCGCATTATGTGAAGATGTGGAAGGTCCCGGCAGACGTCGAGGCTGCGCTAAAATTCTTTGTTGGTGAGACGCCTCCGAACAAGCCGTCCCGCAATAAGGACCGGATGTTCCTGGATGAGCTCGATGCGGCGTCGCAAAAGGCAATTGTTGACTTTTTCACGGCTAATAGAGACCGCATCCTCCACGACCTGTTCGCCGGGGACGGGCCGCATGCCGCGGGCTGGTTCATGGTTGCGCTCAAATCGGCCGACAAACCGCGATGGGTCATCAGGAAGGACGCCGAAGCGATACGTTTTTTCGGGGAAGGCAAGGTCGAGATAACCTCGCACGGCAACCTGAAGATCGGCCGCATCACTATGCAGCGCAAAGGCGGCGACGGCGGCCGCGACACCGCAAAAATGCTGCAGTTCAAGATAAATCCCGCATTGCTATTCGACCCAAGGTGAACCGGCGACCGGCCTACTTTACCAGTATCATCGTCCGCGTGCCGTCTTTCAGCGACTGGTACTGGCCGCAGTACCATTGTTTGCCGGGTTGCTCGATGTAGCAAGAAAATATCTTTTCGACGCCACTTTCGAGGACGTTATGGTTGCGGTAATAGGTCTTCAGGTCAAACTTCACGCGATAGGTATAGACGATGCTGTTGGCCGTGCCGCCAAAAGCGCTGTCAACCCGGCGGTCCCACTTGTGCGAACCCGTCGGCGTAAATCCGGTAATGTCCATTGTCCTTGCACCGTCGGCCCCCTTAGCCGAGGGCTGCTCATATCCGGCTGAACATCGGATAAGTTTCTTGACGAGATCGACCGGCGGCGGGCCGCCGTGCGCAGGCGGCTGATGATAAAGGTCCTCGCAGTCAAGGATGTCCCGGTCGGCTAGCACGGTGTTGTTGCGGTCGACATGGCGTTTATCGTAACGCACCCCGCCGAGGGTGTTCCCGCCTCCGGTCTGATTAGGGCCATTACCTCCGCCGACAGCGCCGCCGCCGGCCGCACGGATGAACCCGATCGTCCGGGAAGGATCGCCGGATAAGGTCATCCCTTGTTCGGCCAGCCGTTGCGAGACCTGAACGACCTGGGGCAGCTTGCCGGGCTTGGGGTCGACCGTCACCTCATACGTGAGCTGTGACAACGTAGAACTGAGCTTCACGTTTGTGATGTTCGTAATGGTGGCTCCGGTCCATTTCGCCTTCGCGGGGTCGGAGGTTTCAAGCACGTCGAATTCGACGCGCTGACCGACGTGAAATTTCGGCGGTGTCTGTGCGACGATGATTCCTGTAAATGCCGTTACGGAAGCGAACAACACGGCAATGTATATAAGCTGACAACGGTCCAAGCTGGGTATCTTCATCTGGGGTTCCTGTTTGATCGGTTGGTTTCGGCAGGCGGAGTGCCTTGGAAAGCGATCTAGTATACCATCAGATCGGGCAGAAGTGTTGGCAAATTAGCCGCAAAGAAAAAAGGCGCCGCCGACCGAATGATGGTTGCTGGCGCCTCAAATATCACTGCGTGCCTCCATTATTAAGCAGATCACGGGCCCATTCGCTCGAAGCCGCTCTGTATACCGTTCGGCCCCGGCCGTCTTCGTCGCTGGCGCTTGCTCCGCATTCAAGCAGCAGCCGTATTATCCCCAATTGCTGTTCACGTGCGAATTCCGAACCTGCACCGCCCCGGCCCGTCGTTTGGACGGCGAGATGCAGTGCGGTCGAACCGGATTTATTTCGAGATGCGGGATCTGCGCCTCCAGCCAATAACTTGCGGACCGCTGACAACGACCGAGTTCGTACCGCGCGATGAAGAGGCGTAACACCGCTGTTGTCCCTTGCATTTGGGTCTGCGCCGACGGACAAAAGGTATGCGATGGTTTCCGCTTGCGCTACGGGGTCCCAATGGTTGGTGTCCGCGGCGTAATGCAGCGGTTGTGCTCCGCGGCGATTTCCCGTGCGATGGCTCGCACCGTTAGCAACAAGGAATTCGGCAACGGGACGGCGAAAAGCCGCCGCGGCAATGTGAAGAGCCGTATCGCCTGCGTAAAGATAGTGGGAGATCTCCTTGAAAAAGAAATCCGTCGCATTTTTGCGGCTTGCTCCTTCAGCGGCCGCGGAGACGGCGACCGACGGATCGGCGGCCACACACTGAGACAACTCGTCTAATGAACCGCTCACGACCAGACGAACGAAATCCAGAAATGCCGAATTCCCATTCCGCATTGAGTCCTAGACAGAAACAGCCTGAACTTGGGTCAAACCCAACGCTTCACGGCCGCGCTGACATCGGCGGGGAGCTGATTAAAGCACATCTTGGCTTGAGGAGCGTGTTCGTGCACGATGTTCACCATTTTTTCAAAGAGCATGAAGTTGCTGGGGTTAGTCCTAACGCCGGCACCGATCATCACGCAGTCCCAAGGCTGTTCGTCTAGCTGGGTCTTTAGGACTTCCCCGGCCGTTTCCCCAAAATCGGTGTAACATGTTCGAACATTGTAACCAAGGCTGGTCAGTTCGGCCTCGGAGGCTCGGACGCCGGCGAACACCTTTTCAGCCGTCATTCCGGGTGGATAACCGGGGTCTGAAAAATCGATCAAAAGCGGGTCGAGACCGACGACGAGTACGCTTTTCTTTTCTGACATATTTTCTCTCCTAATTGAAGAGGGAGTGGTTTGTTACGATTTCTCGATCCTACGTCGAGCTATTCTAAACGAACCAGCTTGATGGTGGTTTCGCTTGCCGGGCCGCCCAGCGGAAGTATCTTATCACCAACCCGGAAATTAAAGTCCGAACTTTTGATGGTAAGCCACAATTCGTTGCCATGGGTCCGGAAAGCATATGTCGCGAACCCACCGCCCGTAAAACCCGGATTTCGTGCGACTGTAGGCTTGATGGTCAATTTGCCGCCGGCGATCTCATACGTTCCCGCGTTCGCAATGAACGAATCAAATGCCGCAACTTTTTCTTCAGCTGTCGGAGCCGCTCCGGCGTAGATCGGCCGCTCCTTGTCGCTCGGGACGTACATCATCGTAAAGTATTTCTTGCCAAAAATGACGAGGCCCGGCTGCGGGTTCGAGACGGTACCGCCGTTGTTGCCGGTTACGGTGATCTCAGATACCTTCCAGACCCCTTCTAAGGGATTCTTGGCCTGGACCACTACATTGATCGCCACAATCGCAAGCAAAAGCGTTAATAACATTATTGGACGGCGCATTAGATCACTCTCCTTTATCGTTCGAATCTGGAACAAATACGCCGATACTGGCCGCAAGGTTGCCTTGTAACATATATTGCACTCAGAATTGTGGACGATATGAGATTTTCGCGCAGTCAGATCATCGGTGCGGGCATAATTCTCGCCGTCGTGCTCGTCATCGCGGCGGTTCGGTACTTTGGGCTGATGGGTCTGTGAAAGGAGTCGAATTCTGCGAGTCCTTACGAATTTCCCGGTCTCTGGAGCCTGCGGTAGTTCAGGTTTTCGATATTCCGATCGTATATATGAGGGTCCCTTTGGTTTTCAGATTTCGGCCCGTCAACAAGATGCGCTGTATGACGCGACCACCCCATTTTTTTGCGAAGCTGCTGTATTCAGGACCCTCTGCTGACGGTGTGTCGATGGCAGGTGACCAGACGTCCTTGTCATATTTGAGAACAACGGTCCTTCCGCCTGGTGTCTTCAGCTTTATGACGCCCGCGTCTGAGATGTCCACGTCACAAACGGTCATAAACACCTGCTGTAGCGATGATGGTGCGCTCTTGAAAGAGTAATTATCGGCGACCCTGATCGTGCCGTCGACGCGGTTCATACTTACGATCCTGTTCCATTCATCGATCCCGGCCTCTTTTGCATATGCCTTTGAGATATCCATCGAAAGCGATACTTCGTTTCCGACCGACGTGTGTCTGATATTACTGGCAGCAAAGGCCTTTCCTGCAAGCTGGCCGTATCCATTCACTATCGGTAGATTGTGATATTGCGATTGCGTGAACCACAGTTCGTATCGCTGCGAAGAGAATGTCTTTGCGGTGTAGTTGCCGCGGCCGGCGTCGATGATAACGGGCTCATTGCCCGAATAGACGATAAGATCGCCGACGTCATTATGATTATGGCTTTCACCATTATGCCCGCCATGTGTGGCAAGAAATAGCCCATTTGCGGCATGAGCTGTCATCACCTGTATGTCCGACAACCACGCCTCAGTCGGCGGTTCGAATTTCGTTCCAAACGGGAGGCCCTTCAATGTCAGCAGATCGCTCAGCCTCCGCGGTTTCATAAAGCCTTCGCCGGCAGTACGCGGATTCAGTGAGTGAAGATAAATACCGAATTGTGACAACCTCTCGTCCCCGACAGCCTTGCCGAACCGGTAAAGCATGATGCCGTCGGAACGGACAGTCGGATCGGCGTCGGCGAAATTTACGAAGTAGTTGTCGGCGATGTACATCTTGTAGATGTAAGACGCCATTTTGCCGATCATCGGCTCCTTATAAACTTCGATCTTGCCGCCGGTCGCGTCACGGAGCATATCGAGCGAATCGAAGACGCTTGCTCCGGCTGCAAACCAATAACTGGGGCCCTCGTCGCACCCACCATCTTCGCCAAGGCCGTTGATGTAGATGTCAATGCCCTTCATGTACCGATAAACGCTCTCGGCGCGTTTTGATTCATCGGGTTCGAGCAGCAGGCCCGCCGTGATCAGGTTTGACATTATCCACGGGTCCCAATTATTTACGGGACGCGACGGGTCGAGCCATGAATAGCGTTCGGTGTGTTTTATGGGTTCAAGGATCTTCTTGTTGGCTTCGAGATAAATGCGTTTGCGGATAAGCGGGTTGACCTTATCGAGCTTTGGTCCGACAAGATAGTCGGTCAAGGCCAGTGTCGCCGCCGTTTCAGCTCCGAAAAGTTCGACGATCGGATCATCCACGTCCGGGAGACCGTTTTTTGCTTTTTGCACGCTCAAATGAGCGGGTACGCCCCAATACGTCTCTTCGCAGATCGCCCAGACATAGTTTGCGATCGTGTCGGTAAATCGCCCTTTGTCCTCGACCGCTTCGGCGAGCACTAAGTCCATCAACTGATTTCGACGGGCGAACGATCTCGCCTCATAGTTTGAGCGGTTGCCATTTCTCACGTATTCGAGAAACAGCGTCGCTGAAACTGCCGGTACGTCCTTGCCCAGATACTGCTCGCCTTTTTTTATCAATTCGTCGACCACGCCGGACGGC
Organism: Pyrinomonadaceae bacterium; assembly: GCA_044228265.1. GTDB lineage: Bacteria > Acidobacteriota > Blastocatellia > Pyrinomonadales > Pyrinomonadaceae > OLB17. The sequence continues at coordinate 42,512 of JBGAVC010000014.1, forward strand.
AGTCGTGACCGCCACTCGGACGCCGTGCGCGGGTACGGCTGCCATTTGTCCCGAGGTATGAGGACCCGCCGAATATCATCGGCGGTGTACCGGCCCGTAAGGATGTTTCGCTGCGTGACCTGCCCGAAAGCCACTGCCGCCGTCGCCAAGAACAACAGGCCGACCGCGAGAAGGAACAACGGCGTTCCGAAATTCACTTTATTCATCCGCATTTTGCATATCCCCGCCTTTTGGGCTTCGCCTCACAAAGAGAAACACTGGATAACTTAACACCAAAGCGACAATAGCGATGCCGCTCGTGGTTGGATCGGCGAAGATAAATCCGATGAACAAACCGATCTGCACTAATACCAGAATCGCGGGCACCACTGGATAGCCCCAGGCCAGAAACGGGCGGGGAAGATCCGGTTCCCGTCGGCGAAGCTGAAAGAGCGATCCCGATATCAGGATATTAAGTGCGACACTGAAGAAGGCGTACACAGCCATCAGTATTTCAAACGTCCCGATCAGAATGAGCACCGCAGCCACCACGGTCGTGACCGCAAGCGCGATCAGCGGAGTGCCGCCCGCGCTGACGCGCATGGCTCTGGTTGAAAAGAATCCGTCTCGCCCGAGTCCATAAAGTGCCCTCGGCAGATACATGACAACGACATTTACTATGCCAACGACCGAGATTATCGCCAGTGCGGTGACTATGCGGCCGCCATTCGCTCCAAAGATCCTCGTCATGGCGTCAGCGGCGGCCAGCTTTGAGCCCGCGAGGTCCGAGAAGGGTAGGACATAGATCAAACCGGCGTTGACCAGCAAGTAGATCACGATGACCGCTATCACGCCGAGATGCAGAGCTCGCGGGATATTGCGTCCCGGATCGACATCCTCCTCAGAGAAATACACGGTCGATGTCCAACCGCCGTACGCTCCGATTATGAGTTGGAACGAGAGGAGCAGAGCCGTGATCAGTGCGATCGAGGTTGCGGGTGGTGTTATCGCGGGAGCCTGACTCGGCGAAGCAGAATTGCCGCCGATCAAAAAGCAGACCACGACAAACGCCACGAGCGACACCGCTTTGAGTACGCTTAGGACCTCTTGAAAGCGGCTCCCGATGCGAATCCCAGCGGCATTCAGCCCACTGATCGCCAGGAGCAGTCCGATCGCCAGCACTGAGATCAGGGATGGAGACAGGCCAAACAGTGAAACGCAGAATTCGCCGAAGGCAATGCACATGAACGCAACCGCGGCCGTATCGCCGAGCCAGCTGATCCATCCAACGGCAAATCCCGGAAAAGCGCCGAATGCGCGATGGACAAAAACGTACACTCCACCCGCACGGGGCAGCATCGTTGCGAGTTCGGCCATGAGATTTGCGCTGACCAGCGTATAGAGTCCGCCGGCCACCCAGATGGCGATAAGCAGCCAGACAGAGCCAAGAAGTGCGGCGATCGGGCCCGGCAGCCGGAAGATGGCGACCCCGATCGTCCCGCCAACGACCACGGCGAGCCCAAAACCGAGTCCGAGGATACGCTGAAGGCGATTTGCCGGCGCAGGAATGTCTGTTTTGATATTCACCGTTTCGTCTCTACCAAGCGTCGGTCATGCCGGCGGCCGCTCGCTGCTCATATGGAAAATGATCTTTCCGCCGCCGGAAAGATCGGCGTAGGTCAGGTAACGGCGGTCGAGAGGACGGCCATTTAGCTCGACATTGGTAACGTAAACATTCTTATCTCCCTGGCCGCGAGCCTCGATCGACAATTGGCGTCCGTTTTCGAGCCGCAGCATAGCTGTCCTGATCGCGGGGCTTCCAAGCATGTACCTGCCTGAAGCCGGAGCGACTGGATAGAAACCGAGTGCGGAAAATATATACCACGCGGACATCTGCCCGCAGTCGTCATTGCCGCCGAGGCCGTCGGGTGACGCCTTGTATTGCATCTTAAGGATCATCCGCACTCGCTCCTGGGTCTTCCATGGCTCGTCGGTCCAGTCGTAGAGATAGGCCACGTGGTGCGACGGTTCGTTGCCGTGAATGTAACCGCCAATAATGCCATCGCGAGTAATGTCTTCGGTCTCGGCGAAGAACGTATCGGGCAGATCCATTGTGAAAAGTTCATCGAGATGCGCCGCAAACTTCTGTTTGCCGCCCATCATTTCGATCATCTTTGACGGGTCGTGCGGGACATAAAGGCTGTAATTCCAGGCATTTCCCTCGATAAAACCCTGGCCTTCGGTCTTCAGCGGGTCGGATTCCTTCAAGAAATTACCGTTAGCAAGCTTTGGCCGTGTAAACCCGGTCGATGGGTCGAATACGTTCTTCCAGTTTTCTGAGCGTTTAACAAACTCATCGTAAACGGCCGTTCGGCCAAGCTTTTTAGCAGCTTGAGCGATAGCCCAGTCGTCGTACGAGTATTCGAGTGTTTTTGACACGGACGATGAATTTTTGTCGGACGGTACGTAACCGAGCTTTATATAGTATTCGAGCCCGTCATAATAACCGGTCTGCGCCGTCTGGACCGCATCGTCAAGGGCGTTGTTCGCCTCCGCGCCGGTCAGATTGCCCGTCACGATCGCATCCGCGATCACCGACACCGAATGATAACCGATCATGCACCAGTTCTCGTTCGCGTAATGCGACCATACGGGCAGCATGCGCTCGGGGCTTTGATCAAAATGCGCCATCATCGACCGGATCATGTCCCGATCGCGAGCCGGTTGGATGATGTTCAATAGCGGGTGAAGGGCGCGGAAGGTGTCCCACAAGGAGAACGTCGTGTAGTTGGTAAAGGAAATGCCCTTATTCTGTAATGCTTGATGAACATTCTGATCGATGCCCTTGTACTGGCCGTCGGTGTCCATATAGACGGTCGGAGCGAGCAACGCATGGTACATCGAAGTATAGAAGTTGACCATGTCGTCGCGGCTGTCCGTGGTCACCGCGATCCTCGCAAGTTCGCGGTTCCAGGCTGCCTGGCCCTCACGTTTTGTTCGTTCAAAGTCCCAATGTGGGATCTCGGCCGTCATATTCGCGAGGGCTCCGTCGGTCGAGACCGGCGACAGGGCGAATTTCACCTTTATCTTTTCATTCCTGCCGGCTTTGAAGTCGAAATAGGCCCTGATCTGCTTGCCCGCCATCTCGGGAAAGTTCTTTGTCTGGTCAAACTTACGCCAAAACCCTTTGTAGTCTTCTCGGACGAAGTTCCTGTAGCCGTACGACGTGAACGGCTTTGAGAATTCCATCGCGAAATAGACCGTCCGCGTCCGGGCCCAACCGTTGGTTTGCCGGTAACCGACGACAGTGTGATCGTTTACCACGCGCACGTATGTCCAGACGTTCTTGTCCTCATAGTTATAGATACCGTGCATCATGTCGAGAATGATGTGGGCATCGGCGTTGTCAGAACCGGGAGCGGCAGCGACCGGGTTCATGAAGGTGTATTGATGAAACCCGACCCGTGTCGTCGCAGTCATTTCGGCCAGAATGTGGTCGTCCTCGAGCATCACCTTGTAATAATCGGGCTCGGCGACTTCGGTGGAGTGAGAGAACGCTGAGCGGAAACCACTTTGCGGGTCGCCTTTCTTGCCCGGTTCGAGCTGCAACGCACCGACGGTCGGCATTATCAGGAAATCGCCAAGGTCTGAGTGTCCCGTGCCGCTGAAATGCGTGTGCGAAAATCCGACGATCTCGCTGTCGTCATACTGATAGCCGGCACAATATCGATAAGCTTCCTTGTTGTACTTGCCGCCGATATTGTGGGGTTGCTCGTCCGTGTCCGGCGAGAGTTGGACCGACCCGAACGGTACCGTCGCACCTGGATAGGTATGTCCCATTTTGCGTGTGCCGATCAAAGGGTTTACGTATTGGATAAGATTCCCAGCCTGCTGCCCTGGCACGGACGTGTAAAGCAGTGCAACGATGGCGACAAAAGCAAGGATCTTCATTTGGCGGTGTCCTCTGGAAAAAGGGCAATAATTTCAGCCAGAATACTTCATTACCTGAACGAGAGCACGGACGCGGCGAACATGACCTGAGCTGCATAGTAGAGCGGCAGGCCCCAGACGCGGTTGACGATATCGCGGGAGACGAACCGGTCGCGGGCGACGGAGATGTCCGAAGACAGAAATGCGATCGCACCAGATGCTATCAGCGGCGAACTCGACGCTCCGCTGACCGCCATGGCCAACGAGGTCATGGACAGGATCGCGAGGATGTAAATTCCGACTGCGATCCTGAAGCGCGGTTCGAGATGTGGCCAAAGCCATCGGAGCAACAGTACGCCGACACCGATCAGGAACACTGCGGACACCGTCAACCAGCGTAAGTCCAGCGATCGTGCGAGGAACGCCGCCGCGAACGCAATGTGGGCAAGCAGAAAAGCCGCGATCCCTCCCATCAGCACAGACTCACGTAAGGAGAGCAGCAATAGGTCACCAAGCCAGCTTAATACGAGGGCCGCGAGTATCAGGCGGCCGTAAATTGAGCCAAACGCTCCGTTCACCACGGCAAAGGCGATGAACGACGTGCTCGCTAAGGCCTTTGAAGCGGCGCGGAGAGTCGACAAGTGACGCCACTCCGAAATGACGCAAACCGCGGCAGCGGCGAGCGTAAGGACCGCAAACTCATATGGCGAAACGAGATACATGGCCAGTTGGACTCCGGGACGCGGGAAGGTACCCGCCGCATACGGGTGTTATTATAGGTTTGAACTTGAGAACGTACGAATACGACAGGCCGATCTACGCGATCGCCGGGCCGACGGCGTCGGGCAAGACCGCGCTTGGCGTCGAACTAGCCTTGCGGGTTGGCGGCGAGGTCATCAACTTCGATTCGGTGCAGATATATCGCGGCATCGAGATCGCGACCGCCAAGCCGACCGCGGACGAAATGCGAGGTGTGCCGCACCATCTGATCGCGTATGTCGATCCGAACGTCAATTACACGGCCGCGGATTGGGCGCGGGACGCCGCCGGGAAGATCGCCGAGATCGAATCGCGAGGACGGGTGCCGGTACTCGTCGGCGGAACGGGATTTTACCTGAGGACGCTGCGGCGACCTCTGTTCGACAGCCCAAAGACCGACCTGGAGCTGCGTGAACGCCTCCGGTCGATACAGCGTCGCCGCGGGACCGTGCACCTGCATCGCATGCTCAAACGGGTCGACCCGGCGGCCGCTGATAGGCTGCCCGAACGCGATCACGTTCGCGTGATCCGCGCGCTTGAGGTCTTTTTTCAGACGGGACGCCGCATCTCTGCCGTCCAGCCTGACAGGGTCGAACCGCCCGAATTTGCCGGCAGGATCAGGCTATTTGTCCTCAACCCACCGCGCGCGGAGCTTTACGAAAAGATAAACCGCCGAACCCAGCAGCATTTTGACGCCGGTCTCGTTCGCGAGGTGCAACAATTATTGACGGACGGCGTAAGAGATAGTACTAATGCGCTTGGCGCTCACGCCTATCGCCGGGTCTGCGAGTATCTTCGCGACGAGCGGGACCTAAAATCCGCCATCGAAAGGTCCAAACAGGACGTCCGCAATTACGCCAAAAGGCAATTGACCTGGTTCAGAGGCGAGGACGGCGTCGCGTGGCTTAACGGATTTGGCGATGATCGCGCGGTCATTAGTGAGCTAATGCGGAACCTGGCCCGCGAACAATGAAATATCTTGTTCGCCGACTTATATTTACTGTAAACTGAAAAATCAATGTTGTCTTGGATTTCGCCTTAGATAAAGGGGATCGCTATGGAACGACAAACTGCTCAGAATATACAGGACGCATACCTGAACTCAGCCCGGCGCGAGAGGCTGCAGGTTGTGATCCATTTGCTGCACGGTTCGACCATCTCAGGCCGGATCAAAAGCTTTGACAAATTTTCGGTTCTTTTGGACGTCGGCGGGCCTGATGTTTTGATATTCAAGCACGCGATCTCTACCATTTCACAAGAGCGAAAGACCGTCTCGGAATAGACAAGCTTGCGCGGTAAGTTCATAACCTTTGAGGGCATAGACGGCAGCGGGAAGTCGACACAGTTGCGCATGCTCGCGAGCGAGTTGCGCGCCCGCGGTATCGATCCCATAACGACATGCGAACCCGGCGGAACGCCGCTCGGACGCCATTTGCGGCAGGCATTTCTCGAGACCGAAGAGACGGTGGCCCCAATGGCCGAATTGCTGCTCTTTGCCGCCGACCGGGCCCAGCACGTAGAGTTCCTGATCAAGCCGTCGCTTGAGGACGGCCGGATCGTCATTTCGGACAGATTTGCCGACGCCACGGCCGCCTATCAGGGAGCTGGCCGAGGATTTGAGCCGGCCACGGTCGAAAGCATTATCGAACTTGCGACCGGCGGTCTTAAGCCGGACCTGACCCTTTTCTTCGATATTTCGGTCGAAACGGCGATGTCACGGATGACGAGCCGCCCGGACAGCGAGGCACGCCGTAATCGGATGGACGCCGAGACCGCCGATTTCTACGCTCGTGTCCGCGAAAAGTACCTTGAGATCGCCCGCCGCGAGCCATTACGCTTTCTCGTCGTCGATTCGGAGGGCTCGGTCGAGGAGATACACACCGAGGTATTGACCGCGATAGGGAAGCTGGTGGATTAGATGTTCGAGCACCTCATCGGGAACAATGACGTCAAGGAGATCGCAACGCGGCTCGTTCGCTCGCGACGCGTTCCAAATTCGCTTCTTTTGGCCGGACCTGAAGGCGTCGGTAAACGACAGTTTGCACTCGAGATCGCACGAAGCCTAGTCTGCACTCAGCCTGCAGAAAAAGGGCCCTGCGGAGCCTGTGCCGCCTGCCGCCGAGTAGACAAGTTTGTCTTTCCAAGAAGCGATAAAGCCGAGGATTTTGATCAGGTGTTCACCTCCGAACACCCGGATGTCGGCATGGTCATACCGTTTCGCCGGAACGTTCGTATCGGAGCAATTCGCGATCTCGAAAAAGAGGCCAATTTTGCGCCGTACGAGGCCCGTGCAAGGGTCTTTATCATCGATGACGCCGACAAAATGGCCGACCCGGCATCAAACGCTCTGTTGAAAACGCTCGAAGAGCCAGCGCCCACCTCTCATATTTTCCTGATAACCTCGCGTCCTGACAGCCTCCTGCCGACTATAGTGTCGCGCTGCCAGGTGCTGCGTTTCGCAGCTGTCAGTTCGGCCGAGATCGAACGTTTTCTGATAGATACGCGCGGTTTGATAACCGAGGAGGCCACGCTAGTGTCCCGGATGGCCCGCGGAAGTGTTGGACGGGCAGTTTCGTGCGACCTGGAACAGTTTCGCACTCGCCGCGAGGGCATGCTTCAGGTTTTGACGGCCGCGATCGAATCCGGCGGGATCGTCCCGATGTTTCGCGTCTCAGACGAAATGAACGAAGCGCGAAACAAGGACGGATTTGAGGACTATCTCGATATTCTTGAGTCGCTGGTGCACGACGTATGGACACTCCGGATCGCGGGCAATCCCGCGCGGACAGTCAACGCTGACCTCGCCGAACGGCTAACGAACGTGGCACATGATGCCCGCCGGGCAGATCTCGAAAGATGGCTCGCCGAGATCGAATCGGTTAGGAGGGACCTGACTATCAACATAAATCGAAAGGTCGCGACGGACGCGCTGTTCGTCTCGATGGCCGGCATTTGATTTGCGACTCGCGGCTGTTGGACAATAAACAGGATGCTCGCACAGCAGTACATCGAAGACGTGATGAAACGACCGCCGCTAATGCGCATCGCAGCGGCGGCCGGTTTCGCGGCGTTCGCCGGCGGATCGGCTTTTGTCGGGCTTAACGATCCGTCAACGTCGCATCTGTTTCCGATCTGCCCGCTTTTCACGCTGACCGGTCTCGCTTGCCCGGGATGCGGCCTGACGCGCGGTTTTCACGCACTTTTTCACGGCGACGTTCTGACAGCCCTCCATTTTAATGCTCTGATCCCGTTGTGGGCCGCTATCTTTGCCTGGGCGGCGTTTTCGTTAGGTCTGCTTGCGGTTCGCGGAAAGGGACTTTCAGCGTGGGTGCTGGATCCGCGATTTATGTGGCCATTTTTCTACGTTCTGGTCATTTTCGGCGTGCTGCGCAACCTGCCATTCTATCCGTTCAACGTCCTATATCCTTAACGAGCGCTATTACCACGTAGAACACACAGGAGTAAATCAGCTATGTGCTCTCTGTGCCTGTGTGGTTGAAGGTCTTAGGTGATCTGTACGAGGGGTTTGGCCTGATGCAGGGATTGGGCGGAAGGGCCTTCTTTACGAAGTTGCTCCACCTCTTTTACAAATTCCTCGACAATGTCCTCTCCGGCTACCCGGCGCATCGGGACGCCGTCTTTGAATATCATGCCGACATTTCGGCCGAACGTGATGCCGAGCTGAGAGTCGTGGGCCTCGCCCGGGCCGTTGACCGCGCATCCCATGATCGAGAGATGCAGCGGCTCCTCGACATGTGCAAGCCGGCGTTCGACCTCGGTGACGATCTCGACAAAATTATCGATATCCAGACGGCCGCATGTCGGACATGCGACGACGGTTACACCGCGTTTTCGCAGCTCTAATGATTTGAGGATCTCCCAACCGACGCGGACCTCTTCGTGCGGCTCGGCGGCGAGGCTTACTCGGATCGTGTCGCCGATGCCTTCGTGGAGAAGTATCCCGAGCCCGATCGCGGATTTGATAGTTCCGCCAAAAGGCGTTCCGGCCTCGGTGACACCGAGATGAAGCGGATAGTCAACCTTTGCGGCCATGAGGCGATACGCCTCGACCATGCGGTTAACGTCCGAAGCCTTGAGCGATATAATGATGTCCGAAAAGCCGAGGTCCTCGAGAATGCGTACGTGCCGCATGCCGCTCTCGACCATAGCCTCGGGCGTCGCCGTGCCGTATTTTTTGAGAAGGTCCTTTTCCAGCGAACCGCCGTTGACACCAATACGGATAGGCACTTTTTGTGCTTCAGCGGCACGAACGACCTCGCGGACGCGATCGATGCTGCCTATGTTGCCAGGATTGATTCGGAGCTTGTCTATGCCTGCGTCGAGAGCCTTAAGAGCTAATTTGTAATGGAAATGAATATCGGCGACGATCGGCACATCCGTCCGCTTGCGGATCTCGTACATCGCAGCCGCGGCGTCGTCATCGGGCACCGCGATGCGGACGATCTCGCAGCCGGCCTCGACCATTTGCTCGATCTGGCGGAGAGTAGCTTCGACATCGGTCGTGTCGGTCTTGGTCATCGACTGGACCGCCACCGGCGCTCCGCCGCCGATCTGGACGTCACGCACCTTTACCGCTCGCGTTGTTCTAGCCATTTTGAAACTATTTCTGTTGTTCTGCCGCCGGCTTGTCCGTCGTTCCGAACTTAGACGCGATCCTCGAAAAATCGAGGAAGAACACAAAGACCATAAGAAGCAGAATGACCGCCAAGCCCGTCAATTGGATCCGTTCCTTCGCGACCATCGACAATGTGCGGCCGAACCATGACATGATCTTGTCGATCGCAAGCACTAGTATCTGACCGCCGTCGAGCATCGGTATGGGCAGCAGGTTAAACAGTCCGAGACTGAGACTTATCGCGGTCAGGATAAGGAAAAACCCTTCAATGCCCATGAGACGGGTCGCTTCGGCCGACTGCTGAAAGATACCGACCGGGCCGCCGATCCCCGAATCCCGAACCGAACGATTTCCCGAGAAAACTTGTCCGAGCACGCTGCCCGTCGCCTTGAGGTTCTCCCAGTTCGAGCTGAACGCAAATTCGGCAGCGGATACGATCGTGGCCGATTCGAGCGGTAATTCGGGCCGCTTAAATCCAAACCCGAGACGCTCGGTGCCGTCATCGAGCTTACGTACCGTCGCCGTCAGAGTCAGTATCTGACCGGTGCGATCTACGGTGATGGCGATCGGAGCCGCCTTGAATTTTTGTACGTACTCACTCGCTTCCTGGCTATTACGGATCGACTGCCCGTTCAACGAAACTATCCGATCACCAGGCTGCAGGCCGGCTTCGGCAGCTGGAGTATTGTCCTGGACAGCGCCAACAACGACGGGCATAGCGCCCAGGTCCGCTTCAGCGTCGAGCAGGCCGGCATTCTGCCCCGCGAACACCTCTTCCTTTCGCGGCGTGACTTCGAGCTGAAGCCGCTGACCTTTGCGTTCAACCGTGATCGGAAGCGCCCGTCCCGGATTGATGCCTGCTTCGACGGTGACATTTCGCCAGGTCGGATTTTCGACGCCGTTAAAGTTCACGATGCGGTCGCCAACCTGAATGCCGGCCTGCGCGGCCGCTCCGTTCGCTCTGACCGAACCGACTATCGGCGCCGGGACCGCCGGAATGCCCTGAACAAACGCGGTGACAAACGGGATCGAAAACGCGAGCACCAGGTTCATGAATGGCCCGCCAAGCATGACAAAGAACTTCTGCCATCGCGGCCTGAGTTCGTACAGCTCGCTTTCAGGCACCTTTTCGGTCGTCGAGTCCTTTCCCTCGAGCGGTCCGGTCGCCTCGTCCCCGTATAGCTTTACATATGCCCCGAGCGGGATCGCGCTGATGCGGTAGTCCGTGTGGCCGCGCTTGATGCCCCAGATCCGCGGGCCGAGGCCGAAGAACGAATACGCTTCGACTCTCATCCCAAAGAATTTGGCGATGATAAAATGGCCAAATTCGTGGATATTGATCGCAATGCCAAGTATAAGCAGCGGGATGATGACGTAATAAAATGCAATGTTCAGAACACTTTCCATAGATGAATCGATTTTGATTCGGCGTCGCAGGCGGACGTTGTCATTTAAAGTGTAAGCGGGGTGCAGCGGGAGGTCAATCTATTTCGTGATAGCGGCCGCGGTGTAACTGTGTGAAATATGCGTCTTGGCGGCGCCCCGTGCCCAGCTATCGACCTCCAGGATCGTCTCGATATCGTTCGCCTGCTTGACCTCGTGTTCCGTCATGACCCGCTCGTTAACACGAGCGATCTCGCCAAATGAAACTTCGTGGTCGAGAAATGCCCGGACAGCCGTCTCGTTAGCGGCATTGAGAGCCGCCGGCATGGTCCCGCCGGCTCGCAAGGCCTCGTAGGCGAGCCGCAGACAAGCGAACCGGTCGAGATCGGGTTCGTGAAATTCAAGTTTGCTCAACCCGGAAAGATCGAGCGCCGGCAGGCAGTTTTCGCGGCGATACGGATACGTCAATGCATACTGGATCGCGTGTTTCATGNATCTTCCTTTCGCGGCGTGACTTCGAGCTGAAGCCGCTGACCTTTGCGTTCAACCGTGATCGGAAGCGCCCGTCCCGGATTGATGCCTGCTTCGACGGTGACATTTCGCCAAGTCGGATTTTCGACGCCGTTAAAGTTCACGATGCGGTCGCCAACCTGAATGCCGGCCTGCGCGGCAGCTCCGTTCGCTCTGACCGAACCGACTATCGGCGCCGGGACTGCCGGAATGCCCTGAACAAACGCGGTGACAAACGGGATCGAAAACGCGAGCACCAAGTTCATGAATGGCCCGCCTAGCATGACAAAGAACTTCTGCCATCGCGGCCTGAGTTCGTAAAGCTCACTCTCGGGCACTTTTTCGGTCGTCGAATCCTTGCCTTCGAGCGGGCCTGTCGCCTCGTCGCCGTAGAGCTTTACATATGCCCCAAGCGGGATCGCGCTGATGCGGTAGTCGGTGTGGCCGCGTTTGATGCCCCAGATCCGCGGGCCGAGGCCGAAAAACGAATACGCTTCGACCCTCATCCCAAAGAATTTGGCGATGATAAAGTGGCCAAATTCGTGGATGTTTATCGCGATGCCAAGTATAAGCAGCGGGATGATGACGTAATAAAATGCAATGTTCAGAACACTTTCCATAGATGAATCGTTTTTGATTCGGCGTCCCAGGCGGACGTTGTCATTTAAAGTTTAAGCGGCGTGCTGCGGGAGGTCAATCTATTTCGTGATAGCGGCCGCCGTGTAACTGTGTGAAATATGCGTACTAGCGGCTTCGCGGGCCCAACTGTCGACGTCCAGGATAGTCTCGATGTCGTGCGCCGGTCGGGCCTCATGTTCCGCCATCACCCGCTCGTTAACACGGGCGATCTCGCCAAATGAAACTTCGCCGTCGAGGAATGCACGGACCGCGATCTCGTTGGCTGCGTTGAGGACCGCCGGCATGGTCCCGCCGGCTCGCAAGGCCTCGTAGGCGAGCCGCAGACAAGCGAACCGGTCGAGATCGGGCTCGTGAAATTCAAGTTTGCTCAACCCGGAAAGATCGAGCGCCGGCAGGCAGTTTTCGCGGCGATCCGGATATGTCAACGCATACTGGATAGCGTGTTTCATGTCGGTCACGCCCATCTGGGCGATGATCGAGCCGTCGACCATTTCGACCATTGAGTGAATGACGGACTGCGGATGAACGATCACGGAGATGCGATCGACGTCGAGACCGAACAGCCAGTGGGCCTCGATGACCTCGAGGCCTTTGTTCATAAGTGTGGCCGAATCGATCGTGATCTTCTCGCCCATCGACCAGTTCGGATGGTTGAGCGCCTCTTCGCGTGTAGCATGCTCTATCTCAGCCTTTGACCTCGAAAGGAACGGGCCTCCCGACGCGGTCAGGATCAATCGCCTGACTTCCGTAAGTTTCTCGCCTCGGAGGCATTGGTGGATAGCGTTATGTTCTGAATCGACAGGGAGGATCTCCGCCCCCGAATCTTTTGCTGCCCGCGTCATAAGCTCGCCGGCCATAACGAGGGTTTCCTTGTTTGCAAGCGCGACCCGCTTGCCGGTCTCGATCGCCCGCAGCGTCGGTACAAAACCGACCGCGCCCACCGTTGCCGAGACGACGGTCAATGCGCCGTCGTGTGTCGCGACCTCGATGAGGCCTGCTTCGCCGGTAACGATCTTTGGACCCGCAACCTTTAGGCTCGCAAGATCCCGCTCAAGCTGCTCGGCGTGAGTGTCATCGATACACGAAACGAGTTGCGGGGAAAAGGCCGCAATCTGCTCGGCGAACAATTTCGTGTTCCTGCCCGCAGCCATTGCCACGACCTTCGAGTTGCCGAGATGTTCGATAACTTTTAGAGTGTTGCGTCCGATCGAGCCGGTGGAACCAAGGATGGAGATGCCATTCATACGAGAAGACTTAAGACTAACATAATCAAGCGTTCATACGTAGCCCTTTCGACATCGCGGAAACAACGTTTTGAGCCGTATTTCGGGAGTTCGCCGACACATGTCAAACAGATTCATCGTTTGGAACGCTCCGCGAAAGATCTTTAAGTAACTTTGTTGTATATTCTTGTGTCTAAAGCTCTGGAGACGCGTGCGGTTCAGGCTCTCTAGCGTTACCCGCGGCTCCAATACAACTTACTCAAGGAGTCATAAAAATGAAGCGGATATTGGTCTTTATGACGCTGGCAGCCTCGATCGGGTTCTCCGCGATCGGGGTGGAAGCAAATTCAACCGGTGCGGGTTCGATAAACAACGCGTTGTCGGCGGCTTCTCCGCAGATCGACAGGATACTTCGGCAGGTAACGAGACGCCATCGGCATCGTCGAAATAACCGGAACAACAACAACGTAACTTACGAGACCCGAACCGTTTGGAAAGGTAACAAAGAGTATCGAGATACTTATCGGATCACGTGGAAAAACGGCGTTCGGCATGAAAAGCGCGTCGAACACATTCGGATCAGGTAGGTTCGGACGTCAACCGCTCTCCCTGTCCCCCGTCCTCTCCCCGATCTCTACGAACTCGAGCGCCGCGTCAAAGCGGCTTGCCGTTGCGGCGTCGGAAGTCTGTCGTTCGGCCAGGAATTTGTTAAATTCCTGTGACCTGTTCTTCGGGACGCTCAGCGTTTTCCAGTCGGCGGAGCGGAAATGCTTCGACAGGAATACGATCTGCCCTATGTGGTATGCATAGTGGGTCAGCTGTCGGTTGATCGCCTCGACGATCGTGTGCTCCTGCCCACGGATCGTTATCGTCCGGGAGAAGTCGTCCATCTCAAGAGGTTCGATCGCTTCAAATAGTATCGTCCACCCGGCTTCCCAAAACTCCATCAGCGACGCCCGCGTATCGCCGATCATTTCGAATTCAGTGTCGCGATTACGGTCCGGCTTTTCGCCGTCAGACGTGAGAAAATCGGTCCAGCGTGAGCGCAGATTCCCCGCGATGTGCTTGATGATGACCGCGATCGAATTCGCCTCAGGGTCGATCACCGCGAAGAACTCTTCGTCGGAGACCTGTTCGATGGCCCGTTCGGCCAATTTCTTGTAATTTCGGAACGAGAGAACCGCGTCTGATCGGTAATTGTCGATAAATTGACTACTCATGGGTTCCTCCCATCTTCGATGTCAGATCATCGTCTCGCAGATGTTCGGACGCGATCTTCAACGCAGCAAAAATATCTCCCGCAAAGTGCTTCCTACCGACCAATTCGACAAACCCGCTTTTTCGCATGACACGGTAGACACTTCGAGAAACCGCCGAAAAGATGATGATCTGACCGTTGTTCATAGCTTCTGCAGCAAGCTCTTCCAGAACGTGTACGCCGCTGGCGTCGATGGTCGGGACCTGCCGCATACGCAGGATCAGTACCTTTGGTTTTTCTGCGACGACGCGGATCGACTCCTTGAACTGTCGTACGGCACCGAAAAAAAGCGAGCCATAGATCTCAAAAACCTCGACGCCTGCCGGTATTTCGATCCCGGTCATGTCTCGGGCTTGAAATTCCTCGTCGTCCTTCAGATTTTCCGTGATGACGTCAACCTGCGTCTCATTCGACATTTTTTGCAGGAAGAGGAACGCCGCGAGCAATATCCCGACCTGTATCGCGACCGTCAATTCGACAAAAACGGTCAACAAAAAGGTCGCCAAAAGTACGGCCACATCGCCGCGCGGGCTTTTTAGCAAATGAACGAACTCCCGCCATTCGCTCATGTTATACGCGACGACGACCAAGATCGCCGCAAGTGTAGCCATCGGGATCATTGCCGCCCATTTGCCTATGAACAACAGAACCAGCAGCAGAAACACGCAATGAATGATGGAAGATATCGGCGTAGTCCCGCCGCTCTTGATGTTTGTTGCGGTCCGGGCGATGCCCGTCGCGGGAACTCCGCCGAAGATGACCGAGACGATATTGCCGGCTCCCTGCGCGATGAGTTCCATATTCGAGCGATGCCGGGTCCCCATCATTCCGTCCGCAACGACAGCCGCGAGCAGGGATTCGAGCCCGGCGAGGATCGCTATCGTGAGAGCGGGCGAGAACATCTGCTGGACCAGCGGCCAGGTGATCTCCGGAAAATGCGGTGACGGCAGCGTGTTTGGCACGCCGCCGAAGCGCGATGCGATGGTATCGACCGGTATTTGAAAATACTGGACCCCGAATGTCACTGCAAGTATGGCGATCAGCGGGCCAGGCACGCGGTGAGTCAACTTTGGCCACAAGACTATGATCAGGAGTGAAACAGAGCCGACTGCTATCGAATACGGATCAAGAGTCGCGATGTGCCGAAAATACTCGATCCACTTTTCGACAAAGTCTGCCGGGATCTTATCGATCCTGAGCCCGAGGAAATCGCTGACCTGCGACGAGAATATGATGAGGGCGATACCGGAAGTGAACCCGACCACCACCGGATACGGCACGAACTTGAGAAACGCGCCCATTCGCGCAAGGCCCATGATTATGAGCAGAACCCCTGCGATGAGTGTCGCGATGACCAGTCCGTCGTAACCGTATTTTTGGACGACACCGTAAACGATGACGATGAACGCACCGGTCGGCCCGCTGATCTGTGCCCGCGATCCGCCCAAAACCGCGATCACAAAACCTGCAAATATTGCCGTGTACAGGCCCTGCTCCGGCTTGACGCCCGAAGCGATGGCCAGAGCGATCGACAGCGGCAAGGCCACGACGCCCACAGTCAGTCCGCCTAGAAGATCGCCCTTGAACTGCCTGAGAGTGTATCCCTCGCGAAGGACCGTCAGCAGTTTTGGCTCGAGCTTTCTGTACATTTAGGGCCTTTGTTGAGGGGTTAGTGTCGAATAACGGTCAGTACGTATAGAACGGGCGGGCGTCGATCTGCGACTCCTATCTCCGGATCTTCGACACGATCTCCTTTCTTGCCACTAATTCCTGCTCGCCCGAAACCATGTCTTTTAACGTCACTTTTCTTTCGGCGATCTCGCTTTCGCCAACGACGCAGACCCAGGGTACGCTGATGGAGTCGGCGTATTTGAATTGCTTCCCGAGTTTGTCTGTTTCCGGGTAGACCGTAACGCGAATGCCTTCCGCACGAAGTTCTGCTGCTAATTTCAGCGATTCGGCGATGGTTTCATCGCTCCACACGGTGACCATCACGTCGGCAGCCCGCGAAGCGGCGATCTCGGGCGGGAACATGTCACGTTCTTCCATGACGACAAGAATGCGTTCCAACCCAAGTGAAAATCCGCACGCCGGGATCTGTTCTTTGCCGAACATTCCTATCAGGCCGTCATAGCGTCCGCCGCCGCCGAGGCTGCCGGCCAGGTCTGGGACGTTGATCTCCATGATCGCGCCCGTGTAGTACGAGAGTCCACGAGCAAGGCTGGGGTCGATCAGGATCGGGGCCTTTTCGGCAAATTTTAGGATCTGGCCAAGCTCGGTGAGCGTTTCGTTGCTGACGATGTTGATCAGGTTGGAGACGATCGTCCG
>JBGAVC010000015.1:0-56339 GCA_044228265.1 Pyrinomonadaceae bacterium
CGAGGCATAAGCGCCTTTGTCGCCGATCATCCTCGCGTGGACCGCTTTTAGCTTTCCGTTTGCATCGCAGCCAACGGTGTATGTCATTTTGATCGGGTGTCGTTTGGGGTGCAGTCGAATACTCTCTTCCCGGGTCAAAGTAGCCTTAACAGGTTTTCCGGTCAGCATTGCCATTAATGAGACATGTGCCTGTATACTAAGGTCTTCTTTACCGCCGAAAGCACCGCCGCTTGAGATGAGTTTAACCGTAATTTTATCTTCATCGAGATCGAGGAATGACGCGATCTGTTTTCGATCATCAAATATTCCTTGTCCCTGACTCAAAACTTCAATTACCCCGTTTTGGAAACTGGCGATCGAACTTTCCGGTTCAAGAAATCCATGCTCGATCACTTGAGTCTCAAACGTCCTTGTTTCTACGAATGCAGAATTCTTGAGCTGTTCCTCTACATTGCCTCTCTTAATTATCGATTTTGACAGCAAGTTCTCGTGATCCTCATGAACCTGGGCCGCTCCGGGCAACAGTGCTTCTTCCGGATCAAATACGGCGGGAAGTATTTCGTATTCAAGGGTTATCTTTTCGACTGCTTTGCGCGCCGTCAGAACATCAGTTGCCACAACCCCAGCCAGGATATCTCCGATACAATGTGTGACTTGTCCTTCGTCAATAAATGCAGGCCAGTCCTGGTAAATGGTGCCTTGCCTCATTCTTCCCGGAACGTCTTTGGCAGTCACAATTCTGCTTACTCCTTGCATTTTTTCAGCAACAGAAGTGTTAATTCTATTTACTCTGATACGAGGGTGCGGTGAGAACAAAAAGGCAGCGTACTGCATTTCGGGAAGCGTTATATCATCAATAAAAGGACGCTGTCCGAGCACAAATTTTTCCCCATCCATTTTCGGCAAGCTCGAACCTATCGTCCCGGAATAATCCGCTTCAGGCAATGGTTTCCCGTCAAATGCCCGGGACGCCATTTCTATGGCGTCAATGATCTTTACAAAACCCGTGCAACGGCAAATATGATTGTTTAGGGATTTGGCAATTTCATCTCTTGAAGGAAGTGGATTCTTACTAATAAGGTGCTTGGCACGAACAACGATCCCGGGAATACAAAACCCGCATTGCAAACCTCCGCTAAGAGCGAATGATCTTGCAAAGATGTCCCTTTCTTTTTCGGTAAAGCCTTCAAGGGTGATGACCTTTTTACCGTTTGCGTTTTTTGCCGGAACGGCACAGGACGAAACAGCTTTACCATCCACGATGACGGTACAGCAACCGCACGATCCCTGGGGAGCACAACCGTTTTTTGGAGAGATCAACCCTGCCTGTTCACGAAGAACCGTCATAAGCGAGGCCCCCTCGTCAATCATTGCGGTAAAAGCTTCTCCGTTGAGGTCGATGTCAAGTCTTGATGTTTGTTCGGTCTCGGTCTGGCTCATAAGATTGGTGGTTGCGACACATGCGCTTCAATGTTCGCGAAGTTAACGCGGCTTGTATTTAACAACCCTTTCAGCAGTACCGACATGGCATGATAATACTGCATGTCTATTACTCCTGGTTTTGTACTGATCAACGAGGCGTTCAAGATTTCATGTGTGGACGCATCTGTTTCGATGGCGGCGGTGTCAGAACTGAATTTGTATCTGTCAAGGAGAGGATCAAAGGTCAACTCGAATTCCAGATCGTTGAATCGACCAGTCAATGAAGATCTATTTTGTGTGATATCAAGATAAAAACCGCTGAGATCTTTGTTAAGCCTGAACAACTCAAGAGATCCGAAAAACCTGGGTTTTTCGATATAGGGACCTCCGTCCTCCGGGCAGAATACATCGCAGTTTCCACATTCGTTGCAGGCATCAGCAAAATTTGCGATCTGGATCACTTTTTCAACCTTAAAATTACCGCCTTCAGTTTTGGTCCATCCGTCTTCGTTCACTTCTACGATGAAATATTCAAGATCAACAGGTTCTGTCTCAAAAGAGAAATTGGCGTCATTGGGGCAAACAGGAAAACATTTATAGCAATTGAGACAATCCCAAAGCACAAGATGGCTTCCGACTTTTCGGGGCGGTTTTTTGTTGTTTTCAAAATGATACCGCGGATTTTCAACGCTCCTTTTCAGAAGTTCTGACGTGTTGAATATCACCGCCTCTTCAAAATCGGAAGTTTCATTCAGGTCTGGTTTGTTATTTGATCGTGCAATGAAGTCCTTAATGTTTTTCGACCCGGCCGCCTTCATCTTCGCTTCTAAATTCTGAAGATATTGCGGTAATCTCCCGTACCCTTTTGGCCTGAGAAGATCAGTGCAGGCGGTAACGGGTACGAGGCCTATCGAAACACAATCGGCAAAATTGTTTGCGTCAACACCGGCAGAGAAGGAAACCGGAAACTTCGCACCGAAGGATTTCCGCCATTCGTTTACCAGTTCGAGGTGCAAAATGTGCAGTGGTTGCCCTGAAAGGTATTGCACTTTATCTTTTAGGAAATTCCCTTTATTGACTACTTCGAGCGTGTTTCCGAATTTAACGCCGACCATCTTCCCTTTTTTGCGCGCGGTTTCCTGCAGTCGTTTTACCAGTTCAACAGCGTCATCGTAGGCGATGTTCACTTTATATGCATTTTCATTCACTTCAATATGGGAAAACCCAAGTTTGTCGTGCAGCAGGTACTCCAGTTTTTCTTTGCCGAGCATGGGCGGATTCATTTTGATGACCACATTAAAATCCATGTCGGTAATAAGAAATTCGCAGATGCTCTCGATCTCCTCCGCCTTTGTCCCGTGAAACGTGGACAGGGTAATGCTACTGCCGATCTCCGGATCGAAATAAAGGTCTCTATAGGCCGAAAATTCAGGTGGAATTTGTTTCCTGTACTCTTCAATAAGTGAGGCTGCATTTCTCATGGAGCGCAGCCAGTTGCGGATCTCTGCGGATTGAATTCCCGCCAGGTCGTAACCAACACTGATGTCAAAAATGGTCTCAAACTGCTGCGCGTGGTGGGATGCGCTTTCGTCTGAAAGAAAGATCCACTGTTTCAGGACTTCAATGATCATGGAAGCCTTTACATATTCCCGCAAAGACTCATCCAGAAGAAGTTCCTGGCTCCATTCGGTATTGAACCCGATTGTTGCCATATCTATGCAGGGCCGGGTCAATTCAAGCCTGTCTTTGATCTGAACTGTTTTGAGCTCAAGGATCCTGGAGCCCGCAAGCCATGCGAGTACGATATTCTGTGTGAGTTGAGTATGAGGTCCGGCAGCGGGCCCAGCCGGGTTGGCCGCATTTTTCCCGAGGAAATTTACTGACAGATCATATTCGTTTCCCGGCTTATAGAACTTGCTTGATGAGTAGTCGAATATGGATTCCGTCCTTTTAAATTCATAAAAGATCCTTTGTAGAAGACGGTCAAATGGTATCGGCGTTAATTCAGCCATAAATTGCGGGCCCGTATAGTTCAGGTTGAAGCCGAGAATTACATGGCGACTCTACGCAGATAACTTATCAAAAAGCCCGAGTTCCCCCGGAAACTACCCGGAAAAATAGCACATTAAACAAGTGGAGAATATGACCTGCGTCACATCCGCGGGGCTTGTGCGAGAGCCGAAGATCAAGGTACTTCCGAATGAAAGAGTCCTGTCCTGCCTCCAAGTTATTGGTTGCCAGGCTCAATCGCGACCTTTATTGGTTTACACCGAGATGAATATAAGCAGGGTGGGAAGAGCAGGGATGGTCCGGATATTCATATCCCATTCAGGAGATCTTCTGGACCTTTTTCCATAACTTTCCGGCGAGTTGTCGGGACCGCCCAAAGATTTCGTCCTCATTTATACCCGGAATTTTGCGATTTTTCATGACCCATTTTCCGCTCACCATCACCGATTCGACCATGGAAGACTGCATGCCGAATAAATAATGGCCAAGCAGATTGTCTTTCTCCATAGGTGTGGGTTCATGGTAATCCATCACTACCAGGTCGGCGATCGCTCCTTTATTTAATGCACCGAAGTTCTTTCCGAAGATACTTGAGATCAGTCTTTGTCCACCCGTGATGAGGCTCGCAAAATTAAGGTCCTCATCCATGCGTGAATCCCTTTTTTTATGGAAGGCAAATCCAGCCTCCTCAAGCATGTCCGCCGGAAACCCATCCGTACCCAGGGCCACTCTGTCGCCGAAAAGGTGGACCTTTGCGTACCCCACGCGGTTGTTCATGTTTGAGCGGGGATTGTGAACAAGCCAGCACTCCTTTTCCCGGCTGGTTTTGAACTCATTCGATGTCAGATGAACGCAGTGTGCAAGGATTGACTTATTATTCAATATTTTATGCGAGGCCAATCTACCAACAACGGTGCTCTTATGTTTTTCTTTCGCGGCTTTTGCGTCACACAGATCTTCTGAAACATGAATGTGAACTCCGGTATTGTTTCTAGCGGCCATCTCACCGCACAGTTGCAATGATTCGTCGCTCAAGGTAAATGCCGCATGTGCGCCAACGTATCCGCGGAAATATTCATCCGTTCTGTTTCCTTCAATAAACCTTTCATTTTCTTGAAGTCCTTCATCCCGTTTCTTTTGACCTCCGCGATCTGTCACCTCATAACACAGCACGCCGCGAGTTCCGACTTGCTTCAATGCCTTTTTGATGAGATCGAGAGAGCCTTTGATCGATGAAGGAGAGGCATGATGATCCACAAGAGTCGTAGTCCCGCATCTTATTGCATCGATCGCTCCGACAAGTGCGCTGTAATATATCGTTTCTTCATCGAGTGATACATCCAGTTTCCACCATATTTTGTTCAGTATCTCAAGAAAATTTGCCGGTGCCGTCGCAGGCATGGGCATACCGCGCGAAAGACTTGAATAGAGATGCGTGTGCGCGTTGACGAACCCCGGAAGGACAAGTTTTCCATCAAGATCAACCACTCTTTCATTTCTCATCGGCACAAGTGATGGGCCTTCGGCGGTGATTTGGGATCCCGCGATCCTCAGATTCGTTCTTTTGAGCCGTTCCGGTGCCAAGGCAAATGTGCGGATATTCTTAATTAACATGATTTGACAGAACTTTCGTTAAGTCACCTAACGTTGGCTTCACATCAAGTGCTTGCCCGACCGCTTGTTTAGCTGATTGGATATCTTTCAAACCGTTTCCGGTAATCATACAAAGTGCGGATTCGTTTCTTTTGATTATTCCCTCTGCAATTGCTTTCCTTAGCCCCGCTACTCCGGCCACCCCCGCAGGTTCTCCGAATACCGCCCCAATGCGGGCCGTTGTGCGCATTGCTTCCAGTATTTCATCGTCACTTACCGCGATCATATCCCCGCCCGATGATCTGATTTGCTTCAATGCCCTCCGCCAATTGCGCGGCGTGCCAACGGCTATGCTGTCTGCGAGAGTATTCGTTTCCGACGGTATGAGGTCGTTGCCACGCACGAATGCATCGACGATCGGGCATGCACCTTCTGCCTGCACCCCCAGCAATCGGGGAACACGGTCTGTAATCCCAAGTCGTTTCATTTCCTGCAGTCCTTTGCCGATTCCGCCGATCGTGCATCCGTCGCCGACTGAAACTACAACCCAATCGGGCAGGTTCCCATTCAGTTGTTCCGCAATTTCAAGTCCCGCTGATTTCTTCCCTTCAACAAGGAAAGGGTTGCTGCCGCTGTTGCGGTTGTACCACCCGTATTTTTCGCAGGCGACTTTACAAAGGTCGAATGCTTGTTCGTAGGTGCCAAGCACCCGAAGGACCGTTGCTCCGAATATCAGCAGCTGTGTCACTTTAGGCTCAGGAGCCCGTTCAGGAACGAAAATGTAACTCTTTAACCCTGTGGCAGCTGAAAGCCCCGCGAGTGATGAGGCGGCATTTCCGGTCGATGCGCAGGCTATTTGTCCGAACCCAAACTCGATGCTCTTTAGCACACCAACTGCGCTTGCCCTGTCTTTGAACGAGTTGGTTGGATTGCGTCCGTCATCTTTCAGATAGAATTGCCGTATACCAAAAGCCTCGGCAAGTCGTGGAATGTCGTAGACCGGTGTCCACCCGACAAATAGATGAGGCCGCACAATATCGGCAGAAACCGGAAGCAGTTCATTGTATCTCCAGATATTTTGTTCGCGGTTACGTAAGGGATTCTTTGCAAATGCCGCCGCGATACTTTCGTAATCGTACTCAACATCCAATATGCCTTCATCACCGCAAGTGGGGCATGTGTATAGATTGCCGTGTTTGTAGGACGCTTCACAGATCTCACATCTTAGGCCGGTGACGTAAACTGGTTGTGCATATTTCATATGATCGCGGCCCTTAATTTTCATTCCAGAACCCATGCGAGAAGGGCCATGCGCAAGATCATTCCGCTTTGTGTCTGGCGGAAATACGCCGCCCGGCTGTCATTGTCGACTTCTCTTGAAATCTCGGTAAATCTCGGCAGCGGACTTAAAACAATCGAATCTTTATTCATCAATTCAATCGAATCTTTATCAATAAAGTAGTTCTCTTTGAAATAGTTAAATTCTGCGTCACTGCCCTTAAAGCGTTCTCTTTCGATCTGGGTCGTGTAAACCACATCCACCTCCGGCAATACTTTGTGGAGGTCCGTTTCTACTGTGTACCAGGTATCGTGTTCTGCGAGATGGTCGAGAATATCCTCTTTCATCTTCAATGAGTCTGGCGAAACAAAATACAGTTTTATCCTTTCAAACTTACTTAGAAGGTATGACAACGACCGAACCGTGCGACCTTCTGCAAGATTGCCAACGAGTGCCACTTTTAGCCCGTCAAGTTTATTGGTCTCTTTGTGTATCGTGTACAGATCAAGGAGTGCTTGCGTCGGATGCTGCCCGCCCTTGCCGTCGCCGGCGTTGATCAACGGTACGGTGCATACTTTCGACGCCCGCGCCGCTCCTCCAATTTCATTGTGGCGAAGGACGATAACATCGCAGAAGTCGTCAACTACACGGATCGTGTCTTCAAGAGCGTCATCCGGACTGACTGAAAAAAATGTTGACGCATTTTCCGCGGTCAGTACTTTGCCGCCAAGACGCGACATTGCAGACTCAAATGAAAGCCGCGTGAGACTCGAAGAATCATAGAACAGCGAAGCCATTATTTTTCGGTCGTAATCGCGAGTCCCCCCACGTTTTACGATTTGTTCCATTTCGCGAACACGCACAAATAGTTCTCTTAGTAAGGGGAGAGTAAACTGCTGAGAATCTATGATGTGTTTAAGCTCCATGGCTTGCCTCCTTTTCGGTTAAGAAGATGTGGGTGCCTGCTTTACCGTTTACCGCTTCAGAGATCAATTCGGGACGGGTGATAATGACATGCCTCCCGCCATTCGAAAGAAAATCAATAGCGGCTTCGATCTTAGGTCCCATGCTTCCTGCCAGAAAATGGCCATCACGCATATATTGTTTTGCTTGCGTAAGTGAGATGTGGTCAAGAGCAAGCTGGTCTGGTTGTTTAAAATTTAGGTAAACTTTGTCAGTGTCGGTCGAAGTAATAAATGTTTCCAGCTCTAGTTTGCTTGCCAGCAGGGATGAAGCCCTGTCCTTATCAACAACAGCTTCCAAACCCAGATAAACTCCACCCTTATCAACCACCGGGATCCCGCCTCCGCCCGCAGCAATTACAATGAAGCCTTGTGAGAGGCAGTGTTTTATCGCATCCAGTTCAACTATTTCGAGGGGATAGGGCGAGGGAACCAAGCGCCGGTAACCCCTTGCCGCATCTTCAACTATCTTCCAGCCTAATTCATTTTTTTTCATCTCGGCGACTTCTTTCGAGTAGAAAGGGCCGATCGGTTTCGATGGGTCAGAAAGTGCAGGATCATGTTCATCAACCACAACCTGCGTAAGTATCGTTATGACCGGAATCTTTATGCCAAGTGCATGCAAGGCAGTTCGCATTGCATTCTGAAGGATATATCCCAATTCTCCCTGGGTGGACGCGTCACAGCTATCCAAGGGAAGTTCGTAAACCTGGCGTGAAGCCATCTCTGATCGGATAAGTTGGGCTCCCACCTGCGGTCCGTTTCCGTGAGTGATGACGATCTTATGTCCCTGCTCAACAAGTTTAGCAACGTGCCTGCAGGTGGTATTTGCATTTTCCATCTGCTCGCGCACCGATCCACTTTGTCCGGCCCTGATCAGTGAGTTGCCGCCGATCGCAATTAGTAGAGGTCCGTCCATAACTGATTTTATTTGCGCCGGTTACGTGTCGAACAGTCTGAACTGATAAATATTGTCGGGCACTTACCCGTTGTGATGTGAGTCTTCCGGCGCATGTAAATGGCGCATTTTCTTGAACAGCATAGGACTCAGTATCTATTTGAATGGTGTCGGGACCGGCCACGACGCCGACGCGCTTTTTATCAAAGCTGCGTCAACCCGCGGTTAGCCCAAAATAGCTTAACCGGACGTTAGGGAGTCTACTTACCTACCTTTTCACTCGTGTAGACCATCGGAAACGCCGCATACCAAGCCGCTGCCTTTACAAGGTGTTCGACCGGTATATGTTCCGTTGCCATATGAGCATATTGTTCTTCGCCGGGCCCAAATCCTATGCACGGAATACCGTGCATACCCATTACAGCAACTCCGTTGGTACTGAATACCCACCTGCTTATAACAGGTTTCTCACCGAACAAACCTTCAAAAGCCTTAACGCCCGAATCTAAGACCGGGTGATCTTCCGGCAACAGCCAGGTGGGGAAAAACTTCTTTGTAGGATATGTCAGCCCTTTCCAGCTTGGTACCGCATAATCGAGAACCACTACTTCTGCCTCCGCATTCTTAACGCTTGGCAGGTCCTCAATTTCCTTGACGGCTGATTCCAGCGTATCTGTGGCCGCAAGCCGGCGGTCAAGGTGAATGGTACTTGAATCAGCAACAGCGCAGAGCGAAGGTGAAGTTGCACGGATGTCGGAGATCGTTACAGTTCCTTTGCCAAGGAAAGGTTCGCCTCCCAATCTTGTATTCAGCTCTTCAATTTCCTGAACGATCGGAGCCATTTTGTAAACCGCATTTACTCCTCTTTCGGGAGCTGACCCGTGGCAGGAAACACCTTTTGTTCGTACTTCAATTTCCATGCGCCCGCGATGTCCTCGGAAAACAGCCAGGTTTGTCGCTTCCGAAATAACCACCACATCGGGTCTTATCTTGTCTTCGTTGATGATGTATTGCCAGCACAGGCCGTCACAGTCCTCTTCCTGCACACTGCCAACTATGTAAAGTGTGTAGTCACCTTCAAGGCCAAGATCCTTGATTATCTTGCCCCCGTAAATGATTGACGCCAGGGGGCCCTTCATATCACAAGCTCCCCGCCCGTAAATGATGCCGTCTCTCTCATCACCTTCGAAAGGATCAATGGTCCAGTTGGCCGGGTTACCGACATCCACCGTGTCGACATGTGCATCCATCGCGATCACGTGCTTTCCGTTGCCGATCCTTCCGATAATATTCCCCATCGGATCGATGATGATCTCGTCGTACCCGCATTTTTCCATTTCTTCTTTTATGCGCTGAATGACATCGCCTTCCTCGGAGCTCAGTGATTTGATCGCGATCAAATCGCGTAGAAAGCCGGCAACTTGTCGTTCGTTCTTCTTTGCTTCTTCGAGTATTTTATTGAACATTGTTTTTCTTTTTATGCTTCTATCTTTTTTGCTTCTTCTAGTATTTTATTGAACATTGTTTTTCTATTTATGCTGCTACTTGTTGATTAAATTCCCCGATCAGTTTGTCAAACAAAACCACTTCTTCTTCAAAAATAGTTTTCCAAAACCCGGGGTCCCATTGTTCATTCAGTTCTTCCGATGATCTTCCCTGCTGTTCCACCCATGTGAAGTATTTGAGATTGTGAAGGGCCTTTCTGTCGTAGTACGACAATTCCTTATAAAAGTCGATCGCCTGGTGCGCAAGCGGCCCGGAGAAATCCATAGCTGCCTGGACCTTGGAATAGGCGCCACGTTCGTGTGAAAGTTCATCAAGACGTGACCGATACATTTCAACCGAGTCGGTAAAGATGGTCATGATCACATCACTATCGCCCAGCTCATAGTATTTTGCCGTTTTGATCGCAGCCAACAGGTTTCCAATTCCGGATATGCCCAGCAAATTTAACTCATCAGTATTGCTTTCACTGACACCCAGAGATCTAAGGAAATCTATTCCGTGACTTTCATTGAATAACCTCAGTACCCGCATACAGTCTTCGTCGTCAATTGCAGCAACGGCATCCGTATTACGTACATTATGGACCCAGGGGACATGTTTATCGCCAATGCCTTCGATCCTGTGTTCACCAAAACCATTCAAATATAATGTCGGGCACTGCAATGCTTCGCTGGCTACGACTTTTAAGGACGGATACACGTTTTTCAGGTAATCACCCGCCGCGATCGTTCCCGCGGACCCTGTCGCCGAGACATATGCCGCGGCATTGGCATTTTTTAGGTCCAAAGATTTGAAAGCTTCGTCGAGCGCGGGGCCCGTGACATTGTAGTGCCAGATCGGATTGCCGAACTCTTCAAATTGATTGAAGATAATATTGAGGGGATCCTCTTTCAGTTCCCAGCACTTGTCATAGATCTCTTTTACATTCGATTCTGTACCAGGAGTCGCGATCACCTGGGCACCAATTTCTTTAAGCCAGGTAAATCTTTCTTTCGACATGCCCTCGGGCAAAATAGCGATAGGTGTACAGTCCAACAAACGGCAGTCAAACGCGCCTCCCCGGCAGTAGTTCCCGGTTGATGGCCAGACAGCTTTGTGAACCTCGGGATCGAACTCACCGCTTACCAGCCTCGGGACGAGGCAACCAAAGGCGGCCCCAACCTTATGAGCGCCCGTAGGAAAATACTTTCCGATAATCCCGATGATTCTCGCCTTTACGCCGGTTATTTCGTTGGGTATTTCTATGTAATTAACGCTTCCATACAAACCCGTCTTTATATTGTTCTTCCATGAAATGCGGTAAAGGTTCAAAGGGTTTATGTCCCACAAACCAACTTCCGGTAATCTGGATCTTATGGATTGTGGAATTTTTTCCGGATCACGCATCTGGGCGAAGGTCGGTATGGTAATTCCCCGTGCCTTGCACCTTGCGGCGGTTTTCTTAACAACGGCATCATCAATTTTCTTAATAATTCTCGACATCATTGTTTTTTGGACAAATTTTTATTATGTGCAACAACGGTTCCATCTGTGTCAATAATATTGAGACGGGGACCGTCGAACACTCTAATGTAGGAGGGCGGACGGGAAAAGTCTGTGACCTACGACACTAACCTTTCGTTTTTTGGCGCTAGCCGCTGCATTTTAGATTCTCGCTGTTTAGAACGCGGCGAGTTTTGGCAATACAAAAAAAAACAGCGTGATTGCGTTAACCGAAGGGTTGTAAGTTCGAGTCTTACCTGCGGAGCCAATATCTACAGAACGTTACGGGCATCGATGCGGTGCCCGTTTCTTGTTTCTGGCGTTACTGCACACAAATTTCACCCGTTTCGCGCTTCCCGATTCGCAGTAGAACCTACGAAAAGTGTGAAGCAGTTCGCGTAATGCGGAAATAGGTGTGGAATAGTCCACATTTATAGTGTTCATTCCCGTGGGAACTTTGGTCGATCTGCAGACTCAGCAATGGAACGGTAGTTGCTTTACTTCCATTTTGCGCACAGGAGTTTCATCAAGGCGTTCGTGCGGTAACGGGTAAAAAAAGCAAGCGAACTAGACTTACTCGGGGCAGGCAGCAGACGAAGCGAGCCCAATAATTGTGAGAATTCGGGTTCTCGATTCTCAACGGCGTCAATTTAGACCACTTCGGCCGAAAGCCTCCCCTTAAAAGGAGGTTTTATGAAGAAAAACGTTCCCTCTATATGGCGTGCCATGGAGGCGAAGGGATACAGCCGTCGTGAATTCATGTATTTTTGCGGTGCCGCCGTTGCTGCCGCGGGATTACACGCGTCGGCGTTTGGCCAGGTTGCCGAAGCATTTGAGAAGAAGGCTCGTCCGCCGGTCGTCTGGCTGCACTTTCAGGAGTGCACATGCTGCAGTGAATCGTTCATCAGGTCTTCTCACCCGATCGTTGCCGATGTTATCTTCGACACCCTTTCCCTCGACTATACCGAAACACTACAGGCGGCATCGGGGCTTCAGGCCGAGAAATGCCGCGACGACGTGATGAAGAACAACAAGGGCAAGTACATCTTGCTCGTGGAGGGTTCGGTGCCGATGGAAAAGGGTGGTGCTTACTGCACTATCGGCGGCCGGTCGGCCCTAGAAATTCTCAAGGAAGCGGCCGAAGGCGCTGCTGCTGTAATCGCCTGGGGAAGTTGTGCTTCGCACGGCTGCATTCAGGCCGCAAAGCCTAACCCGACCAGTGCCACGCCTATCCATAAGGTGATCAACAAACCCGTGATCAACGTTCCCGGCTGCCCGCCGATAGCAGAGGTCATGACGGGTGTCGTCACCCACATTTTGCTTTTTGGCAAGATGCCGGAGCTCGATTCCCAGGGCCGCCCAAAGGAATTCTATTCGCGACGCGTTCACGACACATGCTATCGCCGGCCATATTACGACGCCGGATTATTCGTCGAATCGTGGGACGACGATGCGGCCCGCAAAGGCTATTGCCTATATAAGATGGGATGCCGCGGACCGGTCACATACAACGCCTGCTCGGTCACAAAATGGAACGGAAATCTTAGCTACCCGATCCAGTCCGGTCACGGATGTATCGGCTGCAGCGAAAAGGATTTCTGGGACAACGGTCCGTTCTACCAGCACCTCAGTAAGTTCCCGGGTTTCGGCATTGAGTCCACCGCCGACACCATCGGAGCGACTGCCGGAGCAGTGGCGGTCGGAGCCGTCGCTCTTCATGCGATCTCGTCGAATATTCGCAAACGCACGGTGATCGAGGAGAACATCGCCGAATCGGTAAGCCCGAAACGGCCCGAAGAGATCGAGAAAGCGGAAGAACCGCAAGATGGAGGTGACGCATCATGACACGAGTAGTTGTTGATCCGGTCACTCGCATAGAGGGACATCTTCGTATCGAGGCCGTCATTGAGGGCGGCAAGGTAACCGACGCTTACAGCGCCGGAACGATGGTACGCGGCTTCGAAAAGATACTGAAGGGCCGCGACCCGCGGGACGCATGGGCATTTGTCGAAAGGGCTTGCGGCGTGTGTACGACCGTTCACGCTTTGGCGAGCGTCCGGGCTGTCGAGGACGCATTAAGCCTCAATGTACCCAAGAACGCCGAACTGGTGCGTAACCTCATGTTCTGCACGCAGTTCATCCAAGACCACGTCGTCCATTTCTACCACCTGCACGCGCTCGATTGGGTGGACGTGGTCAGTGCTCTTTCGGCCGATCCGGAAGCGACGTCAAAGATCGCCCGTTCGCTTTCCAATTGGCCAAAGACGTCCTCAGGCTACTTCTCCGATCTGCAGAAGCGGCTGAAGAGTTTTGTCGATAGCGGCCAGCTCGGTATTTTTGCTAACGGTTATTGGGGGCATCCGGCCTACAAACTGCCGAAAGAGGTCAACCTCATCGGTGTCGCCCACTACCTGGAGGCTCTCGAATGGCAAAAAGAGGTCGTCAAGATCCACACGATCTTCGGCGGCAAGAACCCGCACCCGAATTATCTCGTCGGCGGCGTTCCGTGTTCGTTCAACCTCGATGAAGTAAATGCGATCAATTCCGAAAAGCTCGCCTACGTAGGAAAGCTGATCAAGGACGCGGTCGAGGTTTTTACAAGGACTGGGGAGCCATTGGCGGCGGCCTGAAAAACTATCTCGTGTACGGCGACCTTCCGACAAAGGGCTATGCGTACCCCGAATACTTTAAGTTTCCTCGCGGGGCGATTCTCGACCGGGACTTGACCAAGATCTACGACGTGAACGGCAAAGACGAGAGTGAGATCAAGGAGTACATCGCCCACTCCTGGTACAAATACGAGGCGGGCGACGATGTAGGCTTGCATCCGTGGAAGGGTGAGACCGAGTTCAACTTCACCGGCCCTCAGCCGCCGTACGAGCAGCTAAATGTTGAAGGCAAATACTCGTGGTTGAAGACCCCTCGGTGGAAGGACAACCCGATGGAGGTCGGGCCGCTTGCGCGCCTTCTGGTCGGCTATGGCAAAGGCAACGCCGAGATCAAGGAGGTCGTCGACGAAGCTCTTAAGAAACTCGACGTACCTGTCACGGCCCTGTTCTCGACGCTGGGCCGCACGGCTGCACGAGGTCTCGAGACACGGCTCGTCGCACGTTGGATCCAGGAGTTCTACAACGAACTCATCGCGAACGTAAAAGTCGGAGACGTGAGCACATTCAACCGCGACAAATGGGAGCCGTCATCGTGGCCGGCAGAATGCGAAGGAGTCGGTTTAAGCGAGGCTCCGCGCGGAGCACTCGCCCATTGGATCCGCATCAAGGACCGCACGATCGATAACTATCAGCTTGTCGTCCCGAGTACCTGGAATGCATCGCCCCGCGACCCGAACGGAAAGCGATCGGCATATGAGGAAGCTTTGATCGGAACGCCGGTTGCCAAGGATGGTGAGCCGCTGGAGATCATTCGGACGATCCATTCGTTCGATCCTTGTCTGGCGTGTGCCGTTCACCTTTACGATCCTGATGGCAAACATATCCATCAGGTTACGGTGAATTAAGGAGGTGAATCATGGCAACTGCTCAACCTATGCCTTATAGCCGAATTTACGTTTGGGAATTGCCGGTGAGGATCTTTCACTGGGTGAATGTTTTCGGAATATTCGCTCTCATCGGTACGGGCTTTCTGATCGGCAATCCTCAGGTCCTCTTTCATTCGAATGAAGCGTACCAGCAGTACTGGTTCGGGTGGGTGCGCTTCATCCATTTCACGTCGGCGTACATCGTGTTCTTCAACTTCCTATTTCGTTTTTACTGGGGTTTTGTCGGAAACCAGTTCGCCCGATGGTCCAATTTTGTTCCCGTCAACAAAGAGCAATTCCTTGACCTTTGGGGAACCGTCCGGATCGATATCCTGCAGCTTAAGCTCCGCGGGGCGATCTCGGTGGGCCACAACTATCTGGCGAGCCTTACCTACATCTTCCTATTCCTCATCATGGTGTTTCAGGTAGTGACGGGGTTCGGCCTTTACTCGAGCATGAGCGAGTCGTACATTCCGAGGATATTCACCTGGATCGTCCCGCTCATGGGCGGCGACGCTAACGTACGTGTCTGGCACCACATGTCTATGTGGGCATTTGTCGTTTTCACGATCTTTCACGTTTATCTCGTTCTTTACCACGATTATGTAGAAGGCCGAGGAAATATGTCATCGATGTTTGGGGGCTGGAAATTTGGAAAGGGTAAAAACCTCAATGAATAGAAAGCCAAAGGTCCTGATCCTCGGGATCGGGAACATACTTATGGGCGATGAGGGTATCGGAGTCCACGTCGTCAACAATTTGGAGAAGACTGCCTTGCCCGCAGACGTAGAATTGCTGGACGGAGGCGTAGGCAGTTTTCTCCTGCTTGAACCGATGCAGAACGCCGAGAGGGTCATCCTGATCGACGCGACCATCGACGGCCAAAAGGCCGGAAGCGTAAGACGGCTGCAGCCTAAATTTTCCAAAGACTACCCGAAAACTCTGACCGCACACGATATCGGGCTGAAGGACCTGATCGACGCATTTTACCTGATGGGGAAAACGCCCGAGGTCACGCTTTTCGCGATCTCGATACCGCCCCTGCAGGACATGCACATGGAACTCTCGCCCGAACTGACAGCGGTCGTACCGCAGGTCGCTCAAATGGTGCTCGCCGAGGCAGCACTCGGACATTGATCAATGCACGAAATGGCAATTGCACAGAGCGTCTTTGACATCGCCTTTAGCGAGGCGCAAAAGCACGCCGCTTCAAAGATCCGAAAGATAAAACTCTCGATCGGTGAGTTCAGCGGCGTGGTCAAAGACGCTCTCGATTTTGCTTTTGAGGTGCTAAAGGCCGGAACGCCGGCCGAGAACGCCGAGATCGAGATCGAGGTCATCGGCCTCCGTGCCGAGTGCGACCGGTGCGGCGTGGTCGAATGCAGGCTGAACGATCTCAAATTCACATGTACGGACTGCGGCCGCCAGCTTACGATCACGGCGGGCCGCGAGATGAAGGTAGATTACATCGATATAGACGATGGAGGCTGATATGCACAAGATCCCTGTGGGAACCGACATTATGGGCGCGAATGAACAAACCGCGGCCGAAAACCGCGATTTTTTTGTTCAGCATGGAGTATACGTCGTCAATCTGATGTCAGCGCCCGGGGCAGGCAAGACCTCCGTGCTCGAGTCCACGCTCCGCCACATCAAAGACGATTACCGCGTCGGAGTTATCGAGGGCGATTTGGTCACGACTCTCGATGCCGACCGGATCGCTGCCATGGGTGTCCCGTCGTATCAGATCACGACCGGTTCGGTCTGCCATCTGGATGCTCAGATGGTCCACAACTCGCTTCACGGCTTCGATGTCACGAAGTTCAACCTGCTCTTTATCGAAAACGTCGGCAATCTGGTCTGCCCGGCCGAGTTCAGCCTTGGTGAGGACCTCAAGGTGATGGTCTTCAGTACCGTCGAGGGCGCCGAAAAGCCGAAGAAGTATCCGCTCATGTTTCACGAGGCGGATGCGGTCATCCTGAACAAGATCGACCTGCTTCCCTATTCGGGCGTCCCGTTCGAGGAACTCGTGGCCAACGTCGAAGACGTTAATCCGACCGCCCCGATCTTCCCCGTCTCTTGCCGGACCGGCGAAGGCGTCCGTACGTGGGTCGAATGGCTCAGGACGAGGATCGAACCGCTGACCTTGAGCTCAGCAGCAGTTGGCGAATAGGGTTCGCAGGGAAATTGACTCCTTATGTCACCGAAACCGAAAGCTATAGAAGGGAAGATGCGAGCGCAGCGGCTCCGCATCTTCGTCCGCGGCGCCGTGCAGGGCGTCGGTTTTCGGCCCTTTATATTTCGACTTGCGAGAGATTTGGATCTTAAGGGCTGGGTCAGCAATTCGCCGCAGGGCGTCACGATCGAGGTCGAAGGGCTACCTGAACCACTGCGATCATTCATTCTCAGGATCGAAAACGAAAAGCCTCCAATGGCGTCGATCCATAGCATGGAGAGTGCATATTTCGATGCCTTGGGGTTCGCCGAGTTTGCGATTCGCAAGAGCGAGACAAACGGCCAAAAAACGGCGATCGTCCTACCTGACATCGCGACATGCCCGGACTGCCTCGCCGAGGTTCTCGACCCCCGGAACCGCCGTTACCTTTATCCGTTCACCAATTGCACCAACTGCGGACCGCGTTATTCGATCATCGATTCGCTTCCCTACGACCGCCCGAACACGACGATGCGCGGCTTTACGATGTGCCCCGAGTGCCGCGTCGAATACGACAATCCGCTTGACCGCAGATTTCACGCTCAGCCCAACGCCTGTCCGGCATGCGGCCCCAAGCTTGAACTATGGGACCCGAATGGCGCCGCTATCGCCGCGGAGAATGAGGCTCTTCTTGCAGCGGCCGGTGCGATCCGCGACGGCAGGATCGTCGCTGTGAAGGGCCTGGGCGGCTTTCACCTGATGGTCGATGCCAGGAACGAGGCCGCGGTGAGACTCCTCCGCAAACGCAAGCACCGTGAAGAAAAGCCGCTCGCCTTGATGTTCCCTTCACTCGATTTGATCGAGCATGCTTGCGAAGTCTCTGATCTCGAACGCCGTGCACTGACCTCGCCCGAGCGCCCGATCGTGATCCTCAAGACCAGGGGTCTGCACGACACCGTTGCAGGAAATGTCGCCCCGGACAATCCGTATCTCGGCTGCATGCTGCCGTACACGCCGCTTCATCATCTGCTGATGCGCGAACTCGGGAGTGCCGTCGTCGCGACCAGCGGCAACCTCTCTGACGAACCGATCTGCATCGACGAACGAGAGGCCCTCACCCGCCTGCACGGCATCGCCGACCTCTTCCTTGTCCATGACCGCCCGATCGTCCGCCACGTGGACGATTCGATCGTACGCATAGTGGCCGGACGCGAAACCGTCGTTCGCCGTGCCCGCGGCTTTGCCCCGCTGCCGATACAGATCCGCGGAAATGACAGCTCGATCCTTGCAGTCGGTGCTCACCTAAAGAATACGATCGCCGCGTCTGCCGACGGCCAGGCGTTCATCAGCCAGCATATCGGCGACCTCGAAACACAGCAGGCGCTTCGTGCATTTACCAACGTCATCGGCAGTCTGGAAGGGCTCTACGATATCTCGCCAACGGTCGTGGCTTGCGACGAGCACCCGGACTATTTGTCCACCCGGTTTGCCCGCGATACCGGCTTGCAGCGCGTCCCTGTCCAGCACCACTTCGCGCACATCTTATCGTGCATGGCCGAGAATGAACTTGACGCTCCCGTTCTCGGCGTCGCTTGGGACGGAACCGGCTACGGCGAAGACGGGACGATCTGGGGCGGCGAGTTCCTGCGTGTCAGCGATACCGGCTTCGACCGTGTCGCCAATTTCCGCACATTTCCGCTCCCGGGCGGCGAAAAGGCCATCCGTGAGCCGCGACGCTCGGGTTTGGGCGTCATCTACGAGGACATCGGCGAGGTCGTCTTCGATCTGGCAGACATGGACCCGGTTCGGTCTTTCGAAGCGGCCGAGCTCACTTTGATCCGCAGTATGCTCGCCAAGGAGATCAATTCCCCGGTCACGTCCAGCGTCGGCCGCCTGTTCGACGCAGTCGCGTCGATCATCGGCTTGCGTCAGGCTGTCAGATTTGAGGGGCAGGCTGCTATGGAACTCGAGTTCGCGATGGGCTCCCTCCACACCGACGAACGCTACGAGTTTGACCTGCAAGTCAATGAAGACGGCCCCGCGATCGTCGATTGGGGCAGTGCGATCTCCGACATCATCGCTGACGTTCAGTTCGGCGTCTGCCGTGCGCTGATCGCCGCCCGGTTCCATAACATGCTTGTCGAAACGATAATCCGTGTGGCCCGGCTCTCCGGCGAAGGCTCGGTAGCTCTCTCCGGCGGGTGCTTCCAGAACAAGTATTTGCTCGAACGCTCAGTACAACGCCTGCGTGAAGAGGGGTTCCGCCCATTCTGGCATCAGCGGGTGCCGACAAATGACGGCGGCATCTCGCTCGGCCAGACGCTCGCGGCGGTCCGTTTTCTCGCTGGCAATGAGCAACGGATCATTGAGACTGAAAGGAGAAACGCGATATGTGTCTAGCTGTACCCGGAAAACTGGAAAGCATTGAGGGCGACGACCCGACGTTCCGCACCGGCAAGGTCAACTTTGGCGGCATCGTCAAAAACGTCAATCTCAGCTACGTCTCCGAAGCGAAGATCGGCGATTACGTCCTCGTCCACGTCGGATTTGCCCTGACGATCGTCGACGAGGAGGAGGCGACCAAGGTCTTTACCTACCTTAAGGAAATGGACGAGCTGACGGAACTTACGGAGGGATTCGCATGAAATATTTGGACGAATACCGCGACGCCGCGGCCGCTGAAAAGCTCCAAAGGGCTATCCACCGCATCACGACCCGCGAATGGACGATGATGGAGGTCTGCGGCGGGCAAACACATTCGATCGTCAAGTTCGGCATCGACGAACTGCTGCCGGACAAGATCACGCTCGTTCACGGCCCCGGCTGCCCGGTCTGCGTCACCCCTCTCGAACTCATCGACAAGGCGATAATGATCGCTTCCGGGCCACGGGCGATATTTTGTTCGTTCGGCGACATGCTTCGCGTGCCCGGTTCGGAGCGGGACCTGCTCATGGTCAAGGCGAATGGCGGCGACGTCCGCATAGTATATTCGCCGCTCGACGCCGTAAAGATCGCCGAAGAAAATCCGAACAAAGAGGTCGTTTTCTTTGCGGTGGGATTCGAGACGACCGCGCCGGCCAACGCGATGGCGGTCCATCAGGCAAAGCTTAAGGGCATAAAGAATTTCTCAATACTGGTCTCGCATGTACTCGTGCCGCCCGCGATCGAAGCAGTGCTTTCGTCGCGGGAGAATCGCGTGCAGGGATTTTTGGCCGCGGGACACGTCTGCACGGTCATGGGCTACAACGAATACGAACCGATAGCACGCAAATTCAACGTACCGATCGTCGTCACCGGCTTTGAGCCGGTCGACATTCTTCAGGGCATCTACATGCTCGTCAATCAGCTTGAGGAAGGCCGTGCCGAAGTCGAAAATCAGTATGCCCGCAACGTCAAGCGGGAGGGCAACGTTCCTGCACAAGAACTTGTCGCAAAGGTCTTTCGCGTGGTGCCGCGAAAGTGGCGCGGCGTCGGCGAGATCCCGCAAAGCGGTTTGGGGCTCACGGACGAGTACTCAGAATTCGACGCGGAGAGGCGATTTGCACTCGCTTCTTATACCGCCGAGGAACCGGCTGAGTGCATGAGCGGACTGGTACTGCAGGGAATAAAGAAGCCGAACGAGTGCCCGGCGTTCGGTACGCGATGCACGCCCGAGCATCCGTTCGGAGCGACTATGGTCTCCACCGAAGGCGCGTGTGCGGCATATTACCGGTATCGCCGCCACGCGGTGAAGCAAGCTGCATAAGGAGAGGAACGATGAACGACACTGCCGCATTTGCTCCGGTTTGCCCTATCCCGATCTCCGAATATCCGCAGGTCCTAATGGCACATGGCGGCGGAGGAAAACTGATGCACGACCTGATCGAAAAGGTATTTGTGCCGGCGTTTCACAATCCGATAATGGATGTGCGCCACGACGGGGCTGTGTTTGGCATCGGCAACGCGCGGCTAGCGTTCACGACCGATTCGTACGTCGTGAAGCCGCTGTTCTTTCCCGGCGGGGACATTGGTTCGCTTGCGATCAACGGCACGGTCAACGATCTGGCAATGTGTGGAGCGAAGCCGCTCTACCTGAGCGCAGGTTTTATACTTGAGGAAGGGATGGAGACCGAAAAGCTCTGGCGTATCGTTAACTCGATGCGGGCGGCTGCCGATGCGGCATGCGTCCAGCTCGTCACCGGCGACACAAAGGTGGTCGATCGAGGCAAAGGTGACGAGATCTTCATCAACACCGCTGGCGTCGGCGTGATAGAGCACGACTTGTCGATATCGCCTGCCAGCGTCCGGCCCGGCGACGCCGTCATCCTCAGCGGCGATATCGGCCGGCACGGCATCGCAATTATGGCGGCACGCTCCGGCCTGGAATTTGAAACGACCGTCGAGAGCGACTGCGCGCCGCTGTCGTCGACTGTCGAAGCACTCATAAATGCCGGGATCGAGATCCACTGCATGCGCGACCTGACACGCGGCGGACTTGCAAGTGCATTGGTCGAGATCGCTGAGGCGTCCGGTTTCGAGATAAATGTTGCCGAAGACAAGATCTTGGTCCGTGAGGACGTTAAAGGAGCATGTGAGATACTAGGTTTCGATCCGATGTATCTTGCTAATGAAGGCCGTTTCGTCGCCTTTGTCCCCGCGAACGAGGCCGACCGAGCTATTGAAGTGATGAATTCATTCGCCGCAAATACTCGGTCAGCGAGCATCGGCACTGTCTCGGAGGGCAGATCAGGCGGAGTTTCGATGAGAAGCCTGATCGGGGCAAGCCGGATCGTCGACATGTTCTCAGGCGAACAACTCCCTCGCATTTGCTAGGTATTTGACCTACGTGGATGCGGATATGACGGCGGGCCGGCGAGACTCCTGCTGCAGCGGCGGAGGATAAAGAGTGGGCTGACCGTCGACGATCAATGAATATCGGTTAAATATCAATATGCTCTCCTTTGACGACGACAATTCCTTGCAGAGTTTTTCATTCTCGTTATCACGTGAGTGGCTCGAGACCAACGGTATCGGCGGGTACGGCCTGCTGGTGGCGGCCACATTCAGGGCGAACGGGCCCGGCAAGTAATAGATGTCGTTGAGAAACGGCTGCTTACCCCCGTAGGCCTAAGGTCGCTGGATCGGGAGGACCCGAGATACGTTCCCGTTTACTCAGGGGCGCCGCTCGCACGGGATTCTTCGTACCACCAGTGAACCGTTTGGGCCTGGCTGATCGGACACTTTATCGACGGATATCGCAAGACCCACCCCGAAGATAGAAAGATAGGCGAACGCGTTAAAGAGATGCTGGCAGGATTTGAAACCCACCTTACGGAAGCATGTGTCGGACAGATCTCGGAGATCTTTGATGCTGATCCGCCGCACTCACCGCGGGGGTGCGTGGCCGAGGCATGGAGTGTCGCCGAGGTCCTCGGTGTACTGACTCGACCGCCTGATCACACAAAAGGCACGGCAGCATGAGAAAAAAAGCGAGGTGTATGGCGCCCTACGTTAGCAATTTGGTCGGAGGGATAATCTAAGAGTCCTAAAATCTAGTATGAACTGGAGGTAATCGAGGTCATGCCACGAGGTGATAAGGACAGCTACACCGATAAACAGAAACGAAAGGCCGAACACATCGAGTCCGGCTACGAAAAGAGGGGGGTCTCCGAAAAGGAGGCCGAAAAACGTGCCTGGGCGACCGTGAACAAACAGGACGGAGGCGGCAAAAGATCAGGCTCCGGGCGAAAATCGTCCAAATAAGAAGAAGGGGTGGCCGCCACCCCCTTTTCATTTTTTCCGGATAAGCTAGATGCCGGGAACGCCCGACGCGACAGTCAACCGAAACGACCGTAGGACAACAAACATGGCCACAGACTTGAAAAACGGGGACGATGGTCCCGATCCGCGAAACGCTGGATTTAACGATTTGGTAGAACGCGACGATGCCGAAACCCGCGTGGAAGAAGATGATATAGACTCGGACGTTTCGTCGATAGACGATCTGGATGTTGGCGATAATGCATCCGAGAGGCAGAATGATGGACTAGCCGAGAATGGGTCCTAAAGGGAGTTCTTGAGCGAAGGATCCGTTCGGCACACTGTTTTTGTATTCTGGAATACCGACATAGTATCTGGCGTTTGACTACTATTCCTTCCGGCTAGAATATCTAAGGCGTAATCCTTTACTATATTGTGCGAAATGCATTGAGGTGTTCCTTCCTTTTGAAAGAACACCTTTTTTTTCGCTCTCGACCGGAGCAAAAATGCTGTCGTCTTGCGGGTCATTTGGTAGAATGCGAAAAAGGCTTGATCGCAGCGGCGAATGTTTACGGCTGGCAGCCCGTAACCGATTTCCTTGACGTGGAGAGCACCTATTCTATAGTCCGAGGTTCTTCCGAGAGGTTCGCAACCCTATTTGCGGGGAAAAAGCTGCGCATATTGTTGACGCTGCTTGGTGCTTATCCGCTCATTGGCGGCGTAATATCGCTGCTTGGATGGATCCTCGATGTCCAGGAGCTAACGGATTGGTATCGGAACGGAGTATCGATACAGCCAAACGCCGCGGTCGCGGCGATCGCGGCCGGGTCCGCCGTCATCCTGCTAAATTTCGGCAATCGTGTCCTGCCGTCGGCGTTGTCCTTGCTGACAGCGTTTATCGGTGTTACCTCGGTTTATCAGATCGCCACCGGTGTCAACTTCGAATTCAACACCTGGCTGATGTTCGGACGAGAATGGGGCCGGGTCGGGGTCATTTCGCCCGGACGCATGGGAACGCCCGGAGCGATCTCGTGGACATTGATCGGTACGGCCCTCTTTCTGACTTCCATCTACAAGGGCAGAATAGCCAGCCGGGCTAAAAAGAACGCCGGCCTCGCGAGCTCCATCCTCGGACTCATCACGGCAGGCATATCATCGCTATCGATCGTCGGATACGCGTATGGCGCGATCTCGCTTTATTTGTCACCGCTCTACACAGTGATCGCCCTGCAGACTGCCAGTTTCATTTTCGTTGTTTCGCTTGCCACCGTCGCGAGTGTGCCCGATGCCGGCCCGATGCGGTTCCTCTTGAACCGAAACATCGCAGGGCTGATGGTGCGACGAATTCTCCCCGTTATCATTCTTGTTCCTTTGATACTGGGCTTTCTACGTGTCAGCGGTGACCTGGGCGGTTGGTATGATCCGCCATTCCGATCAGCGTTGACAACGGTCACCGAGATATTGGCCATGTTGCTTTTGCTCGCATGGACCGTAAAGGCCGTCCAACGGGCCACCGAGCATGCTGAAGAGCAAGAGCAGGCTCTGCTTCAGATGGCCGATTCGATGCCCCAACTGGTATGGATAGCCGATGAAAAAGGAGACATCACATATTACAACGATCGTGCTTCAGCATTTGACGGCATCGACAAGCCGGCGAATTTCTTCGATTGGAGGCCCGGAATACATCCCGACGATCTCCCGTCAACGCTTGAGACCTGGGAGAGGGCGGTTCGAAATAATGAAGTTTACGAACACAAGCACCGTGTCCGAATGGCCGACGGAACCTATCGATGGCAGCTAAGCCGGGCAATTCCGCGGATCACGTCGGCCGGAACTGTAAAACGATGGTACGGCACAACGACCGATATAAACGATATAACCAGGGCCGAAGAAGCGCTGCGGGAGAGCGAGCGGCGGTTTGCCAGGTTCATGCAGCACCTGCCGGGGCTTGCCTGGATCAAGAACATCGATGGCAAATATGTGTACGCCAACAAAGCGGCGACTGAAGCTTTTGGAGCTGGACGAGAGACCGAAGTGTACGGCAAAACCGACGCGGAGATGTTTCCCCCGGAAACCGCCAGAAATTTTAGCGAAAACGACAAGAAGGCCGTAGAGACCGAAGGCGGTATTCAGGTCATCGAGACATTTACGGACGCAGCCGGCTCTACGCGGGAATCGCTGGTAAGCAAATTTCCTATTCCGGGAAGTGACGGCACGCTGCTGATCGGCGGTATGGCCATCGACATAACGGAACAGCGCAAGGCTGTCGAGAATCAGGCCTTTCTTTTCGGGGTCACCGAAATGATCAGGGTCAGCGGTGACGCGGATGATCTGATCGAGAAGATATCGGCCGCCGTCGGCAAATATCTGGGCGTCCATCGCTGCTTGTTCAACGAGATCGAACTGGCCAGGGACATCGAAACGGTCCGCGGTGATTTTTCCCG
The DNA here is from genome assembly GCA_044228265.1 of Pyrinomonadaceae bacterium. Taxonomy (GTDB): domain Bacteria; phylum Acidobacteriota; class Blastocatellia; order Pyrinomonadales; family Pyrinomonadaceae; genus OLB17. The sequence continues at coordinate 25,026 of JBGAVC010000015.1, forward strand.
GACGGGCGAATCGGTCGCAGGCGAACATAAGTTGTCGGATTATTCCTCGATAACGACGGAGACCATGCGGTCAGGCAAGACCGTGATCAACTACGATGCGGCTGCCGACCCGCGGACCATGGACCGTTTTGACGATATCTACGGGCCAAATCACGAGGTCGCGTATATCGCGGTCCCGATGCTGCGAAACGGCGAATGGGTCGCATCACTATGGTGCAGCGACGACAAAGCCCGCCGTTGGTCGGACCAGGAGGTCGCCCTCTTGGAGAATATTGCAGAACGGACCTGGGCGGCCGTGGAGCGCCTAAGGGCAGACGAAAAACTGAGACAGGCGGCCGAGATCGACTCGTTTCGTATCGAGCTCGGCGATATGCTGTCGGCTCTCAAGGATCCGCTGGAGATGGAAAAACAGGCTTGCCGGCTTTTGGGCGCACTGCTGCAGGGGAGCCGTGTCATCTATGCCAATATCGACGGCGACGGATTTGCCATAAGCAGCAGCTATTCACCCAAGGTGTCACCTATCGAGGGCCCGGTTCGTATGACGGGGTTCAGTATCGATCTGCTTGAACGGTGCCGTCGAGGCGAAACCGTTGTGATGGACGATGTACGAAAGGCACCCGGATCCTCCGCCGGCCAGTTGGAAGGCTATCGACGCGCGGGGATCTCGTCGTTTGTCGTCGCTCCGATGATCAAGCATGTTGAAGGCGTTGCGGTCCTCGGCGTGCTCAATGCAGAACCACGTCGTTGGTCCAGGACCGAGATCGATCTGGTTCGCGAGGTGGCCGGGCGCGTTTGGAGCGCAAAGGAGCGCGTAGCTGCCGAAACGGCCCTTCGGGAGTCTGAGACGAGGCTCAAGCTGGCTCAGGAGGCCGGAAATGTCGGTATCTGGGACTGGGACATCCTTCGGGACAGAACATACTGGTCGGACCAAATGTGGCGGCTCTACGACGACGACCCTCTGCCGGACGCGAGTCCCGATATCGAGTTCTGGAATTCGCGTGTGCATCCGGAGGATCGTAGAGAAGCGCTGAAAAGATTTCGCGAAAGCCTGGAAAGCGATTCGGACCACCATGGTGATGCGTTTCGTGTATTTCTCAAGGACGGCAGCATTCGGTGGATCGAATCGATCGCAAGGATCGAACGCGACGAAGGCGGCTCACCGGTCAGGATGTACGGGGTCAACCTCGACATTACCGAACAAAAGGCGACGCACGATGAGCTGGAAGCACGCGTGGCGGCACGGGTCCAAGATCTGGCAAATGCAAACGCTCTCCTCGTCAGGCAGATGGAGGAAAGGGCGCAGATCGAGGAACAACGCGTCGACCTTTTGAAACGGCTCTTCACTTTGCAGGAAGACGAGCGTAGCCGGATCGCCCGAGACATTCACGACCATATGGGCCAGCGGCTGACCGCCTTAAGGTTAAAGATCGCTGCGGTCAGGGAACTATGCGAGGAAGGGTCGCTGATCGCCTCGCGCGTCGACCGGCTGCAGGTGATCTCCGAGATATTGGACAAGGAGGTGAGTTTTGTCGCATGGGAACTGCGTCCGGAAATACTCGACACCACGGATTTTGTTCACGCGATCGACCAGTACGTCCGCGAATGGTCGCGTCACTCGGAGATCTTTACTGAATTCGACGTTATTGGCCTGAAAAATCTGCATCTCGGAAAGGAAGTGGAGACCAACCTCTACCGGATCACCCAGGAAGCCCTCAACAATGCTGCAAAATACGCCGGAGCCACAAAGGTGAACGTCATCCTGGAACAGCAGCAGGATCAACTGGTTTTGATCATCGAAGACGACGGCATCGGATTCGACGTTTCGGCAGTGGGCTCCGAAAATGGCGGACGAAAGGGTTTTGGGCTGACGGGAATGCAGGAACGCGCGGTCCTCGTCGGCGGCACGGTAGAGATCGAGTCGACCAAGGGCGCGGGAACGACCGTTTACGTCAAGGTCCCGCTCGAAAAAAGCGAGTAGCAGATGGAAAGCAAGTTAAGGATCTTATTGGCAGAGGACCATCAGACGGTGCGCGAAGGCATAAAACTGCTTGTTAACTCGCAACCGGACATGGAGGTGGTCGGCGAATGCGACGACGGCGACTCAGCGATCAGTGAGACCGTTCGACTGGAACCGGATGTGTTGATAATGGACATTTCGATGCCGGGAACGAACGGGCTAAGGGCCACCAAAAGGCTTCGTGCGGCGTCGTTGAATATTAAGATACTGATACTCACGCGACACACTGATGACGGCTACCTGCAGGGCCTGCTTTCCGCCGGAGCCAGCGGTTATGTTCTGAAACAAAGCGCTCCTGCGTATCTGATCACCGCCGTCCGCGAAGTCGCAAAAGGAAACTCGTTCGTTGATCCGACTCTTATCAGCAAGGTGATCGGCGGTTATGCGGATCGGAGCAATGCATTGAGGGGCGAGAACGCCAACCAGCTTACCGACCGGGAATCCGAGGTGCTGCGTCTGATATCGCTCGGGTACAGCAACAAGGAGATCGGCGTAAGCCTTGACCTAAGCGTCAAGACCATCGAGGCTCATAAGGCGAACGCGATGCGAAAGCTGGGCATATCGGGACGGATCGACATCGTCCGTTACGCGATCCTGCAGGGCTGGATGAATGACACGTAGGGAATGTTGTTCATATCGCCGGCACGCGCCGGAGCGCGCCAGCTGCGCCGATAAGCGCCTGCATTATCATTATTGATAAGACGAGGGCGATGGTGTTCGCCGCAAAAGACACGGCACGGGACCCGATCTCGCTCAGATCATCCGCATGCGTGGTGCCGAAAACAGCTACAATTCCGAACCAAACGGGTATTACTGCTATCTGCGAGGCTGCGGCCAGTCCGATCAGCTCGCGCCGGCCGGCGTCGTCGGTCGACGCCAGCGTCGCAGCCACTCCGACAGCTGCCGATAGGACGAGATTAACGACCAGCGAAGCGTGTTCTTCAAAACGTATCGGCGGCCGGCTGGCCAAAGCTACGATCGCACCGCCCGCGAAAAGCACCAGAACCGTTGTCAGAAAACACGCCGCTCCCTGCCAGGCCAGTCTCCACCGTCGTCCGACGACGCCGTAGCTGATCGCCATCACCATCGGGAGAATGGGCATGAACAGGAGCCCGCCGACGATGATGAAAAGCCTTCCCTCAATGACGCCGTGAGCCAACAGGCATGCGGCGACGAGGACCCTGCCAACCAGTCCGTAACTCACGTGTGTGAACTGCCAGAGCTCCTGGTAAAGGTCCGTTGCAGGCTCGACCAAAGGGACGGTGATCTTATCGGTCGGCTCCCGCGATATCAAAGTCCGCGGCTGCCTGATGTTGAAAGAGATCTTTTCTTTATCGAAATAACTCTCATTTAGCAGTTCATCGACAAATCGCTTGGCGGCCGGCGTCGACGTTTCGACATTTACGACCCTGATCTCCTCGACGTCGCCGCCGCTTCGTTGCATCGTCGCGCTTTGAACAGTGACGTCATTTATGCCAACGCGGAACGCAGTTTTCTTGATGTTTTCAGCGAGTTCTGGTGGAGCATGTAGCTTGATCAGCCGCATGCAAACGATTAAAGCAGTTAATAAATGTCTCGACTGTATTGGAGACAACAATGGTACGGGAACGGCGCTCGCTACCATATATCGATAGAAGAGATACCCAATAGGAGATAAACAAATGAACGTACTTGAACTTTTAAGACAGGACCATGAAACCGTAGCAGAATTGTTTGAGCGATTTAAGGAAAACGAAGAAGGCGATAATTCGCAGCTTTTCGAAGAGATCCGAAGGGAACTCGAGATACACACGCGAGTAGAAGAGAGCATCTTTTACCCCAAGATGCGCGACAACGGCAACGACGAGCTTAAACAGATCGTCCTCGAAGGCATAGAAGAACATCGCCAGGTAAAAAGGCTGCTTGCGGAGATATCCGATCTTGCTGACAACAGCGAAAAGCTTAACCCCAAGCTAAAAGTGCTTGTCGAGGACGTCGAGCATCACGTCGAGGAAGAAGAATCCGAGATGTTCCCGCTCGTCGAAGCACAGTTCGACGAGGATACCCTCGAAGAACTGGGTGCGGCGATCGAGGCGGAAAAACAAGAACTCGGCTCCTCCCGATCGGCGTCGGCCTGAGCCCGTTCAACCCCTGAAAAGCCTCTCGGCAGTAAAAGGGCCAGCCTTCGACAGGCCGGCCCTTTCTATATTGAAAGTTGTCGACAACCGCAGCTTCAACATGCCTTAAGCAACAAAAAGACAATGATAAACAAAAAAACACCGCCCCCTAACACCCATGTTATCAGTCCCGCTCCCACCGCTTTTCCTAAACCCATTACATTTACCTCCTTTAGTATATGTATGACCTTAGCCGATTCCGTCTCGTGTTCGGTTCACGAGGTTACATTGAGCGGCGAAACCGTTTCCGACGCGGCGAGAGTGATGACTGTCCGGCACCATACGTCCCGTCGCATTTTCCCTCTTTAAATAGGGATTTTCCCTATTGATCTGACGCACCTTCCCGATTTTGCCTTATTACGCGTCTGCTCATAATGAAACTACAGCAAGGTGGTACGCGGGGTTCGCTCGGCAAGGGGCGGAAGGTTCAAGGGGGGGAACAAAAAGGGATCCAACCGCGGGGATCCCTTTAATCTCGAACCGATCCAAACATTAATATGCAAAACTCGAACATTCCCTTCGGTATGTGTCGTGCCGCACAGACGGCTTCGCTTAAGGGGCGTAGATTGGTAATTCGTCCTGTGCATAGGTAGTTATTGAGGATCGTACTTCGAAACATCATAAGGGGGAACTATGGAACGCGTAATATTAAGTGACAATCACGATCAGCAGTCTTTCTCACCCAGCTTGTCACGTTCACACTCAGCACCGGTCACATCGTCAAGCAACAAGCTGCTTCGTGCTCTGCCGGCTGAGACATTTCGTAAGATGCAAGGCTCTTTGAGGTCCGTTTTTCTGGAAGAAGAACGGTTCCTCTATATGCAGGATGACCGTCTGGACTATGTATATTTTCCGGAGACTGCAGCCATTTCAGAGTTCCGAACGCTCGATGACGGCCGTATGGTCGAGGTGGTTTTGACCGGATGCGAAGGGGCCGTTGGTCTGTCGGCATTGTTGGGATCGCATCGGGCGACCAATTGCACACAAGTGACCCAGGCCGGATCGGCGATTCGTGTAGAAGCCGAGATCCTGTTAAAAATGGCGCGTCTCAATCCGGAAATAATGACGACATTTAACAAAGAGTTCGAGCATTATGTACGGCAGATCTCCCAGCGCTCGATCTGCAATATGTACCACTCGGTCAAAGAGCGGTTATGTACGTGGCTGCTGCTCGTCCAGGACTACTCCGGCCGCCGTACGTTGCGGATCACCCATGAGCAGATGGCGAGGATCCTGGGCGTTTACCGGCCCAGCGTTACCTGCATAGCTCTCGAGATGAGAAAGAAGAATTTGATCAGCTATTCACGGGGCGGCCTGTCAATTCGCGACCGGCATAAGGTCGAAGACTCGGCGTGCCCGTGCTACCTGGAATTAAGTGCTGCATAAGAGGCAGCTAAATGTACGCGAGAGTACAAACGACCTCCCCACCATTGACAATAATGTCAATTGCCAGCCAACAAGGGATTTCCACATAAATGGACCATTTACACGGGAGCGAGTTCATGGAAATCCCTCCTCTATTTCTCCTTCTTGGGAAAAAAATCGTTGATTGTGGTCCGGGCCTGGCCTTAGACTAAGCCACCACATCCGGCCCCAGCTCGTTAGACATTCAAGCGGTATAGCATCTTTCATTATAAGTGCAAGCAAAAAGGCAGCCGGGATGGCTGCCTTTTTGGCTTCATGATCTGCAGAGCGTTCGCTTAGACCGCTCGTCGGCCCGTCACAAGCTGCACGACCAGTACGATCACCGCGAGCACTAACAGTAGATGGATCAAGCTGCCGACGGCCTGGCCCGCGAGTCCAAACCCCAAGGCCCAGAGCACCAAAAGTACTAATATTATTGTCCAAAGCATAAGGATCTCCTTTTTTCAGCATTGTCGTACAACGCCTGGATTCAGCCTTTATGGTATGCTGCCGCAGCGGGTGATTCTGTCTTATATCGTACAGTTCAGATAAGACCTCAACCGTTATTTCGGTAGCGGTCAAACAGGGCCAGGAGCGACATTTCTTCGGGTTCGTAGTCTGACTCGTCGCTTAGCCGGATCCGTCGGATCCGGCGCGGCCGGACATCGCTGAGCAGCAATCCGTCTGCGTAGGCTTTGAAGACAAGCGGATGAATGTAAGATCCGCGGCAAACCGCCGGTGTGTTACCGAGTTGGGCGGCCACTTTTCTGACCGTGCGCACGATGTTCGTCTTGAGCGCCTTGTCGTTATCGGCGACACCGAGCTCCGCTAACTCGACGGCTGCCAGCAGCGTAGCTCCCCACGTCCGGAAATCCTTTGCGGAGAACTCATTTGATGTCAGCGATTTGAGATACTTGTTGATGTCGGCGGGCAGCACCGCACGGGGACGGCCATCGTCACCGATGTATTGAAACAGTTTTCCGCTTCGACCCACGTCTTTCAGTTCGGCCATGATCGCCGCCAGACTCTTATCTACGAGAATTTTGCGGTGTTTTACGTAGCTCTTCCCGACAAACCGGAACACCAGCTTCCCGTTTGATCCGATCTCGAGATGTCGATTGCGGAGTGTAGTTATCCCATAGGTTTTGAACGTGCGAGTGCTTTTGTCCGTTCCCACTCTTATATACAGGGAGTTGATCAACCGGATCATTACGGCCAGCACTTTTTCCCTGGGGAACCCGGGCAAGGCAAGATGTCCACTCGATATTCGCCGTATGTTCGGCAGATGATGACCAAATCTTTCTATCTTGCTGAACTTTAGACGATCCTGCTTTTCTCGGAACTTCGGATGATATCTGTACTGCAGGCGGCCGCGGGCGTCGATCCCGACTGCCTGCAGCTTGCCGTTGGCCGACGGTGATATGCGGACGTGTTTCCACGCGGGCGGAATGGCCAGCGAGCGTATCCGCTCGAGATCCATTTCATCGACGATCTGATCTCCGTGGCGATCGAAGTACCGGAATTCCTTAGAACGGCTTTTCACCCGCCGCCACCATCCACATCGCCGGCCTTTTTCGACGCGGCTTATTTGATCTTCGGTAACGGATCCGGGCGGATTCAAATGAATGGTTGGGAGCATCGTCGGCCAGGCTGTCGTTCTGCGATCCTACCGTACATTAGAATTTTCGGTCGATGGACGCGTCTCGATGACGCCTCTTCTAAAGACCGGCGTGAAGATAGCCAGACCGGCGAGGATAAGTATGAGCACGAACGCCGCAAGGCTTGCGACCATCCAACGAACGCCACGAAAAGCCTTAGCGGTGTCTTCTCGCACAACCACCTCTCTATCGTTTACCGTTATTACGTCCTTTGCCATATTCTGTGACCGTTCCTTTTCGGTAAGCTTGTCACCCCTGCGACCTTCGCGACTGTCGGCTCGGATACGTCCGTGCATGCATGCAGCCCCTAAGTCGAATCCGAGGCGATCTCGGTTCCAGCAAAAAGGGAAGCGAACCTGGGTTAGCTTCCCTTCGATTGGCTGATAATCTCCTTCTTTTAGCCGATCCTGAACCTTAGGATCCGATTCAGATTTACGTCTAAGATCGAAGAATTGCGGCCGTAACGATTTCGGCCATAGTAGCCGTCCTCGTACCCCTTCTGAAATCCCTGACGGAAGTAGTACTGGTACTGATCTCGGCCGACATAGCTGTTGTAGCCCATGTCACCAGACCGGTACATGCCGTTGTTTCTCCAGTTCCCCCTGTAACGGTTGTACCGAGCGTCGCGTCCGGCCTGAAATCCCTCGCGATATCCCTCACGGACGGCTTTGCGTAAGGCTTCAGCCCCGCGACTGTCGATCGTATAATAGCTTCCGCCATATCTGACACGGTAACGATCGCGATCCTGGGCGTGTCCAACTCCCGCGGCGCCTAAAACTAAAAGGGTACCGATCGCGAAACTTCCTGCTAATTTTTTGTAACCATAATAGTTCATAATTCCCCCTATCACGTGCCGGGCGAAAACCTCTGTTGCGGATCGTGGGATCGGCGGTCGAGCTTTCGGCCCGGGTTAGGTGCGTGTCAGTATGCCTGGGAGAGAACCGACAACGCTACTTGTATTGTTACCGAAACGGGGAATTAAGTAGGTAAGGTGGAATACGTGCGTCTCAGTCGACGCCAAACAGCAAATCCATCGTCAATTGATCGAGTTTTTCGTAGCGAAGCCCTCGGGATGCGAGCGCATGACGGTCAAACTCACGCGAGAGCAGGTCGTCGAAGTCACCAAACCCGTCTGAGCGGTTGGTTTCCTCAATATCTGCCAGGATCGCGCGGATTCCCTCGTGTTCGTTCCAACGGCGGGCTTTTTCTTTCAGGATCAGGTACGTCCGCATGCAGCCGCGGGCAAAGTCCTTTACTCCGTCATAGTCCTCGGTCCGGTAGGCGTGAGCGTCAAAATGCCTCATCCCGCTGTAGCCGACGTCCTCGAGAAATTTGACCATCCAGAACATCTGCTTGACGCTCACCGAACCAAATCGCAGGTCCTGGTCGTAACGGCCCGGGTACTGGTCGTTTAGATCGATATGAAATAGTTTGCCGGCTTCCCAAGCCTGAGCGACCGCGTGAGTCATGTTGAGGCCCGGCATTTGTTCGTGGGCGACCTCGGGGTTCACACCGACCATCTTCTTATGATCGAGCGTCTCGATAAACGCAAGGTAAGCCGATGTCGTCGGCATATAAATATCGGCTCGCGGCTCGTTCGGCTTTGCCTCCATCGCGAATTTGTAACCGTAGCCCTGGGCAATGTTGTACTCGCAGAGGTAGTTGATCGCTTCGCGGAGACGCTTGATCGCCTCGTCTGGTCGGCGACATCCATCCGTTTCGACGCCTTCGCGGCCGCCCCACAGAACGAAAACCTGGGCGCCAAATTCGGCCCCGAGGTCCATCGCTCGCATCGTCTTCTGAACCGAATAAGCCCTGACCCTCGCGTCATTCGCCGTAAACGCGCCGTCGCGAAACACAGGATCGAAAAACAAATTGACCGTTGCCATTGGAACGGCAATACCGTTGTCCTGACACGCCCTTTTGAACTCGCGAACGATCCCATCTCGCTCGGCCGCGGTAGCATCGATCGGGACAAGGTCATTGTCATGAAAATTGACCCCGTACGCGCCGACCTCGGCCAGCAATTCCACGGCCTTCACCGGTGTCAAAGTCTCGCGGACGGCGTCGCCAAACGGATCCCGCCCGCGGTTCCCGACCGTCCACAACCCAAACGTAAACCGATCCTCCGGCCGCGGCGTGTAAATGCTCTCGCTCATTTCAACTGACGCTCCAAACGTATTTTCGTGAATACTATATCAACGCGGCGTCGCCTTGGTAAGTTTGCGAATGGATTATCGTCAAAGCCGCGGGATTTGTTAACGTAATTGCGAGAGTTTTGGATCTTTCCACTCAAAAATGGCTTTCTTAGGGATAGATATAGGTACAGGCGGTTCGCGAGCGATCGTGATCGACGAACGTGGCTCTGTTTTGGCGTCGGAGACCGTGGACCATGCACCGTTCGCGTCGCCGCAGACCGGTTGGGCCGAGCAGGACCCAAATGACTGGTGGCGAGCGGCCGCGGCAGCGATCAGGGCCCTAATGGCGAGTGATAATGTCCGCGCCGAGAATATCGCGGCTATCGGGTTCTCAGGCCAGATGCATGGTTCGGTCTTCCTTGACGATCTGGGTAAAGTGCTGCGGCCGGCGCTATTGTGGTGTGACCAACGTACCGAACGCCAATGCAGCCAGATCACCGAAACGATCGGCGCCGAGCGGTTGATCGAGCTTGTGTCGAACCCCGCCGTGACCGGCTTCACATTGCCGAAGATACTTTGGCTGCGTGAGAACGAACCTGAAACATGGGCCCGCGTGCGATCGGTCCTGCTGCCAAAGGATTACGTCCGGTTTCGCCTCTCGGGTGACCGCGCCAGCGATGTTGCCGACTCGTCGGGCACGCTCCTGTTCGATGTCGTCAATAGACGATGGTCGAGCGAGATGCTGGACGCCTTTGACCTGTCGCCAGACCTTTTACCGACGGTTTACGAGTCTATCCACGTAACAGGCGTCGTATCGTCGCAAGGCGCGGCTGAAACGGGTTTGCTGCCCGGAACCAGTATCGTGGCCGGCGCCGGCGATAATGCCGCGGGAGCGATCGGAATGGGAACGGTCGAACCGGGGACCGCGAGCGTGACCATAGGCACATCGGGCGTCGTCTTTGTGGTCACAGATCGTCCGACGCTCGATCTAAAGGGTCGGACGCATACGCTGTGTCACGCGATTCCCGATCGCTGGCACATGACCGGCGTGACGCAGGGTGCCGGACTCTCGTTGAAATGGTTCCGCGAGAACTTTGCACCCGGCGAAAAATACGACGATCTGACGGCCGGAGCCGAAAGCGTATCGGCAGGCTCGGACGGTCTGATCTGGCTGCCATATCTAATGGGCGAGCGGACACCGCATCTCGACCCGAACGCAAGGGCAGCGTTCGTCGGGTTTACGGCGAGCCATACACGAGCCCACGCCGTTCGTGCCGTTATGGAAGGCGTCGCGTTCAGCCTGCGTGAGAGCCTCGATATTTTTCGCGGCCTTGGCCTCTCCATAGACAAGATCAGGCTCGGCGGCGGCGGAGCAAAATCGAGGCTCTGGCGTCAGATACAGGCCGATGTCTACGGCCAGCCGGTCGAACTGCTTGAAGCCGAAGAAGGTGCGGCATTCGGCGCCGCCATTCTCGCTGGTGTCGGAGCCGGGGCATGGCCGACCGTTGACGAAGCATGTGTTTCCACGATCAGGCCTCGTGAGACGATTGAGCCCGATCCGAGATCGATGGACGCATTGGAAAGACAGTACGAGATTTATCGAGAACTATATCCAGCGATTCGAGCTGTGCGACTGGTGAGATGAATGCGCAGCGAGTCAAAGCAGAAAAGCGATCGGTTTCGGTTCGCCAGAATCGGATCTTTGGAGCCGGGGCATGGCCGACCGTTGACGAAGCATGTGTTTCCACGATCAGGCCTCGTGAGACGATTGATCAATCCGAGAGATCGTCCATGAAAGACAGTACGAGATTTATCGAGAACTATATCCAGCGCCGATTTGCGTTCAAGACCAGCATGGCTGACCAATGATCACGAGATGAAGGCGGCGAGCCAAAGCAAAAGTGATCGTCCCGGACAAGACGTCCAAAGGGCGATAGTGACGACGCGCAACAGACCCGCTCAGTGATGACGCCCGACCTGCTCGTTCCCGCCGCGGCCGAGTTCCTGGCTACGCGCAATGTCGAACGATTTGACGCGCTCATCGCCCAGGGCACTCACGGGCCGATGACGGCGGCCGAAAAGGGCGAAAAGCTTGGCCTTGGTGACGGCAGGACGATTCCCGGTCTTGGCGAGGTCTTCGATCACAAATGGGCGGACGAAAACGAATTAATTGAATTGGGCGTCCTGTCGGCGACGCGAGTCTCAGAGTTGACCGGCGGACTTTTCACCGAACCTATCCCTGTCCGCATAAATCGATTGCTAACACCGGGCGTTTACGATCACATCCTGATATTCGGAGGATCGGTGCCGCACGAGGTCGCGGGTTTTGCGGGCGGAGCCAAGTACTTCTTCCCGGGAGTTTCGGGCCGGGAATTGACGAACGCGACCCACTGGCTCGGGGCATTGGCAGGTATCGAGAACATCATCGGCCGTATCGAAACCCCGACCCGAAACCTGATCGAAGCCGCGGCCGAGTTTGTCGAGGGGAATGTTATTTGCTTTACGAGCGTCGTGACGCGCGAGCCTGACGACCGGCTGCGAACGCGAGCGTTGTTTGCCGGCGACGCTCGGCAAAGCCTCCGCGAGGCGGCCGCCGTCAGTCGCTCGGTCCATATCAAGTACACTGGACGCCGCTACAGGCGAGTCGTGGCGATATTGGACGAGCATTATGAAGAACTTTGGGTCGGCGGCAAGGCGAGCTATAAGCTTGGCGGCATTATCGAAGACGGCGGCGAATTGATCATCTACGCGCCGAGACTGCGATGCCTCTCGACGACTCACGGCGAGATGATCGAGCGATATGGTTACGGCGAGATCAGCAGAATGAAGGAACTGGTCGCTCAGTCGGACGAGTTGCGGAATAACCTCTGTGTCGCGGCCCATCTTGCACATGTCTCGTATGCGGGTCGGACGGACGCGAGCGGAAAAGTCGTTCCGAAATATCAGATCACTCTTGCGTCGATGATCGATGAAGAGACTTGCCACAAGGTCAATCTCGGCTATTTCGAATCAAACGAATTTCGGATCGAGAACTATCAACACGACACCGACACGCTCATCGTCGAGCGTGCCGGCCGCGACCTCTACCTTGTGGAGCCGAAATAGGCTTACTTCAAAGTAACGAGCTTCACCGGCCCGACGATCCCAGACGGCAGGGCTTGGATCTTGTCCATGTCCTGGGCCTGAAATCGCTCGCCGTAGCGAAGGTTGAGCAGTTTGTAATCCGGCAGTCGCCGGCCGGCCATGTAGTTGAGGGCCGTGTTGCCGACCTCGATGCGAATACTATTGGAACCGGGCTTCAGGAGTCTGGTGACATCTAGTTTGTACGGCGGACACCAGAGCGAACCGGCTCGCTGGCCATTGACAAATATAACGGCAGCTTCGCGGATCGGCGGATCGTACCAAGTTTGCATGCCGTTGCGGGTCCCAAGGTTTTCGAGAGCCTTGCCTTCGCCAAAATCGAGAGTGGTCGATCCCGCGGTGTTTGAGAATGTTGCGGCCAGCTCGAACGATCGTTCGTAAACGGCCACTCCCGAGAAGTTACGCGTCGCATCGTCGTCCGCCCATGAATGAAGCTGCTTCATCGCGATCGGAGCGGTGGGTCCGAACGAAACGCGCCAGTCGCTGCTGAGGTCGATCGAAGAGACGTTATCGAAACGGTTAGCCGCCTTAGGCTGAACCGTCTTGTTCTTTGAAAATACAACAACGTGCGATTCATACGGCTCAAAATTGAGCACGACCGACGTCGAGTCGGCAGTGTGTTCGCGAACGTCGGCGGCCGCGGTTTGTCCGGTCATCGCGTCCCAAATTTCGGCGCCGCCGGCAGCTCTGAACGATATTTGAATGTTACGTTTCAGATTGGACGTATTCGCGACGAAATATATGTCCGAATCGGCAGATTGACGATGAACTACGCCAAAATCCTTTGCCAAAGGCAAGATCTCGGCGTCGGGTTTTAGCAGCGACTTGATCGCCGCTCCCGCGTCTTCGTCATTCGCGACAAATTTGACGGCGGCGTTGGCACCGTTGAACAAACGATCGACCGTGGCCTTGAACTCGGCCTGTTCGGCGTCGGTGACCTTGATCCCGGGAGCCATAGTGGGTCTTCGACGCGTGGCAATGAGTATGCCGCCTGACTTTACAAAACCGTCAAGCTTACGCAGACTCTCGAGCGGCATCCGCTCGATACCGGGCAGGACAACGACGCGATGTTTGCTTGAACCGAGTGCGAGTTCGCCTTTTGCTGAGTTGCCGATGCTCTTGAGTATCTCGTCGTCGAAGAAATCGAGGTTGTAACCGGCTTCAAAGATCGAGGGCATCAGTTTTTCGCCAACCAGTTCGCGTTCCATGTCGATGAGATGCACCTTGCCGGCCGTCATGTGTGAGTAGGCGTCGGCATTTGGCAGGTAAAGGGCGACGTCACTCTTGGGCGAGCCCTGCCGCATGAGCCAGCTCATTCGCTGGAGATACGCGGCGAGATCGGGCATGACTATCCACCACGGATTCTTCTCGTCATAGATCCCTGCAGCGTAAAATCGCCATCCCGGATATTCGACTTGCGGGGGAGTATAGGCCCAGCCGTGGCCGATCAGTTGGTTGATACCCTGCAGGAAGTGAATGTCGGCCTCGGCCTTGATATCGAGCGGAGTAGCTCGAAAAACCGGCGAATGAAGCCAAGTCCATGTCTCGGACGAAGTGATATTTCGGCCATAAATGTGATTTGCCGAGGATGCCCAACGCGCAGCGCGGACGACTTTCCACTGAGCACCTTCGCCGTCGGCGATATCGGCCCATTTATTGCTGGAGATAGCAGCGGGCGGCAATCCGTAGCCCTGGATACGAAATTTGGTCTTATTTTTCGCAGCCCAAGCCTGCATCGGGACCATGAAATTGTCATTGAACAACTCGGTAATGGTCCGGCCCCAGTCGTAGCGAATTTCGGCGGTTCTCGGACCCATATCCATCACGAGCGCGGGTAGATACGGCTTCAGATCGTAACCGCGATCAAACGCCTGAAACAGGCGGTCACCGGTATTCTTCAGATAATCCTCGACAGATGGTCTATCGAGGTGATTAAGCACATAGCCTTCGGCACCGAACGCGGGCCGTTTGACCTGCATTCCGCTTTTGCCGGAGATGAAAAAGAACACCTCGAAAGCGTTATCGGCGGAGGCCGGCAGAAAAACATTGTCGTCGTGGATGTCGGTCAGCTCTTTGACATCAGTGCCGTTCGGTTTTGCAAGAAAAACGGCAACCAACTTTTCGGCCGGGATCATCGGCGGCACAGGAACTCGCCGGGCGCCCGCTTCGACCTTTACCCGTTCAAAACGCAGCTGCCCCGCCGCTTCGGTGATAGGTGTTCTGGCCCCGCCAAACGACCAACCGCTCCCAAGGGTCAGGTCGAACCGCATGCCAAGCTCTTTTGCTTTTACCGACGCGAACTTGAGCATGTCGATAAATTCGTCCGAAAGATACGGCAAATTCTTGATGCCGTTTTTTTCATCGTCCGGCAGTAGAGGATAAACGGGCTGCACCTCGACACCGCCGATACCGCCGTCTCGCATCACACGTAACTCGCGTTCGATCTCTGCTTTTGTGACCGCCGGCCCGAACCACCACCATCGCATCATGATCCTTGAATCAGCGGGTGGATGGTCAAAACCTTTCTGCAGATCGTCGATGGGCCGACCTAAATAAGTCTGAAAGGTGAACAGGACCAGGAGTATGGCAGACACATTTGTACGCATAGGATCGCTTGAGGTCAGCTAGTCGAGATGAAAAACTTCTCGAAGCTCGACCGAGACGGGGCTGTTATCAGGATTCGAAGGCATAATGTCCTTCATGAACGCCCACCACCTACGGCATTCATCTGTGTTGGCGATCGCCGACCAACGCTCTTCAGATTCGATCTCGGCGTAGCCGAATAGTTGACTCGTTTCGTCGTTAAGAAAGATCGAGTAATTGGAAACACCGTGATCTTTCAAAACGGCCGCGAGATCGTCCCAAATATGCCGGTGCCGGCGTTCGTATTCGGTATGAGCATCACGGTTGACCGACATCAAAAATGCCTTTCGGATCATTTGTCCAACACCTGCACTGAACTGTCGTTGATCTCAAACTTCTTGTTTTTCAGAAGCGACAAGACCTCGGCTCCCGCTAACAGGACTGGTCCGTAACCGTGAGCGGCAAAAGGGCTCGTTGGGCGGTAATAGTAAAACGCCGGGTCAAATGCCATACCCGTACCGACACACGTCCCTTCGACCTGTCCTTTGGCGTTGACCTTAGTCGAGACGGCATTCCACGCAAGCAGCGTCATCGGAGCATATGCTTTGGCGTCGAGCCAGCCGCGGTTGATGCCGCGAGCGTAGGCGTATGTATAGATCGCCGTTGCCGACGTCTCAAGGTACGAGTCCGAGCGGTCGAGCAGTTGATGCCACAGTCCCGTTCCGGACTGGTATGACGCGAGGCCTTTGGCCTGAGCGCGGAATAGGTCGAGGATCTGCGGACGCAGAGGATGATCTGCGGGCAGGACATCGAGCACTTCGGCTTCGGCCATGAATGCCCAAGCGTTTGCGCGGGCCCAGTGAAACTCTGGATGAACGGTCATTCCCTCGACCCAACCGTGCATATAGATGCCCTGCTGCCGGTTGAACATTTTGGCGGCAAAGCTGAGTACTTGTTTTGCGGCCTCGTCATAGTATTTAGCATCTCCGGTCAGCTTGCCCATCTGGGCGATCGCCGGCACGCCCATGAACATATCGTCAAGCCAGAGCGTGTTCGGCTGAGGCCGGTTGCGAGCCAAAGTGCGATCCGCGAGCCGATACTGCTTGTTCATGATGTGATCGATGCCAGTGTCGATGATCGGCTGCAGGTTCGCTTTGCTTCCAGTTCGTTTCGCCTTGATCATCGCGGTGGTCATCGCTCCGGTATCGTCGAGCGCGCGAGGTGCGATGAGATTTCTGAGCGGCATCCGGGCTTCCCAGTCGGAATAGTGCGAAGCGCTGCTCTTGAACGCCAACGCCGAGTCGGCAATGAAAGCGAGACGCTTTTCTGCGTAGTCACGGAATCGCGGGTCGCCTGTAGCGTCCGACGCGAGCAACATGCCCGCATACGCCACGCCCCATTCGTATGACACTATCCTGAAATCACCGCGAGCGAGGATCGTGTCCGCATCGATCTTTGAAATGTCGGTGACAGGAGCTCCCGTCTTTTCGTTTATGAAGCCGATCGGCGTTACGCCGTTCAGATAGCCGTGGACACGGTTAAGAACGGCGGTTACCTCCTCGGGTTTGGGTACGCCGTACGGCATCGGGTAATCCGGCTTGAGCAGGTGAAGCGGCGTCGAAGCGTCCGTTTGGGCAAACAGAGGCAGTTCTCCCGCGAAAACAACGAAGAACAATAGATAGAGAACGAGACACTGTTTGAGCATAAGTTCGGATTTCAATGCGTCAGCCGCTTCGGCCCTAACGGATCACGCGAGCGTCAGACTTAGACGCGTGACGGACGCAGGGGCAAATTTGTAAACGAGCCGTCCGCCGGCCCCGACTGCTACGCCTTCATCCCTCGGTACGAGCCCTTGCGGGTTGTCAAAGGTGTTTCGGGCGTGAATGTCCGTCGATGAGAGAACACGAGCCGAAGCGGATGTGATCCGGGCACCAGCGACATTAATCTCGGTTTCGCGGGCGGCGTTCGCGGACGGATTAACGGCTGTTAGAGTGACGGTTTTTCCATTGACCGACGCCGATCCATTCAAGCCCCAGAAATTGGTCGGGATCTCCTTTCTTTGTGCGTCGAAACGCGTGAACTTGACTTGCGGCGAAACAAACTCCGTCCGGACGGCGGTCGCGCCTGCGTGCGGCATGTACATTTCGAAAACGTGATAGTTGGCCGTCTCGACGAATTTGTCCTCCTGGGCCTGGAATATGGAGTGAATCGTGTTGATCAACTGCGCCGGGTTTGCCATCACGACCTTATCGGCGTGACGCTGGAACGTATCTAGATTGACGCCCGAGATCAATGCGTCGCGTAGCGTGGCGGCGTAGTCGTATAGATAGCCCGCGGGAACATTCGGGTCCTGGTTGTGCCAGGCGCCCCATTCGTCGACGATCAGCTTGATCCTGTGGTCGCGGTCGGTCTCGCCCATCACCGTCCAATGATCCCGGATCATGCTTTCCATTCGGTCTGAACGCATGATCAGGTCGTACCACTCGTTTTCCGTGTATTCGTTCGAGACGCCTTTGCCTGTCGTGCCGCAGTAATAGTGAAGCGCCCAGCCGTAAAGCTTATTGAGCTGGCCGGCACCTTTTTCCGTCAATTTAGTAAAGAACCGGCGTGTCCAGCCCAGATCTCCGCCGTTCGGGCCCGAACCGATAAGCTGAAGTTTGACGCCGTAGGTCGGCAGCCAGGCGGTAAAGCGACGAAATTCCTCAGCGTACTCCTCCGGCAAAAAGTCGCCGCCGCAGCCCCACGATTCGTTGCCGATGCCCCAATATTGGACGTTGTACGGTTCCCGGCTGTTGTTTACTGCTCGCTGGCTCGAGAGAGTCGTCAGGCCCGCTGGCGCGTTGCAGTACTCGAGCCATTCGAGATAGGCACGGACCGGCAGGCTTCGGAGGTTCGCTGCAAGATATGGCTTGGCACCGGTCAGCTTGCAGAGGTTAATAAAATCATCGGTGCCGAAACTGTTCGACTCGTACTTTTGAGGACCGCCCTCCAATGCTTCGTAATCTTTGGTCGTTTTGTACCGGGTATCCGCCCAAAAATTGACGCGTGTCGGCCGCTTGTCTCGCGGACCGATGCCGTCGCGCCAGTCGTATTGATCGGCAAAGCAACCGCCAGGATAGCGTATGACGCCAGGCTTTATCTTTGACAGGCTATCGACCAAAGCCTTTCGGATGCCGTTAATATTCGGCACCTTCGACTTTTCGCCGACCCAAATGCCGTCGTATACGACTCCGCCAAGATGTTCGACAAAATGACTGTACAAATTGGGATTCACGGTCCCGATAGGTTCGTTAATAAGAATATCGACCCGAGCTTCGGTCGATTGGCTGAACATGGCGCGAGGAGCAATTAGAGCTGCCGCTCCCGCGAAGGTCATCGTCTTTAGGAAATCCCGCCTTTCGATCGTCATAGTTTGCACCCATTTTCGGCTGATCATGCCGGTTGAGCAGAGTGATCAAGAAAAACACGGATTTGGAGGAGAACATTTGTCAGAAAACCGCTTAACTGGTTTATGATAGCTTTATCGATCAATTTCTTCGGAACAACAGAGTCGTTCGCGAGCAATTATTACGAAATCATGACTGACAAATTCTTTGTAGTCTTTTTCTATAATATTTCACACGAAACCACAAGTTTGAGCAACATCTTCGTCAATGGCGGCAAGCTTTTGTAACGGCACTCGCTCAATGAGGCAAACGACTTATCAAATTACATTTGTTCTATTCGTGAGCCTTGTGTTTGCGATCAAGGTAAACGCGCAAGCCCCGCCGTCATTGGATCTCACAGGACCGTGGCAGTTCTCGCTCGACCGTGGCAATAAGGGCATCGAGCAGCGGTGGTTCGATCGATCTCTAACTGAGCGGATCACGCTTCCTGGAGCCCTGCAGGCTCAGGGGTTTGGCGACGAGATATCCACCACGACGCCATGGGTCCTCTCGCTCTATGACCGAAACTGGTTCCTTCGCGAGGACTACAAGGCATATACCAAAGCAGGGAGCATTAAGGTCCCGTTTCTGTCGCAGCCGCCAAGGCACTTTCTCGGGCCGGCCTGGTACAACCGCGAAGTAGATATTCCGGCCAACTGGAAGGACAAACGGATCGTGCTCTTTCTTGAGCGGCCGCATTGGGAATCGACCGTTTGGATCGACGGCCAAAATAGGTTCAAACTGGCTTCGGCACCTCTACGAGTAATGAGCGATCCGGAAAACCATTCACCGCGCAGCACTGCGCCCATCCGCCGACGCATGTATCGCTCCCGATACCACAGCGTATCGGATTCGCTGGCGGAAGTTAACGGCATCGCAAGATGGAGCCAGATGACCTCGCCTGCTGGATCGATGACGCTATATGCGTATCCAAATGTTGAGAAACGGTCACAGCAGTAAACTCAAGATTTGGCGGTGCAGCCGGAACCGGAACTATCATTGCGAACGGCAGATCCAGCACTATTTCCTGGGGCTCCGACGGAGCGGCCCAGATCGATGTACAGTTCCCGAACACCGCTGAAGCGTGGTCCGAATTTCACCCCGTTCTACAAAAAATAGACCTAAAGTTGATAAGCTGGTCGTCGGTGGACTCGCGACAGATCACATTCGGTTTCAGCGAGTTCAAGGCCGACGGCAAGCAGCTGATCCAAAACGGACGGGCCGTGTACCTGCGCGGGACACACCACGGAGGCGATTTTCCGCTGACCGGTTATCTGCCGACGGACGTGGCGTATTGGAAAAAGATCCTTTCAATCGCCAAGAGATGGGGCATCAACCATTTTCGGTTTCGCTCATTCTGCCCGCCGGATGCCGCATTTCAGGCGGCTGATGAACTCGGCATTTACATGCAGCCCGAGCCGGGAATGTGGAATGAGGTCTCGCCTGACACCGAGATGGAAAGGATGCTGTACGACGAGACGGACAGGATGATCCACGCGTACGGCAACGAGCGAAGCCGGGGCCGCTGGAAAGAGGCATTCGACAAATGGATCGCCCATTATCGCTCGGTCGACGCGCGACGCCTCTATAACAACGGGACCGGTCACACTGAACGAGAAGTTCCGGACCTCGCCGTTGGAACTGATTTCCTGACCATGCAGCGTATAGGTCAAAAAATGCTGCGGGAAAACTCGGCGTGGTTTGGGAACGATTACGGAAAGTCGCTCGATGGCATAAACGTACCGGTCATTTCCTACGAACTTGGACAATGGGTCGCATATCCCGACTATGACGTTATCAAGAAATTTTCCGGCTACATGCGGCCGGGAAACTACGAGATCTTTCGCGATTCACTTGAGTCGAAAGGCATGCTCGCCAGAGACAAGGACTTCGCTTACGCATCTGGGCGGTTCCAGCTCGAATGCTATAAGGAAGAGATCGAGGCGAATCTCCGCACGCCGGGCCTCGACGGCTTTCAGTTGCTCGATCTTCACGATTATCTCGGCCAGGGCACTGCACTCGTGGGACTTCTCGATGCATTTTGGGGTGAGAAGGGCTACGTGACCGCTGCAGAATTTCGCCGGTTCAATAATGAGACGGTGCCGCTTGCCAGGTTGAAAAAACGGATTTTTACAGCCGACGAGAACGTCGCGGCAGACGTTGAGATCGCTCATTTTGGCGAAAAACCCATTCTTAACGCTCGCACATATTGGAAGATCGTGGATGTGAAAGGGAATGTCGCCGCGTCGGGCGAATTTGCGGCGAAGACGATCGAGATAGGCAAGAACATCTCTTTGGGAAGTATTAGTTTGAGCGGCGCGGACTTGAAAGCGAAGTCCAAGACTGATGCCGCCTTTCAATTTAAGCTGGTCGTGGGAATCTCGAATAGTTCGATCGAGAATGACTGGAACATATGGATCTACCCGACGAAGTCGCTCAATGCTGAACCCAAAGGCATTGTTATTACTCATTCCTGGGACGACGCCGAGATTTCGCTAGCCAAGGGAGCCAAGGTCCTTTACATGCCGCGAAAGTCGGACCTCGATTGGACCTCGCCGCCTTTGGACACGACCCCGGTGTTCTGGACGCGTTATATGAATCCGGCGTGGTCGCGAATGCTCGGTTTGTGGATCGACAAGAGTCATCCCGCTCTGGCCGATTTTCCGACCGACTCATACTTCGATTGGCAATGGACCGAGATCGTCAAAAATGCTCGCGCCGTCAATCTCGACAAACTGCCACGAGAGCTGCAGCCGATCGTTCAGCCCATCGACGACTGGAACCGCAACTACAAGCTCGGCCTTGTTTTCGAGGCAAAAGTCGGACGTGGAAAATTGCTCGTAAGCTCGGCTGATCTCGAAAACGACCTCGGCAAACGGATCGTCGCCCGACAGCTTCGCGAATCGGTATTGAAATACATGGCGAGCACAAAATTCGATCCGCAGGCCGCGGTTTCGGTCGAGAATTTTCGCGAGTTGTTCTTCCCGACGCGGATCATGCGGCGGCTCGGTGCCAAGGCGTCTGCGACAGGTGACGCGGCTAACGCTATCGATGGCGACCCGAACACTTTCTGGGTAGCGGGCGATCAAAAGGACGCTTCCCGAAAGGATCAGGAATTGACGATCTCGTTTCCAAAAGCAGTTGAGTTCTCCGGCATTGTCATCATGCCGCGACAAAATCATCGTGAACACGAGGGCGACGTACGAGAGTTTGCCGTCCAGATCAGCGACGACGGCGTGACCTGGCGTGAACTTAAACGGGGCACACTTGTCTCCACGTTCGATCCGCAAACGATCGATCTCGGCCAAACGGTGACGTCCAAGTTTATTAAATTTATCTCGCTCTCCGGATTTGGCAGCGATAAGACGACCGCGATCGCCGATCTGGCCGTGATCTACACCGGCCCGAAATTACCCGAGGACGAGAGCGACGTCGAATACAAGCGGATCAGATCAGCCTCGCCCGACATTGACGAAGGCACGGGAGCAGAAGACAAAAAGCCGAAGCCGGCAAAGACACCTTGAACAGTACAAAAACGAAAATTTGCTCGTTGATCCGGCGGCTGATGTTAGGGCTTTTGACGTTTCTTTGCTTTTTGATCGCGATTCACGCTCAGGCGATCCAGCTCAGATCAAAGTATCAGGCCGGCGATCTCAAGTTGGTTTACGCAAAACAGGCCGCCGATATTTTGATCTCCATCGATGATTTCAAAGTCGTTGCTATAGCGGCAAACGATCTTGCAGCGGATGTAGCGCTTGTGGCGAATATCAAACCGACGGTCAAGACCACCCGCGACAAGTTATCAAAAGATATTGTGATAGTCGGCACTCTCGGCAAGAACTCGTTGATCGACGATCTAGTTCGCGCGTGGCAAGATAGATATTTCCAAGATCAAGAACAAATGGGAGAGCTTTCAGATCGAAACAGTTCTGAAGCCGTTACCCGGAGTTGATAACGCCCTGGTAATCGTCGGCAGCGACCGTCGTGGGACCGCTTTCGGGGTTTATGAGTTGTCGCAGCGGATGGGGATTTCTCCGTGGGTCTGGTGGGCCGACGTTGTGCCGGACAAGCGGGAAACGCTTGTAATCACGAACGGGAAATACACGTCGAAAGAGCCTTCGGTGAAATATCGCGGCATATTCATAAACGACGAAGACTGGGGCTCCAGCCGTGGGCGGCGAAAACGTTCGAGCCCGAAACCGGAAATATCGGCCCGAAAACTTATGCAAAAGTATGCGAGTTGCTGCTCCGGCTAAAAGCAAACACACTCTGGCCCGCGATGCATGAGGTTTCGACGCCTTTCAACGCAATTCCGGCAAACCGTCAGGTTGCGGACGACTATGCGATCGTCATGGGTTCGTCGCACGCCGAGCCGATGCTCCGAAACAATGTGGGTGAATGGAAACAGAAACCGGAAGACTTCAACTTCGTCACCAATCCCGCCGGTGTTACAGAATATTGGGAAGAGCGGGTCAAAGAGAACGGCCGCTTGGAGAACATCTATACGATCGGCATGCGGGGCATCCATGACAGTCCGATCCAGGGGCCTAAGACACAGCAGGAACGGATCTCGCTGCTCGAAAAGATATTCGCGGTACAACGCGGGCTCATATCGAAATACGTTAACCCGGACGCCGACAGAGTGCCGCAGATCTTCTGTCCATACAAGGAGGTGCTGGCCGACTATCGGGCAGGACTCAAGGTACCCGATGACGTTACCATCGTTTTTCCAGATGACAATTTCGGCTACATTCGCCAGTTTCCGAACGCAGAGGAGCAAAAACGCAGAGGCGGTTTCGGCGTCTATTATCACATCTCTTACCTCGGCCGGCCGCTATCTTATCTCTGGCTCAATTCGACTCCGCCCGCGTTGATATTCGAAGAAATGTCTAAGGCCTACGCAAACGGCATGCGCCGGCTTTGGATCGTCAATGTTGGCGATATCAAACCGGGTGAGATCGGGATGGAGTTCTTTCTGCAGATGGCGTATGACACGCAAAGGTGGAATGCCGAAAACGTTGATCAGTATCTCAAAGACTGGGCCAAACGAGAATTTGGCGGTCTCAACGGCCCGTCGGCTGCAGCATTGATGGATAAATACTATCGTCTCGGATTTCAGCGAAAACCTGAGCACCTGCAGTGGAACTTACCGGGCGAAGCCCCCAAATCTAGCGACCTGACCGAAGCGGACAAACTCGCGCGACTTAGGGATTACGAAGACATTCAGCGATATGCCGAGGGCATGTACGAGCGTGAGTTCGATACAGTCAAAAAAGACGCATTCTACGAACTCGTTCTTTACCCGATCAGATCCGCCGCGTTTGCGAACGAGCGGTATTTTGCCGCCGAGATAGCAGCAGCTCATAGCGTGGCAGGTAAGCTCGACGCTGCCGTGTGGGCCCAGCGTTCGGCGGCTGGCGACGCTGGTATAAGTGCAGACACAACTTTTTTCAATGAAAAACTCGCGGGCGGTAAATGGCGGTTTATTATGTCGCCGGAGATGAACGCCGGCCAATGGCCGAGCATGCGCGTCGTTGCTCCGCATATCAAGGTTGCCGATTATGGCGGAGATGCGAATGCGGTCGGATTTCCGACAGAACGAACCCCAGTAAAACGTCGCGGAACCACGATCGATAGTTTCTCCGGTCCATTCAATGAGGTCGACGGTGTGATATCGATCAACGTCGAACATTTTTCGAAGAGATCGGACATCGACGGCTTCGGATGGAGGGTGATAAACGGCCTGGGCAAAACGGGTAATTCGGTTACGGTATTTCCAAACTCGGCTAAGACGTTTTCCAATAATGCGGCCCCGAGTCTCGAGTACGATATAAAGGTCGACAAGTCCGCAGATTTTTCCGTAAAGTTTCTCCTGCTACCGACCCAGCCCATCGTTAAAGAAAACGGCCTGCGGCTCGCATTTTCAGTCGATGAGGGTCCGCGCCAAACGGTCGCAGCTGATAAAACCACCGAGGTTTCGTCCGCCAAATGGTCGATGAATGTCCTAAACGAATCAACCGATGTTGTTGCCAATATCAAGCTGACCAAAGGGCTGCATACCCTGCGAATTTTTGCCGTCGATACCGGTGTGGTTTTGGACAAGCTATATTTATTCAGCGGAATCGATCCGGGCGGATATTTTGGACCACCGGAAACACGTGCGTGGAGGAGATCCCGATTCTAAAAGGTAGGTTTATCAATATTATGACCGGCAACCATTTTCGAATTATCCGCAGTATTGCGATCGCGGCCATCTCGTTCGTGACATTTACCGCCGTTTTGTTCGGACAATCTAATGAACCGAGACGAACGTCATTCAACGACAACTGGCGTTTTCAGAAAAATGATCCTCCCGGAACGTTGGACTCCCTTGCCTGGGACAAAGTGAAGGATTGGGTCGCCGCAACCGGCAACGAATATGCGATCGACGGTCCTAAACCTGCTCGACCCGCCGGAGATCCCGGTGGAAAGCCTTCTTACGCAAGATCGAATTTTGACGACACGTCGTGGCGTAAACTTGACCTGCCGCATGATTGGGGCATCGAGGGACCGTTTGAGCAAGCCTTGCCGGGTGAGACCGGAAAGCTGCCTTGGGCTGGCATCGGTTGGTATCGAAAGCATTTTCAGGTCACCGGGAGCGACAGGGACAAGGAAGTCTTTATCGATTTTGACGGCGCTATGTCACACGCGGCCGTTTGGCTCAACGGCAAATTCGTGGGCGGCTGGCCTTATGGCTATGCATCTTTCAGGCTCGACCTGACGCCCTATCTCGAATACGGCAAGGAAAACGTCATCGCCGTCAGGCTCGATAATCCGCCCGAATCGTCACGCTGGTATCCTGGCGGCGGCATTTATCGAAACGTATGGCTCGTCAAAACCTCGACGCTGCATGTCGGATATAACGGCACGTACATCACGACACCGGTCGTGGGAAGCGACGCCGCCGAAATGCAGATCCGGACCCAAATAGATAATGAACTGGCTGTGCCGGTGCATGTTAACGTCAAGACCGCCGCGTTCAGGGCCGTTTCGGGCAAACGCTCCGGCCCGGCGGTCGCGACATCGACGGCAGCAGGAGTGGACGTACAGCCAAAGGGATCTCAGATGTCGGAGACTCGGCTCAAGATATCCCATCCCGCACTTTGGAACCCCTCCACGCCGAACCTGTATATCGCGGTTACGACCGTCGAGCAAAATGGAAAGGTTGTCGATACGTACGAAACGACATTTGGTGTTCGTACAGTGAAATTCGACCCGGACAAGGGATTGCTCATAAACGGCGAACACGTTTACGTCAAAGGCGTCTGCGACCATCACGATCTGGGAGCTCTGGGTTCGGCTATCAATACGCGGGCATTGGAGAGGCAGATCGAGATCCTCAAGAGTTTTGGAGTCAACGCGATCCGTACGAGCCACAATCCGCCTGCACCGGAGCTGCTCGATCTTGCGGACCGCATGGGTATTGTGGTTCTCGACGAGGCGTTTGACGCCTGGACCGGCGCCAAGAAGAAAAACGATTACGCTACGTTATTCAAAGACTGGCACGAGAAGGATATGCGTTCCTTTATCCGCCGAGACCGGAACCATCCGTCCGTCATCGCCTGGAGCATTGGCAACGAGATCCGCGAACAGCGGCCCGAAGGGCATCCGGTTGCCGAGATGCTGCGGAAGATCGTTCATGAAGAAGACCCGACGCGGCCTGTTACCGCAGCGGCAAATGGCGGCGATTCGTCGACGAACGGATTTCAAAAGACGGTCGACTTGTTCGGCTTTAACTACAAGCCGCAGCTTTACGCCAAGTTTCACGCCGACAATCCGACGCAGCCCGTCTGGGCAACCGAAACGGCGTCGACCGTCAGTTCGCGAGGCGAGTATTACTTTCCGGTCTCGGACGACAAGGCGAAGGGTTTTTTCGATTTCCAGGTCAGCTCGTACGATCTCTACGCGCCGCGATGGGCGACGCCGCCAGACGCCGAGTTTCTCGGTCAGGACAAAGAGCCGGCGACTGCGGGTGAGTTTGTCTGGACCGGTTTTGACTACCTAGGCGAACCGACGCCGTACGACCGCGATTCGTCCACGCTGCTCAACTTCACAGATCCAGCCGAACAAGCCAAGGCGGCCGAAACCATAAAGGCTGGCAGTAAGATCACCGTACCGTCGCGTAGCTCGTATTTTGGGATCGTCGATCTGTGCGGTTTCCCGAAAGATCGTTTCTACATTTACCAGGCACGCTGGCGGCCTGACCTACCAATGGCGCACATCCTGCCTCACTGGAGCTGGCCAGAACGCGTCGGTCAGGTGACGCCGGTACATGTTTATACTTCGGGAGACGAGGCCGAACTGTTCCTAAACGGCAAGTCGCTTGGACGCAAAAAGCGCGGTGCCTTCGAGTACCGTCTTCGTTGGAACGATGTCGTTTACCAGCCAGGCGAACTCCACGTCGTCGCTTATAAGAACGGCAAGAAGTGGGCCGAAGATACTGTCAGGACCACTGACGCAGCGTCCGCCACTTCGATGTCGGCTGACCGGCCGACGATCGCCGCCGACGGATCCAGATCGTCGCTGTCGATAACGGCGATGCGACCGATCTCGAGTCGTTCCAGTCGACTAACCGCCGCGTTTACAACGGGCTGGCGCTCGTGATCGTGCGTTCCATCAAGGGCCGGCCGGGACGCGTTGCACTAAAAGCATCTTCGGACGGGCTAAAAGGGTCGGTCGTTTCGATCGCTACAGGAAGGTGATCCGCATGATGAAGATCCAACACGTAGGGAGTGTTTTGGTCCTGGCCGTGGCAGCAGCCACCGCCGACTCACAAACGGTCTCAAAGAAATTTGTCTTTGGAGCGGGCCGTACAGCTAAGGGCGTCGTCGTGAACGCTCAAAGCGCTTACTCGGACCACGCGGGATTTGGCTTTGAACCGGGCAGCGAGATCGTATGTAAGCTTGGAACCGACAGCTGCTCTAACGACACGCCCTTTTATTTTAGCGTAGCGCTGCCTGAGGGCAATTATCGCGTCACCGTAAAGCTTGGCAATAAGCAGTTTTCAGGTTCGACGGTCGTTAAGGCCGAGCTGCGGCGTTTGATGTTCGAAGCCGTGGACACGCAAAAGGGAAAATTCGCAACTCGGTCGTTCGTCGTCAACGTTCGAACGCCGCAGATCGCCGGCGGCGGCGAGGTTAAGCTCAAGGACCGCGAAAAGACGTCGGAACGCTGGGCATGGGATAACAAGCTGACGCTCGAGTTCAACGGTTCGCGGCCAAGCGTCAGCGAATTGACGATCGAGCGTGTCGACGTGCCGACGGTCTTTCTGCTCGGAGACTCAACAGTCTGCGACCAGCCGAGCGAGCCGTATGCGAGTTGGGGCCAGATGTTCACCCGCTTTTTCAATGACAAGGTTGCCATCGCCAACAACGCGGAATCAGGGGAAAGCCTAAAGAGTTCATTTGGCGCGAAACGACTCGAAAAGGTCCTGAGTGTAATGAAACCCGGCGACTACCTTCTCATTCAGTACGCCCACAACGACGAGAAAGAAAAGGGCGAAGGCGTCGGGGCGATGACGACATTCAAAGCAAGCCTGAAGCAGTTCATTGAGGCATTTCAAAGAAAGGGCGGCACCGCGATCGTTCTCACGCCGATGCACCGGCGCACGTTTGATAAAGATGGAAAGGTCACAAATTCGCACGGCGATTATCCCGAAGCCGCTCGCCAGGCAGCAAAGGAAGAAGGCGTCGCTTTGATCGATCTAGCAGCGATGAGTAAGGACCTCTACGAGGCTCTCGGGCCGCAAGGCTCCGGCGTTCTGTTTAAGGAAGGCGACGGCACGCATCACGACAATTACGGTGCGTACGAGCTGGCCCGCTGCATCGTTCAGTCGATCCGCGATCAGCGATTGCCGCTGGCAAAATTCCTTGTTGACGGTATATCGGCATTCGACCCGAAGAGGCCGGATCCGCTCGCGAAGTTCTCCATTCCGGCAAGTCCGGCATTTGACCCTACAAAGCCGCTGGGGAATTGACGCGTTATTCGCGGGGTCTTGTCCTGAAATAGGTTTACGTAGAAAATGGGACAAAAGGAACAGGAAAAGAGCAGGACGGAAGTGGTGGAGGAGTACCTCAATGGCGGGGTATAGCTTCGGGCGTTGTCTCGGAAAGTTGGGACTGTGGGTCAACGGGACACTCGGGGCAAATGGCACACCACTACGTCATCAGGGCTCTCGAATCCGAGCATTAGATGAAAATTACTCGGCGAAATTTCATTGCAGGCATAGCGGCCACGGGAGCCTTGTCCAAAGTCGGCTTTGGCTCGCGCCCTGGGGCTCCGCCGATCGACCGCTACGCGCTCGTATCGCGGCACAATCCCGTACTGAAGCGATTCGAACCGTTGTCACCGCTATCCGTCGGCAACGGTGAATTTGCGTTCACGTGCGACGTGACCGGCCTGCAAACGTTTCCAGATCTGTACAAAGATGCGATGCCGCTGTGCACGATGTCGCAATGGGGCTGGCACACGTCGCCGATGCCTGAGCACCTGAAAGGCAAAAAATTCAAGCCGACGGAATACGATTCGTACGGGCGTAAGGTCCCGTATATCACCGGAAAAACCGGGCAAGAGGAGCTTTACGATTACCTTCGCGAAAATCCGCACCGGCTTCATCTTGGGCGGGTCGGGCTAAAGCTGACGCGTACGGATGGCAGCGAGGCAAAAGCGGCAGACATAACAGACATCGAACAAAAACTGGATCTTTGGACCGGAATTATTTCCAGCCGCTTCAATTTTGAAGGCGAAAAGGTTGCGGTGCGGACTGCGGTTCACCCCCAAATGGATGCTCTATCGGTGAGCATTGAATCGGAGCTTATTCGGGCTGGGAAACTCGCTCTTCGCATCGCATTTCCATATGGTTCGTCCTCTATGCAGGCGGCTGACTGGAACTCCGAGAGAAAGCACATTACAACTATCGGGATGTCACGCCAAACGGATCTCGTCCTTAGTCGCAAGTTAGATGATGACGAATACATTGTTGGCGTCAGATGGGGGGAACCGCAGAGGCTCACTGCTGAAAAACAGCATCAGTATTTGCTGTTGCCGACTACGGGAACTCAAATCAACGTAACGGTCGCATTTTCGCGGCTCGCATCTTTGACCTGCCCAAACGTCACTAAGACTTTTACGGCAAGCGAACAGGGTTGGAAAGATTTCTGGACCGTCGGTGCGGCGATCGATCTTTCCGAGAGCAAAGACTTGCGCGCAAATGAGTTGGAACGCCGCGTCGTGCTATCTCAGTATCTGACCGCCATCCAATGCTCAGGATCACTTCCGCCGCAGGAAACGGGCTTAACATGTAACAGCTGGTACGGCAAATTTCATCTGGAAATGCATTGGTGGCACGCTGCACATTTTGCTCTCTGGAGTCGTTTCCGGTTGCTTGAACAAAGTTTACACTTCTACCGCGATAATTTACCCGGCGCGCGGAAGCGAGCGCGGTTGCAGGGCTATTATGGTGCGCGATGGCCAAAGATGACCTCCCCAGACGGTCGTGACAGCCCATCGCCGATCGGGCCACTCCTCATTTGGCAGCAGCCGCACCCTATTTTTTTCGCCGAACTTAGGTATCTAAACGATCCAACGTACCGGACACTGAACAGATACCAGACGATCGTCGAAGAGACTGCTGATTTTATGGCGTCGTACTTCCACTTTGATCAAAAACGTGGGACTTTTGTGCTCGGGCCTCCGGTCATCCCAGCGCAGGAAAATCACCCGCCGCGTGAAACTTGGAATCCGACCTTTGAACTCGAATATTGGCATTGGGGCCTAAATACAGCTCAGAAGTGGCGGCAGCGCATGGGACTCCGTCCGGAACCGAAGTGGAGAAACATATTAGACCGGCCGTCTGCCCTTCCCACAAAGGATGGGGTGTATCTCGCCCATGAGAATTGTCCGCAGACCTTTACCGAGCGCAACAAGGACCATCCGTCGATGCTAGCGGCCCTCGGTATGCTCCCAGGCGAATTGGTCGACCGCGAAACGATGCGGCGAACTTTGAAAAAAGTGATGAAGGAATGGGATTGGCCGGAGACCTGGGGCTGGGACTATCCGATGGTCGCGATGACTGCTGCTCGCTTGGGCGAAACATCGACCGCGATCGATGCGCTGCTGCTCAACACGCCAAAAAATCATTACGCCGCGAACGGCCACAATTACCAGCGACCCAATTTGCCGTGCTATCTGCCGGCTAACGGCGGCCTGCTCTACGCAGTTGCACTGATGGCAAACGGCTGGAAAGGCGCGCCAAACGAACCGTCGCCCGGTTTTCCGCAAGATGGGTCCTGGAAGGTAAGAAGCGAGGGGTTCAACGCGGCGATCTTTCGCGAGATCTGAGCGGGACAATTTGATCTTTTGGCATGATAATTCGGGAAATGTATCGTTCTCCTTTTAGAATTCTGTTGCTGCTGATATTGGTGATCGGCCCATTCCTCGTGGTGTTGCCTCAGTCGCGAAACGCCAAACCATCAGCTCACACTTTCACTTGGAAAGGTGAAGATTTTCTGCTCGATGGCAAGCCGTTTCTGATCAGGTCCGGAGAGATGCACTATCCTCGTGTCCCTCGGGCCGATTGGAGAGATCGCTTTCGAAAGGCAAGGGCGATGGGTCTGAACGCCATAACGACCTATGTGTTTTGGAACCTGCACGAACCGACGCCGGGAAAATTTGATTTTACCGGTAACCTCGATGTCGCCGAATTTATTCGCGAGGCGGGCCAGGAAGGTCTCTATGTCATTCTGCGTCCCGGCC
>JBGAVC010000016.1:0-56465 GCA_044228265.1 Pyrinomonadaceae bacterium
CCGGCGGCGGGAGCGGTTCCGCCTTCGGTGCCAAAGCCCCCTAGCATGACCGAAACAAAAGAGCGGTTCATCCCGCGGCACATGATGTAGCTGAGGATCGCACCCGACGAGCCCACCAGAGCACCGGTAATGATCAAAAGGTCGTTGCTCAACATAAATCCCGCAGCGGCGGCGGCCCAACCTGAATAGCTGTTGAGCATCGATACGACGACAGGCATATCTGCGCCGCCGATGGCCATGATGAAATGGACGCCCAGAATACCTGTGACGACCGTCGCTATCAACAATGGCCATTGTCCGGTTGCCGCTTCAGGTGCCATAAAGAACGCAACGCCCAGACCGACCGTCACGAGCACCATTACGATATTCATCAGATGACGCCCCGGCAGGAGGAACGGCTTGCCGCCTATAGTGCCTTGCAATTTCAGGAACGCGATGACCGAACCCGTGAACGTGATCGAACCGATACACACGCCGATAAAGATCTCGGCAAGATGCAGGTTGTGTTCGGCCGCTGTCATCTGTTCGTGCGGCCCGAGATACGTAGCGAACCCCACGAGCACCGCTGCAAGCCCCACAAAACTGTGGAGCGCGGCGACGAGCTGCGGCATTGACGTCATCTGGACGCGTGCCGCCAGGATCGCCCCAATTACGAGCCCCGGCGCGAGAGCCCCGGCTAGTACCGGAAGCCCTCCGTAACGCATCCCGAAGGCCGTCGCCACAAGGGCGATGAGCATGCCGAGAATACCGTAAAGATTGCCGCGTCGCGCCGTTTCCTGCTGCGAAAGGCCGCCGAGGCTAAGGATAAACAACGCACTCGCGGCGATGTATGCGATAGTGATCAGACTCTGTTGCATTTCTATTTTCTAAACATCCCGAGCATCCGATTAGTGACCAGAAAGCCCCCGGCAATGTTGATCGACGCTATCAATGTGGCGATCGCGCCGAGGATGATCGTGAGCGTTACGTTCGAAGCCGTGAGTTGGAGCATGCCGCCGACGAGGATGATGCCGCTGATAGCGTTCGTGACGGACATGAGCGGCGTGTGCAAAGCCGGTTTGACGTTCCAGACGACCTGAAATCCGACGAATACGGCTAGCATAAAGACCGTGAAGTGCGACAACGCTTTGTCCGGGGCTACCAAACCGAGACCGATCAGGACCAGGCCAATAACGGCCAGGTAGATCGGGTTCATCCCCTTGCCGTTGCCGCCATGTGCGCCTCCGTGAGAGGCGGCCGGGGCAGCCAGCTCTTTGCTCGCAGTGCTCTTGGTCGGAACGCCCGGCTCGGGCGGCGCGGGCGGCTGCGGCGGGGCCGGAGCCGGCCACAACATTTTGCCTTCATGAAGAACGATGGCTCCGCGGATCACCTCGTCCTCGAGATCGACCTTGAGCTTTGCACCCGCATCCTCCTCGCCTTCGGCCGGCTTTTCGACAAGATCGGCGAGCAGTGTCGCGATCGTCGCTCCATAGAGTTGGCTGGACATCGACGCCATCCGCGACGGGAGGTCCGTGTAACCGACGATCGTTACTCCCTTGTGGTGGGTGACTTTTCCGGGCTCGGTCAGGGCACAGTTGCCGCCCTGCTCTGCGGCGAGATCGACGATCACGGAGCCCGGTTTCATCGACTCAACCATTCCCTGAGTAATAAGCTTTGGAGCCGGTTTGCCCGGTATCAGTGCGGTCGTGACAATGATGTCGACCTGCATCGCCTGCTGGGCGAATAGGGCCATCTCGGCCCTGAGAAAATCGTCGGACATTTGCTTGGCATAGCCGCCTTTGCCCTCGCCTTCTTCCTTGATCTCGACCTCGAGGAACTCCGCTCCCATCGACGCGACCTGGTCTTTTGTCGCCGACCGCGGGTCGAACGCCCGAACGATAGCTCCGAGGCCTTTCGCTGCACCGATGGCTGATAATCCGGCAACGCCGGCACCGATCACAAGCACCTTTGCCGGATCGATCTTGCCCGCGGCGGTTATCTGGCCGGTAAAAAAGCGGGGAAAGTTGTTCGCAGCTTCGATGATCGCGCGATAACCTGCAATATTTGCCATCGCCGAGAGCGTATCCATTTTCTGCGCACGAGTGATACGCGGTACGCAGTCCATCCCGAAAACGGTCGCTTTTCGCTTTGCGAGGCGGTCGAGAATATCTTTGTGCTGGGCGGGCCAGACGAAACCTATCAGCCATCCGCCTTCCTTGATGAGGTCGGCTTCATGAACGCCGAGTTCCTTGTTCTCCTCAGGTGGACGCACCTTAAGAATGACGTCCGACATCGCCCACAATTCTTTCGTGTCGTCGATGACGGTCGCCCCGGCCTCGCGAAATTCGCTGTCGATAGTGTTGATACCGTGCCCGGCGTGAGACTCGACGGCGACCTCAAAGCCGAGTTTCTTAAGTTTAAGGATCGTCTGCGGCGTGGCCGCAACGCGCTTCTCTCCCGGGTGGATCTCCTTCGGGATTCCAATTGTGGTCATAATTAACACCTAATATATCTGACACTTACGGGCGGCGCAAAATACAGTCCACAATTGGGGCGCCAAGCCTCATTCTTTGAGATCGGCCTCTTACGATCTCGCTTAGGTCTCGTCCTTGTACATCTTCTGTATCGTGATCATCACCATCGGATCCTGTCCCGCGGTGCGAACATACGATATCCAGATCCCGGCCTTCGGATATTTCACAAGCTTGTTTATGGCTCCTTCGGCGTTGGACTCTACGTCCGTGCCAAAAATATCCTTAGCTGCCGGAGGCTTGACCTTTTCTCCGAAATAACTTGTCGATATGGTCTTTACGGTTCCATCGGCGTCATAAACGACTTGTACACATTCGCCTTCTCCGATCATGTAGTAGTCCTGCGCGTCCGATTTTTCCCGCGGTTCTCCTAGTTTGGCCCTTGCCACGTCCCTTGGAGTACCAATGTTGATACCTCGGTAACCCGTAAAACCGTGATCGACCACCGGTGTCGGCATTGCCCTGGGTCCTGAAGACATAGCGGATGCCCGCGCTGTCAGAGAGGAACCAGAATAAAACATGAGCGACAACAGCATCGAGAGCGATATAACCAGAATTATCCTGATCTTCATATTGCCTCCGAGTGGGAGCCAATTAAAACTATTCTCGATCTCAACCCGCGGAGATCTCAGGATGTTCAGGCCCCAAATTCGAGCCGCTTCCCCAAAGCCCCAAAACCTTCATCCGGGCTGATGAGTACATAATGGCGCATTGCCCACGTGAAAAATGTGACGGGCATCACAGTTTTAGATCACTGGCGACAATAAGAGACTAATAGGGGAAAGGAAGTGCGAGAAATGGGGGGTGAACCAGTTCAGCTCGGCAGGAGTTTCTGGATCGTGATAACGACCATTGCGTCCTTGCCGGGCGTACGAACGTACGAGATCCAAAAGCCTTCTTTGGGAAAGCTCACCATTTTGCTGATCGACCCGTCCGGGTCTTTTTTGATGTCGGTTCCGAACACGTCCTTTGGTGACGGGGCGAGGCGAAGATCGCCGGTGAAATTTGCGGTGATCGACTTTACCGTCTGATCACGTTCGTAGATCAATTGTGCCGTTTCGGTCAGAGAAATTACGAAAAACTCGCCGGAGGATGTCTTTTCTTTTGGCGTTCCGAGTTTTGTGCGCGCTTGATCCGCAGGCATACCAATCCGCACTCCGCGAAAAGAATCGTACGGAGCCGGTGCGGGCGTCGGCGTCGGGATAACGGTAACTCCAGGCCCTGCTATTCTATCCTGCGAAACGGCGATCGCATGCGCCAGAGGGATCACCAACAGTATCAAAAGCGACAGGTATCTCTTCATAACAGGCTCGTTTGCTCGGAATCGATCGCGTTAACTAACCCGATATTTCGTACGATGCCCGAATCCATTCCTCGACCTGGGCATCCACGTCGTCGGGACTCGTAAGCTTAATGTAATGATACCAGCGGTTCGCAGACGCCCGCTCGCTCTTCATTATTCGCTCACTTTCGATGTCCTTCGTTGACTTTACAGTCAGCACCACGGCAGAGCGCTGTGTCTGTATCCCGGCGAAAGCGTATCGGCGATTCAAGTGTATCGACGTCTTCTTGGCGTCCTCGTGTATCTGCCCGCATTTGGCGGATACCTCGAGTATCCGATCATAGATCGCCCTTACTACCCCGGATCTTCCGACAAAATGAGAGTCCACATCGTGCATGACGCCATCCGGCCCACTTCTCCTAAGGTCTGCGAGCGGGGCGATTATATATCGACAACTAGTACGGCGCAATCAACGATGTTTCGTCAGGACCCGACGGTGACAGTCACAGACCCGTCGGACACCTTGGTTTTGTACGCCGGCAGCGGATCGTCCGCCGGGCCTTCCACAACGTTTCCGGTGGCGCCGTCGAATGTCGATCCGTGTTTGGGGCACACAAACTGTTTCTTTGCCGCCTCGTACTCGACGATCCCACGCTTATGCGTGCAAACGGCCGAATACGCGGCGTATTCCGATTCGCCCGTCCGAACGACGATGACCTTGCCCGAAGCGGAATTGACCACCACTGAGCCTCCGACCTTGCTGAGCGGACTGTCGGCCGCGACCGGCACGACGATCTCTTCGGCCGAAGCGCCTGATGCGGAAGCTTTTAAGCTCAGTAACAACCCGCCGGCGACGAAAAAGGATCTCACCAAGAATTCGCGCCGGCCTGTACAATCCACGATCTTTTCACAATCTTTCAATGCCGTTTTCCTCCGCACGTTTGACGCAAGATACGTCGATAAGGTTTCACGAGAATGAAACGCATTTTCAACTGATCAGATTGAGCAGCGTGCCGCCAAGAAATATATAGGTGGCACAAAGTACCGATTCACCTGTCATGACCGCCCCAATGAACTCCCAGTAATTCATTTTGGCCGAGCCCGCCAAATAGCAAACGAGGTCGGTCGGAACCAGCGGGAAAAATGCCCAAAGAGCCACGAACAAGAAGCCAAGCGGATGTTCAAGCCTCGACTTGATCCTGTGGGTCAGTTCCGGTTTGTGACCTTCAAAATACTCGCTGAGGCCTAGATATTCGGCGAAAAAATAGATCATGCTCGACGAAAGAAAGATCCCTACGAGCGAAACCGCCAAAACGGAGAAGGGCCGGGCCGGGAACATGATCGTTCCGGCGATGATCAGTGGAGTGCTCGGGAGCAGTGTGAGTCCACGAACAATTGAGAACCCAATATATATCAGCCAGATCGCGCTCTGAAACCGCAGCAGGAACGCGGCAATGTTCTCTGCTGTAAAAAGTTGTGGTGCGGCGATGTACGAGATCAGGCCCGCCGCGGCCGTTCCGATCCAAATGACCTGTCCCAATCGTCTGAAAACCGGGCCGAACCGCGCCGCATTTGCCATGGCAGGTAGATAACGAAGACCGCGTCAGATCTGTATCTTCGAGAACGAATAGCTGCCCAACGCAACGAACAACAACGCCGTGACTCCCAATACTGCAAGGCTGACCTCTGGGGCGAATTGACTCGTCCCGATCAATACGTTTCGCAAGCCGTCAACGCCGTAGGAGAGCGGGTCGATACGAGTGAGAAAATGGAGAACGGCCGGCAGATCCGTAAGTGGAAAAAGGGCCCCAGAAAGGAAATATATCGGCAATACCACAAAATTCATGATCAACTGCATGCCCTGGATGTCCTGCAGCATCGAGCCCATCGCAACGCCGAGTCCGGCAAAAACTATCGCCGTCATTATCATGAAAACGAGGGCAAGGGGCATTGTGAGCCAATTTACAGGCCGAAATCCCGCGATCAAACAGATGACGAGGACAAGAAGGCCTTGTAGAGTCGCGACCGTCGCCCCGCCCAGTGTTTTGCCGATCATTACCGTGATCCGCGGAACCGGAGCAACGAGCGTTTCTTTGAGAAAGCCGAACTGACGGTCCCACAGGAGCCCGATCCCCGAAAACACGGACGTAAAGAGAACCGACATTCCGATGACGCCCGGGGCGACGAATTGCAGATAGCTGCCGTTTCCCGCCTTTTGAAAGACCGGTCCCAAACCGAAACCGAGCACCAGCAAATACAAGAGCGGCTGG
Source organism: Pyrinomonadaceae bacterium (assembly GCA_044228265.1). Taxonomy (GTDB): domain Bacteria; phylum Acidobacteriota; class Blastocatellia; order Pyrinomonadales; family Pyrinomonadaceae; genus OLB17. Next base: position 6,063 of record JBGAVC010000016.1, read on the forward strand.
CCTAACGACGCGACGATCATCGCCCGCGAGCGGATGTACCGCTTTAACTCTCTAAGCCAAAGTATATAGATCGCGTTCATCTTATTTCTTCCACATCTTTGCCATCGTTCGCATCTGATCGGCGGCGACATCCGTTTTTTCATCGCGGATGGTTGAACCGGTCAGGGCGAGGAACGCCGCTTCGAGAGAATCTGTCTTGGTCTGTGTCCTTAGTTCATCCGGCGAACCCTGGGCGATGATCTTGCCATGGTCGATGATGGCGAGACGTTCGGCCACACGTTCCGCCTCGTCCATGTAATGTGTTGTCAGAAATACAGTTACGCCTTCGTTTTCGTTTAGGTCCTTGACGTGGGTCCAAAGCTGATTGCGGCTTTGCGGGTCGAGCCCCAACGTCGGCTCGTCGAGAAACAGGATCTTTGGCGTGTGCAGGAATCCCCGTGCGATCTCGAGTCGGCGTTTCATGCCGCCAGAGAACTGCTTGACGAGGTCATCCCTGCGGTCCCACAGCTCAAAGAGCTTGAGCAGCATCTCAGTGCGTTCATGCCGAGGCTTTCGGGGCACATGGTAAAGGACGCCGTGGATCTCCATGTTCTCGTAAGCTGTCAATTCGCCGTCGAGACTCGGATCCTGAAAGACGATGCCGAAACGTTTGCGGACCTCGTTAGCCTGAGTGGCCGGATCGAGTCCGTCGATCTCGATCTTACCGCTCGTCGGGTTAAGCAGCGTGGTTAGCATCTTGATCGTCGTCGTCTTGCCCGCGCCGTTCGGCCCGAGAAACGCAAAGATCTCACCTGCCGCGACGTCGAAAGATACGTCGTCGACGGCGGTAAAATCGCCGAATTTCTTTTCGAGGTTTTCGACCTTTATCATAGATAGCGCCGTTATCGTGACAGACGGTCGGGTTAGGCTGTCTTGGTCAAACTCTCCATATCCGGTTTCCATCGAAGGACCGGCTTGCGAGCCGCGGCTGCTTCGTCGAGGCGGCCAATACGTGTCGAATGCGGCGCGTCGATAACAAGCTGCGGGTCCTCGCTTGCTTCGCGGTCGATGTCGATCATAGCCTCAGCGAACGCATCGAGATCGGCCCGGCCCACGGACTCTGTCGGCTCGATCAGCATCGCGCCCTCGACCACGAGCGGGAAGTAAACGGTCATCGGATGAAACCCGTAGTCGATCAGACGCTTGGCGATATCAAGCGTGACAACGCCGTTTTTCGACTGGTTCTTGTGCGAGAAGATGACCTCGTGCATGCAGTCCGACGCATAAGGTTTGTCGTAGGTGGATTCCAGTTTGGCGGAAAGGTATCGAGCGTTGAGAACGGCGGTTTCGGTCGCTTCCTTGAGGCCTTCGGCACCGTGGGTGTAGATATAAGAGAGGGCACGGACCATCATTCCAAAATTCCCGTAAAATGCTTTTACTCTACCAATTGAGTCGGGATAGTTAAAGTTAGATATGAACTTATCGCCCTCTTTTTCCACTCGCGGAACGGGTAAGAAGGGCATTAGCTCCTCCGTGCAACAACTGGGCCCGCATCCCGGGCCGCCGCCGCCGTGGGGAGTAGAGAATGTCTTATGTAAATTGAGGTGAATGACGTCTACGCCCATATCGCCCGGCCGGGCGACGCCAACCAGCGCGTTCATGTTCGCGCCGTCCATATAGACTAGCCCGCCGGCCGCGTGGATGGTATCGCAGATGACACGGATGTTCCGCTCGAATATTCCTACGGTGTTCGGGTTCGTGAGCATCAGTCCCGCGACACCGCCTTCGTCACAAAGCTGTCGAAGATGATCGAGGTCGGTCAGGCCTTCAGCCGTCGAGCGAATGGTCTTTACGGTGAATCCTGCGAGTGCCGCGGAGGCCGGATTGGTACCGTGAGCAGAGTCCGGAACGAGCATCACGCGCCGGTCCTTTGAGGCTTCGCCATCCCTTTTGTCGAGGAAAGCGCGGATCAGCATGACGCCGGTCATTTCTCCCTGTGCGCCGGCGGCCGGCTGCAGAGACACGCCCGGCAGGCCCGTTATTTCGGCGAGGTCCTGCTGGAGGCGGTACATCAGCTCGAGAGCACCCTGCGACTCCTCGACCGGCGCCAGCGGATGAAGTCCCGCAAACCCGTCGATCCGTGCAGTTTTCTCGTTTAGCCTCGAGTTGTACTTCATCGTGCACGAGCCAAGCGGATACATGCCCAAGTCGATCGAATAGTTCCAGGTGGACATCCGTGTGAAATGCCGCACGACATCGACCTCCGAGACTTCCGGCACGCCTTCGAGATCGTCCGAACGCCTGAATTCGGCGGGAATGATCTCGTCGATCGGCGTTTCGTCTACGTCGAGCTTTGGCAAACGATAACCGACACGGCCCGTCTGTGACCGTTCAAATATCAGGGCTTCGTTCTGTGTAGGATGTGAAGTTACTTTCTTGATTGTCATGATTTATCTATGCCTTGGGCAATCCTTTTCTTGCGACGTTCGATACCACCTCACAGAACCTGTCAAGTTCCCACAAAGTCGTATACACATTCGGGGTGATACGTATGCCCGTGAACTCCTCGTGAACGATCGGCGTCGTAAATATCTTGTGTTTCGACATCAGATAGCCGCCCAGAGCGACGGGATCGACGCCGTCGATCTTGAAATTAGCGATGGCGCACGACTGTTTGGGCTGAAATGACGTGTTGAAACCGACCTTTGGAATGGACTTGAGGTTGTTCATCCAGTATCGCGACAGATACCTCAGACGTTCTTCCTTTCGTTTGCCTCCGATCGCGTTGTGAAAAAGTATCGCTTCGCCGATAGCCAGCCGCATGGCCGCCGAATGGGTGCCGATCTCCTCGTACTTCCGAATATCGCTGCGGTTCTTGTCTTCGGACGCCATAAGTGCCCAGACCTTCGGGATCTTGTCCTTTTTCACGTAGAGCATTCCCGTGCCCTTCGGCGCGTAGATCCACTTGTGAAGCGACGTACCGAAGTAATCACAACCGAGATCCGCTTGTTTGAAATCGAATTGAGCGAACGAATGGGCCCCGTCGACGATCGTCTCGATGCCGCGCGAGCGGGCCATGTCGCAAACCTTTTTGACCGGATTGATCTGCCCTGTCAGATTGATCTGATGCGAGACGAGTATAAGTTTTGTCCTCGGTGTGACCGCACGTTCGAAAGCGGCCGCAATGTCATCGACATTTTCCGGCGCCACCGGGATCTTGATGAGGTTGAGCTTCAGTCCCTCACGCAGTTCTCGCTGTCGCAGCGTGGTCAGCATTCGCGGGTAGTCCTGCGTTGTTGTCAGTATCTCGTCGCCGGACTTGAAGTCCATCCCCATCAGAAGTATCTCCAGCGATTCGCTGGCGCCTCGCGTGATCGCGATCTCTTCGGGCGAGCAGCCAAAGATCTCTGCGAGCCCAGTGCGAATTGTCTCTGACTGCGGTTCAAGTATCTGCCACATCGTGTAAGCCGTCGCGTCTTCCTGCTGCCACGTGTATCGGACGAAAGCTTCCGTAACTATTCGCGGGCTTGGGCTGACTCCGCCGTTGTTAAGGTTAACTATGCCGCGGGTCACGGAAAACGCCTGCTGGATGGTCGCCCAATAGTCCTCGTCCGCGGCGGCTTCGACCGGCGAAAGGTGATCGACAAACCGCCCTGCAGCCTTGACCTCTTCGAACAAGGATCCGACGACCGATGACGAGAGTGCCATCAAACCCAGGCCCTTGCCGGCGCTCGACAGGAACGCACGACGGTCGAGGTCGTGTGCCGATCGGTCATTTTTTGTCGTCATTATCATGGGTCGATCTCCACGGTGGCCAGCTATTCGCTAAAAGCCCCAATCCAACTGCGGCGATGATCAAAAAGATCGGTAAGATACAAAATAGTAATTCTCCGTAATCGTAAAGATACGTCATTGCACGTCGGCATCATCCTCGTAGGGCATCCGCCAGTGCGTCGATCTGCTGCTTGGTGTTCGTTTCGGTCACACATACCAGAAGATCGTTCTCGTGGCTTCCGTAGTATCGCGAAAGCGGTATGCCGCCGACAATACCGGCCCCAGTTCGAAGGTTGTCCAACAGTTCACATGCGTTTCGAGGACCGCGGACGACGAACTCGTTGAACACGGGCGACGAGAACGGCAGCGAATATCCGTCGATCGCAGCGATACGCTTAGCGGCGTAGGCCGCTTTATGAGCGTTCTGCAACGCGACCTCCTGCAAGCCTTTCCTGCCCATCGTTTCCATGTAGATCGTCGCGGCAAGTGCGATCAGGCCCTGGTTCGTGCAGATGTTCGACGTGGCCTTTTCACGGCGAATGTGCTGCTCGCGAGTCGAGAGCGTGAGTACGAACCCGCGATTGCCGTTCTTGTCGTAAGCGACGCCGCAGAGGCGGCCGGGCATTTGGCGAACGTACTTTTCCTGAGTCGCGAACAAACCGACGTGCGGCCCGCCAAAGCTGCCGGGCACGCCCCACGACTGTCCCTCGCCCACAACGATGTCGGCCCCGCATTCGCCGGGCGTCTTGATCAAACCGAAGGAGATCGCCTCGGTCACGACCACGACGAATAAAGCTCCGACGGCATGTGCGGCGTCAGCTAGCGACTTAAGGTCCTCGATACAGCCAAAAAAGTTGGGGCTTTGGACGACAAGTGCGGCGGTTTTATCGTCGAGGGCGTCGAGTCCCGATACGCGGCCCGTCTGTTCGTCGTAGCCGATCTCGACGATCTCGGTATCGCCATGCTGGGCATAGGTCCTGGCGACGTCACGATATTCGGAATGGACGCTCGTCGCAACGACGATCTTGTCCCGCCGCGTGACCCGCTGGGCCATCAGATATGCTTCCGCCATAGCGGTCGAGCCGTCGTACATCGAGGCATTTGCGACCTCCATGCCCGTCAACTGGCAAACAAGCGTTTGGAACTCAAATATGTACTGCAGCGTCCCCTGCGAGATCTCCGGCTGATACGGCGTGTAGGATGTAAAAAACTCGGACCTCTGGATCAGATGGTCAACGATAGTCGGTGAATAGTGTGAATAAACCCCGCCCCCGAGAAACGAAGTCTTGGCCGCGGCTGTGTTGCGGGCTGCCATTGTTTCCATCGCCGCAATTACTTCCGATTCGGCGAGCGGTTCGGTGATCTTTAACGGGCGATTGAGTTGGATCTCATCGGGCAGGGAGCGAAACAGGTCCTTTGCCGATGACAGGCCGGCGACGGCGAGCATTTCTTCACGTTCTTCGGGTGAATTCGGTATGTATCTCATGTAGATAAAATAAGGATGACCAGGTCTATAAAAAGGGCTGTGAAAGCACAATGATAACAAAATCGCATTTCTATTTCGAAAATGCTGTGTCCCAAGTCACAATTTCAGGCTGACCGTCCCGGCGATGGAGAAGCCGCTCGATCGCTGAAAAAGGGCCCGGTTTGGCGCCGGACCCCATTCGAAGTGTGAATGTGAACAAGATGTTTCGCCGACAACGACTGGCGCGTCACGCCGAGGCTGCCAGATATTCCTCGTATTCGACCGCGGAAAGCATCGCGTCGGCCTCGCCGGCATTCGCCATCTTGACCTTAACCATCCAGCCCGCGCCGTACGGATCGGAATTGACACTCTCGGGAGTGTCGTTGATCGCCTCGTTGACTTCGACAACCTCGCCGGCGACAGGTGTAAAGATCTCGGAAACCGCTTTTACCGATTCCACCGATCCGAACGCCTCGTGGGCACCAAATTTGTCGCCGACACGCGGCAGGTCGATATATACCACATCTCCGAGCGAGTGCTGGGCGTGGTCGGTGATGCCGATCGATGCAACATCGCCTTCGACTCCGACCCATTCATGGTCCTTGCTGTAGCGTAAATTCTCTGGAATATTCGTCATAGAAATTTAGGGGCAACCTCTTAAGTATTTGATACCAATATCTATTTTTGCCGTTTGTAGAACGGCGTCGGAACGACCACTGCGGCCAATTGTTTACCTCTGACATCAATTTTAATTTCCTGGCCGGTAATTGCAAATTCAGGCGGCAGAAACGCTAGTCCGATGTTCTTCTTGAGATACGGAGCGGGGCTGCCGGAAGTGACATACCCGGCTTTGGTCCCGTTAACATAAACCTCGCAGCCGTCGCGGGCAATGCCAGGCTCGGTCATTTCAAATCCCGCGAGTTTGCGCGTCAAACCCTTTTCTTTTTGCGCCAGCAAGGCATCACGACCGTTGAATGGCCCTTTTTGGAGTTTTGTTATCCAACCAAGGCCCGCCTCGAGTGGCGTGATATCGTCGGCAAGCTCGTGTCCATAAAGCGACATCGCGGACTCGAGCCTCAGCGTGTTCCTTGCAGCCAGACCACACGGGAGAATGCCTCCTTCGCCACCGAAGTTTCCGGTCTCGAGCATTTTGTCCCAAAGCTGCTCGGCGCTGTCCGGGGACGCGTATACCTCGAAGCCGTCCTCGCCCGTGTAGCCTGTCCGCGAGATTATCGACTCCACGCCGTCCACCCAGCCTTCCGTAAAATGATAGTACTTTATCGTCGAAAGATCGGTCTCGGTCAGTTTTTGCAGGATGCCGGTGGCCTTTGGGCCCTGGATGGCGATCTGGCAAAAGTCGCCGCTTGCGTTTGTCAGGACAAGATCGTCGTCATCTCTTTTCTGCGATGTGATCCAGGCCCAATCCTTGTCCGTGGTCGATGCGTTTACGACGAGCATCAGTCTTTCCTCGGCAAATCTGTAGACCAAAAGATCATCCACGACGCCGCCTTCCGCGTTCGTTAAAGCCGAGTAATGGGCCTGCCCGTCGACGAGGCTGCGGACGTCGTTGGTGGTTATCCGGTCAACGAACGGGATAGCGCCGCGGCCGTCAACCCAGATCTCGCCCATGTGCGAAACATCAAATAGGCCGGCACCGGTCCGCGTTGCCATATGTTCGCCGATCACTCCGGCCGGGTATTGGACGGGCATGTCCCAGCCTCCGAAGTCGACCATTCGGCCGCCGAGCTTGCGATGAGCCGCGTTCAACGGCGTCTTTTTTAGATCTTCATCTGCCATGAAGGCAATTCTAGATCAGCTCTTGCCTGATGTAAAAGGGTTCGACCAGAAGAAGGACTTTTTATCGGGGATCTATGTTCTTTGCTTCACCTGAGGGACTTCAATTTGACTTGGACGCGGCCGCGATTATCTCATCGCACAGTTCGATCGACGCCTGGATCGCGCCCTGCTCTTTCGGGTCCTTTGAAATATCCAATTGGGCACGGAGTACTGGTCTGTATTTTGCGGCCGCTTCGGCCAGCAAGCGGAAAGCACGATGAAAGGGTTTTTCACCACTGTTCTTGTCTTTCTTCTTCGGTTTGACAGGATTTTCGATCTCGCGTTCCATGGCGGTCCCGGCATGGGCAGCCGTGTCGTCAATGTCGTCGACAGCCTTTTGTAATATTCGCTTGACGTCGATGAGCAGCTCGAGGCGCGTGCCCGTGGGTGCCGGTCCCCATTTTTCGGGTTCCTTTATCTCGGCGGCAACCCCGGTGTCAACCTTCAGGGCGGTGAAGCGGCGCTCGACGGCATGGGTCAGGACCATGATCCTCAGATCTATGTCCTGAGCGTCACGGACGAGTTCGACCTCTTCCGGAGTAAAGTAATCGCGGCTCTGGCCGGAAATTCCCGATGCCGCGACCAGGAACACGAAACCAATGAACGCGCAAACAAAAAGCTTAGATCTCATCGTCTTGTTAGTTCGGCTTTCGGGGCTGACGGACGACCGTATCGCTAAAAAGTGGCTCCAGAGCGCGCGTTCGGGCATCTCGAATATATTTTCCGACGTTGCGGACAAGCGGTTCGAATCGTGAAGGCAATTCGCGCCTGATCGTCTCGACCCGCGGGACGAAGGTGCGCAACCCGATCTCGAACCGTTTGAAGTTGTCCAGCACCTTTCCGCTGTCGTTGTCGTTACGGATAAGGAATTGGAGATGGTCGTCCAGCAACGCCTCGAACGCCCCCAACTCGCGGATCATTGACTCGTAATCGGACTCGGAAACCTCTTTCTCGGCGGACGATAACCGGGCGTTCATCAGGTCAAGTGCCAGCCGCGTCCGAGACTTCACCTCGTTGTCCCCGGACAGCCGTATTTTTTCCTCTTTTGAGAGGAACTTGGGCGGCGGCGGAAGCGAGTCCTCCGGATCGTCCTGGGCGGCCACGTCGGAAGCCAGGAACACGCCCGAGAAGAGCAAAACCATAGAAACAGCGACTACCGAACGGAGCTTCAGCAAGCGAAGCAAGTTTATTGGGGTGTCGCTGCCGTTGTTCATCGAATTGGGCGGTCGTCTTTTAGTCTCATTTAGAGTTTCTGGGCCCGATCTGCTTTTGCAGGATAGGGAGCCGTAAGTTCACTCTGTCTATTTCCAGCTTGCTTCTTACCGGATCCGCAAGCCTTAGGAACTGCTGGTAATTTGCCATAGCATCCATATACTCGGCAAGCTGGTCGTGCGTGATGCCCAGAAAATAATACGTGATGGCCAGTCCCGGCTGGTGGTCGGCAAGCCAGCGAAACTCAGATTTCGCTTCCTGATAGCGTTTGAGCTGGAACAGTGCGGTCGCTAGATCTGCATGCACGGTCGAATTGTCCGGGGCGATGGCCACAAGTTTCCGAAACAATGCGACAGCCTGTTCATACTGGTTCGCCTGCAAAAGGGCCGCCCCGAATCCGATGGCGTGGTCTATATTGCCTGGTTCAGCTTCGGATGCCTGCCGGCAAAATTCAAGAGCCTTGGCCGGTGAGCTGACTCGATAGACCGAACAAAGACGTCCAAGAGCAACCACGTTCTTCGGATCTTTTTTTGCGATGGCTTCGAGCTCAGCGCCGTTTTCGGAACTCGCGATAACGATACGCGATCTCAGGTCGGCAACTCCAGCGGTGTTCGCGTCAAGCGAATCCAGTGTCTTTATTGCGTCAGCAGTTTTGCCCTCGCCGGCCAGGAGTCGGGCCTTCAGAATCTTCGTTCCTGATGCGTCCGGGGCGAGTTTTTCGAGTGCAGCGACGGCTTCGGTTGCTCGGACCTGGTCGCCGTCGGCGAGCGCAAATTCGGCCGTTTCTTCGAGGGCGTACCTGTTTCGGGCGTCCAGAGCCATCGCTTTGGCTACACTGGCCCTGGCCGCCGAAGTTTTGCCAACCGCATTTTCGAGAGCCGCCCTGGCGGACCAAATCGAGGCCGTGGGCTTGGCCTTTGCTGTCAGATATTCGATCTTTGCCAGCAGGACCTTAAGGTCCGCTTGAGATGCGTTTTGCTTCAGACGCATTTCGGCTATGGCTGCTATTGCGGCGGCATTCTGCTCGTCCAGCTCCAGCGCTTTCGAAAGGAGGGCGTCGGCCTCCTGATATCTTCCGTCATCCACAAGCAGCGAGCCCAGGGCCGTCAATGCGAGCGTCCAATCGGGACGAAGCTCGACAGCTTTGCGGAGCGAGCTCTCGGCTTCGGACCGCCGGCCGAGAGCTAGATAGGCCACACCTGCCTGATAGGCTGCTTCAGGAAATTCGGGGATGAGCTTAAGGGCTTTCTGATAATACTCGATCGCGGACTTCAGATCGCCTTTCTCATGGGCATCCTGCCCCATATTGAAGGCGGCGACCGCGTCATCCGCGGGGCTCGGCTCTGACTGGCCGAGGGTCCAGGCATTAGCAAGAGCGATCGCGAGAATGATCGGTATTACGAAGGCGAACCTTGGCCCGTTCGACCTCAATTGCCTGACCGTCGTACTGCAATACTTCATGGTCTGAGACGTAGAGTTTAGCACCAGGGCAAATAAAGGTCTATGTTTTTCGATCTTATGCCGATACCAGATTCCATGCCAATCATTTGCCATCCTCAATTCGCGTGATATAAGATTTTCAATAAGAAATTGGTTCCTGAGCCCTCCAAGGCAAACAATGGCCGCGATCCGAAAGTCAACCAAGAGTCCCACAGCGATCTCATCCGCAGCGTTAAAAGAAACAGCCCTTCGTGCTCTGATGCGTGACATGGGGTCTGTGTTGGTCGCTTATTCGGGAGGCGTCGACAGCACGTACCTCGCAACGATCGCGAACCTCGAGCTGGGTACGTCGGCGTTGAGCGTTCTGGGCAATTCGCCCAGCGTTTCCGCGTATCAAATGGATGAAGCGGGTGAGCACGCCCGATCGGCGGGGCTCAATTTTCGCGTGGTCGAGACCGACGAATTATCCGATCCGCGCTACGCCGCGAATCCTTCGAACCGTTGTTATTTCTGTAAATCCGAATTATTCGCCCGGCTGCGTGAGATCGCTCTCAACGAGGATCTTGAGCATGTTATCGAGGGCACAAATGCCGACGATCTGGCCGGCCACCGGCCCGGAGTGGCGGCCGCTGTCGAGAACGGGGTCCGGAGTCCGCTCGCCGAACTCGGTTTTACCAAATCTGAGATCCGCGAACGCAGCCGTCTGCACGGCATTCGCGGATGGGACAAACCCGCAAGTCCGTGTCTGTCTTCGAGGATCGCTTACGGCGTTCCGGTAACCCTCGAGCGCCTCTCGAGGATCGAGCGCGGCGAGCGGTATTTGAGACTGATCGGTTTTAGGGAATTTCGCGTGCGCGAGCACGGCGAATTGGCGCGTATCGAGATCGCGCCGGACGAGTTTCGATCTGCTCTGCGGCACGAAACTGCCGAAGCTTTGGCTTCCGAATTTAATAAAATAGGCTTCAAATACGTCACTCTTGATCTCAACGGCTATCGATCGGGTGCGATGAATGAGGCGTTATCGAAATAAAAATAACTGGAGAATTATTTACAATGGCAAATCCGATGGCTGATGAGATGCGTCGATTTAAGGGAAGCGACGAGAAGAACCCGTTCGAAGCTATGAGCGAACGGTTTGACCGCGCGGCGCGCCTTCTGGGGCTCGACGAAGACCTCTATACCGTGATGCGGGTACCGAGCCGCGAGATAAAAGTGTACGTGCCGGTCCGAATGGATTCGGGCCACATTCAAGTATTCGAAGGCTACAGAGTTCAACACAACTTCGCACGCGGGCCGGCAAAAGGCGGCATCAGGTATGCACCCGACGTCTCGCTCGATGAGGTCAAGGCACTTTCCGCTTGGATGACCTGGAAGTGCGCGGTCGTGAACGTACCCTTCGGCGGAGCAAAAGGCGGCATCATTTGCGATCCGATACAGATGTCCCAAGGCGAGCTTGAACGTCTGACGCGGCGTTATACGGCAGAGTTGATCGACTTTATCGGGCCTGACAAGGACGTCCCGGCTCCCGACATGAACACCAACGAGCAGACGATGGCGTGGATCATGGACACGTATTCCATGCATGCCCGTCATACCGTTAATGCCGTTGTCACCGGAAAGCCGATCGCCATCGGCGGCAGCCTTGGACGCCGCGAGGCGACCGGCCGTGGGGTTCTTTTCTGCGTTAACGAAGCGATCAAGCGATTTAACCTAAAGAAAGAAGAGACGACCGTCGTAGTGCAGGGTTCCGGAAATGTTGGGGGCCTCGGGGCCGAACTGATGTACGAACAGGGATACAAGGTCGTCGCGATCTCGGACATCGCGAGCGGCGTCTACAACCGCAACGGCCTCAACATTCCACATGTTCTCGAGTATCTCAAAGTAAATAAATCGTTTGACGGATACCCTGATGTCGAACACGTTGACAACAAATCGCTTCTTGAGATCGAGTGCGATGTGTTGGCACCCTGCGCGACCGAGAACCAGATCACGTCCGAAAATGCGGGCCGGATCAAGTGCAAGATCCTCGCCGAGGGAGCCAACGGGCCGACGACGCCGAAAGCGGACAAAATATTGCACGAAAACGGGATCTTCGTCATTCCGGATATCCTGGCAAATGCGGGAGGCGTGACGGTATCGTACTTCGAGTGGGTCCAGGACCGTATGGGGTATTTCTGGTCCGAAGCCGAGGTGAACGTCCGGCTCGAGGAAAAAATGATAGCGAGTTTTAACGAGCTTTGTCATTATGCGGAAAAACACGACGTGGATACGCGAACGGCGGCTTATATGCTGGCTATCGACCGTGTTGCTTACGACACTAAGATGCGGGGGATCTACGCCTGATAAATGAGCGTAATTCGTTAAAAACACTTGCTTTTCCTCAAGGAGTGGGTTATCGTTTTGGATAAGGAATGGGTGAACCCGCGTTTAGAGGATCGTCCATCGTTTCGAATTCGCGATTTTTGCCACGCTGCGTTCGGGCCACCGAGCACGGCGCGGCGTTGGGCGGTGAACGGGCCCAGGTTGGAAAGTTCACCAGTTATTGTGTGATAATTGCGTAGCGTACTGCGTGTCGACGCAAAGGTCGAGATCTTGTATTGCTACTTTTTGATGAAATCTAATTTCTATTTTTCGGCGGAGGAATGTGATGAAACTCGCTAACAAGGTGTACATTGCGACACTTTTATTGCTTGCGCTTGTTTTTGCCGCGTCGGCACAGAGCAACGCAAAATCTGAAAAGGATCCTAGGAATACGGCTCCGACAGTTGGTACGGGCGGGCCGGTTGGAGGTCCTACCGGACTATTTACGGTTTATGACGGTTCGACTCTGAGACGAGGTGAATACACCTTCAGCGCGGCCTTCAGTAACTATGATCGCGACCCCGGCAACGTTGATATTTCCAGCGTGCCGCTAAGTTTTCAGGTCGGTCTGACCGATCACGTAGAGTTGTTTTTCAACACCGAGGGGTATCGCATGATCAAGGTCAACTCTCCGCGAAACCTCTCGAGTTTTTATCTCCCAAATTCTCAGGTTGCCATCTCCGGATTTGGGCTTACCAGTCCGCCAGCAATCGTTCTGTCACCGCAGGGACCTGGAGCCAGCCTCTTTGGCAGTCAGGCGATCTTTAGGCCGACAGGAGCTCCTTATGTCACCTGGCCGTATGTCGGCGGCAATGCCGGAACATATGGGCTGCTGCCGCCGTTCTTCTCGGGACCCCAATTCGGGTTTGCGGCTGGTACGAACGCTACGTTGGGACCGCCGAGGTTGGGCGGGGGAAGCGGAGCCGACCTATTTCCAGGTATTGGTTCGGTATTCGGCGGCATTCTGCCGGGATTGGTTCTAAGGACGCAGCCTTTGCTAAGTCCGACCGGTGCCCCGGCTGGCGAAGGACCGTCGGTATTCACGCTGGCGCCGAGTTATCTCCCTGACGCCCCGTTCGTCAACGCTGGATATCGCACTTCGGCTTTCAACTCGTTTGACGTCGGTGTTAAAGCCCGATTGACCAACATTAACAGTGCCGTCGGTTTTGGCTTCGTGGCGGCTTACACGTTTTACGCAGATAACGCTAACACTGCTTCCGGATTCAACCAGATGCAGCGTGGAGCCGGCCCGGGCGGTAACCTTGGAGACATCTCGGCGACCATATTTGCCGACGCCAGGTTAGCCAAGTGGGCCAATCTTTCGGCCAACGTGGGATATAAATGGACGAGCAAGACCAAAGGACAGTTCCCGAGCGGCAAATTCGTTATGCTGGATCGGCCTGACGAATTGCAGTCTTCGATCGGCGTTGACTTTCCGGTCAACAAGTACTTCCAGCCGATCGCTGAGTTCCGTTCCCTGGTCTACGTCGCTGGTCGCACGAAGAACGCCTTTGAGAACAATCCAATGGACGCGATCTTCGGTGCTCGTATTTATCCAGTCCGCTGGGCAGGATTTGGCTTGGCTTATCGGTACATGATCAACCAGCAGGACGACAGTACATTTGATAATAACCAGCCGTTCAGGACGAGCATTGTTTTGGGCTGCAGCCCTTCGACTCAGGGCTGTACCCCGACGACGCTTACTCAGACGTTTACGGGTGTGCCTCCGGGATTTGTCACATCGACGGACCCGCACGGCTTTATCGGTCAGGTTTGGATCGGCCGTCGCAACAAGCGACAGGGCGATATCGTAAATCAGGCACCGGCGGTCGACTCGGTCGCGCTTAGCTCGACGACGATCTCATTGCCGTGTCCTCCGGGATACAGGTCAGACTCCGGAGCTTGCAATGACAGTCGCACGATCTCTGTCTCGACGACCGCTCATGATCCCGAGAATGATGTTCTTACGTATAATTATACGGTTTCCGGCGGCCGCATCGTCGGCTCGGGTGCCAATGTTCAATGGGACCTGACCGGAGCCCAGGCCGGAACCTATACGATCACGACCGCTGTCGATGACGGCTGCGGCGTATGCGGCAAGACCAACACTCAGACTGTCACCGTTCGTACGTGTCCGGATTGTAAGCAGATCTGCCCCGTTTGCCCGACCTTGTCGATCAGCGGACCAAGCGGAGTGACCAAGCCCGGCGATACGATGACGTTCACCTTGAATGGTGTCGGCTCTGACTCGACTGTCAACTGGAGTGTTTCTGCCGGTACTATCGAGTCCGGACAGGGCACTTCGAGCATTACTGTCAGAGCCCCTGCGGACGGCAGCGTGTCTAATATCACTGCTACAGCTGAGGTTGGCGGTATCTCGACAAGAGAGTGCAGCTGCCCGAACACTGCGTCGGAGACCGCTCCTGTCGGTTCGCTTCCGCAGTCAAGGTCGGTTTGGGAATGCCCGAACGGATCCGTCAAGTGCGTACCTGACGTGATCAAGGCGGGCCTCGATATCCTGTTCGGTGAGCTCAATGCTGACCCGCAGTCCAAGGGCTACATCGTTTACTACGGTGACGCCAAGGATCAGAAGAAATTCGAGGCTGCTATCAAGGCCGGCATCAAGTTCCGCAAATACGATATGAATCGTATCGTTCTCGTCAATGGCGGCGATAACGGCGGCGGACCATCGGTCAAGATGTGGGTCGTTCCTGAGGGTGCAAGGCCGCCAGGAAGTTAGCAGGTGAGCTTTTCACCTCGAAATAGGTAGAAAACATCAATTGACGGCTGGGGTTGTCATCACAGAACCCCAGCCGTTTTTTTTGGATTTATCGCCGAATTCTGTTAATATTGTCGGCACCGGCCATGCGCGGGGCCAATGCGACATCGAAGGCGCGCCTCTGACGGTTTCGCGGCAAACGTGCCGGCTGTGAACTACATCCGATATTCGACGTCCGAGCTTTTTGAAAACGACGTCGAACCCTCCCGAAGCTATACTTTTCAATAGGGATATTTTCGACATGATGTTTACCAAGAGAGCGACTTACGGGGTTCTTATCGTATTCGCCGCGCTGTTTGTACAGATCGCGGCATTCGCCGGCCTTCCGGTCGATGGTCCTAATACAAAAGAACTGGGGAGTTTCAGCGACTGGGAAGTCTCGGGCCCGAACGGCGGCGACGTCCGAGCCGTTGCGATCGATCCCAAAGACAAGGACCGGCTATACATCAGCACGCTCGACGGACAAATATATACTTCCGGCGATGCCGGAAAGTCCTGGGGATTATTAGCCAACCTCAACAAGGCCCAACTCGTTCTCGACAACATGTTCGTCGACCCGCGCGACTCCCGCGTCATCTACGCCTCCGGACACAGGGGCAAATCGCCCGGCGGATTCTTCAAGACCACCGATGGCGGCGTTACGTGGAAGGAGGCCAAGGAACTTCGGAATTCGGCCATTCACTCGATGACGCAATCGTCGCTCGATCCCAACATTCTCACGGTCGGTACGACCGAAGGCATTTGGATCTCAAAGAATTCCGGCAGCGACTGGGAAAAGATGGAGTCGGCGACAATGCCGCTCGAGGTTGATTCGCTCGCGATCGACCCTCGAACTACGAGCACGATCTATGCAGGAACGTGGTGGAGAGCGTATAAATCCACTGACAGCGGAAAGAACTGGCGTTTGATCAAAGACGGGATGATCGACGACTCCGATGTATTCGCGATCGACATCGATCCACGTAACGCCGATCACGTTATTGCATCGGCCTGCAGCGGTATCTACGAATCGACGAACGGCGGAGAACGCTGGGCCAAGATCCAGGGCATACCGTCGCAGTCGCGCCGTACGCGCGACATCATGCAGCATCCGACCATAGCGGGCACTATCTACGCGGCGACGACCGAGGGATTTTGGATGAGCACCAATGGCGGCAAAAGCTGGGCGCTTACGACGCGACGCGATCTGGAGATCAATTCGATAGCCGTACATCCGGCCGACCCGAATCGCGTTTTTATCGGCACCAACAACTACGGCGTGATGGTGTCGTATGACGGCGGCAAGAACTTTTCTCCGACGAACACCAATTTCTCGAGTCGCTTCACGTATTCGGTGACCGCTGACAGCGTGATGCCGGACAGGCTTTATGCTGCCACACAGAACACGGCGACCGGCGGCGGGTTCTTCTTCATCAGTCCTGATCGCGGACGATCATGGCAGAGCGCAAAGAACCTTGACGTCAATCGCATCGTTCCCTTTGTAACCCTCCAGGACCGTAAAGATCCGAATGTGTTGTACCTGGGCACGAACCTGGGCATCTTCAAATCCATCGATCGCGGCTTTAACTGGACGCAGTTGACCCCTCCTAAGCCGAAGCCCGTGACCAAGAAACCGGTGAACAGATCATCGGCCGGCGCAAAACGTACGGTCGTTAGGACCACTGCCGTCACCGCACGCAATCCGCCGCCTGTTGACCCGGAGGCAGCGAAAAAATTGGTGCCGGCACTTACCGGGACAGTCAAGGTGCTTGCGTATACTACCGACGGCAAGAACGGTATTTTTGCAGGCACGGACAAGGGGCTTTTCCGGACCTATGACATCACTAAAGGCTGGGAAAAACTCGCGTTCGGCGGCGATCTGAACGAAAACGTTTTCGCGATCCACAGCTCACCGGCAAAGCCAGGCACGATCTGGGCCGGGACGGCGATCTCCGGTGTTGTGGTCTCGCACGACGATGGCTTGACGTGGCAGAAGACCGGCGGAGCAGTTGACGGCGTCCCGGTCAGTTCGATCACGTCTGATCCGAAGCGTCCGGATTATATTTACGTGGGTACTACGCAGACGTTCTACGTCAGCCGCGATAGCGGTGTGACATGGAATCGACGCGGCGGCAATCTACCGCTTGGCAATTTTACAAGTATCCTGATCAATCCCAACAATACCGATGAGATCCTCATCGCGAGTGCTCTCGAGGGCGACGGCGGCATCTTTCAGTCAACGGATGCGGGCGTCCGGTGGAAACGCGTCGACGGCAAGGATATGAAACTCGCCAGCCGCCGCGTTTGGTCGATGATCATGGACCCTAATGACACCAACCGCATCTTTGCGGGTACCCACTCGGGCGGTGTGTACCGCATCGAGCGGCCTTCGTCCACGGCTGCGGCGTCAGGAGGCGACCGACCACGGCTCAAGCCCGAAGACCAGTAGAATACGGATCAAATACGAGATAGGGACGGCTTCGAATATGAGCCGTCCCTTCTTGCTTTCCAGCTTGGAAGTTGCGGCTTTCCTCTCTATAATTTCAAGAGTCAGGAGCCAATATTTTGAACGAAAAAGGTGCCAGCATATCTCCGGCGGTCAATAAGGCTGTGCGTGTCGAGAGCATTCCTTTTTCGTCGCTCCCGGGACAGAGCCGGTTATTTCTCGATTTCCTGGAAGATCCCGCATCGCTTCGACGGTTCTATCCAAACGCGGTCCTCAAGACGGACGAGCTAAAACGGCACGTACCTGATGTTTTGGCGAACTACCGGACCGACCGCCAGGACCTTTGCTCCGTCCTTCTCGAGATGAACGACGGGTTCGGATGCAGTGAAGCGACCCGATCGAATATCGAGAAACTGGCCCGGGCAGAGACGGTTGCAGTCGTTACGGGCCAGCAGGCGGGGTTGTTTACAGGGCCGTTGTACACGCTTTACAAAGCGATCACGGCACTGAAAATATCGGAGCGTCTGAACGCTTTGGGTGTATCTGCAGTTCCCGTATTTTGGGTCGCGACCGAGGACCATGATTTCGAAGAGATCTCACGCGCCTTTGCCGTCGGACGAGACGGCGGGCTGTTTGATGCCGAGTTAAAGGACCCGGAAGATACAATTGGCCGGCCTGTCGGCGATATCCCGCTCTGTCCCGAGATCGACGAGACGGTACAGGCGTTTCTTGAGAAGTTGCCCGCAAGCGAATTCACGCCAGCACTTGATCAGATCCTTGCAGATGCCTGGACCGTCGGCCAGACGATCGGATCGGCGTTTGCACGGACGTTGGCACGCCTGCTTTCGGATCGCGGCCTGATCCTCCTCGACCCAAACCTTGAGTCGATGAAAAGACTTGCAGCTCCTATTTACGTCGATGCCGTTGAGCACGCGCCCGAGATAGTCGACCGGATCGTAAAAAGGGGCAAGGAACTGACAGAGTCCGGATATCATGCCCAGGTTCTTGTAGAGGACGACTATTTTCCGCTTTTCTGGATCACTGACACGGGTGTTCGTTCCAGCATTCGCAAAACCGGAAACGGTATTTACCGGTCAAAAGAAGACAAACGTGAGTTTACGCTTGAGGAGTTGGCTGAGATCGCCAGTCGAGAGCCGTCGCGTCTGAGCCCGGGCGCGGAGGGGCCGAGATCGCGTATTTTGCACAGAACAGCGAAACATACGGGGTTTTGAAACGCCCCGTGACGCCTATAATTCATCGCCAGAGTTTTACCGTAATCGGATCGAGGCATGCTCGCACTCTCGCGGCGTTTGGGGTCGAGTTCGCTGATCTTTTCGAAGGCTACCGATCGCTAGTTACACAGGCCGTGGACAGTACTTCTGCCGCAGGCCTGGCCGGCCTTTTCGGAGACGTCGAGGAAAAGATAAACACCGAGCTGAATCGCCTGGATCAGGCACTTTCGGAATTCGACGCATCGCTCGCGGACAGCCTAGCCAAACGCCGGAAAAAGATCATTTATCACATCGCGGCGCTCAGGAAAAAAGCCTATCTATCTCAGATACGACGAGACGAAACGACCGACCGACGGCTTCGCTCGATGCTTGCCGCTCTGGTGCCAAATGGCGAGCTCCAGGAGAGGACCCTCAATTTCGCGGGGTTTTTCAACAAATACGGGCCGAATTTCATTGAGTGGATCTACGACGCGACGGATGTCGATGAGCGAGGGCATCGGCTGATCTATTTGTAAGATGAATCGAATAAAGATATTACCCGAAAATCTTGCGAACCAGATCGCCGCCGGCGAGGTTGTCGAGCGGCCCGCGTCCGTGATCAAGGAACTTGTCGAGAACGCGATCGATGCCGACGCGTCGCGTCTGCAGGTCGACGTCGAACTGGGGGGTCGCAGGCTGATCCGTGTCACGGACAACGGTGCCGGCATGACCCGAGACGACGCCATTCTCGCTTTTGAACGGCACGCGACGTCAAAGATCGCGACGCTCGAAGATCTCGCCGCAATTCTCACGCTCGGCTTTCGCGGCGAGGCCCTCGCGTCGATCGCCTCGGTCGCAAAGGTTGAATTGTTGACTAAACTCGCTGCAGACGAAGTCGCGACGCGGGTCACGATCGAGGGCGGCCGTCTCGTCGACGTGAAGGACGCCGCCCGGGACACGGGGACGACGATCACGGTTCGCGACCTGTTCTTCAACACCCCGGCCCGCCGAAAATTTATGCGTTCCGAGGCGACCGAGAATTACCATCTGACGAGCATCGTGACGCACTATGCCCTGGCACATCCCGAGATCGCGTTCACATTGACCAACAATGGACGCGAGGTAATTCAGGCATCGCCCGCGCGGGACCTGAGGGAGCGGGCGTTCCAGATCTTTGGGGCTGGTTTGCTCGAGAGCCTGCTGTCGGTCGACGGCGGACGGGAATACGTGGCAAAGGTTTCGGGATTTGTCTCGGCGCCGCGCGAGCGGCGCACTACCAAGGACTCACAGTACTTTTTTGTCAATCGCCGGTTCGTCAGGGACAAAACGATCACCGGTGGCCTGCTAGAGGGGTATCGGTCGATATTGCCGCACGGCGTTTACCCCGTCGCTTTTTTGTTCATCGATATTCCGCCTGAGGAGATCGACGTTAACGTCCACCCGGCAAAGACCGAGATCAGGTTCCGCCGCGGCGAGGCTGTCAAAGAAGTGATCGCCGAAGCCGTGAGATCGGCACTTGCGAGCGCCGGCATAACGGCTGAAGAGCCCACGGCTGAGCCGGCGGTCTTCTTCGATAGCGAGGCGTTGAGGCCGAGCGAAGCGCCGGCGCCGCCGGCGAAACCCGAACAGCAGCGAATGGTCTTCAATGCCGCCGCGAAAGGTGCGGGACTGGCTCAGTCGTCCGCGTCTATCTCCCCTGAGATGCGAGAGACAGCGCTCCGTGATCAGATCGTTTCCGGCACGAGCGAACCGGCGACTGACGTTTCCATGTTTGACGCGGCCGACTCTGCGGACATCGAACGCGAGGCTGCTCTCGCCGCGGTGCAGATCGCCGCATCGGTTCCAGCGGGCTACGCTCAGTTGCCACCTGTAAACTCGGCCGCCAAACTGGCGAAAACCGCCTCGCCCGAGGACGTTTCGCCGCGGAAGATCCAGGTCGTCGGGCAGCTTCATGAGAGTTTTATCATGGCCGTCGATGACGAAGGGCTGCTCCTCATCGACCAGCACGTGGCCCACGAGCGGATACTTTTTGACAAGTTTCGCAAGTCTGAGACCGACCGCGGCATCGAATCGCAAAATTTACTTCTTCCCGAGACCCTCGACCTGTCGCCCGCACAATCCGAGGCTTTCGACCTGATCGAATCCGATCTCGAATCGCTTGGGTTTGGCGTGATGAAACTCTCGGGGCGCACCATCGCGATCAAGAGCGTTCCGACAGATCTACCCGCATCCGAGGCCCGGAACCTCTTTTCGGAGATACTCGATACGATCGAAGCCGAAAAGCGAGGCGCACCGAAATCAACTTTGCGTGACGACATCGCCGCGAGTCTCGCGTGCCGTGCAGCCGTAAAGATAAACATGAAACTAACCCCCGAAAAGATGGAGTGGCTCATCGACCGGCTTCTCATCACAACCTCGCCGACCACGTGTCCGCACGGCCGGCCGGTGATATTGCGGCTGTCGATGAAGGATATCGAGAGGGGGTTTCATAGGACATAAGACCTGCCCACGAAAGACACGAAAGGCACTAAACTTAATTCTTTCGTGTTTTTCGTAACTTTCGTGGGCGATTCTTCTCAAATGACGGAAGAAAAACTCATTCGCGGCGTCGGCCTGACCGGGGCGACGGCGTTGAACATGATCGACATGATCGGCGTCGGGCCGTTCATAACGATGCCGCTGATCATCGCCGCGATGGGCGGGCCGCAGGCGATGCTCGGTTGGATACTGGGCGCTCTGCTGGTCATGTGCGACGGCCTGGTTTGGGCCGAACTCGGCGCGTCCATGCCGCATTCCGGCGGGCCTTATTATTACCTCAAGGAGATATACGGAGCGCAAAAGCTCGGGCGGCTGATGTCGTTCCTGTTCATCTGGCAGCTTACGTTTTCGGCACCGCTGTCGATCGCGTCAGGCAGTCTGGG
Organism: Pyrinomonadaceae bacterium; assembly: GCA_044228265.1. Taxonomy (GTDB): domain Bacteria; phylum Acidobacteriota; class Blastocatellia; order Pyrinomonadales; family Pyrinomonadaceae; genus OLB17. Next base: position 27,466 of record JBGAVC010000016.1, read on the forward strand.
GCTCTCGCAGTATTTTTCTTACATTTTCCCGTCAATGGGCGGTTTGCGTAAGGTGGCGGTGCCCGTTATCGGCAACGTCGAGATCAACTCGTGGCCGATCATTTTCACTGCTATCGGCGTCTTGTGCATCGCGGTCTTCTTGCTCTACCGGCGGATCACGTTGATTGAGAAACTTTCAAAATTTCTTTGGGTCGGCGTTGCCGCGGCGATCGTTTGGATCATATTCGCAGGCCTCACCAATTTTGACGCCAAACTTGCATTCGATTTCCCCGAAGGCGCGTTCACGCTTCAGCCTTCGTTCTTCACGGGCCTCGGGGCGGCTCTCCTGATCTCGGTCTATGACTATTGGGGCTATTACAACGTCAATTTTTTCGCAGGCGAGGTGAAAGAACCCGAACGAACGATACCGCGTGCGATCCTGCTGTCGATCGCTCTCGTCGCGGTCATCTACATCGTGATGAACATCGCGATTCTTGGTGTCATACCGTGGAGGGAATTTGCCGACCTCGCAAAAAACGACGCCCTTCGACAGCACACGATATCGACATTAATGGAGCGGCTCTACGGAACGACGGCCGGAACGGTCGCGACGATCCTGATCATGTGGACGGCGTTCGCGAGCGTGTTCTCGCTGCTGCTCGGGTATTCGCGCGTGCCGTACGCGGCGGCGCTCGACGGCAATTATTTCAAGATATTCTCGAAACTGCACGAAAAGAATAGATTTCCATACATTTCGCTTTTGACGCTCGGCGGGCTCGCGGCCGTCTTCTGCTTTTTCCGGCTCGCCGACATCATCGCGGCGATGGTCGTCATACGCATCCTCATCCAGTTTCTGGCCCAGATCGTCGGTCTCTTGATCCTAAGACGTACGCGACCCGACATCCCGCGACCGTTCAAGATGTGGCTCTATCCGGTGCCTGCGATCATCGCCCTTGTCGGGTTTTTGTATGTAATGCTGATGCGTGACGGATTTTTGACCCAGATCAAATACGCCGTCGTTTTGATAGTGCTCGGCGTGATCATTTATCTCGCACGTTCGTATAAGAGAAAGGAGTATCCATTCGGGACTCAAGTTGTAACAAATGAAACTTAGCAAACGGATCATTTTTGTCCTTATTCTCAGCGTCTCCGCTTCTCTGCGGTTTGACGCTCAGGTCAAGCCGATAAACGACCAGGGGATCCTCGGTCTCGAACAGCTCATACGCGAAATCTCCACGACCGGCAGCGTAATGATGATCGGCGCCCATCCGGATGATGAAAATTCGGAGTTCCTCCCCTTCCTGGCGCGTGGACTGCATGCCCGAACCGCATATCTTTCGGTCACGCGTGGCGACGGTGGCCAGAACATAATCGGCCCCGAGTTATTTGAGGCTTTGGGAATTATTCGCACCGAAGAGCCGCTGCAGGCAGGACGCCTGGACGGCGCGGAGCGTCTCTTTACCCGAGCTTTTGATTACGGATTCTCAAAATCACTCGACGAGGCGCGTTCAAAATGGGACGAAAAGATCGTTTTGTGCGACGGGGTGCGGGCGGTGCGTTCGTTCAGGCCTCTCGTGGTGATCTCACGATTTTCGGGTACACCGAACGATCGTCACGGCCAACACCAGTTCGCCGGATACATTTCACCGCTGGTAGTTGCGGCCGCGGCCGATCCGGCGCAGTGTACGGATGCCGGCCCGGCCTGGCGCGTCTCAAAGTTTTATCGCGAGAATTTTGGGTCCGGCCAGCAGCCGGGTCTTGTCTTCGATAACGGTCAGATCTCGCCTATACTCGGCCGTTCGTATGCGCAGGTTGGCATTGAGGCCCGCAGCTATCACCGTTCGCAGGGCGAAGGACGCATCGAGTTTCGAGGGAGTTCGCTTGCGGGCCTGAACCTCGTTGGAGCGGATCCGGCAAAGCGTGATACAAGTATTTTTGACGGGATCGATACTTCTATTAACGGTATTGCGAGCCTTTCTGGAAACACGGAACCACTGTTTATCGAGCGGCTCGGAGCACTCTCTGCCAAAGTGACCGAACTCGAAGCGCATCACGACCTGAGCGATCCCAGGAGTCTCGTTCAGCCGCTCACTGAGATCTACAAGCTTGCATACGACGCCGAATGGTCTACCCGAAAACCGGAATCGAAACGGTTTCTTGTCGAGGTCGAAAGGAAGACCGCAGCCGCGATCCGAATTGCGTCCGGTCTGTCGATCGATGTACTTTCCGACAGTGAGACCGTCGTGCCCGGAGATCAGTTCCTGGTTGCAGCGAAGGCATTTCTTCCAAAGGACTCGCCGGTCACGGTCTCGGAGATAACGTTGGACTCGCCGCCGAAATGGAGCGTATCCAGAGCGGATGCTCCAAGCCAGAACAATGCCGCATTCAGCGGCCGTGAATCTGCCGCCTCCGCCGCCTATTTCAACGTCAAGGTCGATCCGTCGGCTGAACTGACCCAGCCCTATTGGCTTAGGAGTGCACGGCAGGGAGACATGTTTGTATGGCCCGCGACCGATTCACGAACGCTTGCGTTCGATCCATCGCCGGTCGTTGCCCATGTAAAGCTAAAGATCGGGAACACCGAGCTAACGCTCGATCAGCCGGTGCAATATCGTTTTGCGGACCCCGCACGGGGCGAAGTTCGGCGCGAGCTCAATATCGTTCCAGCACTTTCGGTCAGCCTTGATCGCGATCTGCTTGTGATACCCGTCAGCGACAAACCGCAGACAAGGCGTGTCGTTGTCAGCGTAACGAACAACAGCACTCGAGAACGGTCGGGAAATGTCTCCCTAAATGTCGCTGTCGCTCCTCAGTGGAAGGTCGACAGTCCCCAAGGTTCATCCTTCACTCTCAAGACGCGTGGAGCTAAGGCCAGCATCCCGTTCGACATTACTATCCCGGCGAAGGCCGCGTCCTCAGCAGTTCCAGTTCGAGCGAGTGCGAGCACGGGTGCCGAAGGTGGAAATGCCAACCTCACGATGCATGTCGTTGCCTATCCGCATATTCAGACTCACAGGTATTACACCCCTGCGGATATGACGGTTCGAGTGCTTGACCTAAAGACCTCTCCGGTGAAGGTCGGTTATGTGATGGGCAGCGGCGACGACGTGCCCGAGGCTATCCGGCAGATGGGATACGATGTGACATTGCTGACCGAGCAGGATCTTGCGTCAGGCGATCTTGCACGGTTCGGTACGATCGTCGTCGGCATCCGGGCGTCTGAGACACGGCCTGACCTGGTCGCAAATAACGCGAGGCTGCTCGATTATGCAAAAAACGGCGGCAACGTCATCGTTCAGTATCAACGCGGCAATTGGACGGGCCTTGCGCCGTTTCCGGTGAATACCCAGGACCGTCAGGGAACTGCGGCAGGCTCGATCGCACGCGTAGTGGATGAGAACGCCAAAGTCACCATCCTCGATCCGTCGCACCCGGCGTTCAACTCTCCGAACAAGATAACAGATGCTGACTTTGCGGGCTGGGTGCAAGAACGTAACGCCTATAACCTGGTCACTTTCGACCCGCAATACACGCCGCTGCTCGAATCGCATGACGCCGGCGAGCAGGAGAACAAAGGCGGGCTCGTCGTAGCAAAACTCGGCAAAGGGAACTGGGTCTATTGCAGCTACTCATTCTTCCGGCAGCTTCCGGCCGGCGTTCCGGGAGCGTATCGGCTATTTGCGAATCTGTTGAGTTTGCCTAAGACAGCGAAATAAACAAGTGTTCGACTTAACCGCTTTTCCTTTGCGATCTTGGCGTCTTTGCGTGAAGCGGCTTTTTCACGCAAAGACGCGAAAGCCGCAAAGAAATCCAGAGCATAGTCTCGTAAACCCTTTGACTTAGCACGTTGGGCGAAACCACCCTTACGACAAGTTTCTTGACAGCAGCCAGCCAAGCGTCTATCTTAAATAAATCTCCTGTGGAGACCATGTCAGAATGACGACGCGCAGCATCAACAACTTTAGCTTTTATTACTTTTACTATTACGGTAAAACGGCTGAAGTTTGGGTTGCGATGAGATAAGTTTTAGAACAATCGACCAGACAAGAGCCGTGAAACTGCAAAGTTCGCGGCTTTTTTGTGTTTTTTGAGGTGCGAGGATGACCATTAGCGAAAAAAGAGAGGAAATTAACGAACTCGACGCCAGCATCGTCGATCTGCTCGACCGGAGAGCCGCGGTGGCAAAAGAGTTGTCGCTCATCAAGTTGAATGCGGGCCTTCCGATCGTCGATAAGCAGCGGGAGAGCGAGCTTGTAGGGCGTTTGTCGCGGCTGCCGGTCCGCGTGATCGACGATTCGGCGATCGAGAGGATCTATCGGGTCATTCTGGATGAATCGTGCCGGCTGCAGGCAAAAGTAAGGGCGGAACTCGCCGCCGACGGCGTCGCGCGATAGGACCGATCATTCGACGACGACCAGAATGTCGCCGGCGTTGACGTTATCGCCCTCGGCAACGCGAATCTCGCGAATCGTGCCGTCCTTTGGCGACTTCATTTCATTCTGCATCTTCATCGCCTCAACAACGATGACGCCATCGCCCTATTTACTTCAGTTCCAGCCGGTGCGATGATCCGCACCACCTTGCCCGGCATCGCCGTTCGGATCTCAGATGCTCCTTCTCCCGAGTCTCCATCGACTGCGGACCCCCGCAGGCGTTTCGGGTCGATGATCTTGATATCGAACTCGTTCCCGGCGACGCGTACGTGAAAGGCGTTGTTCTGGAGACGGAGAGACAACGGCCTCGCTGACCTTGTTGTTGTTTTTCAGAAGAAATACGTTGCGTTCTGGTTCGCTTACATCAAGCACGTACGCCCGGCCGTCAACCGAGGCGGTGAGGTTATTACCGTCGCGAGTGATCTCTACGTCCCGCGTTTCGCCATTTATCTCGGCCTGGACTTTCATCTTCGTGTGGATCTGGCGTATTCGTCTGTAAGGAGTTTCATAAACTCGTCGCGGCGGTGGTAAAGCCGTCTCGGTTTACGCGGTGCATGTCTCGATAGGGCATAGGCCGTGATCAACGGCAGAGCGACGGTCGAATCGACGTAACAAACCACCGCGTCGGGCAGCTTGTCGGGATCGACCTTGCCCCAGCTGACGGCTTCGGCGGGCGTAGCTCCGCTCAAGCCGCCGGTATCGGGCCGGGCATCGGTCACTTGCAGGAAATAATCGTGCCCTTTCTCGTCGATACCGAGCACCTCCTGGATCTGCGGTTCGGTCTGCAGGGCAAAGTTCTTCGGGCTGCCGCCGCCGAGGATGAAGATGGCCGATTTTCCGCCTTTTTTTGTCGGCTTACCGTTCTGAACGACGCCGCGTTTTGCAGCCAGGACTATCGACGCCGTTTCGTTGACATCGAGGTTAGGATTTAACACGAGCTTTCCGCCCTGCAGTTCCATCGCGGCGATATTCATCCCGATCGACGAGTCGCCCGGCGACGATGTGTAAATTGGAACGCCGTATTCGTAAGCGACCGCGAGAAGCGACTTTTCCTTTATACCTAGTTTCTTTTCACGCTCCCGGACGTATTTGCCGCACAAGAAGTGAAACTCTGCCGAAGACATCGGCTTTTGAAACTCCTCATTCTCGATCAGGCGGCGAAAGAACGAGTCGGTGTCGAGCAGCACGCTGTAATCGAAGAAGATGTCGTATATCCGGACCACCTCTTCGTCGCGAAGGATGCGGTCGTCAAGCTTGGCGTCGCCCTGATGAAGCGAGAGCCCGATCCCGAAATGCGTGTCATGATAGAGGTTGGCCCCGGTCGAGATGATCCAGTCGATAAAACCGGCCTTGATGAGCGGAATAAGTGCCGAGATGCCAAGTCCAGCAGGCGTAAGAGCTCCGGTAAGCGTCACGCCGACCGTCACGTCCTCGTCCAACATCTTTTTCGCGAACAGGTGACACGCCTCGCGAAGCCGGGCGGCGTTGTACGCCATGAACGACTCGTCGATCAGATCGGCGAGCGCCGTACGTTTTGATATCGGTGTCGGATCGATACGTTTGCCGCTCAGGTATTTACTTTGTTTTCTTGCCATCAGCTTCTAAGGTCAAAATTTCGGCAGGCGCATCGCAACACGCCTGCCAAAATGTACCGGCCATAATTAGAGAGTTACGCTGCCGTCGAGTCCTGCTTCACCTTGTTCGGCTGCGGAGTGACACGCAGATAAGGCTTGACCGTCTTCCAACCCGCAGGGAATTTCTCCTTTGCCTGTTCATCCGTGACCGAGGTCAGGATGATGCAGTCATCGCCGTCCTTCCAGTTCACTGGCGTCGCCACGCTGTATTTCGCTGTCAGCTGCAGCGAGTCGATCACTCGAAGCACCTCGTCAAAGTTGCGTCCGGTGCTCATAGGATAAACGATCACCAACTTGATCTTCTTGTCCGGGCCGATGACGAAAACATTGCGTACGGTCATGTTGTCCATCGCTGTCCGACCCTCGGAACCGCCCTCAACGGCAGCCGGGAGCATGCCGTATAGCTTGGAGACATGCAGGTCCGTGTCACCGATCATCGGATAATTTGGAGCATTGCCGGTTGCGTCGGCAATGTCCTGTGACCAGCTTTTATGCCCCTCCACCGGATCGACTGACAGCCCGATGACCTTGACATTTCGTTTATCGAACTCAGGTTTGAGGCTTGCCATATAGCCAAGTTCGGTCGTACAGACCGGAGTGAAATCCTTGGGATGCGAAAAAAGAACGCCCCAGCTGTCGCCAAGCCATTCGTGAAAATGAATGGTACCGATCGTGGTCTCCGCGGTGAAGTCCGGTGCGGTATCGCCGAGTCTTAATGACATAGTAGTTCCTCCCGTTTTTTGCTCTTGAGATGCCGTGTTTTTCGCCAATTATATCAGACACAAAACCGTTCGGCTAAACGCCTTCGCCATCGTCGGCTGCCGCATAGTCGACGGGCCGGGTTTTTCTTAGCCTCAATAGGTGCAGCTTCTTTTCGTCCGCGCGCAGGACCTCGACATCCAGTCCGCGAAGGCTCAATTTTTCCCCCGTTTTTGGCACGTGGCCCGACTCTGTCGTGACAAGGCCGGCGATCGTCGTGTAATCGTCGTCTTCCAGCTCGACGTCGAATAGACGTTCGATCTTGTCGATCTCCGTCGAGCCGAGGACGTCGAAGTAGCCGTCTTCGCCCTCGATTATCTCAACGATCTCGTCCGGGCCGGTGTCTTCGTCCTCGATCTCACCGACGATCTCTTCAACAATATCTTCAACCGTGACGAGGCCGGCAACGCCCCCGTATTCATCGATCACGACCGCGATCTGGACGCGGTCGAGCTGCATTCGGCGAAGCAGGTCCGAGGCGGTGATCGTTTCGGGCACGAAATACGGTTCGCGCATTATCTCTTCGAGCGTCTGGTCCATCTTGCCGTCAGACCATGCCTGGAGCAGGTCGCGGACGTAGATGATGCCCTCGATATTGTCGATCGTGTCGCGATAGACAGGCAGGCGCGAGTATTTCTCTTCGATTATCATGTCCCGCGCCTGACTTACGGTCGACTCGATCGGGATCGCACAGATCTCGGTCCTCGGAGTCATGATCTCGCCCGCGCGAGTGTCCGAAAACTCGACCATCGTCTCGATCATCTCGCGTTCGTGTTCTTCGATGATGCCCTCAGCCTCGCCAACCTCCATCAGGGCCTGAAAGTCCTCAGCCGAATCGTCGTCGTCTTCGTCCGCAGCATCCGGCGAGGTGCTGAGCTCGAGTTTCTGTGCGTCCCTCGCAGAAACACGGCTGGCAAACGGTTCGACCAAGGCGGACGCGACACGATAGATCGGCCTGACCGCAGGCAATAGGTACAGCAGCTTGCGTTCGGTATTGTTCCTTATCAGCAATCTCGGCAAGACTTGCCGCAAGGCCACAGTCGCAGCGAGCCCGATCGACAGAGCGAAGAAGAGTAACGCCGTTTGGTTCTCGGTGAAATGAAGCACGATCAGCGTCAGCAGAACGGTGAACGATATCAGGAGGATCTGGATCGACGAAGATAATGCGAACCTGAACCGAGGCCTGTTCTCGAGGATGGCGCGTAGAAATTCGGCCGAACTCGTTTTCTGCTCGGACTCCGCGTCGGCGGCGAGCCGCCGAAGGCTAACGTCCGAGAGATGCGTGAACGCCATGTCGACAGTCGCCAAAAAGACGAGGATGACCAGCAATACGAGGGCTATGATGAGTTCGATCTGCATCCTAGTCCGTCAGGTTCTTCCACGCGCGTCCGTCATTTACGATCAGTGCGTCGGATTCGGGCGGTCCCCATGATCCGGCCGCATAGTTGGGAAAATCGCGCGCCGGCAATGCGCTCCAGACGTCGAGCACCGGCGTAACGATGGACCAGGCGGCGTCAACCATGTCCGCACGCTGAAAAAGCGTAGCGTCGCCGATCATGCAATCGTAGAGAAGCCGTTCGTAGCCGGTCGCGACCTGTTCTCCGAAGTAGTCGCGATAGTCAAAGTCCATATCGACCGGCCCGACGTTAACGATAGGCCCTGGGATCTTGGCTCCGAAGTGCAGCGTAATACCCTCATCCGGCTGAATATGGATGACCAGGCGATTTGTGCGAAGGCGTTCGACCCCGGTTTCACGAAAAAGAACGAAGGGCGCTTTTTTGAATTCTATGATTATCGAGGAGTGTCTCGCCGCCATTCGCTTACCGGTTCGCACATAGAATGGCACGTCGGCCCACCGCCAGTTGTCGATACAGAGTTTTATAGCGGCAAATGTTTCGGTGTTCGATTTGGCGGCAACTTTTTCCTCGTCGCGGTATCCGGGCACCTTTTGCCCGTCGATCTCGCCTGCGCCGTATTGGCCGCGGACGGCATGATGCAGCACGTCCTCGGGTTCCAGCGGCGAGATAGCCTGAAGTATCTTTGTCTGCTCGTCCCGGACGGCGTCTGCCTCGAACGAAACGGGCGGTTCCATGGCGGTCAGCGTGACAAGCTGCAGGATATGGTTCGGGATCATGTCGCGCAGAGCTCCGGCCGAATCGTAATACCCACCGCGTTGCTCGACCCCGAGCTTTTCGGCGACGGTGATCTGGACATGATCGACAAAGTTACGGTTCCAGATCGGCTCAAAGATCGAGTTGCCGAATCGGAAAACCAAAATGTTCTGAACGGTTTCCTTGCCGAGATAATGGTCGATGCGGTAGATCTGCCGCTCTTTGATGTCCTTCAGAAGCGCGGCGTTTAGCTTCTTGGCCGATTCGAGGTCGCGGCCAAAGGGTTTCTCGTAAATGAACCGGCGCCAGTTGTCGTTCTCTTCCTTAGCGAGCCCATGCCGCGTGATCTTGTGCGTGACGTTGGCAAAAAGCTGCGGCGGCAGCGCCATGTAAAAGAAGTAATTCTCGGGTATCTGGTGCTCGGTGACGACATCGCCGATCATGTCCTTCAAGTCGTCGAAGAGTTTTTTGTCGTCGTCAAAATCGCCGCCCGTATAATACGTTCGCTCCTCGAACCATTTGAGCAGTTTGGCATCCGGCCCCGATGATGAAGCCTGTCCCGGTTCTTTAACGAATTCCTTGAGATCGGCGACGACATCTTTGCGAAATTCCTCGGTAGTCATTTCCTGTCGCCCGACGCCGATGATGGCGAATTTATGCGGCAGAAAATCGTCTTTTGCCAGATTGTAGAGTGCGGGCAGGAGTTTGCGCTTCGTCAGGTCGCCGGTTGCGCCAAAGATCACCATCACGCACGGCTCGGCGGTTTTCTTATGATCGGCCATCGTAGGAATCAACAGATTAACACATAAAGGCCCGATTCTTCATCGAGCAACGATGATCAGCCGTCAGCAAAACACCCGGCTCGAGCTTGTCGTGAATGCCATTGTGTCAGGTGGTGCGGGAAATGTAGAATGAGAAAATAGCCGAACCGTTGACTTTAGGCTGGGTGAGGAGAAGTCTATGTGGACGTCGATCGGAACTCATTGCCGAACCGTTTTGTTCCTGGTGGCCGCTTTGCTGTTTTCGGCGCCGGCATATGCTCATCCGGGATCGGGCATAGTTGTCGACCGGCTTGGGCAGGTTTATTTCCTCGATACGGGTTCCGGGCTGTGGAAGATCGATTCTCGCGGCACTTTGTCTCACCTTTCGCCGCTGAGGAACCATTGGCTCGCGATCGATGCCGGCGATGGCTTTACACAGGCGCGGCTGCCGACCGATCCCGGCCGGGATTGGGTGATCACCGCCGCCGGTTCCAACCCGACGCTTCTGATATCTACCGACTTTCCGCTTGTCGTCGGTCAGGACGGCAAGCTGTATTATCCTTCTGTACGCGAAACAAATGTCCGGATACTCCGGGCCGATCCGCGTGGCGGGACATCCGCTTTTGTCACTCTGCCGCGTTCCGTCGCCGGTGCCGCGTTGAGTTGGATCAACGGTCTCGCAACCGGTCCGGATAGTTCGATCTACTACACCGAGAACAACGCGGTCCGTCGCATCGCTCGCGATGGCCGAGTCTCGACGATCGCGACGGTCACGGCTCTGACCGGCCGGGCCGCCACGCCCGGAGTGGAAGAACGTCCTTATCTTCGCGGGTTAAAGGTGGATGCCAACGGCGTCGTCTATGTGGCTGACGCGGCAGACGCTCGCGTATTGAAGATCACGCCCGACGGTAAGGTCACAACGATCGTGCAGCTCGAAAGCCCGTGGGCACCGACGGACGTGGCTGTGTTTGGCGATATAGTGTATGTGCTCGAGTTCACCCACGACGCGGGCGACGACCGTACAACGTGGATGCCACGCATTCGCAAAATAACGCCGGACGGCAGATCGACGATCATCGTAACTATCGATCAAATGCCCGGCGCCCGGCCGGCAAAGACATCGGCACGCGTCTCCGACAACCCCGCTTGGGTAGGGTTGTGGATCGAGGTGGCGCTGTGTCTTTTCGCTTGATCGAGCAGGCTTTCAGTCGATTCCTAAGACAGGACGAAGTTCTAATTCGCGGGCATTCATCTCGCCGTTGTCGGTTTCGTGATCGTAGCCGAGCAAATGCAGCAGGCCGTGGAGTATTAGCTGTTTGATCTCGGTTTCAAGTTCGAGTCCGTTCTCGGCAGCCTGTCTCTGGGCTTGTTCGGCCGAGATAACGATGTCGCCGAGATTGTTTTTGTCGGGGTCAAATTCGTCCGGTTCATGCTGGAATGAAGGACATCGGTCGTTGAGTCCTTGCCCGAAATTGAGCCGATTTATCCTTCATCCTTCGGTCGGATACAAATTCTTTTGCTGTTTGATTCAATGACTGTGGTAGAAAAACATTTGACGAAGTCGCGAAACGCGGCAGCCCTCTAACTGGCTTTGCGCTGAAGATTAACTATCGTAATTCTATCGTATTTCGCCAGCGGCACTTTATACTTGCGTGAGAGGAAGGTCTTTGCTTCTGCATCATTCAAAACCCCCGTTTGCTCCGAGTATCTGTAACCCACCGACCGCGAAGAAGATCATCTGTTCAGTTTGTTGACCGGACATTGCTCCACAGGTGGCCATCGGTTCACATACCATTTTCATCGATCTCGATCTCGCAATCGTGTTGTTCCAGTTCCGGCCGATAGTATTTTGGCCTATCCCGTTGCCATTCCAGTACCGATCGTTAAGCACGGGGTGAGAGCCAAACCGGCATATAAAAACAGATTATTTAGAAGCAAGATCGCTGGTACAAATCCCTGCACAACGCTGTTTATGGCTTTTGGCTGCCGCTGTTTTTGGAGAGCGGCCAAAAACTCGATGTGCTCGGCAATCGATGGTCGAAAGTTTATTTTCATTCTGTCGATTCCGAAGCTTTCATAAACAAATTGACAACGTCCTTTTCCGTGAAATAAACAAATTCGATCCCTTCGAGGTTCGCGAGTACCGATTCGGCCTCACGAATTCCGCTTTTTTGTCCGCGCGGGAGGTCGATCTGGGTCTTGTCGCCCGTGACCACGGCCTTGGAGCCGAAACCGATTCGCGTTAGGAACATCTTCATCTGTTCGCTGGTCGTGTTTTGGGCCTCGTCGAGGATGATGAACGCATCGGACAGCGTTCGTCCGCGCATAAATGCCAGCGGAGCGATCTCGATAATGCGTTTTTCAAGCATTTTCGTGATCTTCTCCCCGTCGACGAGATCGAATAGAGCGTCGTAGAGCGGCCGAAGGTACGGATCTACCTTTTCCTGCAGATCACCGGGCAGGAAGCCGAGCCTTTCGCCCGCCTCGACCGCCGGACGCGTCAGAATGATGCGGCTCACCTGCTTCTTGAACAGCGCGTCGACCGCCATCGCCACGGCCAGAAAGCTCTTACCGGTACCGGCGACGCCGATGCCGAAAACAAGATCGTTCTCCGCGATCGCGTCGAGGTATTTTCGCTGGTTGGCCGTCTTTGGCGCGACCGACTTTTTACCGGAAGGGTTGAACCGGGCTTTTAGAAAATAGTCCTTGAGACTGTAAGCACGGTCTTCGGCGATCTGCTTGAACGCGTCCTTGAGTTCCTTATCGGTGAACCTGTTCCCCTCGTCGAACAGATCGCCGAAGTCGCGCAGTATCTGCTCCACTGTCTTGATGTCGCGTTCGTCGCCGTCGATCAACAGTTCGTTGCCGCGCGCGCCGATGCTCACGTCAAGCAGTGATTCGAGGTATTTGATGTTTTGGTCCTGTACGCCGAACAGCGTGTTGAGTCCTTGCGGTGGTAGTTCGAGCTTTTGCAAATATTACCTTTGTTGTTCGAATAATTCTCGTTACGACACCTAGAGTTTACCAAAAAACCTCGCAAGCGAAGAAAGTAGACTGTATATCCGACGCTTTCTTCGGTAATATCCACGGATTTTGTAACCTCGCATACCTATTCGACGTGTCCAGACGTCCACTATCGCTATTGATAATAGCCCGGATGTTTCTATACATCGTATTCAGAAGAAAAAGGGGGAACTCCCATGACAGTATTACATCTCACGGATATGGAACCGCCCCGGAAGGCCAATTCAGGCCTCCCACGGCGAATCGTAAAGACAGACACACGCTCGACCGGTCCGCAAAGAGCCAACACGCAGAATAACGACGACATTTTCGATCTCGCTCGCGCGATCTTTTACCGGGCGCGTACGAGAAGAAATTTCTCGAGATCGACCAACGTGATCTAGATCAGCGACGACAATTTAGCCGGTTGTTATACTGCGGCCGACTCTCGCCCGTGCCTCGAAGGCCAAGCCGGACGTGCTTTTGCGCTCGCCAGTTTCGGTGTGTTATTCTTACTCCTTTGTAATTTACATTGATCTTTCATCTATCCAGAGGAGTATCACAAAAACATAATGGCCAGTGAAGGTAAGGGACAGGTCGGAACCGTTGTGCAGATAATCGGCCCGGTCGTCGACGTCGAGTTTTCAGATAATTATTTACCGCCGATCTATCAGGCGCTTCGTATCACAAGCGAGGGTTTTGAAGGTGCGAACATCGACGTCGTCGTCGAGGTGCAGCAGCATCTCGGCGAGGGTCGCGTCCGCGCCGTCTCGATGCTGCCGACGGACGGCATGGTCCGTGGAATGAAGGCGATCGACCTCGACGGGCCGATCACGGTGCCGGTCGGCGTTCCGACCTTGGGCCGTGTCATCAACGTTATCGGTGATCCTGTGGACGAGCTTGGACCGGTCATCGCTGACACTCGATACTCCATCCACCGTCATCCGCCGTCTTTTGACGAGCAGGCGACGTCGCTCGAGATGTTCGAGACGGGCATCAAGGTCATCGACCTCGTGCAGCCGTTCCTTCGAGGCGGCAAGATTGGACTATTCGGCGGTGCCGGTGTCGGCAAGACCGTGCTCATCATGGAGTTGATCAATAACGTCGCCAAGGGTCGCGAAGGATATTCCGTTTTTGCAGGCGTCGGCGAACGCACCCGCGAAGGGAACGACCTTCTTCGCGAAATGGTTGAGTCGAACGTTATCACCTACGGTGACGCCTTCATGAAGGATTTCAAAGAGAGTCACGGATTCGATCTGACCAAGGTGGACATGGATGCGATCAAGAACTCCAAGGTGTCGCTCGTTTACGGCCAGATGACAGAACCGCCGGGAGCACGCCTTCGCGTCGCTCTTTCGGGACTGACGGTCGCCGAGTATTTCCGCGATCAGGGGAACGACGTACTGTTTTTCGTCGACAATATTTTCCGATTTACGCAGGCGGGTTCGGAGGTTTCGGCTCTGCTTGGACGTATGCCTTCGGCCGTGGGCTACCAGCCGAACCTTGCGACCGAGATGGGCGAGATGCAAGAGCGCATCACGTCGACCAAGACGGGAGCTATCACATCGATCCAGGCCGTTTACGTGCCCGCCGACGACTATACGGACCCGGCACCAGCGACGACCTTTGCTCACCTTGACGCCGTAACCGCTCTCTCGCGTCAGATCGTTGAGTTGGGTATCTATCCCGCCGTCGATCCGCTGGCGTCGAACTCGCGTATTCTCGACCCAACCATCGTGGGCGAAGAGCATTACAACACCGCGCAGGAGGTCAAGCGTATCCTTCAGCGTTACAAGGACCTGCAGGACATCATCGCTATTCTCGGTTTGGACGAATTGAGCGAAGACGACAAGCTTACCGTCTCGCGAGCCCGCAAGATCCAGCGTTTCTTCTCGCAGCCATTCACGGTCGGCGAACAGTTCACCGGCCTCAAGGGCGAATACGTCAAGGTCGAGGACACGATCAAAGGCTTCAAGGAGATCCTCGAAGGCAAATGCGACGATATGCCCGAACAGTCGTTCTATATGGTGGGCACTATCGAACAGGCCCGCGAAAAAGCCAAAAATATGGCCGCTTCGGCGTGAGTCAGAACCGCCTGCGTAAGCGGGCGGCCAGTTAGATTATGCTTAGACTCGAAATAGTCACACCTGAAAAACGCGTTCTCGACGCCGACGTCGATTCGGTCACGCTGCCGACCGCGACGGGCGAAGCCGGCATATTGCCGAACCACGCACCTCTTATCTCCGCCTTGAAGCCCGGCCTTTTGACCTACTCGGCAAAAGGCAGCTCCGAAAAGCTGGCGGTTTCGGGCGGATTTGTCGAAGTCAACTCGAACAACGTCACCGTGCTAGCTGATACTGCCGAAACGGCCGATGAGATCGATCTCGAGGCTGCTCGCAGCGATCGCGAGGTCGCCGAAAAGGCCCTCGCAGCCGCGGCTTCCGGAACTGTCGAGGAAACCGAAGCATCGCGTGATCTGGTCGAAGCTGCTAATATCAGGATCCAGCTTGCCGGCGGCAAGTAGAGTGGAGAGTGTATTCACGTAAAAACGGAGGCTTCGGCCTCCTTTTTTTGCGCTTCGTGTGTCACCTTAAAACTCGTAACCTTGATCGTCGTCGATGCCTCCGTCCGTCGCATCTGCAAGCCGCCTAATAGACGCTTCTCGCCCAATTTTCTTGTGGTTCTTCGGCAAAAAAGCTATACTCGGGTGTCATACGTGTAGCAGTTGTTTTTTCTCCCGACCGGCCCGCATGTTCAGGAAAACTGAATTCATTGCTCTTCTACTGGTTTAGATCGAAACAACGCAGTATTCGATACTATGTACATGCGCCCGCCGCCGTTTCGACTCCCCAAGTCCGTCATCGCGATCCTGACACTAACAGTTGCGGCGGTGGCTGCCGGCTGGGGCGTGATCGCGGGTGGGCGTGGCATCGTGGACCCCGTTTGGGCGTCTTCCAGCACTTCAGGGTCGGACATCCGGAAAGCAAACGATCGATCATGGGCATCTCGCCCGTCAAACACCGCTCTTACCTCGTCAACGGCTTCTTCGGCCAATTACACCTTTGCGACTGATACCACTGGCTCGTTCACCGACATGTCGTTCGGGACCACTCAGTTGGTCGGTCCGGACGCGGACGATTCGGCATCGACGAGCGTTCCCATCGGGTTTGAATTTTACCTGATGGGCTCTCGCTACACGCAGTTCAGCGTTAGCTCGAACGGCCTGGTCGCTCTAGGCCTTACACCGGTTGCGCCGGACGCATACTCGGTCGCGGCTGGAACGATCTCGACCCCCGTTATCTCAGCGTTCGGCGGCGACCTCAGGACAGGAACTAACGGAAAGGTGCACTACAAGGTTGCAGGCTCCGCGCCGAACCGCGTATTGACCGTCGAATTCCGCAATATGTCGCTGCTGAATGTTGCTTCGCCCGGATCGAACGATGGGACATTTCAAGTGCGGCTGTATGAATCCTCGGGCAAGATAGAGTTCGTCTACGGGCAAATGGTCCGAAACGCTGGCGGGGGAGCTGCCAACGGCCAGGCAATCGGCATTGGTTTCTCGATAGATACAGCGACGAACAGTTTCATAAGCATCGCTTCCGCGACAAATTCGGCAAACGTGACTGCTCCGTTCGCGGAACAAACCTATCCGACCGGCGCGATCTCAAATCTTAATTCCTCTGCCGACGGTTCACGGCGAACGTATTCGCTCACACCAGTTGCGGGCTCCACGCCTCCGACCGACCTCACCTTTACAGGCGTTTCCGCGACCGGTATGACACTCAATTGGACGGATGCAGCCGGCGAATTAGGTTACGCCATCTACCGTTCTACCGACGGAGGTTCGTCGTACAGCTTTCAGGCAGCAGCAGCCACGGATACGACATCGCTCGCCGTGACAGATCTTCAGCCGGGACAGACTTACAACTGGCGGATCTATTCGCTGGCCGAGGGTGGTCGGGGTTCTTCGCCGCTGTCTGGCAGCCAGACAACCTCTCCGGCAGGTACGACCTATTATTGGGTCGGATCGACCGGCGGCGATTGGAATACGGCATCAAACTGGAACACCGCTGCGGACAATACAGGCAGTCCGAGGACGACGCCAAACGCTTCGGATGTGTTGATAGTCGACGGCGATGGTACAACGGCTGGAGCTGAAACAACTATCAGGATCAGCTCGTCCGAAACGATAGGGGCACTACGGATAACCAGCGGGACATCGTGTTCCTTGCGGTCAAACGATGCGACGGCAAAGTCTCTGGCCATCACGGGCAACACCGGTGACGATCTCGAGATCGACGCCGGCAGCACGCTGATGCTCAACGATGCGGCCGATCCGGTTAAGATCATGTTTTCGTCTTCCACCGGAATGACCGGGAAGATCGACGGAACATTGTCGTTCCTAAGCGGGGCAAGCGCTGAGAATTCTCTGGACACGACGGGTGGAACAGATACACGAGTTACGGTAGGCAGTACCGGCATCGTAAATCTCGGTGTTCAGAGCGATGCGATGTTGGTAGGCTCCTCGGAGACGTTGATCATCAAGGACGGCGGTACCGTCAATTCGTCAGGAGCAACGACAGGGGCTCCGCCTGTACCGCTAGCTACTTGGGAATCAAACTCGAACCTCGATATTTCCGGTGTAACGTCATCGACGACCGCACCGGTGAACAACGCACAGGTCTTCGGAAACCTCATGTATGACTGCCCGTCGGCCACGGGAGCGATGAATTTCTTCGGCTCGTCGACGACGGGAGCGGTCCGCGGGACGTTGACGGTCCAGGCGACAAACACTGGCCGGTTCATCGGCGTTTCAAACGGTGATCTCGCGATACACGATCTGGTTGTCAACGGCGGAACGTTCGAAGCGGCGTCAGCGCCAGGCGGTCGCGTCGTTGTGACCGGGAACGTGACCCAAACCGGCGGAAGTATCGACGTGTCCTCCGGAACTGGGGCTTTGCTCTATTTCCGTGGCGATCTCAGCCAGACGGGAACTGGCGTACTCACGGTCTCGGGCGGTAATGGCAATTTGGTCGAATTTCAGGGGTCCGCATTGCAGCATCTTGCGCTTGCCAATCCCGCTACGGGAGCGCTAAATGTCCGTGTCAATAATCCATCGGGCATCGATCTGCAAGGCGGCCTTGCTATAAACGATGATGCCGCACTAACGATTTCCGCCGGCAGCGTTACTGGAAGCGGCTCTATCAGCTATGGCTCGACCTCCTCGTCGCTGATCTACAACGGAGCAACAGGTGCACAGACAGCGACGGCTGTAGAGTTTCCGTCGACGGCCGGACCGGTGAGTTTGACGGTCAATAACACGTCCGCCGCACCGAACAAAGTTGTAAATGTTCCCTTCGACCGCACTTTACCCGCCGCCGGCAAGCTTCATCTCGATTCCGGGATCCTGACTAACACCGGTAACGTTCTCACGGTAATGAACCCGGCCGCAGATGCGGTGACGGGAGCGTCGGCAACGAACTTTGTTCGCGGAGCGCTGGCTCGTGCTCTGCCGTCCGGTCTGGACGGATCGGTCAATTATGCATTTCCGGTCGGTAAAGGCACTTTCAATCCATTCGAGCTTGTCGGGCCTGTGACATCGGGCGCGATAGTGGTAAAAGCGGAAGTCTTCGACGCAAATTCAGGCGGGACGGCCGGCCTGAAAATGGGCTCGCTCCATACCGACCGCTATTGGGCCGCGTCTATCGTTTCCGGCAGCGGCCTGACGGGCACGTTCGTGCGAGTGAATGACGCTTCGGCCTCGGCGACCGACGCTATCGCGGCGGGCACGACGGTCAATGGGACTTATGACATCGTTGGCGGCGCATCGCCCACTGTCGTCGCGGGCACCAGCGTCACGAGTGTGGCCCCGGCAGCGACAGCGATACCGGGATTCTATGTACTCGGAACGGTCGACAATGTTCCACCCACGGTCGTGTACACGCCGTTAACGAATACATTCAACACCGCCGACCAGGCTCTGAGCGTCACTATCTCGGACGACGTCGGGGTCGCCCAAGGTTCGCTGCGTCCGCGCATCTACTACAAGAAAGGTGCGGGAACATATTTCTCAAGCGGGTGCACCCTTTCGTCGGGCAATGCGGTCAGCGGAGTCTGGAATTGTACGATCCTCGCCGCGGACATTTCGCCGGCACCAACGGACGTCATTTCGTATTTCGTCATCGCCCAGGACACGGCAGGCAACGTCGCGGCCGAACCATCGGCAGGTCTGACTGCTGCGGACGTAAACAACGTATCTGCGCCGCCGACCGCACCGAATACCTACAAGATCATCTCCAGGTTCTCGGGTTCGGTGAATGTCGGTTCGTCCGAAGCGATCACGTCACTCACTAACCCCGGCGGCCTTTTCGAACAGATCAATGAGGGTGCGGTAAATGGCGATCTGACGATAAGCCTAACGTCGGATCTGACCGGAGAGACTGGTGCGGTTCCATTGAATCAGGCGGTTGAAGAGGGAGCAGGGAATTGGACCATTACGATCAAACCAGCTTCAGGGCCGCGTGTCGTCAGCGGCTCGTCCGCATCTTGCCTTATAAGCCTCAACGGGGCCGACCGTTTCACGTTTGACGGTGCTGTTTCGGGCAACGCAAAAGACACGACGATATCGAACACGAACACAGCGGGAGCGACCGTGTGTTTTTCGAACGGGGCGAACAACGACACGTTTAAAAACCTGATACTCAAAGGCGTCAGTACGTCCACCGTCAACGGCGTTGTATATTTCGCGGGTTCAACGGCAGCGACAGGAAATGGCAGCAACTCGCTGATCAACAATACGATCACGAGCGGCGCGTCGTCGATGGCCCGCGGTGTCTACATGTCGGGAACGGCCGGCAAGAACGGCGATGCCAATGCAATAACCGGGAACGTCATTTCCGACTTCTCTGATGCCGGCATCTACATCGACAATTTCTATTCGAATACGACGATCAGCCAAAACTCGATCTCCGAGACCTCGCCGCTGGCGTCGACGAGTTTGACCGGCATTTACCTGAACGTAGCTCCCGGTTCGACTTCCGTTCTCAGGAATAAGGTCTTTGACCTTGCGACATCCGGATCATCGCCCGTGATACGAGGGATCTACAACGCTAACGGCGCGAGCGGCGATACGGTCGATATCGTCAACAACTTCATCGACCTCGACGCGACCACGACGACCGACGGAGCGACCATCTTCGGTGTGGACACGGCCGGTGTAAGCGGGAATATCGCGAACGTTCGAAACAATTCGGTCCGCATCGGAGGCTCTTCCGTTTCGAGCGGAGCTTCGGCGGCCATCTACGTTCACAATTCGGGTACGCTGAACAGCGTCAACAACGTCCTCGCCAATTTCCGCTCGAACGGCACCGGCACGGGTAGCCATTTTGCCGTCCGGGTGCGGAACAGTGGCGATCTGGCGGGGTTGATTTCAAATTACAACGACCTTTTGGCCCCGGGAATCGGCGGTTCTGCCGGCACGATCGATGACGGAGCCACAACGCTCTCGACGCTTGCGGACTGGCGGACTGCGACGGGCGGCGACGCGAATTCGGTCTCCGGCGACCCGTTGTTCGTGTCGTCGGCGGACCTGCATTTGACGTATGCCAGCCCGGCCAAGAACACCGGTACGACCATCGCAACGGTGACGGAAGATATCGACGGCGATCCGCGGCCCAAGGACGGCGGCTACGACATCGGGGCGGACGAATACGTCGACACCAACGCGCCCGACACCATGATCACCGGTAATCCGGCCAATCCGACGAATCAAACGTCGGCGACGTTCACCTTTTCGGGGACCGACACATTGAAAGCTCCGTCAGCGGTAAACAGCTTTCAATGCAAGCTCGATACTGGCAGTTACGCAGCGTGCACATCGCCAAATTCGTATACCGGCCTTGCAGAGGGCAGCCACACGTTTTACGTTTACGCGGTCGACGCTTCGGGTAACGCCGATCCGACGCCGGCGCAGTTCACGTGGGTGATCGACACGACTCCGCCCGATACGACGATCACGGCACATCCGGCGGACCCGACCAACAGCACTTCGGCAGCGTTCAGCTTCACCGGATCGGATACCGGCGGGACCGGAGTTGCTGGATTTACGTGCCAACTCGACAGCAATGCTGCCGCTGCCTGCAATTCGGGATCGGCGTCGTATTCGGGACTTGCGGCAGGCTCACACACGTTCACGGTCTTTGCCGCGGACAACGCCGGGAACGCGGACGCTTCGCCGGCCACATTTTCATGGACGATCGACCTGACGCCGCCGGAGACCACGATCGATACCTTTCCCGCAAATCCCACGTCGAGCACATCGGCCACGTTTACGTTCAGCGCAACCAACTTTGCGGCAGTCGGATCTTACACCTTCAAATGCTCGTTGGATAACGCCGCCTTCTCGAGCTGTACGTCGCCCGCGACTTTGACCGGATTGAGTGACGGCTCACATAATTTCCGTGTGCAGGCGACGGACCTTGCCGGCAACGAGGACGCGACTCCGGCAAGTTACACCTGGTTAGTGGATTCGATCCCGCCGGTCGCTTCGATCGACGCGCCAACGCCCGCAGATCCTTCGAACAGCGCCTCGGGCTCGTTCAATTTCAGCGGAACGGACACGGGCGGCAGCGGAGTGACCGGATTTCTGTGTTCGCTCGACAACGCGGCATTTGCGGCCTGTTCGTCTCCGTATCCATTCACAAATTTGGCCGACGGCTCACACAATTTCGCAGTTAAAGCGGTCGATGCAGCCGGAAACCAGAGTTCGGCGGCCGCTTTCTCATGGGTCATCGACACGGTGCCTCCCGACACAACGATAACCGGCAAACCGACGAACCCCACGAACAGCAACTCTGCGACGTTCACGTTTACAAATATCGGTTCGGCCCCGCCCGGCGAGAGCCGGCCAGCCTCACCGGCCGCCCTAACGTTTGAATGCTCGCTCGACTCGGCCGCGTTTTCGACTTGTGTTTCCGGCATCAGTTACACGGGGCTTGCGGACGGCTCCCATAACTTCAAGGTTCGGGCTCGCGACGCTGCCGGCAACGTCGATCTCACACCCGACGAGTACACCTGGGTGGTCGACACCACTCCGCCGACGGCGACGATCAACGCTCCGACGCCTCCGGACCCTTCAAACAGTTCGTCTGCGACATTTAGTTTCTCAGGAACAGACACCGGCGGTTCCGGTGTCACCGGATTCGTCTGCTCGCTCGACGCTGCCGCTTTCTCTTCGTGTGTTTCGCCAAAGACCCTGACTTCGCTCGCCAACGGTTCGCACACATTTTCCGTCAAGTCAGTTGACGCGGCAAGCAATCAGAGCAATGCGGCATCGTTTACGTGGGCGATCGACTTGAATCCGCCGGATACGACCATCGTAAGCAAACCGCAGTTAGTTACCAACAATCCCGATGCCACATTTACGTTTACGGGCACGGATACGTTGTTCGGACCGCAGTCCGTGGCGAGTTTCCAATGTAAGCTCGATGCGGGTGCGTACGCGCCGTGCGTATCCCCCAAGTCGTACACCGCTCTTCCGGACGGAGCACATACATTCTCGGTCTATGCGGTCGACAATGCCGGCAACATAGATCCCACGCCCGAACAGTACACTTGGCGCATCGATACGACCGACCCGGACACGACGATCAACACACATCCCGCGAACCCGACAAGCAGCACGTCTGCGGATTTCACGTTTGCAGGGTCTGACCCCGGCGGCACTGGTATCGTGAATTTGACGTGCAAGCTCGACGCTAACGCACCCACGAATTGCACCTTGGGATCTGCCAGCTATTCTGGTCTCGCTTCCGGCTCACACACGTTTTCGGTATTCTCGACCGACGGCGTTGGCAATTTTGACGCGACACCGGCGACGTTCACATGGGTGATCGACTTTACTCCGCCGACTGTCACTATCAACCCGCCGACCCCTGCAAATCCGTCGAACAGTGCATCCGCGACGTTCAATTTCTCGGGAACAGACACCGGCGGTTCGGGTGTAACGGGATTTCTGTGTTCACTCGACGGTGCGGCATTCACTTCGTGTGCCTCACCCAAGACTTATAACGGGCTTTCGGACGCCTCGCACACCTTTGCCGTTAAATCGGTCGACGCCGCCGGCAACCAGAGTACCCAAGCGAGTTTTTCTTGGGTCGTCGACACCGTCGCACCCGATACCACGATCACTGGCGGACCGCCCGACCCGAGTTACGATCCCGATGCTACGTTTACGTTCGGAAATGTCGGTTCGCTGGCTATTCGGCAAAAGTCGGAGAACAAACCCGCGGTCGGCGTGACGTTTGAATGCAAGCTTGACTCTGCCGCCTTCACGGCCTGCACGTCTGCACAGAGTTATTCGGGACTTGCCAACGGTCTCCACACTTTCCAGGTGCGGGCGATAGACGCTGCCGGCAATGTCGATCCGACACCGGCCATGTATTCGTGGACGGTCAATGTTCCACCCGGGCCGGTTGACGTGTTCGCGACGGCGGGGGTAACCGGGCCCACGACCTACACGACATTAAAGGCCGCGTTTGACGCCATAAACTCGGGCACTCATCAGGGAAGCCTAACGATAAATATCTCGGGAAACACCACGGAAACCGCGTCCGCCGTTCTAAACCGAAGCGGCTCCGGCTTTGCCGCTTACACTTCGATCACTATTCAACCGGTCCGCGGTGCGCGTACGATAAGCGGCGCTCTCAGCGGCCCTCTGGTCGATCTTAACGGTGCCGCTCACGTCACCATCAACGGCCGCAATACGGGCGGCAACTCTCTGACACTGACCAACACGGCCACCGGCTCGGCCAGCACGCTCCGCTTTATCAATGACGCCACGAGCAACACCGTCACATCGACAACGCTCCGCGGATCGCCTGACTCGGCCTCGGGCGTTGTGTATTTTGGTACCGGTGTCACGACCGGCAACAGCAACAACAATATCAATAACTGCAACATCACTGCCGCGGGTTCCAATCTGCCGATCAATGGTGTGTATTCGTCCGGTTCGGTCGATAACTCGCAGAACACGATCGACTCTAACAACATATCCAATTTCTTCAATTCGTCGGCACCGTCGAACGGTATCAACCTTGCGGCTGGAACCTCGGCCTGGACCATAAGCAACAACAGGTTCTTTCAGACCGGTTCCAGGACTTATTTGGTCGCTGCGACTCACACCGCCATAAACATTTCGGCAGGCTCTGGCTACACCGTGGCTGGAAATGCTATCGGCGGGGCATCTGCAGGCGGCGGAGGGTTTTACTTGATGGGCGGCAATGTCGCCACGCGGTTTGTCGCGATCAATCTATCTGTCGGTGCGTCTCCGGTGACGTCCGTACAGGGAAATTCGGCCGCATCGATCCTGCTCACGACGACGAGTAACGCGAGCGCGGGCAGCGGAGTGCTTTGCGGGTTGAGCATCAATTCGGGCAATGTGAACGCCGGGAACATTACACCAAATGTGTTCGGTGTGGTTTCCGGGACCGACTCGCTTGTGGTCACACCGTTGGTCGCTCAGGGAGCGGTCGTGGGCATTAATGCCGGTTCGACCGGAACGATGCTCATCAGCAACAACGTCATTGCCGGACTGACCTCAGGATCGGCGACCAGTTCGATAGGCGGAGCGGTTTTCGGGATAAATGTCTCGGGCGACGCGGCGTCAGTGACGGTCACGGGCAACACGATCGGTAATACCGATACCGACAGCCTACGGGCCGGCATTCAAAACACTACTACGGCCAGCTCGGTCGCCGCCGGCATCAATCAGACGAGCATGCCGGCCGCGGCAACCTACTCGAATAATACGATCCGAAATATCTCTTCCTGGGGAACAGGTAACGGCGGCAATGTCAACGGGGTTGAGACCGGGACGACGCCGAGCAGCACCACGACGGCGACCATCAGCGGCAATTCGATAAGCAATTTGACGACAAACTCAACACTCTCCGGCGCTCCAAGCGGGACGGTTTCCGCGGCCGGAGTGCACATATTGCCGGGAAACGGCACCGTCGTAAATGCAAATACCATAAGCGGTCTCTCGAATATCAATAACGGTGCTGTCGGGACCGTTGTCGCCGGTATCTCACATGCCTTGGCCACAAACACGACGATCTCGAACAACCGGATCTACGGCATTTCGAACGCGAGCACCTCGACATCCACGTCGCAGCCCGGTATCGGCACGGGCATTCTTGTAAGGTCGGGAACGACCGCGGTGACCATCGCCAACAACATGATCTCGCTCGGCGCCGGGCAGTTCACCAACACCGTCTTTATCGGGATATGGGGAAATCACGGTTCGACGCCTGACCCGCTGGATAAGATCTACTTCAACACCGTCCGGATCGAGGGAACCGTGTCAAGCGGAGCTCTGCCCTCGATGGCATTTGAACGCGGCGATCTCGGGTCGGTGCCGCGGACGCCGACAATCGATCTTCGCAATAACCTGTTTTCAAACGTTCGAACGGGCGCGGTCGGTAAACACTACGCGATATCGAACAACTTCGGCGCTCCAGCGTCGTCTACCACAGGCTGGCCGGCGGGAGCTTCGAATTATAATGTCCTTAACGCCAACTCGCCAAATGTCGGGTACTGGTCCTCTAACCAGACGTTTGCCGGATGGAAGTCGGCATCGCTAAGTGACAATCTGAGCTTTTCGGGCGTGCCGGTCACATTTGTCAACAGCGCTTCCGATCTGCACATAAATCTGGGCGCGACGACGTCCGCGATCGAGTCCGGCGGCCAGCCCATCGCAGGCTTTAACACGGATATCGACGGGCAAACGCGGCCCGGTCCCGCGGGCTCGGTCAACGGGGGTGGGTTTGAGCCGGACATCGGGGCGGACGAATACGACGGAACGTATCAGGACAGCCTGCCTCCGACCATTACGTACACGCCGCTGCCTAATATCACGACGACGGGCAACCGTACCCTCTCGGTCAACATATTTGACGCTACGGGCGTGTCGCAGGGCGGGAACGCGCCCAGGATCTTCTACAAGAAATCGACCGATGCGAGTTACATCTCGACCGGATGCGTGCTCGCGAGCGGGACGAACCAAAACGGTACTTACACCTGCACTATAAACTACATAAACGTTGGTGGCGGTCGCGCTTTCACTGGCGACACGATCCAGTATTTCGTCGACGCTCAGGACCTGTTCTTTAATGTGTCAGCGAATCCAAGCAACGGATTTGCCGGTACCAACGTGATCAACGTTACCAGTCCGCCGAACCCGCCTAACTCGTATCGGATCGCGCTGCCGTACAGCGGCAATTATTCGGTGGGTTCGGGCGGCTCATTTGCTTCGCTGACAAATCCGGGCGGCATTTTCGACGTGATCAACTCCGGAGTGGCGACGGGCAACATAACCATCAATGTCGTCAGCGACATGACCGGTGAGACCGGAGCGGTCGCTCTGAACCAGGTCGCGGAAGAGGGCATTGGCGGCTACACCTTGACCATCAGACCTTCGGGCGGAGTACGGTCGATCTCGGGATCGTCTGCCGCCTCGATCATCAAACTGAATGGTGCTGACCGCGTCGTGGTAGACGGGTCTAACTCGGGCTCAACCGACCGGAGCATGACGATCTCAAATTCGGGTTCCGGGGCCGTTATTTGGGTCGCGACGAACACGACAAGCGGCGCAAACAACGTGACGGTCAAGAACAGTGTTCTAATCGGACCGGGCGGTTTCAACGGGCAGGGGATCGTGGCCGGAAGCGGCTCGGGCGTGGGTGCCGCAGCAGAGAACGGTCGGCCGAACTCGAACCTGACCGTTCAAAACAACCTGATCAAGAGCGTTCAGAGCGCGGTGTTCACCGCCGGCGATCTGGTGACGCAGGACCAGAATATAGTCATCACGGGCAACGATCTCGGATCTTCGGTCGCGGCTGAAAAACTCGGCCTTCGCGGGATCACTGTGCTCAATGCCTCTAATTTCCAGATCTCGGCAAATCACATCGTGGGCGTCGCGTCCTCGGTCTCTTCGACGGCGACCGCGAGCGGCATTTTGGTCGGTGGGACGATCGATACCGGCAAGATCGACCGCAACGAGATCCGCGATATCAAGCAGAAGGGGTCGACCGGCGGAAGCAATGGCATCTGGCTCTCGACAATCACGACGAATGCGAACGTAACTGTCACGAACAACTTTGTCTCCGATATCGCTTCGACCGGTTCGGCGGGAACGACTTCGAGCGATAACGGCTACGGCATCATGCTCGATAACGGTGCGGGTTACAAGATCTATCACAACACCGTGTACATGAACACGGATCAGGTCTCAGCGAGCAGCGTCACGGCGGCCTTGAACATCGCCGGCGCAGTCAACACTCCCGCCGGTGTTGACCTCAGAAACAACATTCTCGCGAATGCCGAGACGGTCGGCTCGCGCTACGGGCTGTACAACGCGTCAAGCCCGAACATATTTACTTTTATCGATTACAACAACTATTTTGCCCAAAATGTTGGCTTCCTCGGCTCGGACATGCAGTCGCTAACGTCGTGGCAGACGGCGACCTCACAGGACAGCCACTCGTACGCTGTCGATCCTATCTTCAACGGTCCGGCCAACCTGCACCTCCAGGCTGGAAGCCAAATGATCGACCATGCCGTTACGCTGCCTGGCATGACCCTCGATTACGACGGCGACTCGCGGCCATCTGGAATGGCGAACGATATCGGCGCCGACGAATGGATATCAGGCGTCATCGGCCCGCCGGCCCGCGTCTCCGGGCGTATCGTTAACGCGACCGGCCGCGGTGTCGAAGGCGTGTTGGTCTCTCTAACCGACAACGGCTCAGGCGCCAAGGTCTTTGCCGTGACCAATCCCTTTGGCTACTACGCACTGCCGGGGGCGCCGACCGGAGTCGTGTATACGCTTGGCGTCACGTCGAAAAAATACACCTTTACGCCCACCACCCACACTTTCACCCTCTCCGCCGACCGCCCGAACGAGGACTTCACGGCGAATCCCTAAAGCTCCCCTCGGTTGTTTAGGGGGTAGACGTGGCTGACGGCAGTGGTAGTTCTGTTTCCCTTAGCGTCCTCCGCGTGCCCCTTTGCGAACTCTGCGGTAAAAAAAAGATCTAACCGCAAAGACCGCAAAGATCTACGCAAAGGCCGCAGAGGTTCCTTTCTTTATTCCGCTGCGATCTCAACCGCGCGCGTCGCGGTGCGTGAATGTAGGCGTGGCGTTTCTTTGCCTCAGCGTCCTCCGCGTGCCCCTTTGCGAACTCTGCGGTAAAAAAGACCTTTAACGGCAAAGACCGCAAAGTCCGCAGTCTTTCTTCCCGTCCGCGGTGTGCTCATTGAGGTGTGGCGTTTCAACCCGGCGTTCGCAATTTATGTTGACAACCGTATAGCATGACTATACACTGGACTCGATGATCAAGAGCTTTCGGCATCGAGGCATTGAGCAGTTTTTCAAAAATGGTTCCAAAGCCGGGATTCATCCAAAACACGCCGAAAGGCTCCGCCGGCAGCTCTTCGCGCTTGATAATGCAATGAGTCCTCAGGATTTGAATGCCCCCGGCTGGCGTCTACATTCTTTGCGAGGCGAGCTTGAGGGACATTGGTCGATCGATGTAAGTGGAAATTGGCGATTGACGTTCACATTTGAGGAGAACGACGCCGTATTGGTTGATTATCAGGATTATCACTGAGGTTTTTATGCGAATGTTCGATCCGCCACATCCTGGTTCAGTATTAAAGGATTATTTGGGAGACGTTTCTGTCACAGCCGCCGCCATCCACCTCGGCGTCACACGTGCTACCCTTTCGCGAATTTTGAACGGTGCGGCCGGGATCTCGGCGGAAATGGCTCTGCGTCTTTCGGACGCCTTGGGGACATCTCCCGAGCTTTGGATAGGAATGCAGGCCAATTACGACCTGTGGCAAGCCGCAAAAAAAGGCCATCAAAAGCTCAAACCCTTGCTCGCAACTTAATTGTCCGTTGTCAGGCGGCTTGCCGCGTTGCAGTGCGGTCGCGGCTACGCCCCGATGGGCCACGCTCTCCCCAAGTTTCCGGAGGGGCTTTGCCCCGACAAAAAGCTCCCCTCCTTGTTTAGGAGGGGTGGCAGCCGCTCCGGCTGACGGGGTGGTAGTTCTGCAAAAGCTTCGTCATTTTGCCTCAGCGTCCTCCGCGTGCCCCTTTGCGAACTCTGCGGTAAAAACACATCTAATCGCAAAGGCCTCAAAGATCTACGCAAAGTCCGCAGAAAAAGCTCCCCTCCTTGTTTAGGAGGGGTGGCAGCCGCTCCGGCTGACGGGGTGGTAGTTCTGCAAAAGCTTCGTCATTTTGCCTCAGCGTCCTCC
>JBGAVC010000017.1:0-55428 GCA_044228265.1 Pyrinomonadaceae bacterium
TCGGCACGTTTGCCGAGGCCGTGCCCGACGGCGTCACGCTGCACACGGACGCTAACGGAGTTCGCCGCTTCCGATTTAAGCTGGACGGAAAAGAAGACCTTAAGACCGCTCTCGATGTCGCTGCCGAACGTCTGCCGGAATACGTCGTCGATCACGTGCTCCGAAAACTCATAGAAGACCGGTACTCGGACTGCTCGTTTGCAGAATCGAGGCAGGACGCTTCTGTGGTGTCGACCGACTGTGTGATCGAATGGCGCGGCGGGCTGAGAAAGGGCAGGGTGTTTTGGCCCGGCGAAGCCGAAATATCCGTTATGCCACCGGCTGGCATCGAATGGAATGTCGTGCTGGAGATCGCCGGACGATCGACCGTGTCGGTCGAGGCGGCGAGCGACCTGCCTGCCGTCACGTGGAAAGCGGCGGAGATGACATCGCAGGAGATCGGGACGATAAAGCGGTTCTATGTAGCTGTCAGCGACGGCGCCCTCCGTTCGGATTTCGAGGAGCACATCGCTGCGGCCGTGCAGGCCCACGCGATCCAGGTCGAAAAGATCTTTCAGCGCTCGTTCTTTGAACAGGGAGTGTTGGCGATCGAAGGATTTGAATACAATTTTGCTGAGGAAGCCCTTACTGCCGGAAGCCTGTCACAGGTGTTCACGGTCATGCTCGAGTCTCTTTTCGAAGGCCGCTATCCTCTGCATCCGTATTTCTCGCTTCCTATCAGAATGAAGGAAGTGTCGAGCCTCGTCGCCGACCTTTTCGGCGGCGCAGCGCCCGAGCTAACGGAGATCCAACACCTGGCCGAGGCCTTTGGCGTTCCGCTGGGAATCGTCAGCAAGCCAGATACGGTTTACGTGCCCGCCGAAGGCGACGCGTTGCGCGAGCTGCCGCAGGTGCGAGATATACTCGAGGTAATCAAACGGAACCACGAAGAGGTCGCGCATCTCGAGACAATATTCGGTGTTCTCGGCGAAGCTCCAAACGGACTTGTTCGCGAGGCGGGATATCTGCTCCTGGCAGCGATGGTCTCGGGCCGCCTGCTCGAATTCGTGACGTCTAACGGCGACCGGATCAATCATCGTTCGCTCGACTTGCAGCTTATCTGGGACGACATTGTCGGAGTCGCTTTGCCTGCCGATTCAGCTTATTCGAACGAGCGGCTCATCGCCTGGGCACGGCTGCTGACAGGTGACGGTTCGCTCAGATCGATACACAGGAAAGATGATCAAAAAGTAGTGGCCGCCGCTCTCGACGGGTGGCTTGACCGTTGGAACGACCGGCGGCTAGCGGCCCGGTTCGACTCCGTCGATGACGAGATGCTCAATACTCGCATCTGGAGGCTCGCTAGAACGTCGATCAAGGCATTTCGAATTGTTGCTGAATCGATAGCGGGGGTTCGGGAAGGTTCGCTCACGCCTGACGCCTGCCTTCAGAGGATCGCGGACGCCTTTGCCGATTCGGAAACGGAATTCGATCGCTTGAGCGCGGACCTTGGATCGGTCGAAGAGTTCATAGCGGGAACCGAATTGCGTCAGAATATCACAGGATGGCTGTCGCTGTGTGAGGTCACCGGGGTCCCTCAAATTGACGAACTCGCGGTCAGACTCGATGACGTTCTCAACGCGGCTTCGAAATCGGCAGACGGAAGATCGAACACGGACCTCGCGACAATTTGGGCGGAATTCAAACGAGAATACTCGTCGTATTTTATCGAGCAGCACGAAAAGGTGCATGCCTCGAACGGCATTCGCGACAAGCTGGCTGAGATCCTCAGGACCGATATTTGGTGGGAGTTTGATAATTTATCAGACATCGCGGCATTCGACGTCTCGTTCAGGTCCCGTTCGCGCTCGATAATGAAAAGGATAGAACAGTTCGATTGCCGGTTCGACACCGCGAAACTGCTTCAGAACATGCCGCTGTGCGCGTGCCAGTTCACGTTGGGACAGGCCGAAGAGATCGGGTCATTGCCCGGTGATCTTTGGCAGACCGTTAATCGCGGCCTCGAGTCTTTTCGGGGAACGATCCGGAAGAATAAGGACAAGCTGATCGCCCAGATAGGGAGCTTTTGCAAGGACAACGCCGGACTGTCCGTCGACGCCGTCGAACCCTTATCCAAATTCCTTGACAACGGGAAAGACAACAGGCGGTTGTCCGATGACGAACTCAGGTTTCTGCGAGTGCTATATGAGCGAGCGCCTGACGCAGAAAGGGGATCGAGGTCGGCCAGGCCTTACGCCGACATCTCCGCTTCGGACGTCGATGACATGATCTCTGCGGTTCCAGCGTCTGAGGCGCGGACTGAAGTTCTCGTCAGCTGACGAGAACTATTTGCGGGCCATTTAGCCGACAGCAAAGATTCATATATATTCAAAGCGGTATGCATACGATCGCGATCATCGGTGTGGGCCGCGTCGGTGGATCTCTAGCTCTCGCTCTGCCCGCAGATCGGTACGAAGTCGTCGAGCTGGTCGTTCGTGACCGCAGCAGCCGCCCAGTCGAATTCGGCCTTAGCCTGAACGCGGCCGCGGTCAGATCGATCGACGAAATCTCGTCCCTCGCGGCAGACACACTGATAGTTTCGACGCAGGACGACAAGATCGAGTCGGCGATGAAAAGGCTCGAGGACATCGAGATCGCGGCTTCGGCGGTCCTGCATACGAGCGGCTCGCTTTCTTCCGAGATACTTGCTCCATTAAGAACGGCGAAGCGAGCGGTCGGTTCCATCCATCCGCTGGTTTCTCTCAGCGATCCGGCGCTCGGCGCGGAGCGGTTGCGCGGATCCTTTTTTTGCGTGGAGGGCGATGCTGCGGCGGTCGACCGGGCGAGGAAGATCGCCGAGGACCTCGGCGGCCATCCCTTTTCGATAGATCGGGAAAAAAAGGCGCTCTATCATGGCGCGGCCGTCATCGCTTCTGGCCATTTCGTTGCACTGCTCGACGTGTCGCTCGAGTTGATGTCAAAGTGCGGGATCGATAGCGATCTTGCCAAACGTGTCGTTTTGCCGCTCGTCGAGAGCACCCTCAGCAACATTCGGACCCAATCGCTGCCTGAGGCGCTGACCGGGACGTTTGCACGGGGTGATCTCGAAACATTCGAACGGCATGTCGAGGCACTCAGAAAATACGGCAGTAAGCGTTCATTGGAGATATATCTGTTGCTTGGGGACGTGGCGCTGGACCTTGCCTCGCGCCGGGGCGTCGGACAGGCGACGATCGACGAGATCCGCAAAAAGATCTCGATAGCGAAAAGCAGCACCGAGTGCTAAGATTTATCACATAGGCGGGCCTGTATAATGGCGGAAAAAGCTCCAAGATTTGAGCAAGAGCGAGAGATCTTTCTCGATCACATAAGGCGTGCCGGACTGCGCCGGACCGACCAGCGCGATCTGATCATGAGCATCTTCCTCAGCACAGAGGACCATTTGACCATCGAAGATCTGCATCGCCTCGTCCAAAAGAAAGACCCGACGGTCGGGCACACCACCGTTTACAGAACGCTTCGGCTGCTCACCGAAGCGGGGCTCGCCCGAGAAGTTCGATTCGGGGATAACAAGACGTACTTTGAGCATCATTACAATCATGATCATCACGATCACATGATCTGTACCGGCTGCGGGCGGGTGATAGAGTTCTTTTCAGCAGCGATCGAATCGCTTCAGGATAAAATGGCTAGGCAGTACCAGTTCATACCCACGCATCACAGCCTCAGGATGTGGGGAATCTGTCTGGACTGTCAGGAAAAGGCCAAGGAGTTCACATCGGCGCCGTCGGGAGCTCAACCGAGGGTGCGTGTTAGATCGGGAGTTGACCGCTGAGGTTTGCTTTTATGGCGGATGCAGTGATCATTTTCGAACGTGAAGGACTCGACGGCGTTATACCGGTCGGTACATATTTGTCGGACGCGATGAAGCGGTTTGGCATTCGGCTGGACGAGCCGTGCGAACCGTTGTCCGGGCTTCACTGCTGCGCGGTCACCGTTAAGAGCGGCTCGGCTCTGCTATCTCCTATCACGAAGTATGAGAAGGAACATTTTAGGGTCGCCGGTCGTAGGGAAAATGAAAGGTTGGCCTGTGACGCAAAGATTGCCGGGCCCGGAGAACTAGTGATCATGACTGAGGAAAAGAAAAAAACACCGTCCGAGAGCAAAGAGCAGCCTAAGATCGTCGAGGAGTTTGAGACGCTTCCGCTTGAACAAAAGATCGCAAATCTGGTGCGAATGGAGGCCGTGACCTTCGGCGAGACGCTTTCGTACGTCATAAATTCTCCGTTCACCGTGCTCGAAAAGGTCGGTGACGTGATGGCCGAGTTCGGCATGAAACTCGAACGCGAGGCCAAGAAGGCCGCAAGGCCCAGTGAGGGCCCCGCCGATCCAAAACAGGCGCCTAAGACGCCTGCTGCCGGGAAAAAACAAGGATCCGCGCGATCCCGCAAGTCGCCCCCCGCAGTATAAGTCGGTGTCACTCCCTTATCGCAAAGATCCGCGTATGCTGATCTTCGTCACTTGCGGTAAGATGTATGTGTGAGCCGCGAGATCGAAAAACGTGAAACAAAACCGACGATCGGCGAGAACGCCCAATATGCACTGGCATTTGGTGTGATCGCGGTCATGCTCTATGTCGTAGGGTTGCCGGCGTTCGTCATTTTCTTCCTTGGAGCGTTCGCGTTCTTTCTCTGGAAACTCTTTGCCTCCGGTTCAGCGTCCGAGACGCGGCGGATCTTCGAATTCTACCTGATCGCGAACGAGATGCTTCGGTCCGATGACCGGCGATGGTTCGGCTTTGAGATCCAGGACGCCATCGCACGAGGCGAGAAGATCGTCGCCTCGATGCATACCGCGCCGCCTCTTGTTCATTTCGCCCTCGGCTGCCTTCTCCACAAGCGAGGTGCTCACGCCGCTGCCATTAAACATCTCGAACAAGTATTGGAGGACAGCGGCACCGGCGAGACGTCGATCGTGTTTCCGTCAAATGAGCTTCGCGAGTACGTGCGCATACTGCGGAAGATCGAACGCGAACCGGCGGAAGCTCCACAGACCTCGGCGGCGATCAGGTCGCTCGAGAGGCTGAGAAAGAACAAGGGTATGTCAATACTCGACCAAGCCCGGCATCTCGTCCATGAAGAAGTTACTCCAAGACTCCAGCCAATTGCGGAGAAAGGCGATCCGCGTTTCCTGTTTGAACAGAACGGTCATGGAGACGTGCAGGAAACAGGCGAAAGGTCTACGGAGGATCGAATGCCGAACGAGGTGAAGTCAAATGAGGTTCGCGAATCGGTGACGCGGGAGCAGAAGTCGCGTGACGAAGTGCCCGGAGCTTTCGCCGGGAGAAAGCCGATCGCAGAACTCCTGCAGGATATTTACGACGAAAAGCCGTCCTCTTGACCTTGGATCGAGTCTTTTTATTTGCCAAGACCAAAAAAGGTCCTGATAGCTCGCATCATGCCGCCTGATTTTACAACCGAAGCCTCGTCGTCGGCCTTGGCCGCTTGCTCAAGCCCGATCTTTCGTTCTTCTATGATCTCGGAGATCATTTCCACGAGTTGAGGGTTCTTTTCGAGAATGGGTTTCAACGCTTTCTTATCGATCGCAAGAACTTCGGTCTCCTCGTCCGCGACAACTGTGGCTGTCCGCTGTTGACCGGTCAAGAGGCTCATCTCCCCGAAGAAATCGTTTTCTCCTAGGGTGTTGACGATCTTCTGTTTGCCGCCTTCCGTGATCTCGACCCGTACGTTACCCCGAACGATCACGAACATCGAGTGACCTTCCTGTCCCATCCGCACGATCCTCTCACCGGGAGCGTAGATACGGGTCTTGGCTGCGCCGGCGAGGCGCTCGGTCTCCGATTCTGTTAGCGGAGTAAAGATCGGGACTCCGTTGAGACGCTCGGCGTTTAGATTGATCTTTTCCTCGAGTGTCACTTGTTCCGGCTTGTCCTGAATGTGGATCCGCCTTGTCGGGAACGAGAACGAGATCTTCTCACGGTTAAAGGCGTACCAGATATTTCGCCTTATCAGGGCGTCGGTGTCATGATGCTTGGAGTAATCGTCCAGCCAATACTTGACCTCCCAATCGATGCCGTCATCACCGAGGTTTCGGATCCTCACGTTAGGCCGCATCTTATTCGAGACGTTCTCGGCACCGCGTAGGGCGTCACGGACGACCTGAACGGTCTTAGCGGGTGACATGTTGTACTGGGTGTTAAAGTTGACGGCCCGTGCATTCAGATTGCCCTTGGGAGCGACCTCGATCATTTCTTTACTGAGAACGGCGTTGCTGATTATCAAAAGTTTGTTTTGGAACGTACGGATCTTGAGTCCTCGCCACGAAACTGTCTCGACGACTCCCACGCCGCGATTCGGTATGTTCAGCACGTCGCCGACCTGAAATGGTTGGTCCGCCTGCAATGCGATACCGGCGAAGAGATTCCCCAGTGTCTCCTGCAGAGCGAGGCCGACGATGATACCAACGATGGTCGAACCGGTGAATATGCCGGCGAGCGAGATCGTGGGATATTGAGTCTGAAAGATCAGGAAGAACGCGATTATATAAACGACGATCGAAAATACGGTCTTGAGCAGCGACGACACCTCGGTTTGCGTGTTGCCGCGAAACACAGTGCGGAGAATGAGCTGCGCGAAGAACCGGACCGTGGCGATAACGATCGCCATCCAGAGCAGGATCTTCACAATCCGAAAGAACGTGTCGAAGACGTTCGCGACGGTCACGTTCATCATGACCTTGGAGCTTTCGTCCGTCAACTCCCAGCCTTTCGTGAAATAGATCTGAAACTGTGGGAGGAACGAGACCTGAAGCCAACTCTCGACGATCGAAAGAGTGGAAAGGACGAGTATCGCCAACCCTACGAAAATGACGAGAAAAACGGCTTTATTTTTGAGTTCGGGAGCGGTCATAGACGCGTCTAAAACATATCAGCAATCGTCTTCCCAATCAATAAAACGGAAAGAGTCGAGACAATTATTGCGGTGGCGTAAGCGAGGACGTTGAAGGTGCGCGAGTTCTTAAATTCGCCCATGATCGCCGGGTCGTTCGCCAGCCTTACGATAGCAAACAAGAGGACCGGCAGCAGAACTCCGTTGACACACTGTGCGACCAATAACAGGGTGATCGGCGGTATACCGGGGATCATGGCAACGATCCCGCCGAATAGGACCAGCGCGGTGAAGATCCCCAAAAAGATCGGGGCCTCGCGAAAAGTGCGGGACAGTCCCTTTTCGAATCCGAGAGCTTCGCTAAGAGAGTAGGCCGTGGCAAGCGGCACCACCGCCATCGCCAGCATAGACGCTCCAAACAGCCCGATGGCAAAAAGGTATTTGGCGTAGGTTCCCGCGATCGGGGCAAGGGACTCGGCCGCCGTCGATGCGGAATCGATGTTTGTGACCCCGTGCGAAAACAGGGTAGCCGCTGTGCAAATAACGATGAACGCCGCGATAATATCGGCAAATGTCATTCCGATGACCACGTCGAAACGTGCCACCGTCAGATCGTTCTTGTCCATTTCTTTTTCAACCGCGGCCGACTGAACGTAGATCTGCATGAATGGGGCGATAGTGGTTCCAATGAGGGCCATTACCGTGAATAGATACCCAGTGTCTCCGCTGACAGAAGGACGTATGAAATTGACCGCGACCTCGCCCCAATCCGGCTTTGAGACAAAGGCTGAGATCACGTAAGTGAAAAAAACGAGCGACATGAGGAGAAATACGCGCTCCACATATTTCGGCGATCCCCTCACCACCAGCCACCAGATCGCGATGCCGGAGACCGGGATGGCGACAAATCGCGAGGCTCCCAACAGTTCCGCTGCTTGCCCGATACCGACAAATTCCGACACGATGACGCCCGAATTGGCTATCAAAAGAGCCATCATGACGAAAGCGGTCCACCGGACGCCAAATTGTTCGCGGATCAGGTCGGCCAGGCCCTGGCCGGTGACGACACCCATTCGCACGCACATTTCCTGGACGACGATCAGGCTGATCGTCATCGGAATGAATGTCCAGAGCAGGGTATATCCATAGGCGGCGCCCGCACTCGAATACGTTGCGATGCCGCCCGCGTCATTTCCCGCGTTCGCCGCTATTATTCCGGGGCCGACTATGGCCAGGTAGGTTACGAATCGATATTCAGAAAGGCGTCGCCAGAGACGCACCTGCAAACGCCGCAGGGACTGCACGTACTTTTTCGGTGAAAAGCGTGTCAGGTTCATGTCGTCTACTATCGCCTTCGATCATTGTCTGCGGTGTTTCAGTTAGAAAGTTGGTGCTCATTCTCCGAATAAACGAATATAGCTTTTTTGACCGTAAAGGTGAAGCGCCGCCAGATCGTCGTTCTCGCCTCTGCCGCAAGCACGCCGCGAAGCGTAATTGTCGGAAAATGAGTCTTTTGGTAGAGTGCGTATATGAAAATTCGACATTTCCGCCAACCGCTGGCATTGTTCCTGGTCACTGCCTTTGTTTTGGCGCTTGCACCCGTTTCGGAACGGGTTTCCGCGTCCTGGCGAGAGCCTGTTCGAGCGCAGCATGCGATCGTCGCCTCACAGCACGAGCTTGCCTCCAAGGTCGGCGTCGAGATCATGAAGCGGGGCGGTAACGCGGTCGATGCGGCCATCGCAGTCGGCCTGGCGCTGGCAGTCGTCTATCCGGAAGCGGGAAATATAGGAGGCGGCGGATTCATGCTTATTCGAAAAAGCAATGGCGAGACGCGTTCGATCGATTATCGCGAGGCGGCTCCGGCGGCCGCATCCCGCGACATGTACGTTCGCAAGGACGGCGAACTGATCAAGGGCGAAGGGTCGTCAACGCTCGGCTACCGTGCGTCAGGAGTACCGGGAACGCTCGCCGGATTTGAAATGGCATTCAAGAAATACGGTTCCGGCAGGCTGAAATGGAATGATCTGGTCGAGCCGGCCCGGGCATTGGCCGCGAACGGGTTCAGTCTTTCGTACCGGCAAGCCGAGTTGTTCAAGAGCTACAAGGACAACCTAGGCAAATACGGAGACAGTAAAAGGATATTTCTTCGCGGGGGAGACTATTACAAAGAAAATGACGTCCTAAGACAGCCCGAATTGGCCAACACGCTTGCGCGAGTAGAGCGATCGGGAGCAGCCGAGTTTTACACTGGGCGCACGGCACGTTTGATCGCCGACGACATGAAAGCCAACGGTGGGCTCATTACTCGCGATGACCTAAGGAACTACAAGCCCAAAGAACGCACACCCTTGCGCGGAAGTTATCGCGGATACGAGGTCATTACCATGCCGCCGCCGAGTTCTGGTGGAATTGTGATGCTGCAGGTCCTGAATATGCTTGAGGGCTATGATATCAATATGCTTGAGGGCTATGATATCAAGTCGATGCAGTATAACTCGGCGGCAAAGTATCACGTTTTGACCGAAGCAATGAGGCGTGCGTTCGCCGACCGGGCCGAATTTATGGGCGATCCCGACTTTGCTTCGGTTCCTGTGAGCATTCTCATTGACAAGCGATACGCGGAGTCAAGACGCGGAACGATCGATCTAGGCCATGCCTCGACCAGCAAAGATATAGGTCACGGCGTCATACCAGGCGCCGAATCGATGGACACCACCCACTTCACCGTTGCGGACAAGGACGGCAATGTCGTAACTAACACTTACACCCTCAACGATCTTTACGGTTCAGCGGTCACCGCCAAAGGCACCGGCGTACTATTGAACGACGAGATGGACGATTTCGCGGCAAAGCCGGGCAAACCCAATATGTTTGGGCTGATCCAGGGCGAGAAGAACGCCGTCCAGCCCGGAAAACGGCCGCTTTCGTCGATGACGCCGACGATCGTGCTCAGAAAGGACGGAAGTTTTTGGTTTGCGCTCGGGGCGCGTGGCGGCCCACGCATCATCTCGGCGGTGATTCAATCTGTGATCAACGTCATCGATCACGATATGGACATACAGGCGGCGATCGATGCACCGCGCATCCATCATCAGTGGCTGCCGGACGAAATACTATACGAGAAGTTTGGCCTTTCACCGGACACGATGACGATACTTGGGCGGCTCGGACATAAGTTCACCGAGAAGCCGGGAAACGTCGCTTCGGCGACCGGCATTATGTTCGACGCCAAAGGCGTACGGCTAGGCGCCATCGATAGCCGCAGCGACGGGCTCGCAGTCGGTTACTAGCGGTTGTTGCTGCGGTTACGGATTGTCTTCTTTGTTGAGAAGCCTTGTTGTAGGTTCGGTAACACTTGCGGGCTGCAGATCGTTTGTGTCCCGCCAACTGCCGGCGGGCGGCGTGGCGTAGCTCGATGCCGGTACCGACTGCTGAGGCGGCAGCGTCGCGTGGGCCGAAGCTCCGGCCAGATCATACCGAACTGGCGGCGGAGGGTACATCTGCATACCCGGAACAAGTGTTGGTCGATCTGACTTCAGGAAGATCAGCGATGAGATGAAAAGTATCAACCCGCCAAAAATACCGATGACGGCGGACGCTCCGGCCAGCTTATCGACATTCAAAATACCCCACAACGGCGCAAGGATCAGCAGGAAGAACAGACACCAGATCAGGCTGAATGCAAGGCCGTTGCGGCGGGTAAATATTGACTTTTTTCGTTTGTTTAACTCGGCGAGCTGAGGCAAAAAACCGCCGTGCGCGAGGACTTCGGAGACCAGCCCGAGAGGCAAGCCGCATCGCGAGCAAAATTTTGTTTCGTTCGATACTTGCTGTTGTCCGCAGCTAGGGCAATGCATTTTTCGGCTTATCTCCGTCGACTCAAAGACTTAACGAATTCTTACACGAAAAAGTTCGTAAAGCAACGATATCAACCAGGCGCATTCTCACCGATCAGAATTTCAAAGGTCACCTGTGCTCGGCCGAAATACTTTTCGGCACCTGCGAGTGTATCGATCAATATCTCGCCTATCGTCCTTAGTTCCCTCGGTGCCGGTATCGAGCGGCCTAGATCTTCGTCCGTCTTGAACAAAGCGAAACCTCGACGCCTCGTGGCTTCAACATCGTCTAGATAATTGCATATTTTCGCGTTGTCATTGAGCGTCTCCGGTAGCGTCCATTCGAACGGATCATCCCAGAGCCGCGTTGTAATGCCCCCAAAAGTCATCTCGATCAGCGCCGCCGATCGTGCGATATTCTCCCCGACTGTGAGCTTGACCAGATCGTTCTTAGGCGTTCCCGATCGCATATAAAGCAGTTCGTTGGGGACGCTTTTAACCAATTTTCCCGACCGCTCGTACAGGAGGCGAAAATGACTGTCAAATGTCGCGACAAGCGATGTCATAAAAAGAGGCGACCGCCATTCTCGAGCCGGTCGCCACAATTCTAACATTCACAATGTCTAACTCTTCATCGTTTTCTGTATTTGCGCTGTTCCTCGGTCATTCCGAGACCATAGGTCTTGCCTCCCCAGCTGATACCTGTCCCGACGACGCCTTTTATGCCGATCTCGGCGCCCTTGCCGGGCACGGGTCGGTCCGTCATGACCCAGATCGAGCCCGTGCCGTCGTCGATCTTGTAGATCCCGCCGCTGATCCTTGTTCCCGGGATCGAACCACCATAGCTGTCTTTTACCACTCCGGCGATCACTACCTCTTTGCCTTCATAGCGTCCTGGATTGGCCTGGATGTCGGCGATGCTCCGCCGCTCAGGGCAACCCGTTGCAAACAACCCCGCGGCAACCGCGACTGTAACCAAAAGAACTTTCAGAACTCGTTTCATCTCGTCTCCTTTCGACCAAATATCATTACCGGGTGAGAGCACTGCTAAAGATTCTAAACAACGGGCCAAAGTTTGCCATAGTTTTTTATATCTGCGATGCTTGTCTCACGCATAAACGTCAATCGATCCAACGGTTATATATGTCCGATGTAGTCGATCAGGTGGTGAAAAGATCAAGCAAGTTCTGCTCGAGCGTCGCTGCCGATGTGTGGCACTCGCAGAAAGGCGAAAAGTCGTATGAATGGTGGTATTTCGACGCGCTTTCGGACGATGGCCGCGAGGCGCTTGTGATCTCATTTTCCGATAATTATGTCTTTTCGCCTCGATATGCAAGATCGGGCCTCCAACCGGAACAAGCGTCAAGACGATTTCCCGCCATATCGTTTCTTTATTCGGTGGACGGCAAGGCTGTTTTTCGGACGATAAATGAATATCCGGAACGCCAGTTCGATTCCGACACCTCAGTTGTGCGATGTTCGATCGGTGACAACTCGTTCCGAGTCGATTCGGCTTCATACGGCAGCGGTTATTTGGTAAATATCGATATTCAGCTTAGTCCTGTCAGGCGGCTGGCGGGAACATTCGAGTGGCTGATGATAGAGGGCGACCTTTTACCCGGAACTGCCGGAGCACAGACACCGGACCCGTGGAACATCGTGGCACCGCGGTCCGACGTCACCGGACGGATCGAGCTAAAGGGACGGACCGGACGTACAAAGAAGACCTTTCATTTTCGGGGGACCGGTTACCACGATCACCTTGCCGGCCGGGACGCTATCTACGATTCGATAATATGCCGCCAGTGGGGAAGAGCACATTTCACCGACGCCACGGCCGTCTACTGCATCGAACACGGTGCAGACAAGGAAAAGCCATCGGGACGACTATTTCTCGTCCGGGACGGACATCTAAGCGAGGCCGCGACCGACTTTGACGCCCGACGTTTCCGACGCGAAAAATTCGGTGTCAAGTATCCTCGACGCCTTAACCTAACGGCAGAGAACGGTGTCCGTATGCGGATAAAACCGTTCCGCGTGCTGGAATCGAGCTTTTACAATGTCCGGTTCCTCAGCGAGATGACGCTGATGATGCGGGACGGCAAACCGCGAAAGGCAATTGGGTTGACCGAGCATTTGGCTCCGCGAAACGTGCGGTATCGGCTCTTTCGATGGTTTACAGATCTGACGATCCGAAAGAACGGACGCGGACCGGTCGTCTGATCTATGTCACGATCCCGACGCGTTCCGCCAGCGTTTAAGCCCAGGTATTACGTCAAGTGACATCTTTGCGGCCATTTCGGGAGTAAAGCTCAGGTTCTGTGTCATAAAATCCACGGACCGCTGAACCATTTCATCGACGGTGAGATCGGGAAGCGTAAAAGTTCCGTTCTGATAACAAAACGTGCAATATTCGGGTGATGGAGAACCATCGGACTCGGTGCCGAAATTGTCAAAAGACACGGCGATCGGCATGCCACAGCTCTGGCAGCGTTGTTTATCGTCCATTTTCGTTGAGTAGCGCTACGTGAGCTTGACCGCGGTACCGTAGGCGAGCACTTCGGTCGAACCTTGCGTGAACTCGGTCGCATCGTACCGCATGCCGATGACGGCGTCGGCACCTATTTCATGGGCATGCTGCACCATTCGGTTAAACGCTTCCATGCGGGCATGCTCGCAAACGTGGGCCCATTCCTCGATGTTGCCGCCGGCAAGCGATTTTAGGCCCCCGATGATACCGCGGCCGATGCCGGTCGCACGAACGACAATACCGCGAACTACGCCGAGGTACTGACCGATCTGCCTCCCTTCGATCTCAAAACCGGTAGTTACGATCATACTTAACCTCGTGGTCAGTGGTTGGTGTCCGGTGGTCGGTAAACAACTGCGGCCG
This sequence comes from Pyrinomonadaceae bacterium, assembly GCA_044228265.1. Taxonomy (GTDB): domain Bacteria; phylum Acidobacteriota; class Blastocatellia; order Pyrinomonadales; family Pyrinomonadaceae; genus OLB17. Next base: position 13,617 of record JBGAVC010000017.1, read on the forward strand.
CCACTGACACACGGCGCCCCCCGTTGACCACATTGAACTGGTAGCGCCTACGGGAGTTGAACCCGTCTTTCAAGATTGAGAATCTTGCGTCCTAACCGATAGACGAAGGCGCCATGAACGGAGCGAATTGAACCGCAATTATACCGATGTCGCACCCGCATTTGCAAGCCTCGCCGCGCGGGCCGGCGGCCCGACAACTTGACCGAAAGCACCGAGGTTTCTAAGCTAATAGTTTGGACCCTGCTTCTTAAACCACACTATGACACACGACCTTTTTAGCACACGACGAACATTTAAGACCGGCTCAGGCTCGGATGGCGTTTTTTACTCGCTGCCGCAATTGGAGCGGTCCGGGCTCGGCAGGATCTCAAGACTTCCGGTCTCGATCCGCATCGTTCTCGAATCGGTCCTAAGAAACTTTGACGGCGGAAAACGGGTGAGTGAGGCCAACGTGCGTGCTCTCGCCGGCTGGTCGGCCGAGGCTGAACGTACCGAAGAGATCCCGTTCGTAGTCGCGCGTGTCATTTTGCAGGACTTTACGGGAGTTCCGCTCCTGGTAGATCTTGCGGCGATGCGCTCCGCGGTTAAACGGATGGGGAAGAATGCCGGGGTCATCGAGCCGCTGGTGCCGGTTGATCTCGTGATCGACCATTCGGTACAGGTCGATTTCGCCGGCAGCGAGACCGCTTATCGGCAGAACATGGAGATGGAGTTCAAGCGGAACGAGCAGCGTTACCGCTTCCTCAAATGGGGCACGCAGGCGTTCCATGGTTTCAGCGTCATACCTCCCGGCATAGGTATCGTTCATCAGGTAAATCTCGAATATCTCGCGAAAGGCGTTTTCGAGCGAGACGGCGTGTATTTTCCCGATACTCTTGTCGGAACCGATTCGCATACGACCATGATCAATGGCCTGGGCATTGTCGGATGGGGCGTCGGCGGCATCGAGGCCGAGGCCGGGATGCTTGGCCAGCCGGTCTATTTCCTGACGCCCGACGTGGTCGGCGTCAATCTGACTGGAAGCCTGCCGCAGGGAGCTACCGCGACCGATCTTGTGCTGAGGATCACGGAGATGCTCCGCAAGGCCAATGTCGTGGGCAAATTTGTCGAATTCTTCGGCGAGGGTGCGGCGGCGCTCAATGCTACCGATCGAGCGACCATCGCCAATATGGCTCCCGAATACGGGGCAACGATGGGATTTTTTGGCGTCGACGACAAGACGCTCGAATACTTTGCCAACACAGGGCGCGACGCGGAGCAGATCGAGACGATCCGCAATTATTACGTGGCGCAGGAGATGTTCGGTATCCCGCGCTCGGGCGAGGTCGATTATTCGACCGTCATGGAACTTGACCTGCACACGATCACGCCCGCTGTCGCCGGGCCGAAACGGCCGCAGGATAGGATCGAGCTTTCGGCGCTCGACGACAGGTTCATCGAACTGTTCACAAAACCCGCTGCCGACGGCGGTTATGGAAAATCGGCCGACGATCTCTCTAAACGATATAGCGTCACGATGGGCTCGCACCCGTCGAACGTTGTCGAGGGCGGCGGTGAGCAAAGCTCCCGCTCGATCCCGGAGTCGATCCACGATACGGTCTCGCCGGACAACACCAATGTCGGCACCGAGATCGAGATGGTCAACAATCGGCCCACACCCAACCGCATCGATATCTCTGAAGACGAGTCGCAGGTCGTGACCACAAACATCGGAAACGGAGACGTTCTGATAGCGGCGATCACTTCGTGTACGAACACCTCGAATCCGTCGGTAATGATCGCGGCGGGGATCGTCGCAAAGAAGGCGGCCGAGAAGGGAATGAAGGTGCCGCCGTACGTAAAAACATCGCTCGCGCCAGGTTCTCGCGTCGTTACCGAGTATCTGGAAAAGGCCGGCCTTCAGAAATACCTTAACCAGATCGGATTTGATCTCGTCGGCTACGGCTGCACGACATGCATTGGTAATTCGGGGCCGCTTGACCCGTCGATCGAGGAAGAAGTTGTCGAAAACGACATTATCGCGGCCTCGGTCCTCTCCGGAAATCGCAATTTTGAGGCCCGTGTTCATCAAAACATCAAGGCCAATTTCCTGATGTCGCCACCGCTGGTCGTTGCTTACGCGCTCGCCGGAACAGTGTTGAAAGACGTGGTCATCGACCCGATCGGACAGGACTCAGACGGTAATGACGTTTATTTGCGAGACATCTGGGCGTCGCTTGACGAGGTCAGAGAGTACCTCAATACCGCGTTCGATCCGGCGACCTACAAAGCGCTTTACACAAAATTCGCCGAAGAAAACCCACTTTGGAACGACATTGAAACCTCCGTCGGCCAGATCTACGAGTGGGACGCGAACTCGACGTACATCCAGGAGCCGCCATTTTTTCAGGATTTCTCGATGGATGTGGGCAGGTTCTCTGACATCAAGGGCGCACGGGCACTCGCGATCTTCGGCGATTCGGTCACAACTGATCACATCTCGCCGGCCGGCGCTATCAAGGCAAACTCACCGGCCGGGCTTTATCTGCAGGAAAACGGCGTTGCTGCCGAGAACTTCAATTCCTACGGCTCGCGCCGCGGCAACGATCGGGTGATGCTGCGCGGGACGTTTGCCAATGTACGGATAAAGAACACGATGGTCGCTCCCGTTGAGGGCGGATTTACGAAATATTACGGGGCGACCGACGCCGATGGAACGGAAATGACCATTTACGACGCGGCAATGGCCTACAGGGCCGAAGGTACGCCGCTCGTGATCCTCGCCGGCAAGGAATACGGCACCGGCAGTTCACGCGACTGGGCGGCGAAGGGAACCGCGTTGATGGGCGTCAAAGCCGTCGTTACTGAGTCATTCGAACGCATCCACCGCTCAAATCTGGTCGGAATGGGCGTGCTGCCGCTCCAGTTTCGCGACGGTGATTCGGCCCGGTCTTTTGAACTTGACGGTACCGAGACTTACGAGATCACGGGCCTGGAGTCCGGCGACGTCAAACCTCGTATGCAGGTCAACATGCGGGTCACGAGGGCCGACGGCTCACAGACGGATGTGCCGGTGATATTAAGGATCGACACCCCTATCGAGATCGAGTATTATAAAAATGGCGGCATTCTCCCATACGTTCTTCGTCAGCTCATCTCACAACAGTCGGCCGGTGCGTAACGGTGTTTGCAGCCGGACGGCAAGTGTCCGCCGCTCTTAAAATTCAATTTTCTTTGCAAAATTACTGAAAAGTAGTAAGGTTTTGCTGTCTTGCAGTATGAGATCGATCTGATAGTCGGATCCCAGAGATCTTTGGCTGCTGAGGTGTATATGTACAGGTCCGTTTGTTATTTAATTATTTTGGCTCTCGTGTTTGTCTCGCTCACTCCAGCATATGCACAACGCTCACTGCGGACGGCGCCACCGGCCGAGGAAGCAGCCCCGCGATCGTTAGATCCGGTTGGCCGGGTCGAGCAGATGCAGAGCGAGACGACCGCATTTGGCGAGGCCCACGCATATACGGACGGCCGCGGTGTCGTGGTCCGGTGGAAGATGGCGACCGAAACCGACAATGTGGGATTTAACGTCTACAAGGTCGCCGGACGGGGCCTTGCGCTTGTCAACGACAGCCTAATACCGGGTTCTAAGGCCCATTACGGTGATCAAACTGCCTACGGCGAGGCATATTTCTATTTTGACGGTGACGGTCAACCTGGCGACCTCTACGTCGTCGCCTATCCAAAGGCCAATGGACGTTTCGTCTATTCAAACAAGATCGGAGTCGAATATACCGACGACCTCGAACGCTCTGCGGGCATATCCTTCGAGAGACTGGTCTCCCGTGAGGAAAGTCGCCACGCCGAGCTCTCGGCCTCCGACCTGATCCTGCCGCGGGATATCGACAAGGAATTCTTAACATACCGGCGTTCTCCGGAATTTTCCTCTCAGAAGATGGTCGCATCTCAGGGCGGGGCGAAACTCGGTATTCGTGCCGATGGGTTTTACCGTGTGACCAAGGCCGAACTGCAGGCTGCGGGATTTCCGGTCAATTCGGATCCAAACACGTGGCAGCTTTATCGTGACGGCGTCGAACAGTCGATCATTGTTGCGCCGAATGGCGACTATATCGAATTTCTCGGCAAGGCCCACGAGACCGTCGAGAGCGACCTGAGATATTACTTCCTGGTCTCGGGTGCGGTTTCTGGAAAGCGGATGGACTCGGTCATCTCGCATCCGGTCGGCGGGACGGTCATTTCGCCCAATTACCAGCAGACGTTTTTTGCTAAACAGCGAACCAACTACGTCAACGACATCCTGAACGGGGATGCCGAGAATTACTGGGGAGCGATCGTGACGACATCGCCGGTCTCGTACAATTTCAATCTTTCAGGCATCGATACCAGCGTTGCGAGCGCGACGGTAACGATAAATCTTCAGGGATTTTCGACGACCGCTCACACGATGACGCTCTCGGTCAACGGGCAGTCGCTGCCAGCGGCGACCGGCGTCGGAATGAGTCCGTTTTCAACGATGGCGACGATCCCGACAAGCGTTCTTCACGAAGGCAGCAATACGCTGCAAATGGCATCGTCAGCGGGCAGCGACTATTCGCTGTTCGATTCGATCTCGGTTTCGTTCAATCGAAAGTTTCAGGCCGATTCGAATCAGTTGTCTTTCTACACTCTTAATTATCGCGGCGCCAGAGTTACCGGATTTTCGTCACCGGATGTCCGGCTCTTCGACACCACGCACGACGGCGATCCGATCCAGGTCGTCAATTTGAATATCGTCGCCAACGGGCCTAAGTTCGACCTGGTCCTGCCGGCAAACCGCGGACGAGTGCTTTATGCAGTCGAGAACTCAGCCGTCAAGAGCGTTGCACAGGTTGTCGCCGATAACCCGTCGAACCTGGCTTCATCGGCCCACAATGCAAATCTCGTCATAATCGCTTACGGCAATTTCATGGCTCAGGCGCAAACTTGGGCGCAATACCGTCAGCAACAGGGGTTCAGCGTCGAGGTAGTCGATATAGCCGATGTGTTTGACGAGTTCAATTTCGGACAATCCAGCTCGGCATCGATCAACGCGTTCCTACAATATGCAGTTAACAATTGGCAGACGCCGCCGCAATACGTTCTTCTGCTTGGTGACGCCTCGTTCGACCCGAAGAACTACGAGGGTCAAGGCTATCAAAACCTCATACCCACAAAGATCGTCAATACCGTTTACTCCGAGACCGGCAGCGATGACGCCCTTGCCGATTTTAATGGCGATGGCCTGGCGGACATCTCTATAGGGCGTATTCCGGCCCAATCCGGCCAGGTGATACTGAACGCTTTGGCCAAAGTGCAGGCGTTCGAGACGCCGGCGATGCAGAACCTCAATCGTGGGGCGATCTTCGCCTATGACGGGCAGAATGGCTACGATTTTCAGGGGATGAGCGCGACGCTGCGAGGCTATCTGCCGGCGAATATCCCGGCGGCCATGGTCGACCGCATGGCTGCCAATTCGTCTTCAACCCTTCTCAACGAGATCAATAACGGCCGCTACATCGTCAATTATTCGGGGCATGGTTCGTTCGGCATCTGGGGGAGCTCCAGCTTTTTCAGTTCGCTGATGGTCGCAAATCTGACCAACGCCAGCAACCAGTCGATCTTTACGATGCTGACGTGCCTGAATGGCTACTTTATTCACCCGTACGCTGACAGCCTCTCCGAATACCTGCTCAAGGGCCAAAACGGCGGAGCCGTAGCCACGTGGGCCTCGACCGGCCTCACCACACCCGACGTCCAGGGCGTCATGGGCAACCGGTTCTACGGGCAGATCGCCGCGGGCAACATCACCCGCATAGGCGACCTCGTCCGCGACGCAAAATCTGTCCTGACCGCCAACGCCGACGTCCGTTATTCCTGGGTCCTGCTCGGCGATCCGATGTTGAAAGTGCGTTAAGACCGGCCGAATCGCGAAAAATCAAAAGGGCGTCCGATTTGAGGACGCCCTTTAAAGTTGGTACTCGCGGCGGGATTCGAACCCACGACTTCTTCCTTCGGAGGGAAGCACTCTATCCAACTGAGCTACGCGAGCGGAAGTCGTTTTATCAATGATAGCACCATTCTACTGGCGTGGAACGATCGAAATATGCTTTATCTTGATCGCTTCGACCGGTCGTTCGCCTTCTTTGGGCTGGACGCCGGAGATCGTGCGGACGTTGTTCATCCCTTCGATCACCTTGCCGAAGATGGTGTAGCGGTTATCAAAACCCTGCTCGCGTTTGAGCGTGATAAAGAACTGCGAGTTGGCCGAGTTGTTGTCCTGACCGCGGGCCGCGCCGACGATGCCTGTGTCGTACTTGATATCGGAGAACTCGGCCGGCACGTTCGGCAGGTCCGAGCCGCCGGTGCCGTCATTTTTGGGATCGTTGTCTTTCGAAAGCGGGTCGCCGCCCTGGATGACCGACTGGTTTATCCGGTGAAAGGTCGTGCCGTCATAAACGCCCGACTGGGCAAGCTCTTTGAAGCGCTTGACCATCTTTGGGGCGATGTTCGAGTACAGCTCGATCTTGATGGTGCCGTAAGCCGCGGAATTTTCCATTTCGATGACCGCGATCTCGGGATCTGCGATGGGTTCGACGCCCTTCTTGATGTTCGGCGCCGTGTTGGGGACGGCATTTGCGTTCTTGCTGCCGCCGCCGCCGCAGCTCAGCGCGAATAGAGAGACGATAAGAAGTGCTGGAACAAGTATCTTATGCATAATCGGTTTCAAAATAGCTTCTCGCTGTCCAAGAGTATCGTGACTGGCCCGTCATTGACGAGTTCGACGTCCATCATTGCACCGAACCGGCCGGTGCCGACGTTGCGGGCGATCTCGCCGGCTCTGGCGACGAAATATTCATATAGTCTTTCAGCCTCGGGACCGTTCGCTGCCTCGATAAACGATGGCCGGCGTCCACGCCGCGTGTCGCCGTACAGCGTGAACTGCGAAACGACGAGCATTTCGCCGTCGACATCGATAAGAGAAAGGTTCATCTTTCCTTCGGCATCCTCAAAGATCCGGAGGTTGACGACCTTGTCGAGCAAATAGTCGGCGTCTTTGTCGGTGTCACGGACACTCACGCCCAGCAGGACCAGAAGGCCTTTGCCGATCTCGCCCGTGAGCTCGCCGTCAACGGTGACACCCGAACGGCTGACGCGTTGAACGACGGCACGCATTAGCCGGCCGTTTCCTCGATATAGACGCGATTCATGACGACCGGCTCATTCGGCTTGTCATTCTGGTTTCTCGGCACGGTCGCGATCTCGTTGACGACCTCCTGCCCTTCGATCACGCGGCCAAACTTGGTATAGCTCGGCGGCAGCGGGTAATCGACGTGCATGATGAAAAACTGCGAACCGTTGGTGTTCGGGCCGCTGTTGGCCATGGCTACCGTGCCTTTGTCATAAGCTCCGGCATAAAGGTTGGAGCCGCGGTTGATCTCGTCGTCAAATTTGCCGCCCCAGGCCGATTCGCCGCCGTAGCCTTCGCCAAGCGGATCGCCGCCCTGGATCATGAAATTAGGTATGACCCTATGAAAGATCACGCCGTCGTAATAGTTCTTGCCGGCGAGCAGCCGGAAGTTTTCGGTGGTCTTGGGGGCGTCGGCTTCGAGCAGTTCGAAACGGATCGTCCCCTTGTTGGTCTCGATCACTGCGGTCCTGTTTGGCACTAAATATTCTCCTTGTGCAAGATAAATCGTTCGATAGCGGCTGCGACGCCGCTCTCGTCATTACTTAATGTTGTATAAAATTCCGGGCGATCGAGCAAATTGGGGTCGGCGTTTCCCATCACGACGGCCGTTCCGGCATATTCGAGCATTTCGAGGTCGTTGAAGTTGTCGCCGATGGTCATGACCTCGTCGCGACCGATCGAGTTGATCTCGGCTAGTTTGGAAACTCCGTGGCCTTTAGATGCTTCAGGCGGAAGAATATCAATGAGAGTGAAATCGAGGCTCGGATAGATCGTCGGCAGGATCGTGACCGAATTGCCTAGCTCGCGACCGAGCACCGATAACATCGCGCCCATGGCGTTGCAGCTGCCGGAAAACGAGATATGTACGATCTCATGTTCGTGAAGGACGTCGTCGAGTTTTTCCACATGTGCGACGCCCAATCGACCGGCTTCGCCGCCGTGGAGCGTTTCAGACCATCGGAGATATTTTCTGAGCGGGATATTGTCTTCCGAAACGCGATCGTACAGTAGCGTTCCGTGTCCGTGCGGGTCGGTGCTGACAAGCGCGTCGCCTCCGTAGTCTTTGCCGACGCGGACGATCTCGAGGCTTGTTTCGGTCGAGAGCAGCGAGCAGATGACGGTTTCTTCGGAATCCGCGTATTTCAGCAACGCGCCGTTATGGGTGATCAATGGAGCATTCAACCCGAGATCGATCCCCACGGGTTGTGCGTCGCGAAACCGGCGGCCGGTGGCTATCGTAACAAGGACGCCTTTCGCTTCGGCCGCACGGATCGCCAAACGGTTCGCATCAGAGATCTCGCCCCGCGAATTCAGCGTCGTTCCGTCGAGATCGAGAGCGAGGAGTTTGATCATCTTACTGGTTGGTGTTCTCGGATCGTTTTTCGGCGCGCTGCTGTTCGAGCCACTTCTGGTATTTGGCTTTGCCTTTTTCGAACTCCGCGGCCGATGCGTAGAACCAATGCGACCCGTCGTTCAGGTCGACGTTGCGGACGTAGAAAAGGTAATCGTTTGTTTGCGGGTAAAGAGCAGCTTTGATCGAGCTTTCGGAGACGGACGAGATCGGTCCCGGTGGAAGGCCAGTTTTGATACGAGTGTTGTATGGCGAATCGAACTCAAGGTCGCTCTTGTGAATAGTGCCGTTCCAGACGCCTCGCATTTTGGCGATGTAAACGTTCGTTTGGTCGATCCCGAGCGGCGTGTTTTTTGCGAGACGGTTATTTATGATCCCGGCTACGATCGGCCGCTCGGCCTCGACGCCGGTCTCGGTTTCGATCAGCGAAGCTATGGTTACGATCTGATGCGGCGTCCGGCCGGCCGCGCGGGCAGCGTCAGTCCACTCAGGCTTCCAGGTTTTGCGAAACTGCTCGACCATCATTTTGATGACGTCCTGCGGTTTGGCCTCGCGAGGAATACTGTAGGTGTTCGGGTACATGTACCCTTCGAGGTTTGTCGCTGTGGGTGAGATGTCCTTGATCAGCGTTGTGTCATCCATGAACCCGAGAATCGTCTTATCATCGACAGGCGGATTGAATGGCAGCTTTTCAGCCATTCGCTTTGCGATGTCAAAACGGGTAAATCCTTCGGGAATAGTGAGCTTTATTGTCCTATCTTCTCCTTTTTCCAGGATCTTGAGCACCTGCACGGTCGAGATAGGCGAAGGGAACTGATATTCACCGGCTTGAAGCTTGCCGGCGTCGCCAAGGAGCTTGAGGTAGATGTTTGTCGGCAATTCGCCGGAAATGATCCCTTCGGTCGCGAGTTTCGAGACTATCTCGCGCGGTGTCGAGCCTTTTTCGATCTTGATGAAATCTTTGGATCGGTTATGTTCACGAGGCGTGTTAACCGAGTTGTAGACCCAGTACGAAGCGGCACTCGCGGCGATAACGACGAGAACGATGAGAACGCAGAAGATGGCCAATACACGCGTCATTTGTCGAAAGTTTAGCAATAGGGAAAAATGTTATCAAAATGAGTACCCGACGAATATTTGCGGCTGTCGAGATCTCGGAGGAGGCTCGAACGCGGATCGCGGAACATGCGTGGCAGCTAAGGGAAGCTTTTTCCGGTCTTCGCGTTCGCTGGGAACGGCCGGAAAAATATCACATAACATTGAGATTCGAAGCTGCCGCGGACGAGAAGCTTCTCGAAAAAGTGGTCCATCAATTGAGATCGACGGCTTTGGCATCGCCGAAGTTCGTGTTGACGGTGTCTGGTGGGGGAGCGTTTGAAAATCGCCGTGGGCCGGCGGTCTTATGGATAGGAGTGCAAACCGGGAATGATGACGGACCGCTTAAGCGTCTCGCGGGCAAACTGGCTGATCCGGGCCGCAAGCATGGTAGGTTCCATCCTCACATTACGATCGCGCGGATCAAATACGCGGATGAAGCTAGGGAGTTGATCGATCGCCATTGCGTTATGCAATTCGAACCGGTTTCATTTCCGGTGAACGAGATCGTGCTGATCGAGAGCACATTGACACCAAACGGCTCCTTTTACAATGTCTTGCAAAGAGAGCCGCTAACTGGTGAATAATTGGAGCGAAAGATCTTGGATGCTCACCGATCCAGTTCCTTTGGTCCTCGCGGGTTTGGCAGCACAGGTGTATCTTCACCGGTTGCCGAAAAGATTTCCTTGAACGCTCCGACGCTCGAGAGAACACCTGTCGTCTCGGTCGGCATGAAGATCACCTTTGAGTTCTGCGTGCGAGCCATGTCGCGCAGCGAGTCGACGTATCGAGATGTGATTAGGTACTGCGCGGTTTGGCCTCGATCACCGATAGCCCCAGCGATCTGGGCTATCGCCGAGGCTTCGGCCGTCGACGACGTAAGCCTGGCCTGCGCGGCTCCCTCCGCTTCGAGGATCGCTCCCTGCTTTTGACCTTCTGCCCGTGTAATAGCGGCCTGTTTTTCGCCTTCGGCACGTGCGATCGCCGCCTGTTTGTCACCTTCGGCCTGAAGGACAAGGGCACGACGGTTTCGTTCGGCGGTCATCTGCTTTTCCATCGTGATGCGGACGTCTTCGGGCGGCGTGATGTTCTTGATGTCGACGCGGGTGACCTTGACACCCCATTTGTCGGTCGCCTCGTCGAGGATCATCCTAAGCTCGTTGTTGATCTGGTCGCGGCTCGACAACGTGTGGTCGAGATCGAGTTTGCCAATGACCGAACGCATGCCGGTAAAGGTTAACTGGACGAGGCTGCCGACAAGGTCGTTGACCTCGTAAGTGGCCCTTGTGGGGTCGGTGATCTGCCAGTAGACTACCGAGTCGACGTTGACCATGACATTGTCACGCGATATTACGGACTGCGGAGGGAGATCGATAAATTGTTCTCGAAGGTCGATGAACGTAGTACCCGGACGTGTATTTGTCCAATAGACGGCTCGGGGGCTCTCAAAGAACGGGACTATGATATTTAGCCCGCTCGCCGCAACCCGATGGAATCGGCCCAGACGCTCGATCAGCAGAACACTAGACTGAGGCACGATCTTGATCGTTTTCCACGCTACAGTGAGTAATGCAATGCCGAGAAATATAAGAAATACGACACCTACCCCAAACACTTCCATCTCTCCTCCCTTTTTGCCGGATGATACACGAATATAAACTATTTCAACCGTCTTTGCTATAATTCCCGTCAGTTATGACGGTCCAGATCTCAGACATTCAGGCGGCTCGAGCGCGCCTCAGCGGAATAAGCCTGCTCACGCCTCTTATCGCCGATAAAAAGCTCTCAAAACGCTGCGGCGGCGAGGTGCACCTCAAAGCTGAGTCGATGCAGCGAAGCGGCTCATTCAAGATACGCGGCGCGTACAACACGATCTCGCGATTGGACGACGATGAAAAAGCTCGAGGAGTTGTGGCCGCCTCGGCGGGAAATCATGCTCAGGGCGTAGCCCTCGCAGCCCAGCTTTGCGGCGTCAAATCGACCATCGTTCTGCCGGTTCACGCACCGCTGACAAAGGTCATGGCGACCAAAGACCTCGGAGCCAACGTTGTCATGCACGGCGCGACGTTTGACGAAGCGGTTGCGTACTCGCGCGAACTGCAGGCGGAACGCGGCTATACATACGTGCATGCTTTTGATAACGAAAGAATCATTGCCGGCCAGGGAACGATCGGGCTTGAAATCCTGGACAGCCTGCCTCAGGTTACGACCGTGGTTGTCCCCATCGGCGGCGGCGGACTGATCTCCGGAATCGCTATCGCGATCAAGACCCTCAAGCCAAAGACTCGGATAATCGGAGTCCAGTCGAGCAACGTCTCGTGGGTGAAACCATCTCTGGCGGCTGGTCACGCCGTAATACCGGAGCCAAGGCCGACTATCGCAGACGGCATCGCCGTCAAGACGCCCGGGGAGCTGACACTACCGATAATTACGGCGTTTGTGGATGAAATAGTCGAAGTCACCGAGGAAGAGATCGCCCACGGTATTTTTCATTGTGTCCAAAACAGCCATCTGGTAGTGGAGGGTGCGGGGGCCGCGGGAGTCGCTGCACTGATCGCGGGCAAGGTCAAGGTCGCTTCCGACGACACCGTATGTGCAGTGCTCTGCGGCGGCAATATTGACGCCAATCTGCTCGCTCGCGTACTTGAGCAGATACTGGTGCGGCAAGGGCGCTACATTATGCTGAAAGTTCTCGTAATGGACCGCCCCGGAATGCTCGCGGGCCTGCTCGAAACAGTCGCGGAAAGCGGGGCCAACGTCATCGAGGTCTTTCACCGAAGGGCGATGTGGCTCGCGCCGCTTGGGCGCGTGGGCATCGAGATGCTCCTGGAGGTTCGCGACTTCGATCATGGTCGCGACGTTCAAAAACACCTTGAAGACGCAGGCTATCATGTCGAACCTGAGGGACAGGATACATGGGAAGAGTGAATTTCTATTGACTTAGAACCGAGAAGGGAGTAAAGAAATCGTTAGAGCAATCTTGACAATACGATCCATGGCGGGACGTCATATGATCCGATCCGCATCTGTTTTGGTTATTTTCGTCTGTACGAGCGCGGCACTCGCTCAGTCTATACAAAGGACCGTTTTTTTTACGGGCGAGCCGGATTGCGGATACAAGAACAAGCCCGGCCAACCCGCGGTAACGACGCGGTGTTCTACCATCTCAACGACTCGCGGTTCGGTAAGCGCGGTCGAGCAGGAAGGCGTTACCCTTTCGATCGCCTATTCAGAAGAGCGAAACTATATAATCGTGGCGGCTCGGATCGCCAATTCCACAAATGAACCAGTGATGTTCGACTCCGATCTGTGGGGCGCTGCACATTTCGGCTCGAGGACTGACTTTTCAAGCGGAAAGCCGCCATTGTTGGCTGAGACCGCACTTCCGACACGGGACATTATTCGTGCCATGTCACCTAGCGCGAAGATCAACGAGTCGGTAGACAGCCTGATCGCAGAGAACGAGAAATCGAGCGTAGTCAAAGAAGTTCGGCAAGTCGACGGGACCCGTGTAAAGACGATCGTGATCGTGCCGGATGAGGCGGCTCGCAATGTCGCCAAGAATGCGTCGGCGGTAAGATCCGAAAAGGTCACCGATGAACAGCGAAAGATCCGTGAGAATGCCCTAACAGCCAAATATGTCCCTGCGAATGGGTCAGTCAAGGGACTGGTCTATTTCCGGCGGGTCAAGAATGCTGAATTTGTTGTTCTGTCGCTGGTCGTGGGCGACACGAGATTCGTATTTCGGTATCCCCGCAAGCCTGCCTGAGATAGGTTCGTTACTTGTTCATGACGGTCGTCGGTTCAGTTCCGGGTCGTATAGTGCCGAGTACATGCGGTAAAAGGTCATTACTTTGAAAACGTAGTTTTTCGTCTCCGAAAATCCGATCTCGGATGTAAAAACGCCGGGATCCTTCGGCCTTGTCCGGTTCAGCCATCGCATCGCATTGTCCTCGCCTCCGTTGTAACTTGCCGCGATCGCCTCGTTCAAGCCTCCGAACTGGCTCTTCAGGTCTGCGATGTATTCACAGCCGATAGCGATGTTCACGGACGGTCTATAAAGATCGTCGGCAACTAGATCGTGAAATCCCGCAGCATCGCTGTATTTCAGAGCCGTGTCGATAACCAGCTGAAGCAGCCCCCGGGCAGCGGACGGCGACTTGATGCCCGGACGAAAGCTGCTCTCCTGCTTCATAAGCGCAAGCACGAACCGAGGGTCGAGGCCGTGCGGCTTTGCGTACTGCAGGACCTCGGTACGAAACATCACAGGATAATCGGAGGTGGCGGCAGGCGAGATCTGGGCAGTGCGTTTCACGCGGCTGCCGGCGGCGATCTTTTCCGACGCTAATCCTCCCCAGTAATTGCCATTCGCATCGGGGATAGAAGAATACCCTGTCATCGCTTCGGCGCGTTTTCCCGCATTTTCGAGAGCCAAAGCGCGTAAATAACGAACCTCGCCGTCTGTCGCCATCGATCCGGCGAGGCTCGGGATCTTCAACAGATCGTCGGCGGCAGAGACAGCCGCGTTCCAATTCCGGCGGTAGATCTCGAGCCTGAGTCGGGCATGCATCGCGTTTACGGCGGTTGGCATTCCGGAAAATCGCGCTTTTGTCTTTTCGACCCACTGGATCGCATCGTCGTATCGGCCGGCTTCTCGCAGGGCGTCGATGATGTTGAGGTATGCCGAGTCGATCTTTTCGCCCGTCGGGTAGGCGACCGTGTAACGCTCGTAGATCTTTGCGGCCTCCTCGTTCCTGCCGATGCGGACGTTGCATGCACCCATGAACGCGAGGCCCTCGCGTCCCTCTTTTGTGTCGGGAAATTCGGACGACACTCTCGCGAAATATGGAATGGCGCTCACGTATCGTTTCTCCCACATAAATGCTCGAGCAAGTCCGAAGAGAGCCCTTGGCAGCAGCGGATCGGTCGGATAGACGTCTATGACACGGGCAAAATGCTCACGGGCGGCAGGGAACTGGCGATTATCGAGGTAAACATACCCGCGGCGAATATGTTCCTCAACTGCGAGGGTCTTCAGTTTCCCAGCATTGTCTCGGTCCTGGCTGTCGAGCTGGCTGACGGCCCGCAGGCTGCCGTCGTTCGACGTTTGAGTCGATACGGTGAAGCACAGGAAAAACGCTAACATCGCCGCCGCGAACAGTTTTTTCATAATGTACGAACGGAGAAAACTGCGATCCATGTTTTCCCGACTCCTGGTTAGAAGCCCTCGTCGCAGAAGGGGTTTCCTGTGTTTAGAAACCAACGCGGTCGATGGGCCGATCACGTACATATTAACAGAGATACGTGATAAAATTGGGTCAAATTAGGAGACCCCATTCACAACTAAAATGAAGATCGCATTAAACGGCGCTACAACGATGCACGCCGATCTTGTTACCGACATCCGGGCCGCCCACTCGGCCGGGTATGACCTGATCGAACTTTGGAAATCGAAATTGCTGGACTATCTCGAAAATAACTCTACAGCGGACCTCAAGCGGCTTCTTGACGAGGCTGCACTTGAACCCTGGTCCATCAATTCGATCGAGCATATTACCTTTCGGACCCCTGAGGACTACGCGGGGATCAGAGAAGAGTGTGAAAAACTGAGCAGCATAGCCGGCGAAATAGGCTGCCCCTATATTGTCGTCGTACCTGGAAAACTGCTGTCAGGTGCGACGAAGTTGGAGATCGTGGACGAATCGGTCCGTGTTCTGACCGAGCTCAGCGATATTGCTCATCATTACGGGGTGGGGCTCGCATTCGAGTTTCTCGGACAGACCGATTGTTCGGTCCAGACGCTGGATCTCGCGTCAGAGATCGTGGATCTTGTCGACAGGCCTAATGTCGGTCTGGTGATCGATACGTTTCATTTCTACGCAGGTAATTCGAGCTTTGAGGCGATCGACGCGCTTGATCCCGAAAAACTGTTCATTTTTCATATCAATGATGCTGAGGACCGGCCAAAGTCGGAGTTGACGGATGCTCACAGACTCTATCCCGGAACGGGCATATTGCCGATCAGCGAGATCAAGGAAAGGTTCGACCACATCGGCTATGATCGAATGGTGAGCATCGAAATATTTAGGCCCGAATACTGGGCGCAGGACCCGTTCGACGTCGCACGAAGGGCAAAAGCAGCGACGGAAGAAGCACTCGGGCTCGGACAGTATGCGGCGGGCGGCAGTTGGTGATCGAAAAGAATTCAAAATAGATGGACAAGGTAAAAATTGGGATCGTCGGGACGGGGTTCATAGGCAACGTTCACGGGCGGATCTATTCCGGTGACGAGCGTGTCGAGATCGCCGCGCTATACGACATCATTCCGGAACGCGCCGAACGAGCTTCGCGAAGCATAGGAGGGAAGGTCTGTTCCTCGCGCGAGGAGTTGCTCGACCACTCTGACGCGGTGCTGGTGTGTGCTCCTAACAAAACACATATCGAGATCGCTACCGCGGCTGTAGAGGCGGGAAAGCATGTGTTTTGCGAAAAGCCATTCTCGATCGGCATCGACGACGCGCGAAAGCTGCTCGCCACCGCCGAAGCAGGCCGCGGCGTCTTTCAGGTGGGTCACAACCGGCGTTACGCGCCTGTTTATCAGAAACTCAGAGAGTTGCTGAAAGATGACCGCGCGCATTCGGCTCACATCAAGATGAACCGGGGCGAGTTGAAGAATCCGGTTTGGACGGGCGACGTCAACGTTACCGGTGGATTTCTATACGAGACGACGATCCATCTGTTTGACATGATGCGGTTCCAATTCGGCGAGATCGAGGAACTTATCGCATACGGTTCGCAACATGAATATCCGGAGCTCGACGAGTTTTCGATCATTTTCAAATTCAAAAGCGGATTTCACTGCACTTTTGCTTCTTCGTCAGATGCGAGCTGGCACTTTCCGTTCGAACGGATCGAGGTGTTTTGCCATCATCGGACGATAATTACCGAAGAAATGGAGAGGGTGCTCGATTCGCGTGGAATGGACGCCAATTTTGAAACGTTCTCATTTCACATGACTGAAAAAGAAGAGCGTTGGGGTTACGTTCAGGAGGACAAAGCGTTTATCGATGCGATTTTGACCGGGTCGCCGCCGCCTGTGACCGCTCAAGACGGTTTCAAATCGGTCGAGTTGGTCGAATCGGTTTACGGGTCGATCCAAAGCGGTAAGCGTGTGCGTTTCTGAGAAATCAGCCGGATCATACCGGTAAATTATGATCAAGTGCCAAAACTGCGGGAACCTGAACGCTCCCGAGAGCCATTTTTGCCGCTTCTGCGGCACTAGATTCGTGATCGGTCCTCAGATCTCCGGGGCGCCCAAAACAGAGCCGCCTTCTTATGATTTTCCTGCGCCAAGGCCGTATTCCTGGAAAACGGACGAATTTACCGTCCAAAACGAGTCACGGAAGACCGCGGGCGGAACTCCGGACATCGCTGCGCCGATAGCTACTGTAAGCCCGTCAGTGTTGGACCGACAGTATCAATGTCCCAATTGCCGAAGCACTTATCTGCCAAGGGTCGAGCGCCGCATTTCGACTGGAGGCTGGATCACTTTTGCAGTGTTGTTGGTGGCCTTTTTCCCACTTTTTTGGATAGGCCTTCTGATAAAAGAGGAGATCCGCGTCTGTCCCGTGTGTCAGTATCAGGTTAGCTGACCGATCTACCGGTAAAAGTAACCGTTCGGATATTGTATCTTGACTTCCGGGTTTGTACTTATCACCTGGACCCGATGATAACCTTTTTTCATGTGCGTCGAAAGGTACGTCAGCGCAAATTGTCGGCGCGTAAGAATGACCAGATCCTTAAAGAATGGCTCAAAACTCACCGGTGCCGATAGGCCCTGGAAAAAGGCCCGTCCGCCGGTCTCATCAGACACCTTTTGCAAAGCTCCCTGGGCCGGAAGCGTGAATCGCGAACCTCCCCCGGCGGTGAGCGGGCCGCTTGTAAAAATGGAGTAAACGGCAACGCTTCGCTTCTGCGCTTTTGTGATCGCCCGATCGAGGTCCGGGGACTGCGAGTCGCCGATCAAGGCATTCGCCTGATATGAGTCGAACCCATCCGAGACGAGGATCACAGCGCGGCGGCCTCCCGGCAGTGCGTCAAACTTACCGAGGGCGTCCGAAAGCCCCCCGAAAGGGCCATTCCCCGAACCACTTGAGCTTCCCGTTACCAACCTTAACGATTTTGCCGCTTTTTCGAGGTCATCTGTGAATTTCTGACGAACTTCCAACGTGCCTCCGCGGATATAGGCCACCATTACACGAGTACCTTTCGGCAGTCCTCGAATGAATTTTGAAATCTCGGACAGCTGCAGGTTAACATCGGATGTAAGCTCATCTTGGATCAGAAATGCCAAAGATAGCGGGCTAGTTGCCACGCTGCGGATCGAAAGTATGGCCTGTTCTTCCTGATCTTCTTTGACGAGTATCTGATCAGCCTCGATGTACTCGTTAGCCTGATCCGTTGCGAGTTCTTTCTTTGTGTACAGGGAGATCGGAATGGTGACTGTTCGTACCTTTTGTTTGTCGCGCTCGCTTGGCACTTGCGCCGCTAAGTCCGTGCAGCCGGCCATCACAACGAAAACTGCAGATAATAATAGGATCGGCTTTACGGGCATCAGGTGGCGCGATCGTGCGATCGGATATTCAAATCATAATATAGATCAGTTACATTTCTAAACCCTTTTGATGCGTTCCCGGCGTACTGCGTTTTAAGGGTCGGTGAAGTATGATTGTGCCAATGGACGATATCGCTCTGAGATATGACATTAGCGAAAAGGACCTGGCACGGGGCCGCAACCTTAAGATCGGCATGTTCACGGCACCGCCGCTGCTAGCCGGAATTCCTGCCGCGTTATTTCTCGTCCTGATGTTCTTGTTCGGTACGACTCCACCGATCGCGTTCGTGTTTCTGCTGCTTGCCGTCATAACGGGGGCTGCCGGCCTCGTGATCGGCGTGGGAATCACTGGCTTTTTGGCCTACAGGCGAAACGCCTGGACACGCGAAATGAGAGAAAAGATCGCGGCCGACGGGATCCGCGCGGAGGAGATCGATTGGTTCCGTCATGAGCTTAAGGCCTCAGAGAAGCGGGCGTTGAAGGCCGTGACGGCGACCGATGTACTGCTGGGCGATGCTTATCGGGAAACGCTTGCGTCGCGGCTTACGGCTACGCGAATTGCTAGATCGTCTCGTCGCGAACTCCAACTGATGCGCCGCAGGGAGAATAAGGTCAAACTGCTTAGATCGGGCAACGCTAAAGACTTTCAACTTGAGATCGCCCGTGACATTCAGAAGATCGTGAACATACAAAACGAAGCGAGATCGATGCTTGCAGAGGCTGAGACCCGACTGCAAATGATAGAAGCCGCGGCCGTTCGTAACTCAAGCATCGCCGATTCGGAACTTGTCCTCAAAAAGCTGTCTGCCCGTGCGGCCGAGTTGCCGCTTGCACTCGAAGAAGCCAAATTGACCGAAGAGATCCGTGCCGAACTTGAGGCGGAAGAAAACCTGGAGATCAGAAAAACGCCGGCTCCCCATCTGAGCGGCGTTTCCTCGGAATAGCTTGGCGAATGAAAACCACGTAGCCGTTCGAACGTATGAATTGAACCTGTTATTAAACAGGTGGGTGGCCTTCTGTCCCGAAGGGACATCAAAGCCGGCATCTGAGGCGAAATTCTTTCGTAAAAGACCGCACCGAAACCGGCATTAGCCTCCCGGCATTCATGTGTTGGCTCAATTGTTATTGCGTCCGGGGACGGGATACGCAGAAAACTTCCTTCGCCGTATTCGAATATAGCACACCGGATGAAGTTAACAGAAGAGGGAATTCTCGGACTTTACAGCTCCTGATAGACGACCGGCGGGTTGTCCCGGTGTTTGAGGATACGGTCGAGCATCTCGCTGCACTCGGAACTCCGAAGCCCAAGGTTCGCGTCGGACTGCGATACCGTTGACCTGAGCTGATGATATTCGTCGGCGATATGAAGTGCCGCCAGTATTGCAACTTTGAGCGAATCGACCGTAAGCGTACCCGACGATATCTCACGCATTTTTGCGTCGACGTACTCGGCGAGATCGAGGATATAATCGTTATCTCCATCCGACCGGATACTGTAAGTCTGGTTGTATA
Organism: Pyrinomonadaceae bacterium; assembly: GCA_044228265.1. Classification (GTDB taxonomy): domain Bacteria; phylum Acidobacteriota; class Blastocatellia; order Pyrinomonadales; family Pyrinomonadaceae; genus OLB17. Next base: position 33,393 of record JBGAVC010000017.1, read on the forward strand.
TTTCGACGCGGAGCGATTTTTCTTCGTTGCTCATTACTTTTCTAGCGTCCGACGGCTTCCGCCACTTCAGGGTCGATCAACGTCATTGCATCAAGCATCGCTTCGACCTTTAGTTGGATGGCATCTCTTTCGGAGAGCATTTCATTGACCTTTGCAGACAACTCACGCTGTTCTTCTCTGACGGCATCAAGCTCCGACTGAAGTTTTTCGGAACGCGCAGACAAAACTTCCTTCTCTTCACGGAGTTTCTTAACAAATTCGACAGTCAGATATATTTTGTCCTCGAGATGCGAGAACTTTTCCATTCCCGATAGGCCGTTCATCGACGATTCTCCGATATTGTGCTCGAAATTGCTTCGAAAGTGATTATCAGGGCTTTTGCTGAAAACTTCAAGTAATATGTTAGGAAAACTCACGCTCGTTGCTTGACGCCGAGAGTTTCCTGTAGCTTTTCCACAATCTGGTGATGTAATGCATCAACTTCCTCATCGACGAGAGTGCGTTCGTCACTACGATAGTCGATGCGTATCGTTATCGATCGTTCGTCGTCGGCAATGCCCTTACCCTCGAAAACATCTACGAACTCGACTTTTCGGCAAAGCTCCACTTCCTGGCTCAGAACAGCATCCCGGATCGCTGCAAATTCGGTCGTTCGCTTTGTCAGCAGCGACACATCCCGCGAAATGCCAGGATATTTTGACAGAGGCTTGTACGATCTCACGGTCTGGGCGCGCCCCAAAACGCTGTCCAGGTTCAGTTCAGCTACGTAGATCGGCTGCCTGAATTTGTAACCGCCGGCGATCTCGTCCGAGAGACGTCCGGCGTAACCGACGATCTCTCCGTCAACCACAACAGCGGCGGACTGTCCGTCTCGCAGGTGCTTTACCGATTCGACGCGAAACTCTACGCGAGTCACCCCGACCGCGTCAAGTGCGGCCTCGACCGACCCTTTGACGTCGTAGAAATCGATCTCGCGTGCCGCCGAAGCTCGGCCCTCGAGCATCTCGCCTCCCGTCATCAGCAGAGCGAACAACTCCTGCTCATTAGGCGGCAGGTCATGGCCATCCGCTGCCGAGAAAGCCTTGCCCAGCTCAAACAGCTTGAGATCGCGTCTCTGCTGGTTGAAGTTTAGCCGGGCAGCCGCAAGAAGGCCGGGAAGGATGCTGTGTCGCATACGGACCGCGCCTTCGATCACGGAGTCCTGCAAGGTGACGAATTGACTGTCGGAGATTCCGGGAACTGTCTCAAAAGCAGCGTCGCTCCTTGTGTCGATGAAGCTGTACGAGATCGCCTCATCAAATCCGACGTCGGCAAGCGTTTGCCTAAGGAGCTTTTCACGCGGCTCGTTAGCCTGGTACTCGCCGGCCCCGTACGCGGGAGGAAGTTCGACTGCGATATTTTCATACCCAAGATGTCGAGCGATCTCTTCGACCAGGTCCTCTTCGATCGCAATATCGTGCCGCCACGATGGGGAGACGAAGATCTTCGCGTCGCTGCAGCTGTCGTTACCATCTTCCCCTATTCCGAGGGCCGAAAGAATCGTTATACATTCTCCAGTTTCGGCTTCGAGCCCGGTCAGTCGCCGCAAGCTGGCCGAAATGTCGTTAGATTCGATAATTTTAGGTGTGAAGACCGTTGGGTAAACATCGATCAGGTCTTCTGGTTCACCGCCCGCCAGCTCGAGGATCAATTCGGTCGCACGGTTGGATGCCCGTACGACGTTCTCGACGTCGACGCCGCGCTCAAAACGATAGCTGGCTTCGGTCGCGAGACCGAGTTTTCTCGACGAAGCTCTTATATTTGCTCGGTCAAAGTAAGCAACCTCAAGTAATACGTTAACTGTTTGGCTCGAGATGCCAGACTCGAGGCCTCCCATGATACCTGCGACCGACACCGCCTTTTCCGCGTCGCAGATGGCCAGTATCGAAGGGTCGAGAGTTCGTTCGACTTCGTCCAGCGTCGCCAGCTTTTCGCCTTCGAGGGCCCGCCGGACGACTATGCGCCCGCCGGCGAGCTTATCTAGATCAAACGCATGCATAGGCTGCCCCAGCTCATGCATTACATAATTGGTCACATCGGCGACGTTGTTTATAGACCGCTCGCCGATCGCTTCCAGCCTATCGACAAGCCATTGCGGCGACGGACCGATCTTGACGTTACGGACTATCCGAGCTGTGAACCGGTGACAAAGACCGGGTTCTTCGATCGAGACGATCTCGGTCGCGAGCACAGCCGGAAGTGGCACTTCATTCTTGAAACTCGGCTCAAAGATCAAGGGCCTCTGGGTAATCACACCGAGCTCACGGGCCACGCCGAGATGCGAAAGGCAGTCAGGCCTGTTCGAAGTAAGGTCGATGTCAAACACCTGATCGTTGCCGTGCGGGTGAATACCCTCGACCGCGAGCCCGACACGCGTCAGACTCTTACCTGTTTCGGCAGGTGACAGATCGATCTCGATCAAATCTCTTAACCAGTTGTAGCTAATATTCATGTAAAACTACTCTTTACTTCGAATGATCGAGATACCGCCAAAGATCATCAAAAGCACGATCAGGCCCTGAATTATTGTGGCGACGTAAAACGTGACGGGATTGGAGATGACCGTCAACCCGTCCGCTTTGCTGCCGTAAAGCGTTCCATCCTTGATCTCGAAAAACAGCATCAAGCCAAGCAGCGCGCCGATGATCAAAGACACAAACCCGATCCAACGATTGCTGCTTCCTGAAGCCAAATCTCTATTAACTCCCGAATCGATCCTTGATCCTCATGAGTCTTCGACGAATCTTACACCGTCGCTATCGAAACTGCTCCAGAAATCTTACGTCATTGTCGAACATCAATCGGATGTCGTCGAGAGCGTACATCATGGCACACATCCGTTCGAGGCCGAATCCGAAGGCGAATCCGGAAAATTCGCGGGGATCGATCCCAACCGCGTTCAGGACGTTCGGATGGACCATGCCTGAGCCGCCGAGCTCGATCCAGCCGGACCCTTTACAGGGACGGCAACGTTCGCCTTCGAAGCGCCCGGTGCCGTGACATTTGAAGCAGGAGAAATCGAACTCAGCGCTCGGCTCAGTGAACGGGAAGTAGGACGGCCTGAACCGCGTAACGGTATCCTCACCGAACAATCGTCTGAGCCATTCGGTCACGGTGCCCTTTAAGTGGGCCATCGTAATTCCACGATCCACGCAGAGTCCTTCTATCTGGTGGAACATAGGAACATGGGTCATGTCGGGCGTGTCGCGGCGAAAGACCTTGCCCGGAGCGATCATCCGGATCGGCGCGCCTCTTCGCTCCATCGCACGGATCTGGACCGTGGAGGTCTGCGAACGTAAAGCATGCCCGTCAGTAGTGTAGAACGTGTCCTGAGATTCACGTGCCGGGTGTCCTACCGGGATATTTAGAGCATCAAAGTTGTAATAGTCAGTCTCGATCTCGCGGTCATCCTCGATCGAATAGCCCATCGACACGAAAATATCCTCGATCTTTTGCCGCAGGATCGTGATCAGATGAAGATGGCCGACTCGCGGCCGTCGTCCGGGTAACGTTACGTCGATGCGTTCGCGTTCGATCTTGGCGGCGGCGATATGATCTTTTAGTCCTGATTCAGCGGCCTCAATGGACGCGTTTATTTCTCGATCGACGGACTGTATCATTTGGCCAAGCTCACCACGCTCCTCGCGTTCCGCGCGGCCGATCAGCTTCATTGCGGCTGCCAGTTCCGATTTCTTCCCAGTATGACGGACCCGCAATTGCCCGACCTCGCGCAGCGTGCTTTCGGCTTCAGCAAGTGATAACGCTTCGAGCTTGAGGTCAGCGAAACGGGCGAACTCTTCGGCGAACGCGGTTCGGACCGCTCCGATCTTTTCTTTAGCTGCGGACATAAATTAAGAGTCTCGTGGGCGGGAAAATAAAACAGACGCCAACAGAATTAAGTTTATCAGGCTGAACTCTACTCGTAAAACATAATTTTGCATCAAATACTACCGGTTCAGGGTCCCGCATGCGGTGTAATAACCGCGGTTTTTGTCGCACCCTGACCGAGTGTTATTATTGAGACATCAGCGGATATTCAGCTACGACAGGAGTTTTTCCGAATGAAAGCCATTGTCAAGAGCAAGGCCGAGCCGGGGCTATGGCTCGAAGATGTGACCGAGCCCGACATCGGTATAAATGACGTCCTGATAAGGATGAAGAGAACGGGTATCTGCGGCACCGATGTTCATATCTGGAACTGGGACACGTGGGCCCAGAACACGATCAAGATACCGACGATCCTGGGGCACGAACTGGTCGGTGAGATAATCGAGGTCGGATCTAACGTTAACGACTTCTACGTCGGCGATATTGTAAGTGTCGAAGGCCATCTAGTCTGCGGCCGCTGTCGCAACTGCATGGCCGGACGACGGTTCAAATGTGCTCATACGCTTGGGTTCGGCGTCAATACCAACGGCGGTTTCGCTGAGTATATGTCCGTACCCATGACGAACATCTGGAAACACGAGCCGGGGATCGACCTGGACGTGGCCGCAATTTTCGACCCGTTCGGAAATGCGGTTCACACTGCCCTTGCATTTGAGGTTTTTGGAGAAGACGTTCTGATCACCGGAGCCGGGCCGATCGGCATAATGGCCGCGGCGGTCGCGAAACATGCAGGCGCGAGGCACGTGGTCATTACCGATGTAAATCCGAAACGTCTGGAACTCGCCAAGAAGTTCGACGTGACGCTCGCCGTCGATGTTCGTGATAAGTCGATCGCCGATGTTCAGAAGGAACTCGGGATGAAGGAAGGCTTCGACGTCGGGATGGAAATGTCCGGAAACCCTCAAGCTTTCCGAGACATGATCGCCAATATGACTCACGGCGGGAATATAGCGTTTCTCGGTATTCCGTCCGACGAATTTGCGATCAATTGGAAGACCGTTATCTTCAACATGCTGACGATCAAGGGTATCTACGGACGCGAAATGTACGAGACCTGGTATCAAATGAGCGTATTGCTCGAGGGCGGTCTCGACATTTCGCCTGTAATCACACATCGTTATTCATACAAGGAATTTGAGAAAGGATTCGAGGTCATGCGCGAAGGCGACAGCGGAAAGGTCGTGCTCGACTGGACCCAACACTGATATGCAAACGCAAACAAAGCAACAAGACGATCGTATGTACGGAAGAGTAAAAAAGCACATTTCCGGAGTTCTCGGGGAGATCAGGGAAGCCGGACTTTACAAGAATGAACGTGTGATCGAGAGTCCGCAGGAAGCCCGCATCAGCGTCGGGGGCCGCGAGGTGCTCAACATGTGCGCTAACAACTATCTCGGGCTCTCTGATCACCCCGCGATAGTCGAGGCTGCGAGGAAGGGGCTTGACCAATGGGGTTTCGGCCTGTCGTCCGTGAGGTTTATCTGTGGCACTCAGTCAATACACAAGGAGCTTGAAAGAAAGATCAGCGAGTTTCTGGGAACCGAAGACACCATCCTTTACACCTCGTGTTTTGACGCGAATGGCGGCCTTTTTGAGACAGTCCTCGGTGAAGAAGACGCCGTTATCTCGGACGAACTAAACCATGCGAGCGTCATCGACGGCATCCGCTTGTCAAAAGCACAGCGTTTTCGCTACAAGAACTGCGATATGGCCGATCTTGAGGCGCAGCTTCAGGCGGCATCGTCGGCCCGGTTCAGGATGATCGCGACAGACGGCGTGTTCTCTATGGATGGATATATCGCCAAACTCGGCGAGGTCTGTGATCTGGCGGAGAAATACGATGCTATCGTGATGGTCGATGATTCCCACGCCGTTGGCTTCGTCGGCAAAACCGGACGGGGAACCCATGAGCATTGCGGAGTGATGGGTCGTATTGATGTGATCACGGGGACGTTAGGTAAAGCTCTGGGCGGGGCGAGCGGCGGCTACACAAGCGGCAGAAAAGAGATCATCGAATTGCTGCGCCAGCGATCACGGCCATATTTGTTTTCGAATTCGGTTGCTCCGCCGATCGTCGCTGCAGCGATCGCAGCGATCGATATGCTCTCATCGTCGACCGCGCTTCGCGATAAGCTGGCTGAGAACACGCGTTATTTTCGGGAGAAGATCGCGGGGATCGGTTTGGAAGTCGTGCCGGGCGAGCACCCGATCGTCCCCATTATGTTTGGCGAAGCGATCCCGGCGGTGAAGATGGCTGAAGCCCTGCTTACGAAGGGAGTCTACGTCATCCCGTTCTCGTTTCCGGTCGTTCCAAAGGGCAAAGCTCGAATTCGGACTCAAGTCTCGGCCGCGCATTCGAGGGATGACCTCGATCTCGCAATAGAGAAATTCGCCGAAGCCAAGGCGGAAGTGGGAATCTGAACATGTGTATAGGGCGTGAAACCGGTTCCAGCTCCACGCCCTAATGTTCTTTATCTACAGCGACTTGCGGCCTATTTCTTAAATAAGTTCTGCATCTCCGCCGAAGTGACTACTGGAACCACCTCAAAATCAACGAGGTCGCCCCAGGTCTTGATCCATTCCTGAAGAAGTATCGGATCCTGCGTTTCCATCACCTGAAAACAACGGTCCATACCTACTTCGATCCAACTATTTACGTAATTGAGGCCATCCGGCATCATGCGGCCGTCTTTCGCAAAACGTTCGTAAACCGGTCCGGGATCACGACCCTTGAAATGTTCGATCACCATGAAGAGCATTTAACGTTCCTTTTGCCCATTACGCAGCGACCGTCTGTTTGCTCAAAGCGTCCTTTGCCTGGGTTGCTACGGCCGCAAACGCTTCAGGCTGTTTGACGGCCAGATCCGCCAGCACCTTACGATCAAGCTCGATACCGGCAAGGCTGAGGCCATGGATGAACTGCGAATACTTCATATCGTTCAGCCGGCACGCGGCATTGATCCGGACGATCCAAAGCTTGCGAAAATCACGTTTTTTCAGCTTTCGACCGGTGTATGCGAAATTCAGCGCGCGCTCGACCGACTCTTTTGCAGAACGGTACAGTTTCGATTTGGTCCCTCGATAGCCTTTGGCCAGGGCCAATATCTTTTTACGTTTCTCTAGTCTCTTGTTTCCTCTTTTTGCTCTCGGCATTTCTTTACTCCTTCGACGTCAATGTGAGAATTGAAATGCGGACGACAAAACCCGCGAAAATCCTCTCTACTTATCGACGACTGTTTAATTAATCGCGGCCATACGGCAGCATTTTCTCTACGCGTTTCTGATCGCCTTCGGACACGAGTACGTCGATATCCAAATTGCGTTTACGCTTGTTCGTCTTCTTGGTCAAGATGTGACGAGCGTGTGAATGCCCGCGCTTGAACTTGCCCGATGCGGTTGAACGAAAGCGTTTTGCCGCGCCTTTATGTGTTTTGAGTTTTGGCATAACCTGTCTCCTGTCAATCACATATTACTGATCAGTTAATGTGATACGTTAAAATATTTCCTCGTCTTCGGACTTTTTCGCTTTGGTTTCAGCAACTTTCTTTGCCGGTTTCTTCACCGGTTCGGCCTTTGGCTTTTCTTTATCAGTCTTGGAGTTTTCCGGGCCCTTTTCGGCCTCTGCCGCCTTCTTCTCTACCGTCTTTGTCTTCTTCGGGATAAAGATGGTGAACATCTGGTAGCCTTCCATCTTGGGATAAACCTCGACATCGGCCAATTCCACTAGATCCTGGGTGAGCCGTTTCAGTATCTTGGACCCCAGCTCGCGGTGCGTCATTTCGCGACCCCGGAAAGCGATCGTGGCCCGGACCTTGTCGCCGGCTGCAAGCCAACCGCGTGCACGTTCCATACGATAATCGTAGTCGTGGTCGTCTGTGCCGGGACGAAATTTGATCTCTTTGACCTCGACCGTGACCTGTTTCTTCTTGGCTTCGTGGGCCCGTTTCTTCTGTTCGTACAGAAATTTGCCGTAGTCAATGATCTTGCAAACAGGCGGCTTGGCGTTAGGAGCGATCTCAACGAGGTCTATGCCCCGGTTCCTGGCTTCCTGGATCGCGTCACGCGTGTCCATCACTCCGAGGGTCTCTCCGTCTTCGGTCACCACTCGTACGGACGGAACGCGGATACGCTCGTTCGTGCGGTGCAGCGGCTCCCGAAACCGCGGCTTAAATCTGTTTCCACCAAATCTTCTAGCGATATGTTCCTCCTTCTTCTATAACGATCTCAGAGACTTCGCGTCTGTTTTTCGCGAGTGATGGTCTCCTTGAACTCCGATAGAGACATCGCACCGATGTCGCCCTTCTTTCGATCACGGACCGCAACCTTGCCGCTTTCGAGCTCTTGGTCACCTAAAATTAGCATGTACGGCACCTTTTGCAACTGAGCGTCGCGTATCTTAGCGCCGATCTTGTCCGACCTGGTGTTCGATTCAACTCGAAATCCCGTATCGCGTAATTCCTTTGCCACCGTGTCAGCATAATCATTGATACGGTCGGTAATGGGTAAAACGGCGACCTGGACCGGAGCGAGCCACAACGGGAACGCACCGGCATAATGCTCGATCAACACGCCGAAAAACCGCTCGATCGAGCCAAACAACGCCCTGTGTATCATCACTGGACGATGTTTTTGGTTGTCGTCACCCGTGTATTCGAGCTCGAATCTTTGGGGCAAGTTGAAATCGAGTTGGATCGTGCCCAACTGCCAGATTCTTCCGATCGCGTCTTCGATCTTGATGTCGATCTTTGGTCCGTAAAAGGCGGCTTCCCCCTCGATCCGGTCATACGAAATGCCGCGTTCCTTTAGGGCGCTGGCGAGCTGCTCTTCTGCTGACGCCCAGTCCTCGTCGGAACCGAGGTAGCCTTTATTTTCAGCCCCGCCGCGGACCGAAAGCTCAAATCTTACCTTGTCGAAACCGTAGGTTTCAAAGACCTTTATGGCAAAATCCAAGCAATCGGCGATCTCGACGTGGATCTGGTCAGGACGCAGGAACAAATGTGCGTCATCGACCGAAAAACCACGAACTCGCATTAGTCCGTGAAGCGTTCCAGAGAGTTCGGCCCGATAAACGGTGCCCATTTCGGAATAACGCTGCGGCAGGTCACGGTAGGATCGTGGACTCGATTTGTAAATGCCGATGTGAAAAGGGCAATTCATCGGCTTCAGCCGATATTCCTCTTCTTCGATGCTGGTCGGTGCGTACATCGAATCGGCGTAGTTTTCTTCGTGGCCGCTCGTGAACCAAAGCTGTCGCTTCGCGATGTGCGGCGTAAAGACGAAACTGTATCCACGGCGTTCCAGCTCATCGCGAAGCAGCCGCTCCATCTCGTTTCGAATGATACCGCCCTTCGGATGCCAAAGTATCAGGCCCTGGCCGTAGTCATCATCTATCGAAAAGAGGTCAAGCTGACGCCCGAGCTTACGATGATCACGCTTTTCGGCTTCCTCACGTTGGATGAGCCACGCGTCGAGTTCTTCCTGTGACGCGAATGCAATGCCGTAAATGCGCTGCATCTGCTCACGTTCGGCGTCGCCTTTCCAATATGCTCCGGACAACGCTAAAAGCTTGAAGGCCTTGAGCTTACCTGTATGCTGGACATGCGGGCCCAAACAAAAATCAATGAACGGCGAACCGTCGATGTAATAGACGCTGGCGTTGCCGTCGACTTTTTCGTCGATCAACTCGCATTTTAGGGGCTCTTCGCGGCCCCTGAACATCTCAAGGATGTCGGATTTGGCAACCTCGTCACGACGATAGCGAAGATCGCGCTTGGCCATCTCCCGCATCTTCTTTTCGATGACCGGGAGATCGTCTTCGGTCAGATTGCGCGGGGCGATTACGTCGTAGTAGAACCCGTAACGCGGGTCATCCATGAGCGCCGGGCCAACGCCAAGCTTGGTTCCCGGAAACAATTCGAGTACCGCGGCCGCGAGCAAGTGGGCCGTCGAATGACGCAGCACCTCGAGGCCGTCGCGGCTATCGGAAGTGATAGCCTCGATCGAAAGAACTTCGTCTGTCGCCGCGAGTTCCTTCGTCAGATCGACCTCTTCGCCGTTGACCTTCGCGGCAAGCGACTTCTTAAGTACGTCTCGGTCGAACGCCTTGATCGCGTCGATGACAGTGGCCGGAGCGGGAATTGACCGCTTCTGGCCGCCAAATTGTATGTTCAGTTCGCTCATAACCTTGTTAACTGTTAATGGTTTATGCACGGACGGCCGAATACAAAGGTATCGGCGGCCTATTTAGTCGCTCTATCGACGTGAAATTAACTATTAACAACTAACAATTAACTACTACTCACAATGATCAGATCCGATAAGAGCGACTTTGCCTTGCGGTCTCAAAAAAGAAACCGCTAATGTCCCGCCGTTAGAGGCGGGTCGTAGTAGTTGTTAAACCAGCAAAGTTCTTCGAAAGCATCTTATCGAATAAACGGTAAATGGTAGGCACTAGCAGAGTTGAACTGCTGACCCCTACCGTGTCAAGGTAGTGCTCTACCACTGAGCTAAGTGCCTGTTATCGTTTTCGCCCAATAGAAAGCGAACAAATAGGATGCCAAACAGCTACTTAAGTGTCAAGTCGTAATAATCTCGTCGTTCGGGTCATTTAGCCGATTTTCGGACCGCGGTCCATCTAGAGCAATTTCGTCGGTTCGGCATCGGTCAAAGCATGGCCGCCCCCATCCTTTTTCAAATAGGGGTTGAGCCGCATACCATCATCAAGGCAAAAATTATAGCTTTCGTCATATGATCGATCACACGCCGGGCAGATCTTGACTGGGCATCGGTCGTCCTCAGGTGTTCCCAATCCGTTTTCGCGTCCTATGAACCGCCGGACTTCCTCAACAAAGATCTTCCATGAGGGTTCGTTTCTCAGCAAAAGATGATTATTACTTTCCAGCGGAACAAATTTCGCACCGGGAATCGCCGCGGCAATTCTACGCCCGTCCTCAAAGCTAATTACGGCATCGCGGCGACAATGAAAAACAAGGGTCGGAATCGTAACTTTTGGAAGCAGATCGAGAACATCGATCGACCCAAATGCTTCGAACAGCCTTGCAGCGTTTTCTGGGGATGTCGATAGTCTCTGCATCTCGTTGAAGGATCTCACCTCTTCCGGACTCCCGTCGGGCACCGCGAGGGTGGTGAAAAACTGTTGTGTCGCCGGGTTCTTGTTGCCCCATCCATTTTGTATCAGCGCTAGCTGAGCCTCGCGTTTTGCAGCGACCGTGGCCGAAATGTCTAGCTTTCTCCAGCCGCGCGCGAAGGCCCCGAAAAGTATCAAATGTGATACCTTTTCTGGATTTCGTGCTGCGTATGCGATGGCGACCGCCCCGCCCTGCGATATCCCCAACAGCGGGAATCGTTCTAATCCGACGGCATTAACGACTGATTCAAGATCGCGGACGAAAGAGTCGAGAGAAAGATCTTCAACCTTCCAGTCCGAAAGCCCGTTGCCGCGTTCATCGTAACGGACCAGCAGATGGTCCCGCGAAAATTCATCGAGCAGGTGACGCCAGATCGGGCTGTTCCAGTCAGCTTCGAGGTGATTAAGCCAATTTGCGGCTTTAACGAAGGGCGGTCCAGATCCTACCGTAGCGTAAGCTATCTGGACATCGTCCGACGTAGTACAAAAATGGATCTCCTGTTTCACGTCAAATTATTGAGTTCACACCGTCGGGACATCTAAGCCACATCGAACTGACGCACGGAACCGCCAACGGGGTCTCAGACATCATCGGAGTAGACCATTTATCCGATGAGCGCCGGGCTGCAGGTGCCGGGATACGCGTCGAACTGGCGCGGGCGGATCAACTTTCCGGACTGGTAATTGACAATGCCTCGGTTTCGCAAAAACGAAAGAAATAGTCACAATAAACGAATTCCTAAGTCACGCCCGTGCAAAATCTATGCATCCCGATCGCAACCAGCTTTGTCGTCCGATCGTCGACGTCGTACTTCGGATTTACCTCGGTAAACTCGATGATCTTGGTGTTTGCGAGGCTAGCGGCATACTTGACGAGCTGGATAAATTCACTTGCTTTGAGACCGAGCGGCGATGGAGCGGTCGTTCCAGGGGCGTCGGCCATCCTGACGGCTTCCATATCAAAACCGAAGAACGTATTCAGCGAAGAGCTGTGGCCAATGAATTTCTGCCTGATCTGCTCCTTGAGCTCGATATCGGCCTGGGCCCGCGATCGCAGCAGCTCCAGGCTGATGCGATGTACGTGCAGGTCACGAATGTACTGATAATACGTTGGCGAGCAGAAATGAGATTGAAATCCAACCTCGTAAAAGTACGTCGGATCGAGGTGTTTTTCTTCGATAAGCTGGCGGTACTGCGTGCCGCTGTTCCGCTCGTCGGCGATCCGGACATCGAGATGCGAGTCGATGTTGACCCCAATCCACCATTCGCGCCCGAAAACCACGGCCATGGCCCTCCCGTCGGCATATGAGATATCGCCGCCGCCGCCCAGCACGATCAGCCGCTTCCCGTCCTGAAGTACCTGCGTTACTACCGCTGTCATCGCGTCGTGGCTCTCTTCAAGCGATCCTCCGAGCCGTAGATCGCCAAGGTCGAATACGTGTTTCTTTAGGTTAAATGTCGTCAGGCTGTAGAACTGCTTGCGAATCTTGTCCGGGCCGTCGGCCGCACCGGGCCGCCCACCGCTTCGGCGAGTACCTTCGTCACTCTTATAGCCGAGAACGACGATATCGGAAGCAGCGTATTGTGACTCGTCCGTCCGGATGATCTCGCCCATTCGCGGGTCGTTCTTATCATTTCGGCTGAAAAAAAGGCCCTTATCCGGACGCGTCGTTTGGTTGAAGATGTCGGTCATGATAATAGAACCAGTATTTTCCAATATATGAACGAAGTCAATATTCTACACAGGTATGGCTCGACGGCGTTGGGACCCGACGCGGGGCCTCGCTCGTAATGTTGGCGGCCGCTCTAAGGATATGCGCAAAGTGCGATGGCGCACGGATTGTAATAGTTTTGTAACATACCAAAATACCCTTGTAACGCGGTTTTGGCGCGAGTATGGTGAGGGTATGAAGGTACTGTTTGTTTATCCGGTGTTTCCTGAGACGTACTGGAGCTTCAAACATGCTCTCGAGTTCGAAGGAAAAAAAGCCGCCTTTCCGCCCTTAGGGCTCCTCACCGTTTCGTCTATGCTTCCCGCCGACTGGGACCGCCGCCTGGTCGACATGAATGTCGAACCATTGAACGACAGCGATATCGAATGGGCGGACATGGTCTTTGTGAGCGCAATGATCGTCCAAAGCGCATCGCTTGCGGACGTCGTTCGCCGGGCTCGCGCACTTGGCAAACGGATAGCCGTCGGAGGCCCGTATGTCTCGACCAGTTCCGAGAGCACGCCGGACGCCGACCATATATTTGTCGGCGAGGCCGAGACAACGCTTCCGGAGTTCCTGCACGACCTCGAACTCGGGATCGCTAAGAAGATATACAAAGCGGACGAACGGCCGTCCCTGCATGCGACGCCAGTCCCCGACTTTGGCCTGATGGACATGCAGAAGTACAGTGCGATGAGCGTGCAATTCTCTCGCGGCTGCCCCTTTCAGTGCGAATTCTGCGACATTATCGAGATCTACGGCCGAGTTCCGCGTACCAAGACGAACGGACAAATGCTGGCGGAGTTGGACGCCCTCAACGACCTAGGCTGGCGCGGCCTGGTGTTTATCGTTGACGACAATTTTATCGGCAACAAAAAGAATGTGCGGCTCTTTATGCCCGATCTCATCGATTGGACGCGCCAAAACGCCAATCCGTTCTCGTTCATCACCGAGGCCAGCGTAAATCTGGCCGAGGACGAGCCGCTGCTGCAGATGATGCAGGACGCAGGATTTCGCCGCGTCTTCCTTGGGATCGAGACGCCGGTCGAAGAGAGCCTCAAGGAAGCTCAAAAAGGCCAGAACACCCGTCGCGACCTGATCGAGTCGATCCACAAGATCCAGAGCTTTGGGATGGAGGTCATGGCCGGGTTTATCCTCGGTTTTGACAGCGATCCCGAGAACATCTTTGATCTGCAGATGGAATTTATCCGCGAAAGCGCGATACCGCTTGCGATGGTCGGCCTCCTATCGGCCCTGCCTGACACCCAGCTTTGGCGGCGTCTCGAAAAAGAGGGCAGGCTCGAGGGCTACCATTCGGGAAACAACACGGACTGCACGCTCAACTTCGAACCCAAAATGGACCGCGAAACGCTGATCGAGGGCTTTCGGACGGTCCTCCAGAATATCTACAGTCCCACAGAGTACTATCGCCGTGCACTCGACTGCCTCTCGCGATTTCACCAGGACCGTATCGAACCCCGTCAATCGACCCTGGCCAAAGACCTCAAAGCGTTCTACAAGATCGTGATGAGACTCGGCATACGCGACCGGTCACGTGCTCATTTTTGGAAGTACTTCTATACCCTTGTCCGCTTTCACCCCCGTGACTTCGCTCACGGCCTGACACTGGCCGCGATGGGCTATCATTTCCGTCAAATAAGCGATAAATATTGCGCCTGAATCGCGTTCAGCGATCCAAAGTGTTCACGGAACGTTCCATGTCGTCGTGAACGCTGTAAGTGCAGCAGCCAATGGGGTTACAGCCATAATTCGGCCGCGTTCCCGGGAAGTTTCCAGGAAAAAATATGTCCGGAGCGACACCTCATGTTTATGTCAAAGATCATCATCCGCAATAACCGGATGAACTGTTTCTATTCTACCATTAGTGTCAAATATAGCAGGCAGTTGCATGTGTGAAAGAGCATTGCTAACGCTCGGAGCGTGAGAGAGAAGTTGACGCTGCCCGCAGGCTCAAGAGCGGCGAGTACCTGCGAGCCCGGTCGCTACGGCTCCCGGTTCCGACACTCGCGGCCGTGCGATACCGTGACGCATGTTGTATACTTTCTGGTACAAATCCAAATAAAGTTTCGGGGGGAACTATGCAGGAAGGAACAGCACCGACGCCGGAGAGGATCTGGCAGGTTTTGACGGGGTTTCAGATGACGGCGGCATTTAAGGCTGCGGTCGAGTTGGATGTCTTTACGCAGATCGCGAACGGCAATTCGTCTGTCGCCGAGCTGGCAAAAGGCCAAGGCGTGCGGGGCGGCGGATCGCGGAATCCGGATCTTGTGCGATACGCTGTCCGTTATCGGGTTTTTGAGGAAAGACGGTGACAGATATTCGCTCGCGGATGATGCGGCCCTGTTTTTGAACCGAAATTCGCCGGCTTATCTCGGCAGCATGACCGAATTCATCCTGTCGCCTCAGCAAAAGCGTGGGTTCGAGAATTTGACAGATTCGGTCCGTCGCGGCGGGGCACAGTCGGAAGAGAACGCGTCGATCGATCCTGAAAGCCCGATGTGGGCGACATTTGCCCGAAGCATGGCCGGATTGGCGATGCCGTCGGCACAGAAAATGGCCTCTGAGCTCGGGTATGAAAAGATGCGTCGATCAAGGTCCTCGACATAGCCGCCGGCCATGGGATGTACGGCATCACGGTCGCGCAGCACTATCCGAACGCTCAGATCTACGCGGTGGACTGGAAGGTCGTCCTAACTGTCGCTCAGGAAAACGCGGAGAAATTTGGTGTTGCCGACCGGTTACCACAAGATCGAAGGCCGCGCATTCGACGTCGATCTGGGCTCGGATTATGACGTTGTTCTGGTGACCAATTTCCTTCATCACTTCGACATCCCTACATGCGAAGCGTTTCTAAAACGCATAAACCAGGCTCTGAAGAGCGACGGCCAGGTCCTGACGCTCGAGTTCATTCCCAACGACGACCGCGTCTCGCCTCCCGGCGAAGCGTTGTTCTCACTGATCATGCTCGCGGCAACACCGGCCGGCGATGCGTACACGTTTGCGGAACTGACGAGCATGTTCAAGAACGCCGGATTTTCGCGAAACGAGCACCGTCCAATGGCCGGCATGCCGCAGCATTGGGTCGTTTCAAGGAAATAGGCGACAATCTGTCAAATTGATTTATCTTGTGGGGTGCGATCTGTTCACTGCTTATTACATAATCGTATGCCTTCTTTACACTTCACGTTGTCGGGTGAGTCCATGAAATAGGATAAACAGCGAATTCGGGATCGACGCCAAAAGGTCAACGAAAGTAAGGAGTCACTGCTTCCAGCGTGGACAATTATGGGAGACAAAACCGAAAGGAATAAAGTCCATGGGAAGCCGGTTACAAATAGAACATAAATCGAGCCGGTGAATAGTAGCCCGCGATAGAAGCTGTTGCATAGAGGATTGCAATTGCTACAAAAATGACTTTTTCGCGATTAATCTCTCCTCATTCTGAGCTTCAGCTCTCGGTCCGGCGCAGACAATTCAGTACCCTCATTTCTCCGATGCTTTTAACAGTTCCGCCAAGCATTTGCCCCAGATCGCAGGGATAGTGCCATGCCCGCGGGTCTCGTCGGTGATAGGGAGCAGATGAAACGGCCGTTACCCGTTTGATCTCTCGTTCGGCGATGCCGAGTTCCGGCGGGTTTACGGCGTCGTCGGCTGAGTTTATCGCAAGTAGCTGCGTCTTGATCGACTCGAGCTTTGGCTCGGGGTTGTAGTCACGCGACGCGTCGAACTGATAGAGCATGTCGTTGGCGTCGGTCGACGCGAGCCGCTGCTTCATCGTGGCGTCGAACGCTGCATCGGCGGCCGCCTTGGTCGGCATCATCTTCTGCATTTGAGCGGTGCCGATCCCATCATGATCAACGTGTACAGGGCGGTCGTGAGCCCGCGGATCGGCTGCGTTTTGTACTCGCCGTTCATCCAGTCCGGATCATTGCGGATCGGATCGATGACCATTCGCCGAAAATAGCGATTTCGGCCCGCGATCTCGACGGGCAAGGACGCGAGCGGCATCGCGGCGTCCATAAAGTCAGGGTACATCTCGCTCCAGAGCCACGCGTGCATTCCGCCCATCGAGGTGCCCATTACAAATCGCAGATGATCGACGTCGAGCTTTTCGGTCAGCAGCCGGTATTGCGTCTTGATCATGTCGTGATAGCAGTAATGCGGAAACTTGGCGTGAAGCCCGTTGCTCGGCTTGCTTGAACCGCCATGGCCGATATTGTCGGGAATGACGATGAAATATTTCTCGGCATCGAGTAACTGTCCCTTTCCAAACAACACACCGGCAAACCCTCGACCCAGAAATTGAGTGTTGGAGCCGCCGGTGCCATGGTTTATGATCACGGCGTTGGTGACATGGCCTTTCGCGTCCTTTCTCGGCGTCCCGAGCGTGACGTAGTGGATCTTGAGTTCGGGAAGCGTTTCGCCGTTTTCGAATTTGTAATCCTTGATAACAAAATCGCCCGGAACCGCCGCAGGTCCGTCCTGCGCAGATATTCGTCCTTCGCCAAACAATAGAAACGCAACCAGCAGCGGTAACAGCGATATAAAGCTATGAACTGTTTTGATCATCGTAGTTCCTCGGTGCCCCGATCTTCATTCGATCCATATACAGATATTATCCGAAATCCTCGCACAACAGTCATTCTCCTGCGATATACTGAGCGCTCGGTAAGGCTACCGGTTTAGTAATATACGGCCTCTGAGAGGTAGGAAGCCTCTTTGTGCGTGCTTTTATGACTTTGGTGTGAAACGGCCCTTTTATCACGCAAAGACGCGCTGAATTGGGTGTGTCTCCAAGAACCGATCTGGTCGCAATTGGGTGTTTGCATATGAGGATCATATTCGGTCTGTTTATCCTGATCGTATCGGCCGGGAGTCTTTCGGCCCAGGCGGATGACTTTTGTTCCGAGGCGGGGATCAACCCCAGCCTCGACTCGCCGTTCGCACATATTCCGTATGTGTTCGGCAAAATTGTTTTGCAAGGCTTCGATCCCGGAAAGACGCCAAAGGTCACCGTAATATTGACTGAAGCCGGGCAATCGCCTGAGCGCTGGATGGTCGAAAAGTCTGGCAAGTACTGCTTTAAGAGAAAGGCCGCCGGTGGTTTGCTGGTCGTCGAGGTCGACGGGATCGAGGCCGCGCGCAGGACGCTGCCCGCGTTCGGCTCTTCGCAGCAGCGAGAGGATTTCGAAATATTTGCCGCAGGTTCGCAGAAGTCCGTGGCGCCTGCCGTGGTTACCGCAAAATTCGTTCACCCTGCAAATCCCAACACGATCGAGCTTTACAAAAAGACGGTTGAAGCCGAGACGAACAAAGACCCCAAAAAGGCGATAGAGCATCTCAAGGAGATCGTGAAGATCGACCCGGCTGATTTTATCGCGTGGGCGAAGCTCGGGTCGCTGCAGTTTGAACAAAAGGCCTTTCCCGAAGCAGATATGGCGTTCAGGAGGTCTCTCGAATTGCGGGTCGACTACACGCCGGCGTGGATAAATGTCGGCCAGCTCCGAGTCGCTCAAAACAACACGATGCTGCGATAGGGATCTTCAAACACGCGACCGAACTCGACCCCAATTCGGCTAGGGCGTTCCAGCTTCTGGGCGAGACTTACCTTCTAGCCAGGCAGGGCACGCTCGCGGTCGAGGCACTTAATGAGGCAATACGTCTTGACCCGATCGGAATGGCCGGATGCCACCTGCAGATGGCCCATTTATATGAACTTGCCGGTGCAAAACAGCTTGCGGCAAAGGAATACAAGCTCTTTCTCGCCAAGGTGCCCGACCATCCGGATAAGAAGAAGTTTGAGAAATTCATCAAGGACAACCCGTAGAACCTACGGGATGCTGGTGCGTTTGACGACCTTGTCGTCGCGTAGGAGATAGATGTTGTTTGCTTTATCGAGAGCGAATGAGGTGATGCGGCCGTCGCCGGTGACGGATACGACCAGTTCGCCGTTGTTTTTGGAAATATTGATGTTGCTGCCCTCGGAAATGTAGATCCTGCCCTGATTATCTACCTCGATCCCGCATGAGTTCATGGTTTGGACAAACTTGTTGACGTACTTACCGTCTGGCGAGAAACGGAGGATCGTCAGCCTTCGGCGCTGTACGAGAAGCGAGAAGGCCCGGAGAGACCCAAAGGCATACACCGAAAAAATGCTGCCGGCACCGTCGACCGCGAGACGTATCGCCGCGATGCCTGTTCCGCGCGGTGACAACGCGGAGTCGGCCGCTTTTGTATGAAACCCGACGATGCGCTTGGTCATCTGGCCGCCGCGGTTGAGGAACCGAAGCGTTTCGATATCGTCATTGGACGTGACAACAAGCGTCCCGCCGTCGGAGCGAAGGGCGAAATCCTGAAGGTAATCGGGTGCAAAGTGGATCGTTTTCGCCGGAGCGGTCCCATTTTCCGCGTAAATCAATAGAACGCCGCCGACCGCGACATAGAGCCGGCCGTCGTCGCCTGCCGCGATCTTGTCGATCGTTCGAGCATGCTCGTATTGGGCCGTCTTTTGCGGCACGATGATGGATCTCAGGAATTGGCCGTTCGCGTCAAATTGCTGGACCCGCAAACTGTGGTCCGAAACGTAGATGCGGCCCTGTTTATCGACGGTGACGGAATTTGCGTCCTTGAATAGCCCGTTACCAGTGCCTTTGCCGCCGAATTCCAGCAAGTTCAACTGTTCGCCGCCCGCGGGCGAGATGCGTGTAGGGTGGGGTTGCCGTTTTGAGGACCGGTAACGGCGGATCTGCTCGACTTGGTCGACATCAGACCGCCGATTGTCACAGCACCAATAATGAACAACGCCGCAACGACAAAGACGGTTACGAGCTTGTTCGAATTTACAGGATCGGCGTCGTCGATCTCTGTGTAAATTGGAACCGGTTCGTCCGGCACAGGATCGTGCTTTGCTCAACAACGAACCGCATGCCGCAATAGTTACACGTCGCGGTCGTCTGCCCGGGCGTGTAGTTATCGATCTCGCCGCCGCACTGCGGACATAGTAGTGGCTTCAGGTCCATCGCGAAACGTCCTTGATCGGGTGGAGTTCATTTTGCACTATTAGGACGGTTGACTTCAATGTTTTTTGCGCTTTTGGCAGGATCGAGGACGTCCCTTAAACGGTTGGATCAAAACTTCCCGTGCTCTAACCACACCAGGCCGATGGCGATGATCGCGAGGGCGAACATCATTGGATGGATCTCGCGGCGGCGGCCGGCGACCAGATAGAGAGCGACATGGGAGATAAATCCCCAGAGGATGCCCTGCGTGATCGAGAATGTCAGCGGGATAAGAATGATCGTAAGAAACGCCGGAAGAGTGTCTTCGAGGTGCTCGAAGGACAACTCCGTTACGGTACGAAACATGAAAGCACCGACCAGCAGCAGCACCACGCCCGAAGCCTGCGGCGGTACCATAGCGTTAGCGCGCACAACAGGCAGGAAGAAAGCAAATAGCACAGAAAATAGCTGTCCAGCCGGTCCGTCTGCCCATTTCAATGCCGGCCATGCTCTCGATATACGCAGTGCCGGGCGACGACCCAAACAAGCCGGCACTAAGAGTTGCAAACGAATCGACGATCAGGCCGTGGCGGAGGTTTTTCGGCTCGCCATTCTCGTCGACCAGGCCCGCGGCATGAGCGATCCCCAGAAAGGTGGACAGCGAATCAAACAAGTCGGTGAACATTATCGAAATGATCGCCGGTGCGAGCGAAAGCTTTAGCGCCCCGAAGATATCGAGCTTGAAAAATACGGTGGAAAAATCCGGCGTGCTTAGGAGCCGCTCGGGCGGCTTGACCCAGCCGGCTAAAAGAGCGATCACCGTCACCACGCCGATCGCCGCGAGAAAAGCGAACGAGCTATTCCGCTTAATGAGGAGAACGGCAACGAGCACGCCTAGAAGTGTCGCGACCGATGGCCAGCCGAGGTCGCCGAATCTGACCAACGTGACCGGGTCCGAAGTGATAAAACCCGCGTTCTTGAGGCCAATAAAAGTGAGAAAGATGCCGATGCCCGCTCCGACCGCAAATCTCAGATTTCGCGGGATCGCCTTGGCCGCCATTTCACGCAGCGGAGTCGCCGACACGAGCAGGAACAATACGCCCGACCAGAAAACGATCCCCAAGGCCGTCGGCCACGGCACCTTCTGAGCGATGACGATCGAATAGGCGAAAAACGCGTTCTGGCCCATCCCCGGTGCGACCGCGTACGGCAGCTTGGCATAGAGGCCCATCAGCAGCGTCATCGCAAAGCAAACGAGCACCGTCGCCGTCAGCGCCCCGCTGAACGTGATTCCCGTGCCTTCGGCCGAAAGTATGGAGGGATTGACGACGACAATGTACGCTATCAACAAACGTCGTGAGGCTTTGGCAATGTCGGCTTCGGTGCGGGAGGTTGGTTTGTAAGCTTGTCGACCACGGTGATATGTCCTCGCTAACGTTATCATTTTCTGTCGGATCAGCCGGCGAAGCCGACGTTATTCTGGCAGACGCAAAGATATGGGTAAGAGGTCATAAAACAACAAAGCCGTCGAAGACGGCGAAATATCTTTACTGCCAGAGATATTCTTCGTCAAATTCAATCTCGTTCTTTTTCAAAAGAGTCACGAATTCGCTCCTGAAATCCATCTTCCTATGATGGATTTCCTGATCACTTATGTATCGGGAGACCGCCGGCACTATCGATCGGGAAACGCTCAATGCTCCGAAGCCCTTTTGCCAGGCGAACGGCTTCCCAAATCGGCGTTTCATCCATCGCGAAGAGTTTGCCTTTAGAAACCTCATAAGGTCGGACATGGAGACGTCGGGCGGAACAAGAAAAAGCAAATGAACGTGGTCATCGACGCCGTTTATGATAAACGGCTTTCCACCTTTTTCCTTTATTAAGGCGCCCAGGTAAGAGAAAAGCTCTTTCCGGATATCGGTTTTTAGTGATGGAAAATGACCTTGCGTGCTGAAGACAACGTGAAATATGAGATTTGTATAGGTGTGAGCCATATTTTTATGTCGTCGTCTCCGACGACTCTCGATATTTTGGTTTGAAAGCGTCCCACATCTTGCGATGTGGGCTACAAGTAATGCATCGGCTTCGCCGATTCGATGTGCCCGATCGCCGTCCTTCAAGATCGCGGCATTTCTGCCACCAAGTTCAGATCGGATTCGCCAAAATATGGAGACATACGTCTCGGGTGGACGCGGGTTACTTCTTGTTCATCAATGCCTTCACGGCAGCCT
>JBGAVC010000018.1:0-55077 GCA_044228265.1 Pyrinomonadaceae bacterium
GCGTCATCGGCCGTTCCCGGCAGCTTGTCCGCTCCCGGAGCGGTCGCGAGATAGCCGGCAATGTCCGCTGACGAGTGTGTTCCATGACCGAATCCGTCAATTAGTCCCGCGGTAAAAGTCAGATAATAGATGATCTTCTTATTGGTCGAGAGGGCGGCTGCCGCCGGAGCCAAACCGAGGCGCGGTGGCGTCGGGTCGCCGCCGAACATCGCGCTCGTCCAGTCCATTCCGGTGTCGAGAACCGCCACGTTCATTCCCTGGCCTTCGTAACCTTCGCCGATAGTGTCGAAAGGCGTCAGTTCCTGGAATTTGCCGTAAACCTGCGGCGCGCGAATATAATCGACGCTCTTTTCAAGCTCGATGTGCATTTGAGCGTTCGGCTCGACCTTGCTGACCATCGGCATAGAGCGAATGGTCGGCACGGCAGCGGACGCGACCTTTAACGACATGCCGTTGAGCACCAGCGTATAGCGGTAGTCGATGTGTCCGGCGATCGTGCCGTCAAAATTGGGCTCGTCGATCCCGGAAACCTGATAAGCGATGCCCCTTGCCGTTAGGGCCGAAAGAAATTGGTCCTGTTTGGCTTTCAGACTATTTCGGTACGCCGCGACATCCGCGTCAGAGACGCTGCGCCCCGCTTTCTTTTGTTTCGCCTTCCACAATGCCGCGGGATCATCCTTGAGTTGGATGATTACCGACGTATTGATCGTCGAGGCCAACGCGCTCGAGATGATGCTATTAAGCGGTGACATGATCAAGGCGAGTACCGCCAAGGCCGAGATAAGTGCCGCCGACATTCGCAGGCGCCCGCGAAATATTCGTTGTTTGCTGTAGTTTGTTGAAAAGCCGATCCTGTTCATTTTTATTTCTCCAAATAATTTATTTTTGACGGGACCCTTGGGCCGAGCTTTTCATGTGGGTAGCTGCCGGCTGCCGATGTTACTGGGTTGTTCCGTGCCAGTCTTAAGTTAACCGTCAAGAGTTGAGAAAAGATTGAGAGACGCCAGGTGTACTTGAGGCAAACTTGAGGTGGCCATCGATGATGAAAATCCCGGCAGGGTGGGCCTGCCGGGATGTCGTCTCGAAAACGTGTGAGAGCTCGCGATGCACTTTATCCACCGGTCCAAAATAGCGACTGGAACCGATTCAACTCGGCGGCAAGATTCGCTCTTGTCACGACGGTCGCCGGTTCGAATCGTGGTCCAGGCAGCGCTTGGAATTGCCCGGGCGCGATCTCGCGGACTTCGGCCGGAAACGCCTGCAGAACCCCGAGGTTTATCGCCACCTGAACATAGCCACGCAGGCCGGCGGGGATCTGACCGTTGTCCGTTAGAACACTGCCGTCTGAAGTCACATCGGTGTTCGCCATCGCGCGGGCCTCCGCGTCGTGCCCCAGGGCTTTGACAAGTGCTACAGCCGTAGCCAACCGGTCGACCGATCCCGTCGGGCCGAACAATGAGCCGCTGACGGATAGTTCGCCGGTCGGGACATAGTCGTAATCTCGCATCGTCGAACCGTTTGCGGTCAACGCTTCCGCAATGCGTTCCAGATCACCGCCAATATCCGTAAACTTCGGCGTCGAACCCAGAGTTTGTCGCATCGGCGTATCCAGCATTAGCGTCCTTGCGAGATCTTCACGCGTGACCGCTGTGTCAGGCCTGAATGTGCCGTCTGCGAACGTATCAATTAGCCGGTTCCGAAGAGCATTTTCAATATCGCTCTGCATCGCATGTCCTTGAATATCCGCGATCGCCGGCGGAATGTACTTGATCTGGACTATATTGCCATCGACCGGTCCTGGTGGCGCGACTTGCGTCGGTGACGAAGCGGGAACGGTACTCAGACCTCGTGTTCCGCGGGCTTCGACGTACCAGGTACCCGGTAGCGGATTATTGACTATGACCTCACGCTGATTGCTGGTTCCCACGGCAAAGCCAGGCGCATAGACCGTGCCGTCCGGGGCCCAGAGCTTGAGACCCACTATATTTGTAGTACCTGCTTGAGCAGCGTTATCAACCGTTGCCGAGACATCCAGTACGCTCATCCCTTGACTAACCGTGAACGGCCGAGCGTTAGCGGACTGCGTGCCCTCGACCTCGGGACTGAAATCGATGTGGAAGTTCTGGACCGGCGGCCGCTCTTCGCTCAACTGCAAATTCATCGCGGCGTCCGAGAAATTGTGGTATGCCTTCGAACGGTTATAGACCTTATCAACCGCCGCGTAAGCATTTAGATATCCGGCACCGACCTCGAAATCCCGGTAACCCGGCATCCTCGTTGCGGTGTCGGACATGATCTGCTTGATATCGTCCGGGGTTAGGGTCGGATCCGCGTCCAACATCAGGGCCGCGACGCCCGCGGCAAATGGCGTTGCCATTGACGTGCCTTCTTCCTCGGTGTAGAACGGGAGCATGCCGACTGGCAGTTCAGCATCCGTTCCGGCGTTCGCGGCATTGGTCAAACCCGTCGACGCACGAACCGAAACGATCTTGGACGTGAATCCGTACCGGGCAACACTGCTGGCAAAGAAATGGCCTGTTCCGGGTGCCGTTATGGTCGGTGCGGCCCCGTCGTTGGTCGGGTCGCTGTCGCTTGATCGCTGCTCTCGGGGGACTCCTCGAGAAGAGAAATCGGCGAGCATGCCCTCTTTGGACCCCGCGGCAACACCGATAACATACGGGCCCTGAGCGTACGGGCTGAGCGTGTTCTTAACGGGACCGTCGTTACCACCGGCAAAAAACACCGAAATGTTATGCTCGTAAGCATTCTTTGCCGCAAGCATGAACGGATGATTCGGATCGTACTGCCCACCACCGAGCGGCCCGTACGAGTTGGATATCACACGGATCTTATACTGGTCCTGATGTGAAAGACCGTACTCCCATCCGGCCAAAGCGTCGAGAACCAGGATCACCACACCGCCGCCCGACCCAACGATCTTTACTCCCGGAGCCACGCCCGCATATAGTCCGCCGGAACGCGTACCGAGCCCACCGATGATGCCGGCACAATGCGTACCGTGGCCAACATTATCAGTGTTCGGCAGGTTTTCGATCGACAATGACGGCGTGAAACCATTCAGCGGGACGCCGGCGATCGTTATTCCGGTGTTCCCTGCATCCGTCGAGACGACACGCTGTGTGTTCTGAACGACTTTGGTACCATATGGCAGGTCCGCGGTCGTTGCATCGATACCCGAATCGATCAGGAGGACGCTAAAATCACCGGCGCCGGACACGGGCATTCCGCCGTTGCGAAATGTGAACGCCGGGTCGGTCCGGAGCTTGTCGACACCTGTCACGACTCGAGCGGCGTTTAGGTAATACACCTGCTGGTCGTTCGTCCAGATCGAACGAACGGCCGAGTTGGCCGCAAGGCTGCGGACCTGGCCGGCCGTCAGTACCGCTCCGACCATACCGAGTTTTTGAAAGGTCACACCACTGAACACTCCGACCGATCTGAGTAGGTTCAAATGCGTCGTTGTGAGACCACTCGACGTATTAAAACTGATAATGACGACACCCACACTGGCGCCATTGCTCAGCGAGCTTAGCTGGCTGCTAAGTTTCGGACTAAGTGTCGCTGCCGCGGCCGATATTGTTATGCTTATTGCAGCGATCGCCGCAAATGCCAAACCCAAGATCCTGTTTTTTCGATTGATTTTCACCGTTTTTCTCCCCCAAATTGAAAAGTCTTGATCTTCGCTATGAGATCAAGACTAATAAGAAGGGTTTGAGAAATACTTGAGAGCCGGGTGGCGGACTTGAGACAAACTTGAGCCGTGGCAAGCCAGCTGGGTAAGTCCTTTACGGCGACGCGTCGATCGGATCTTCGCGCCCGCTGCTGTCCGTAAGGCCCAGCCTTGGAGCGTCCGGCTCGGCGACGATATTTAGGTCCGCCAGGTTGTCAACCAACGACAACACTCGAGGAGTGAAGCGGTATTGCTTCGACGAGACTCTCAAAACGTAGCTCTGACCAGACTCGAGGTCCGCGAAGCGAAAATAGCCGAACGGATTTGTTATGGTCGTTATCGAGTTGCCGTACATATCGGTCATCGTCAGTACTGCGTTCTTGATGCCGATGCCGTAAGGCGTGGTCACTCGGCCCGAGACCGCCGCCCCTGCTGCCGTTACAATAAATGGTTTTATTGCGATCGCGCCTTGAGCCCAAACGTCCGCCGATGTCAGCGTCCAGCCCATATTCACAGAGGTTGTGGCTGCCGTTTTGCGGCTCATTGCACCGATGTCGAACGAGTTCGAGTAGAAACGGCGGCCGCGGGAGCAGGTTGTTTCGTCCAGGGTGTTGGTACAGACGTCCTGTCCTCCGTTCTCAGCAAAAAACAAGGCCGTGGGCGTCGAGGCAAGGATGTCGAGCGCGACGTCACCCGCGAGCGTGCCTGAGATGGTAAGCGCCGGAGTTGATGAATTGGCGCTCGATGACACGAATGCTGAATTCGGAGTGGTCTGGCTCACGCCGTTGAACGAGAATCCGTTTCCAACCGCGTAATTTACCGGAGTTGCAAACGTGACAGTGATCGTGGCAGTCCCGGCGGCCGGTGCGAGCAGGCTAAACATCTCGACCGCGCTGTTTCCTAAGGCCGGCAGTGTTTGTGTCGGCGAGACCTGGCTGCCTATCCCCGTCATCGACTGGGCACCGTAGGTAACGCTTAACACTCGGGGCGTCAAGACCGCGGTCGTGTTGTACGTTGACACTCCAACGTACAGTACGCAATTTGTACAGGAATTCACCGTGTGGGACCAGGTCAGCGAAGTTAAGCCGGCGGGCGAGTTGAACGCGCCATTGGAACTCGTGCTGTCCAGCGTGATCGAGCCCAGAGTTGAAATAGCAGAGCCTATAATGAAAAGTGCGGTTAAAGCCGAAAGATGGACAATTCGTCCGAGATCGAGATCATTGAGCCTCATATTCCCCTCCTGCAAGCGTACTCTAACTATAAGAGCCGTTACTTGAGCAATTCTTGAAACAGCCGCTTGGTTTCTTCCGCGGGTCCGATACCGAGGTCCTTTTTGAGCAGGTCCTGCAGATTATCGAAGTGCGTCCTGACGGCGGCCGGTTTCGATTGAGCCGCGAGCACTCTCATCACCAAACGGTGGAGGTCTTCGCGATAAGGGTCGATCTCTAATATCTCAGACGCATATTTTAGCGCATCTGTCCAGCGTTTCTCCGAAACCGACAATTTTGCCAGTCCGGTGAGGACGCGAAGATTCTGCTCACGGTAATGATGCCGCTGATCTTCGGCCCACTCTTCGTACGAGCCGTCCATGAAGTCGCCGCGGTACAGTTTGTAGGCGGATTCGAGCTTTTCACGAAGGGTCGCCGTGTCATTTTCGCGTTTGGCGGCTTCCGCTTCGGCGATGAGCTCTACGAACTCGTCCGTGTCGATCGAATACGTGAATTCCGGGTTCAGTTGATATGCTCCGTCGCGGAATACTATGAAATTCTGCTTGAGCGCCTGTCGACTGTTCAGAGCTTTGCGGATGTGAGAGATTGTGGGATGAAAGTTCTTTTCCACCGTTTCCAGATCTTCTTCCGGCCAAAAGGCCTCGATCAGGACCTCTTTTGCAACGCGCCGATTGCGGTGCGTCGCTATGTAACAAAAAATGTCGCGGGCGCGGCGCGTTGTCCACGCGTCCTGGGCGAACGGCTTCGAAACGTC
Source organism: Pyrinomonadaceae bacterium (assembly GCA_044228265.1). GTDB lineage: Bacteria > Acidobacteriota > Blastocatellia > Pyrinomonadales > Pyrinomonadaceae > OLB17. Next base: position 5,675 of record JBGAVC010000018.1, read on the forward strand.
CCGAAAGATCTCGGGGTATCCGAGCACGCGGATCGTCAGGTCGGTTATCGGCCCGGTTGCCTCGGACACCACGACATGTTTCGGCGTCGGCTTGTCGATCCGCCCCGACGTCACTTCTTCTCTCAGGTCAGGCGGCAATATCTCGAAAATGTCCTCGTAGCTGAACAATTCGCGATTCCTGCGGATCTCATTCTTGAGCCAGTAGTCATAATCGAACCTCGCCGAAAGGTCCAGCACGCGCCTGACCGAGCTGACCATATCCTTCTTCTCGTCGATGGAAAACAGAGCTTCGGCGAGCATCATCTGTGCGAGAGCTTCGTCGTAATAGTGGTTCTCTTTTCGGAAATATCGGGCAAGTCGCTCGATCCGCGGCACGAGGCCTTCGGTCCTCGCTTCCGCCAGGTCAACGCGACAAAGAAGCAACAGGGCGGTCTCAGACGGCCTTTTCAGGTTTTGTCGAGCCTCTATTAGTTGGTCGAGGATAGCTCGGGCTTTGATCGTATCTCCCTGGTTCAGGAAAAATCGGGCCCGCTCCTCGTACAACTCTCGTGTCGCCAGGTCTACGCCGGCTGCGTCATATGCTGTTGTTGCGCGTTCGTAGAACTCCGCGGCATGAGCATAATCGAGCTTCTCTCGGTAAAAATTGGCGTATGTCTCGAGCGTCTCCGGCAAGAGCGATCGCAGATTGAACAACTGGCACAAGTCGAGCGCCTTCTCAAGGTGTTCTTCCGTCTTCTCGAATTCACCCCGGTACAGATGCAGGCGTGCGACATTCAAATGGCCGATGGCGTCATGCGGCCATTGTTTCGATCGATCTTCGCGAAATATTCTTTTGAACCACCGAAGAGCCTCGCCAAAATCCCCCCGGAAGCCCGGCGCCAGGGCGAGATTGTGGGCGATCAGTCGTATGTAGTGCCCGTTGGACTGGGCTTCGGCCTTTTCGAGCCCTACACGAAACTGTTGTTCGGCCTCGTTCCAGTTTCCCTCGGCAATCATGCAAAGGCCACGCGTGTTCAGACATTTTAAGTAGGTTTCCGAGTCATCCGGCACGAGCGCTTCGGCCTTTTCAAGCAGTTCCAGGGCCTCTCTCGGCCGGCCGCGGCGGCGGGCGAGGCTGGCTAGCGAATGCAAGGCCTCCGCTTCGCCGGTCGGCTCATTCCTGTCATGAAAAAGTTGGACGGCTCGCTTTAAAAGAGAACTCGATCTCTTGGTATCCCCTTGTAGGCGAGCGATCTCAGCCTTATGGAGTAAGGCTTTGGGGTGTCGCTCGAGGAACTCGATCGGGACCTGCTCGGCGAATCCTCCGAGCGAAATGATCGCGCCCGCTTCGATCCATTCGTTCCCGTGGTCTGCGATCATCTCGGCGGCGCGTTCGTAATTGCCCGCTCCAAGCAGGAATGGAAGTGCCGACTCCCATTGGTTTTCGCCCGCAAACGCCTCAGCAATACGGTTGCGCTCGGCCGAAACTCCAGCTGAGCCGATCTCCGAGCGAAGTCGACGCTGCAGGAAATCTCTGAAAAGAGGGTGGAACCGGTATTCTTCGCTTTTACCACGTTCGCCGGCTGCCGTAAGAAAGATGTTCTTTTGCGTAAGTTCGGGTAATGCCGCCGAGCAGCGCATTTCCGGGAACAATAGACTGCAATTCTCTAACGGCATCGTTTCGAGCAGCGAGAGATGCATAAGCATACTCTGGGTTTCCGCTGGCTCGCGCAAAAGCACCTCTTCAGCGAAATAGTCGAAAATGTCCTTCTCAGACCGCTGTAGGATCTCTGTCAGATCGAGTTTTGAGCCATCGCTGCTGCTCGCCGCTTCGCGCTCGGCGACCTGGCGAACAAGCTGCAGTGCCGTGACCCAGCCGTGCGTTCGGTCGCGATATTCGGCCACATCGCTTTCCTCAAGATCGACCTTGAGAGTGTTTCGAAACAGGTCTCTGACTTCGTCGTCCGTAAACAGCAGGTCATCCCGGGTTATCACCAGAGCGTTCGACTGTGTCCTTCGCCTCATGATCGCAAGCGGCGGAAGGTCACGCGTGGTGATCATTAAGTGAAGGTATTCGGATGCATACTGAAGGATACGGTCGACGATCTTGTGTACTGCGGTCTGTTCACCAATATGGTGGTAATCGTCCAGTACCAGTATGAATGGCCGTTCTATCGTTCGGAGGATCTCGCTGATCAACACATCGGCCGCACGTTCTGGAAATTGAAGCAGATCCTCGCTCGCCTCGGAAAGAAATGCAAAGAACGTTTCCCCGAATGCCGGTTCGATGTTTCTTATGCCCTGGGCGACGTAGTACAGGAACATTATCGGGTCGGCGTCCGTGTGGTCCATTTGATACCAGACAGACGGACGTGGATTCTCGCGCAGGAATTCAGCTATCAGCGTGGTCTTGCCGCAGCCGGCGTCGGCGGCGACAAGCGTGACAGGAGAATCGACATTCGCAAGCAGTTTCTCGCTTAAACGCGGACGCTTCAGCAAGTCTGAGACAGGCCGCGGAGGGAGCAGCTTAGTGCGAATAAAGAGATTGGAATACGGCATCTCGATCCGAACGGGGACGGTCAAACGGCCATATTATGCCATACGAGCGACATTCCCGACGAATCTCAGAGAATTGCGGATCACAGCAGGATGCTGCAAAGTGCGGTCATAAACTGATGCTCTCGTCGGCGATCTCGAGCAGTCTCGAGACTCTGCCGAACGATCTTCGACGAGCTTCGTGTGCCGACACCGTTTCAACACCTAAAAACCGGAAGAGTTCGGCCGTTTCCTCGATGTCGAATGCCAATACCCTTTCGTCGACGACATTTAGTATCTGCTTCGAACGGAGTCTCCAAAGCGGGCCGGGCGGCTTGCTTCGGCACAACATCATAAGATGGATCGATGGCGGAGCAGAGTACAGGAGCAAAGCAAAGAATTCCTCGAACCAGCTTGCGTCAAATAAATGATGTATATCCTCGAGCACGACCAACCTGCGTTCACGCTCCGATCCGGGATATAACGTCGCGAACTGATTTACGAGAAATCGCGCAATGTTTGTCTGCGAGCTATCATCTTCAGCCGCGTTGACTGTCGCTTCATCACTCCAATTCTCGGAAATCTTGGATAAACACGCAGCGAAGTTCTTGGAGAATCGGCGCCAATCGACATCCGTCGAGTCCACCGAGAGCCATGCTGCTCTTTTGAAGCTCGAAGCGAATCGCAACGCAACGAACGATTTACCGGTGCCGGCTCTTCCGCAGATCAACGTCGCCGGAAATTGCTCGGCGGACCGTTTCAGTATCTGTTGCAGCCGCGGGCGTTCGATCACGTCCTGGAACCGCGGCGGCTTCAACTTGTCACGAAGTACGTGAAAATCTCCCCGCGAAGGACTCGGAGCTGTTGATGAAGGTATCTCTAGTATCTCGAAAGCATCGGTTTCACCTGGTCGGTCCAGGAATACCGTTTGGGAAAGGCTCATCGTCATAGCACCCACAATCTACAATCCTAAACTTGAGAAAAACTTGAATAATTATCGGCACGCGAATCGGGCGATCCGGGAACGATGTTAAACACTCAAGTTTTTCTCAAGAGCCCTTGTTTAATATCGCTCCAGATCGTGACAAACGCGATCTGCATTATCCCGGAACTCGCTACGGGAAATCAGGAGTGAAAAGCTATGAAAAGATTTTTGATACTCACAAGCATGTTACTCATCTCCGCAACGCTGGCATTTGGCCAGAAACAAGCGGCTAAACAGACGTCGACCTCTGCCTCGTCCAAAGGTACGGCGTCCGGCAATAGCAGCGTTGGCTCGAACGGCCTCGGAGCGATCAGTACGGGTACTCTCATCAGCGGCGAGCTGCAAAACACATTGGATGTCAGAAAAGCGGCAGTCGGTGATCAAGTGGTCGTGAAAACGATCAGTGCGATCAAACAAAATGGACAAACCGTAATTCCGAAGGGAACAAATCTCATCGGACATGTCACCGAGGTGGCTCAGAGGACAAAGCAGAACGCGACTTCGCGGCTCGGGGTGGTTTTTGACCGTCTCCAGAACAAGAGTCTCGATATGCCGATCACCGCGTCAATAGTCTCACTGACAAACGCGGCTGCTTCGGGAACGGTCGACAATTTCGGCGGCTTCGACATGAGCGGTTCCTCCGGTACATCGGCGAGTGCCTCACGCGGAAACAGCGGCGGCGGTGGCGGCCTGCTCGGTGGAGTGGGTGGAGCGGTCGGCGGAGCCGTCAACACGGTAGGAAATACCGCCGGAAGCGTGTTGAACACTGCGACCCAGACAACGGGCAGCCTGGTCAACACCGCCGGTCAAACCGTCGGAAACACTGCCGGCGGGGTTGGAAACATTGTAAATGGCATTCAGATATCCGGATCGGCCAGCGGCTCGGCCGGAGCGGGGACGACGCTGTCATCGGGTGACAAAAACATCCGAATAGAAAAGGGGGCCGGCGTCGTCCTTCGGTTCAACGGTTCGCCGCAAGGCCAGTAAAAAAACCGTTGCAACCGCAGGGGGGTGTATTGTAATATTCAATCACCCCCCTTGCTGAGGCAGCGGTGTCCGACTGGCCGCTGTTTACCGTTACAGGTATATCTTCTCGTATGATGAAAAAGGCTCTTAGCATAATCATCATTCTTGATCTGATCGCCGGAACCGCGATGGCCGGCGTGGATATCGTGCGTTCCAACGGCATATCGCTGACTGGAGCGGACGGTATTCGCTATGTCGGAACCTCGGGTATCTCGCTTACCGGGGCCGACGGTTATTTGGCGTATAGATCTAACGGGATAACACTGACCGGTGCCGACGGTATTACATTGACCGGAGCTGACACGTCGACCGTCGGGCCCGACGGCGCAAGTTATACGGGCCCGAACGGCATCACGCTGACAGGCGCGGACGGTATGGGCCTCGTCCGCGCCAACGGTATCACTCTTACGGGAGCAGATGGGATCACTTTGACCGGGGCGGACGGCACGCAATATAGGGCCGATTCTGTATTGATCCGGCAGCCGAACGGCATCACGTTAACGGGTGCCGACGGTATCACACTTACAGGTGCGGACGGAATAACTCTGACCGGCGCGGACGGAATGTCGCAGGTTGCACCTAACGGCATTACACTGACCGGAGCCGACGCTATAAATGCGGTCAGGGCCGACGGCATCACGCTGACGGGAGCCGACGGCATCACCCTGACGGGTGCCGACGGCATCACGGGATTCGGGCCGACCGGTGTAGTTTTTCAGAATATCAATCCGGCCGGGATCACGCTGACCGGAGCCGACGGCATTACGTTGACCGGAGCTGACGGCATAACGCTCACAGGGGCCGACGGAATACTGATGCGTAACGTCGACGGCATCACCCTGACAGGAGCGGACGGCCAGAGTGGCTTGCAGAGTATCGATCCGGAGCTTGCCGTCGTTTTGAACAACTCGACTGACGACAGCAGCATAAACGCTGTAGTTGTATTCTACGGCCAGGTTACCGACGTCGACATAGATCAGTTAAGGCAGTTAGGCATTACGGGAGGCACCCGTTTCAAGGTCCTTCCGATGGTTTACATATCGGCGACGAGGCCACAGATAATTGCACTTTCGCGTTTGGCTAGGGTGCGGTCGATCTACGGCAACAGGACGCTTAACTTCAATTCCGATCCTTATTTCAAGCCGACGGGTGTCTCGCGAGTCAGCACCGACCGCGACCTGTCGACAAAGAACGGCGGGCTTCCGGTCTCAGGGCGAAATGTCACGGTGGCCGTTCTAGATACCGGCGTCAACGGGCTGCATCCCGACCTGTCAGGCAAGGTCGTCCAAAACGTACGGCTCGCGGACACGCAGAGCGTGCCGGCCGGATTTCTTAATCCGGTGCCGGTCGAGAACGTGACGAATTCGGATCCCGTCGCCGGTCACGGCACGTTCGTCGCAGGCATCATCGCGGGCAGCGGCTCGAGCTCCGGCGGCAAATACGGGGGCGTCGCTCCGGGTGCACGTATCCTCGGCCTGAGCGCGGGCGATGTAAATCTTATGAGCGTGCTATCGGGCTATGATTACCTGCTCGACAAAGGCGCCAGCTATAACGTGCGCGTCGTGAACTGCAGTTTTTCGGCCAACACGGTCTATGACTCAAACGACCCTGTAAACATTGCCACCAAGATGCTGACCGACCGCGGCGTCAACGTCGTGTTCTCGGCCGGCAACAGCGGTCCGGGCAACGGCACTGTGAATCCGTACGCATCGGCGCCGTGGGTCATCGCCGTCGGCGCGACCGATGAGAACGGGACACTCGCGGCCTTTTCGTCAAGAGGGACGTTTGGCAGCGATGGTTCGCCAACCTTGGTGGCTCCGGGCGTTAATATTGCAAGTCTTCGGAGCACGGTGTCGACGACCAGTGTCGGAGGCCTCGCAGGTGCCGATACTCAGCGTCTGACCGCAGGTGAAATGCCCTATTACACGACCGCTAGCGGGACTTCATTTTCGGCCCCTCAGGTCGCTGGCGCCGTGGCGTTGATGCTCGAGGAAAACCCCACGCTGAGCCCGGCGGCCGTCAAGGACATTCTGGGCCGTACAGCAACTCCGTTGCCGAGGTATTTTTATCACGAGGCCGGCGCCGGAATGCTCAATACTTATGCCGCGGTCCTCGAATCAGCGTTTCCTGACCGTCGCATGGGTATGTTCCGCTCCACGCTGTCTGCGAATGCGGTACGCTTCACCACCTCAACGCCCCAGAGCTTCTCTCAGATGGTCGTGCCTGGCACGCCGAGTTTGACCGGCATTCCGATGCCTGCCAATGTTGTTCAGGCGACGGTCGGCATCGCATGGGCCATGAGCACCAACGATTTCGGGTTAAAGGTCTTCGATTCCGGCAATAATCTGGCCGGCCAATCTAATTACCTCAACTCGCCGGGCCTGACAGGTCGAACCGAAAAAGTCGTCCTGCGAAACCCCTCTGTAGAAACGTTCACGGCCTCGGTGGAACAAACGGGCGGGATCGGTACTTCGCAAAACGTATACGGGGCGTTGCAGGTCACGCAGGTTGCGTACCCGGTACTGTCGGATGTTAGCTCGCTATCTCCTGATTCGCTTACCGAGGCCCAGAAGAGCATTCTCGCAAATGTCGTTTTGCCCCTGGGTAAGAAGTTTCGACCAGATTCGCAGGTTTCGCGTTTTGAGTTCGCATCTGCCTTGTTGAGGGCCGGTGCGGCGCCGCAATACATGGCCGCAAGTCCGCTCTTCACAGATGTCCGAGATCAATTCATGCGTGGTCCGGTCGAAAGCGTTCAGACGAATCCGAATGGCAAACTCTTTTACGACGCTTCCGCGGGCGGTCAGTTCTACCCGGATGCTCTGACATCGCGACTTGTGGCGGCGGTGGCATTTGTCAAAGCTGCGAACCTTGACTCCTCGGCCGCGACAGCCGTATTGCCGGCGACCGTCGCGGACGGTCTGACGATACCCTCTTCGCTTCGAGGATATGTCTCGGTTGCCCTGCAGAGAGGCTTCCTGACTCTGGACGGCAACAACCAGTTCAATGGTAACCGCGCGCTGACCCGCCTCGAACTTTCGCGCGGGACTAACGCGCTCTTTAGGTAGCTTCGATCACGCCTCGGCCGGGCCGGTCACGCGGAAAATGTGGCCAGATCGCACAAACCGCATAGTCCCTACTTTCTCGCTAACCTATACTGATGAATTCTTTCCCCGGCGCTCACACCGGGAATAATCTGAGTCTCAACCGGAATAAAGTGATACCCACACTAGATGTCACTATGAGTCCGAAGGAAATTGATCACGCTATCCGAGGATCGACCTTTCAGAGTTTCAGAGAGGGGAGCTACGAGGTCAGTTTGGCCCGGAGTCCGGCTCAGGTCGACATGGCGTTGAGGCTTCGTCACAAAGTGTTCAAAACCGAGTTGACCGGTTCTGACGATAGTGGCGACGGCTTTGAATTCGATGATCTTGACCTGAAGTGCAGGCATTTGCTCGTGACTCACGTGGTCACAGGCGAGGTGGTCGGCACCTATCGGCTCAATACGCTGGAATTAGCCGGCTCGAGGCTCGGGTTCTATTCGGCACGAGAGTTTGCGATCGATACTTTGCCGGACGAGATACTAACGAATGGAGTAGAGATCGGCCGTGCGTGCATAGCGAGAGAACATCGAAATTCCCGCGTCCTCTTTCTGATGTGGAAGGGTCTGATGCGTTATCTCAGCATTTCGGATAAACGCTACTTCTTCGGCTGCTGCTCGATCTTTACCAATGATCCGTCCATCGGTGCCTCCGCATACAAACAATTACTTGGCGATGGTCACGTTCACAAAAGGTATTTCACGGAGCCTTTAATGAACCGTGTCGATCTCTCTGAAGTCGACAACGACGATCGCGTCGAACTGCCCAACCTCTTCTCCCTTTATCTCAAGCTCGGGGCCAAGGTCTGCAGCCCTCCCATGTTCGATGATGATTTTGGCACTGTCGATTTTTTTGTGGTGCTGGATACGGTCCGAATGAACGACCGCTACCGGCGTATGTTCGCCTAAACATGAGTGCGTTCATTGAACGTCCATTCACCATCTGCTGCAACTTTCAAAACGGACGAACACCTGGTGCCGTAATCTGGTGTGGAAATGAAGATCGAAGAGAGTGCCTTTTCACGTTCGTAGGGGATCCCGGTATCAGGAAGCTCGGCATCGGCAGCAAGGGCTGGATCGGCGAGAAGATCAAACAGCGGATCATCATCGACTACTTGAGCCGAGACCAATTCTTCCAGTTTCTTTTTGCCACTTTGGATCTTCGGCCAGTCCGTGTCGAGAAAATGATTGCTGAGGCCGTAGATCCCCGGCTGCAAGTGAGTTATTTCATCGCCCCGGTTTGAGAAATACGCTAGATCGGTGCGTTGAGGAGTGATTGCTCCGGCGATCAGGTTAAACGGAGAATACTCATCCTGTGATCGATGAAGCGATAGCATGTATTCGGACGGAGAAGATCCAGATCTCAGAAAGTTAACTACCAGCTCACCTCTCGAGCGAGGACCTTGTGGTGCGCTCGGATCACGATAATTCGTGACTGCGGCAAAGCGGCCGCCGCGCGTTACTCCGAGCCATGTTCCGCCAGCTGCAACATCACGACCGGCGTAAATGTCCGGTTCGTCCGGCCACCAACCTGCAGGAAGAGCAGGTCGATCGTAAAACTCGTCACGATTGGCGATCAGAACGAGCGGATATTCAGGAACAACCTGAAAGGCAAAAAGAATGATGCACATCAGTTGGCCATCGCTTTATGTTCCGGCGGTCGGATCGATGCAGGTTTCATACCCAAGCCCAACCTGATCAGATCCGAAAACCGAGTTATCGGCACTCCGCGAGCATGATTCGCCGCTCCGATCGAAAAGGCAAGCTTCCATTGCCGGAAAAGGATCCTGTAAGCGTCTCTCAATGAATACCGCGGGTCGTAAATATTAGTCGACTCGCTTGTCACACCGTTTAGTTCAATGATCTTGAATTTGCCGTTTCGTAGATCGTCAAACGTGGCCGCACGAAGGTCAAAGCGCCCGAAATAGAAGCCGGGCAGCGAGCGGCATATCTCATCGACCCTTGCTTCGAGCTCCGAAGATCGCAGCCACTCGCCATCAAGAAATATCGCGCCTCGTGAGTGAGTGCCGATTTCGATCAGCTGGACGCACTCTCCTTTCGCGGGTATCGATGAAAGCTTTTCGGCATTTTCGCGAAAATAGTTCATCGCCAGACAAACAGCTCGTTTGTCCGCTAGTATGAGCTCCTTGAGCGTGGATACGCCATCGCCGACCAAGGAGGGATACATCTTCTCGGTGATCGAGTAGACGAGACCGTGCCTCTTGTCGGGCTCGCGATAATAAAAAACGCTTGCTTCGACACCATCACAAAATTCCTGAACGATCAGTTCTCCGCTTGATCTCTCCAAAATGGAGTCCAGCTGCTTGAGATCCCGAACGACCGCGACGCCGCGGCCACGCTCGCCTATGTCAGGCTTGATCACGACGGGAAAGTCGAATGCATGCCCGTTCATAAAGTCTCGCGTCCGCCGCAGCTTTTCTGCGCGATCGAGTCCTTTAGGCAACCGGATATGTGCAAGCATTGACGGACTGGTTGTCCACGCTGCTGACAGCATCCGATAGATCTCATGCTTTGACTCGCCCTTGAAGCCTCCCGCCGGCAGGCATGGGTTAGCGGCGGTAAAGACGGTGATCGATCTATATCTGATCGCGAGTAGGACTATATAAAAGACGACCGGAATATAAAAGACCTGAACCGGCCAAAACTCCCACTTTACGAGCCGGCGGATCCACCCAACCAGTAACCTTCGATTCTCGTGTTTGGTGTAACGCATGAGCATCTGCAGTAACAGGAACGCAGCGATCAGCCCGATGGCCGCCTTACCGGCAAAAAGCCAGGATTGAGCCCAAACTACCGCCGCAATAAGCAGCGGCGTCCAGACAACACCGGCTATTGCTATGTACAGCGAGAATTTGCCGAAATTGGCCTCGACCGCCCCGGCGAGCAAATATGTCGGCAAGCGCAGTCCCGAAATAAATCTGCTGATTAAGATAGCTGACGCGGCGTTATGTTCGTACCAGGACCTAGCATTCGAAATTCGATCATGCGTGACAAGACGCTTTACAAACCTGTTTTGAAGTATTGTTTCGCCGACCAGACGACCGGCGCCATAAAGCATGAGGTCACCGACAAATATCCCCGCAAAACAGGCAGCCGCGGCAGCGGCAAAACTTAGCCTGCCGCCGGCCACGGCACCCGCAGCAAGGATGCACGCGACATCCTCACTAATAAATGTTCCGATCAGAAGCCCGATCGCAAGAGTCAACGCCGGCAACTCCGGCTGGGAAAGCGCTGTAAATAGCTCAAGCATTCGAGTCAAAGAAAACCCGGCCCACAACCGGAAACTCACGGCGATGGATGACAAGAATGGCAATACTGAGAATGAAAACGGTCACTGCCAGCCCGAAGAGCAGGCCTCCGTCTCCCTTTACGACGATTCCGAGCATTGTCAGATGGCTGAAGATCGCTCCCGTGATCGTTCCTAGAGCAACAAATGCCCCTAACCAGGCGGCCCGTGGCATCAGCAGCAAGACCACGGCGATCAATTCGATCACTCCCGATCCGATTCGTCCGTAGGCCTCAAGTCCCGGGCCGAGCAATGTCGAAAATATGTATCGGGACTCTTCAGCCCCCGTAAATTTAAAGAAGAGCGTCTGGAAGAGGATGACGGCCACCACGATTCGCAGGGCCCAACTAAGGTAATTTAATTTTGATGACATAATTTGGTTCCTTTTTTATGCGGCACGCCGCCAATAGGCGACCGTCGAACTCGCAACGCCGAAATTGCGAGGTACTTCCAGCCCGAGGCCTTCAAGGCGTTCCGCGATGAGCGCATGATGATGGACTGAATGACTATGGACAAACTCGATCTCTCGGCAAGTTTCTGTTTGAAACCACCTCTCAGGGTCGATCTCCGACCGTACCGTGATCCATTCGGACAAACCCGGCACATCCACTTCGTTTAGGGATTCGACGACCTCGTCAAAACGTCCTATCGCGTATCGCCGGTCGGTTTCGACTCGCTCGTCACGCTGACGTTTCGCGTAGTCGATGCTTCCCGTAGCAAACCCCCTCAATAAACAAAGAGCCAGATCCAGGTTGTGTCGAAACTGGCCTCCAATAGTGCCCGTGCACGCCGATTCATGACGGTAGGCTACGTCGTTTAGGCCACGGATCAAGTCCCTTCCGCGGGTAAGTTCGTCAGTCAATGCATTAAGCAATATTTAGGTCGTACGAGTGTTGTTCGTACAAATCCCGGATTATTCCATTGCCCACCCTGTGGAATACGACATGTGGCAATCGGGATTTACACCGCTGAAACGCCGGCGGCTAAGTTCCGGACGGCGGGTAACAATAGAACTTTTATGGAGACCATATTTATGTTGAAAACCAGATCGATGTTCATTGCAGCTATTTCGGCGGCGATGCTCTTTACCTTGACGAGCGTGACGCTCGCCAAGAAAAAACACCAGGCAAAATTTACCGTCCGGATCGAAAACATCTCGAGCAAGGACGGTATTACCGCGGCCGACGGCACGAAATATCCGTTTGCACTTTCACCCGGTTTCTTTGCGGCGGCTGAAGGCGGCGCCTCGTTTTTTTCGGCCGGCAAGCGAGCGGCACAAGGACTTGAGCCGCAGGCAGAGGACGGAGACCCGTCGGTGCTTTCAGAGTCAGTGATCGGACGCAAGTTGACCGGCCACTACGGGGTGTTCAACACGCCCGTCGGCGGATCGATGGCGAGCCCACTTCTCCCCGGAAATTCGTTCGAATTCACCTTTGATGCGACCGAAGGCATGAAACTCAATTTGATCACTATGTACGGGCAGTCAAACGATCTGTTTTATGCGCCGGCATCGGCGCTGGAGCTGTTTAATGCGCAGGGCGAAGCGATTGGAGGTGACATCACCGACAAATTCGAACTTTGGGATGCCGGCACCGAGGTCAATCAGGCGCCTGGCATTGGCTCCGACCAGGCCCTCGTCAAAAAATGAAGAACTCTGGCGCGGCCGAGAATGGAGTCGTCCATCTGGTTAACGACGGATTTTCCTATCCGAACATCAAGGACGTGCTGCGTATCACGATCGTTTCGGTTGAAGACAACGCCGGAAACGGTAAGCCGGTGAGGAGCAATGTATCAGGAGGCGGCAGGTAAACCACGTCGATACCGTGAGCACAGGGTCGGAGTGCCATTGGGCTCGCATCGAACATCGGAGGAATCATGACCAAAAGAATTGCAATTATTGTTGCTTCAGCTCTCATTTCGCTATCTGCCCTACGGCAGCGAACGCTCAAACAGCGGCCAAAACATCGATCACGCTCGAAGGCGCACGCACTGTTATCTCGGCCGCTAAGCTGTACGCAAAAAAGAACAGTGCTCCGGGGGGAGTTATAGCCGTGGTAGACGACGGCGGCAATCTCGTTGCTCTCGAACGTCTTGACGGCACATTTACGGCGGGAGCGAACATCTCTGTCGGCAAGGCGAAAACTGCCGTCATGTTCAAGCGACCGCAAATTCTTCGAGGACGTCATCAAGAACGGACGAACGGCGATGGTCGCGTTGCCTGATTTCACTCCTTTACAGGGCGGGGTGCCGATCACCGTCGATGGCCAGATCGTCGGAGGCGTCGGTGTGTCGGGAGCTGCGTCAGCCGTCCAGGACGAGGAATTGGCGATGGCCGGAGCGGACGCATTGACGAATCAAAAAACGTTGCCGGTCGCCTACTATGACAACCGGACCGTGAATGATGCATTTTCAAAAGGCGCAGTACTCGAAGACGGATCGCAGGGCGAGAACTATATGGTGCATGCGAGCCGACGCGAAGTCCGGAATGAGCGAGGTACACGAACTCGACACAGACATCATCTACGTGTTGCTCGACAGAGACAGCGACCGCCTTCGTCACCCGGCAGCAAGTCCGTCGATCGAAGGTGACGTAACGCAAACGAATTCCGCGGCTCTATTGATGCAGGAGGCGAACCCACGCATAAACCCAGAAAGGCGACGTAGTGATCGTTCCAAGGGTACGCCGCACTGGTTCAAGCGTGTTGACGGACCGTTTCTTTATTACGTCGTTAAGGTTCGTTAACGATTCTGGAGGGCAATCATGAGATCATTAATTACCATTGTTTTCGCGACTCTTCTTTCGGTAGCTGCATTCGGGCAGGATGTGCCTTCAGGTAAACCGACCGCACAGATCGACCTTACAAAGGACGACGGCGTCAAGCTTTTCCAGGGCCAATGGCGGTACAGCGACACTCGGATCGTGGAGACGGAGTTTTTGTCGGCTGGGAGCGACGGCCAGCCGAGCGGCCCGTCCGTCAAAACCTATGACTATGAACCTCACGCAGGCGGCGTCGATTTCGACGATTCAAAATGGGAAAAGGTCCCGCCGTCAGAACTCTCGAAACGCCGCGGGAACGGCAAGCTATCGTTCAACTGGTATCGGACAACGCTGACCGTTCCCGAGTCGGTGAACGGCATTTCAACCGCCGGCTCCACTATCGTGCTTCAGATTGCGATCGACGATTACGCTGAGGTATGGGTCGATGGCGAGTTAACACGCTTTCTTGGCTAACGCGGCGGATCGGTCGTTGCCGGATGGAACGCTCCTAATCGGCTGGTCATTGGGCACGACGTGAGATCCGGTCAAAAGATCCATTTGGCGATCTTCGGTATCAACGGGCCCATTTCAAATCCGCCGACCAACTTCATTTGGGTCCGCGAGGCTCGGTTGGAGGTTTTCAAGGGCGAAACCGGTCCTATAGCCATTAGCCCTAGTGAGGTCAATGTCACAGTGGACCGCCGGGACTCCGGCCTGGACGCCATTGTTGCCGTAACCCAAAGCTCTTCAAGATCGCAGAAGGTTTCCAGTTCACCGAAGGGCCCGTTTGGACTGCTGATGGGCTCGTTTTCAGTGACCCCAACGCAAATACCATCTATAAATACTCACGTGACGGCATGTTGTCGGTCTTCCGCACGCCGAGCGGTTACAGTGGCAGCGATATTGGCGAGTATCGACAACCAGGTTCCAATGGACTGACGCTCGATGCCGGCGGTTCGCTCGTCATCAACCAGCACGGCAACCGGCGAGTGGTTCGGCTTGAAAAAGACGGTTCGGAGACCGTGATCACAGACAGGTTTGAAGGAAGACGTCTTAATTCGCCAAACGATCTGGTCTATCGTTCGGACGGCACCCTGTACTTTACCGACCCGCCTTTTGGCCTGCCGAAGTTTGGCGATGACAAACGCAAGGAACTCGCGTTCAGCGGCGTGTTCGCTGTCAAAGACGGTAAGACGAGGCTGCTGACCAAAGAGTTTTCCGGCCCCAACGGCATCGCTTTCTCGCCGGACGAAAAGTACCTGTATGTCGGCAACTGGGACGACCGTGCCAAGGTCGTCAAGCGTTATGGTCGCCGAAGATGGTTCGCTAATGAACGGTCAGGTATTCTACGATTTCACGTCGACCAAGGGCGAGGATGCGATCGACGGCATCAAGGTGGACCAGGCGGGCAACGTGTATGTGTCGGCGCCAGGCGGACTTCAGATCGTGTCGCCAAAAGGAAAACTGCTCGGTACGATCATTACGCCGCAGCACGTCCATAACATGGCGTGGGTTAACGACGACCAGCGCCCACTTTACCCATGCAGCCAGACCGGATTGTATCGCATCAGGCTGAACATCCTGCGTGCGACCACGGACAAACTAAGGAACGGTATCGATCTCAGTGATCAAAAGGGCCCGCTCGGGCCCTTTTTCGTGCTACATCGGAAGTCCGATCTTTCGTACAAGGTCGACAAACCTGGAGTCCGATCTTAACGACCCAAATTCGGGTTGGACCGCGATCAGCACGAGCAACCCATCACGCTCAGCATAAGCGGCCTGTAATTGCTGCAATGCATGCTCGCGGTCGCCGATCTTTGTATAGTACGTGGCAAGTATGCTGTGACTGGTCGAATTCGCTTTTTCGCTGATCAACTTTCGAAAGTACTTTTCGCCTTTCGCTCGATCCGACGTATGAACGTCGATCTCGGCCTGCAACTTATCGCGAAGTTCGTTTGAAAACGCAAATTTCGTAATTTCTTCGCGGGCTTCAGCGATTCGTCCAAGATATAGATTACCGAGAACTAGATTGTTGTGCGGCATTCGATCACTAGGATCTGCGAGCGAAGCACGACGTGCCGAAGCCAAACCGTCCTCAAACCGTTCGGCACGAAAATAGGTGAGCGTCATTTCGTTCAGAATGAACTGGCAGTCGGGTACAGTTGCTGGGCCGTCGTCATCTCGCGAACAGCTTCGCACGGCGTCTTCAGGTCAGCATCGACAATATGAATAACGTGGATCGCATGAACAGTTCATTCGCACGCTTGAATTCCGCTCGGCACCCGTAAAATCCCAATCAAAACGTGCTTGATACTGCGGCGCTGCGTGGGCCTTCGCGAGATATTCGCGACCGATCTGCGCCTCGGCGGCCGCCAGTTCGCCGGCCAGCAGGTTGTTTTCAGGATCGATCTTTAGGTGCACAAGGTGCATGTAAGCTCCCACCATCGCAGCATAAGGAATGGCGTAATCAGGATCTTTTGTCGACGGCGGCTTTGTAATAGATGAGCGCTTTTTGCCGCCCTCGCGGCTGATCGTTTCATGATAGTAACGGCCTTGGATAGATTTAATATACCAGTATTCCGGTCGAGCGTTTCGCCAGGCTGCTTGTCCTGGCCCGACAACGTGAGTGAAAGAGACGACATCACCTTTTCCGAGATCGAATCCTGACCGCAAAGATGTTCGTGAAATAGTCGTCAAAACTGTTTGACCAAAGCACGTTTCCATCCGAGACACGGATCAACTGGACCGTGATCCGTATGCGGTTTTCAATGTGTTGAAGTTTGCCGTCAAGAACTGCTTCAACTTGCTGTTCTTTGCCGGCAGAGACCGGATCAAAGTCCGTTCCGGCGTACCTAGTGATCGAACTTGTCGGGCGAACGTGGATCTGTTCAAGAGCTCCCAGCCTGGTTATCAGCGCGTCGGACATGCCGATCTGCAATGCAGGTTCTCCTTCGCCTGAAAGAGGGCGAAATGGAAGGACTGCTATGGTGCGAAGCGAAGATGCCTCCGAAGACGAAGATCCGGACCGAAACAGCCAGATCGTCAAGGCCGATGCTAAGAAAATAATTAGTGCGGCTACTCCGCCCAGCCAAGCGAGAGCGAGCCGGCGAGCCGGAAAAGCTCTCGCAACCGGATCACTCCGACTTGCGGCTGCGCGCGTTGCGTTATCATCTTTTAGGTCGAGTTCGGCCACCGATCGGACCTCAGCCACAAATCGATATCCGCGGGGCGCGGGACGGTCACGATGTAGCGGTCTTCGTTGGGACGCTCACCGAGGACTCTTCTGAGAGCTGATACGTTGACGTTGAGGTTTGCTTCTTCGACAAAGCTGTCTTCCCAGAGCAGTTTGATCAACTCGTCCTTTCCAGAAGCCTCCCCGGATTCTCGAGGAACGCGAGCAGCAAAGAGTAGACCTTAGGCGTTAAGGGAATGTCTTCGCCGGCGCGACTTGGAACCTCGCGGCCACAGTCGAGACGAAAATCACCAAATTCGTAGATATTGGCGGCCTGTTCGATCATTCACCGGCCCGATCACCCCTTTTTGGCGATCCTTTGGCGTTTCTTTGGCGGTTTCTTAAGACTTTTGTTATACGGCGAGGTTATTTTACACCTGTTTGCCGGAGAAGCCTTATGAAATTAGTGCAGCGGGCTGCGAGATATACAAAAGCTAATGCGATCGCTCTCGCTATTTTTTTATAACAGTCGTGGCTGTGCTGGCGATCAGGACGGCAAGGCGGCCAGTTGCGTTGCTAAATGGATGTTTTCACAGCGTGGCGCATAAAGGCAGCGGGTGTGCGGCAATTTCGAAGCAGGCAGACGGCTCGATCAAGGTCGAACTGACCGACACCGAGCTCGGTTCGTCGCCGAACCGGAGCTCTTGCTCAGTTCGGCGCTGGATGCTTTTGAGAATACGACGGTTCGATCTGCGACAACGATATCGCTCGGGCCGTTAGGTCAGGAAGTCTGATATCAGGTGTTCGAATTGCCAAATGGTGTCGATCTTACCCAGTTCCATTCTCTCACCGTCTGGAACAGGAAATACCAGGTCAATTTCAGGACAGCTCCCTTTGAGGTAAAGAAATGGAAACTAGTGAACACGAATTTGCAACGATCGATCCCGTCGAAATGGTAGATGAACACGGCGACGCTCTCTTCGCCGATTCGCGATGTCGAGAGTCCACGACGCGAGCCTTGCGGAGGACATGGTCCAGGATACTTTTGGGCGATCAAGTGCCCTGGTTTCACCGGGAGATCATCTGTGCGCACATGGCTCACAGGGATCTTGAAGAACAAGATCTCGGACCATTTCCGCAGCGTTTGTCGTGTTCCCGCAGCTGTCGAGGAGGAAATGTTCGACGAGAACGGCCACTGGCGCGAAGAAGCAAGTCCGGTTGCGTGGGAACCGTCTCCGGAAACAGCGTTGACTGCTAACGAACTCCGACACGTGATCGGACAAGCCCTGGATCACCTACCTGACCGGCTAAGAAAGATCTTTCTACTCCGCGAGGTGAGCGGCCTTGCAAGACAGGAGATCTGTCAACTTATGAACCTCACCGACTCAAATTTCTGGACGTCGATGCACAGGGCTCGGCTCGCACTTCGGTCAGAAGTCGAACGCCGCTGGCTGGCGCCGCGTCCGACCCCGAGCGATACTGTTGCTGTGGGCCGGACATTCGCTGCGGCTCATGTCGCACAGTGAAAACCGATCTCGATCCGCTCATTTCCAGCATTCTCGACCTATCGCCACGTGGAAACCGTTCGTGTACGCTCGTCGGCATATCAGGCATCGACGCCAGCGGCAAAGGCTATATTTCGGCCAAGGTGGTAACTGATCTTCAGCATAGTGGAAGAAACGTTGCTCTGATCGGGGCGGACGCGTGGCTCGATCTGCCCGATGTGCGATTTGATGAGACGTATCCCCCCGACAATTTCTACGACCGCGGCTTGCGACTCGACGAAATGTTCGAGCGACTTGTCATGCCGCTTTGCGAACACGGTTCGATAGAGCTTGAGGCTCGCTTGCTCGAGGAAACCGCCAATGACTTCCACACTTTTCATTATTCATTTCAAAACATCAATGTGGTTCTGGTTGAAGGCATATTTATCTTTAAGCGAAAGTATGCAGATCTGTTCGATCTTCGTGTGTGGATAGATAGTTCGTTCGAGCGATCGCTCGAAAGAGCCGTAGAGCGTTCACAGGAAGGTTTGCCGCCGGAGGCGACGATCGACGCCTACGAACGGATCTATTTCCCGGCGCAAAAGATCCACTTCCAGCGCGACGACCCCCGCAATTCAGCCGATATCGTGATCGTTAACGAGTAAGCGCTCCTACTTAAAAAAAAGGCGCCTGAGTCAGGCGCCGACAGGAGGATAGATGGAGGGCTAGTTGGTTGGTCTTATGCGGCGACGGCGTAGGCCTCTGCGGCCTTGATGCCGTATTCGCGAGCTATGCTCGCAAGGGATCGTTTCAGCTGGGTCCGTGCCCGGTTCAAGCGGGACATTACCGTACCCATCGGAATATTCAGGATCTCGGCGACCTCTTTGTAGTCAAACTCGTGGACATCGGCGAGAAGCACGACCGAACGATAATGTTCGGGCAGCTGTGCAAGTGCCTCTAACACCTGACGGTCAGTGAGGTGATCGGGAACGGACGGAGTGAACTTGGCCGTTGCGATGATCAGGTCGTCGGCCTCCTGGAAATACTTTGCCTGCGTGTATTTCTTTCGACGCATGTGGTCGTACTTGTTAAAGAGGATCTTGTAGAGCCATGCGCGGCAGTTGGTGCCTGGTTCGTAACTCTCGAACGAACGCCATGCCTGCATGTAGGTCTCCTGGACCAGATCGTCGGCTTCGGTTTGGGACATCGTCAGACGCCTCGCGGTTCTGTACAAGTCGTCGATGTGCTGCATCGCTTCGTTCTCAAAGATCTCTTGCGTCATTTCCGTCATATCAGTGCTCCCGTTCATTTGGATAAAATTGCTGCTCACAACCATTGGTCGGTTGACGACGGAATTCCTTACAATTTTTTTCAAAAAAATTTTCAGGCAGTAAAAAAGCGGGTGAACTTGCATTCGCCCGCCGCATTTGTGTCGATCCGCAAAGCCTATCTCGCTGTAGCGATGAAGGGACGTTTGGGCGTTATCGCCTCGTCAGTTGAGACCGAAGGCGAGCGAAGAGTCAGGAACTGGACCGGGTCTTTTGAAAAGATGAGGTCGAGGGTCCAGTCGAGAGCTACTCTTAGTTTCTTCTCGATACGCGGAAGCTTCATCAGGTAGATAGTTCGCCACAGCCACCAGGCTACGAATCCCGAGAAGTTGATGCCAAGTATCTGTGCGACTCCTGTGCGTTTACCCAGTGCCGCCAGCTGGCCGATCGTGGAGAACACGAAAGGCTTCGGCTGTCGGCCATCGAGGTTAGCCTCGATGTTCTTAGCGAGAACGCGGCCTTGCCTGATCGCGTGCTGCGCTGTCGGCGGGTACGGCTGACCGGTACGCGCGTCGAGTGTCCAAGCGCAGTCTCCCAACGCCCAGAGGTTGACGTGGCCCGGCACGCGAAGGAACTCGTCTGTCGAGAGCCGTCCATTCTTCTTCTCGCACGGAAGATCGCTCAGGAGAGGATTTGCGGCGTTTCCAGCGGTCCATATGACGGTGTTTGTCGTTATGGACGTACCATCAGAAAACCTCGCTTCGTTGTTTTCGAAGCTGGCGAGGCGCGTGTCAACACGTATGTCCACGCCGCGACGCCCGAGTTTGTCTTGAGCATATTTGCCGAGCTTTTCGCTTAATTCCGGAAGGATCACCGGCCCGGCATGGACGAGGACCATGCGGATCATGTCTTCGGTCAGGTTCGGATAAAATTTGAGCGACTCGCGGACAAAATCGTTGATACCTGCGATAGTTTCGACGCCGGCAAAGCCACCGCCCGCGACAACGAAATTCAGCAGCGGGCGTCGCACGTTAGGGCAGCATTCGAAATCCGCTTCTTCGAGGTTCGAGATCAGATGGTTTCTCAAGAATATCGCGTCGCCGAGCGAACGCATCGTCAACGCGTTTTCCTCGAGCCCTTCATCACCGAAGAAGTTCGTCACCGATCCGAGTCCTAGTACGAGATGGTCGTATTCGAGGACGTGATGATGATGTTCCTTGCCGTGCGAGACACTTACGGTCTGCTTGTCGAGGTCGATACTTTCCACGCGGCCGTTGAAGACCTCTACATTCTTCAAGAGCTTACGGACCGGGCTTACGATATTGGTTATGTCCAGATCGCCAGCAGCGACCTCGTGAAGCATCGGTGTGAAAAGAAAGAAATTTTCGCGGTTTACAATGGTGACTTTGACATCGGACCGGCGAGCGATCGTACGATCAAGGTGAAGGGACGTATAAAGTCCGCCAAAGCCTCCTCCGAGAATTAGAATGTGTTTGGTTCTTGGCATATGTTTGTCCGTTTTCGATCACGGTTCCAAACGAAATTGCCCGAGCTGGCGAAATTATTCCGGTTGCCGGAAAATACATGGGAATAAAGTCGCTAGATACTGTGATAAAAAGATGTAACCGCCAGGTAGCGGCTGCGTAAACCGAAATGACAAAGCAAAACGAAACCGCTATTCCGGGCCTTGTGCCCAGACGGCCATTCAGATTGAATCTGGATATGTACCTCACGCCGCCCGTTGTCACCTATGAACAGGCTGCAGGAGACGTCAAGCTGAAACGCCTTCTGCAGAGGGCCGTAAATAGTGAGAGAGCACCACTCTACCTGGTGAACGCTATAAGATCCGGCATAAGCCGTTAGCAAAATGAGTTCGGACGTTTTCCCATTGCCAGTATCAGCGTCGCCGGTCGATGGCGAGATGCAGAATTCTGCGGCCGGCACTGTCGAGATTGATCCTGCGAATTGGGTAGACGAGCACGGCGATTGCCTCTTCAGATACGCTCTTGTACGCTTACGGTACGATACGGCGGCCGAGGATATAGTACAGGAGACCTTGCTCTCGGCAATGCAGTCGTTATCCTCTTACGAAGGCCGCGCGGCCGAGCGAACGTGGCTGCTCGGCATCCTGAAGCACAAGCTGATCGATCATTTCCGAAAGCGATCGCGCGAGGTTTCGCTAGATCCGCAGGAAACGGACCTGTCGGAATTCGACCCGCTGTTCGAACGCGAGGACGAATTCAAGGACCATTGGAACGACTATCTCAGTCCACGGATCTGGAAGAGTTCACCTGCGGAAGCACTGGAACAGGAGGAGTTCTTCCGAGTGCTGCAGCGATGCCTCTCGAAGCTGCCTGAGCGCGTGGCTGAGGTATTCAGCCTTCGTGAGATGAACGAGCTTGAAACCGACGAGATCTGCGAGGTTCTCGGACTGTCCTCGAACAACTTCTGGGTCATGATGCACCGCGCACGCATGTCGCTCAGACGCTGTATCGAAATAAATTGGTTCGTTAAGGTAAAATAGTATTTGTGAACGATCTGACCATTAAACAAAGACTTCGCAGAGGCGTCAACCGGATGCCTACCTGCGCCGGCCGCCATGCAAGGAGATCGTTCAGATAATCTCAGCGTCGCTCGACCGTCCACTGACATTCCGTGAGAGATCGCTGATGAAAATTCATCTCGTCGCTTGCCGGCCCTGCCAACGATATCTGGAGCAATCCGAATTTTACAAACCGCCGCCCATACGCTCGACGATAAGCTCAAAGACGACCTTCTCGACGGCAAGCTCAGCGACGATGCCAGGGACAGGATCAAGTCACTTCTGAGGGCGTCGATGGGCCTCTTCGTTCTTTTCATCTGTGTGATCTAGCGGGAATAGAACTCATTCCTAATGCGATATAAACCGTGAGCGAGTGATCGCCGCCCATGGAAGCGCGCGTTATGGATGAAAGAAAAAGCCTGAAACAACGTGTCCAGTGGGCATTGATCGTCTGGTTGGCCAGAAGGCTTCCCGACTGTAAGGCGATGACCGAACGGATGGGACGGGCCCTCGACGAACGGGCATCTCTCGGTGAGCGTTTGGTCCAGCGGATGCACCTCTTCACGTGTGAGTCGTGCCGCCGATACCTATATCAGATCAAGTTCTTGAAAAAGGCACTTAGTATTGCGGGAGATCGCTTCCCAGCCGAATTTTCTGGCCTGACAGATGACGCGAAAGAACGAATAAAAACCGCTCTTCGAACGTTGTCTTGATATGCACGATCACAGCCATGCTCAAAATCGTTACGCCGTGATCCCGACGCCCGAAAAACTCGGCGGGGATCCGGAAATTTCGGGGCGTGGCGTGACTATCGCTTTTCTGGATTCGGGTTTCACGGCACACCCCGACATCGCTTCACGGGTCGAGGCATTTCATGACGTCACCGGAGCGGAAACGTGGTCCGAACTCGCATCCGAAGCCGAGTCACACCATTGGCACGGTACTCAGACGGTCGTCTCGTGTGCCGGTGACGGTTCATTGTCGGACGGCGTCTACCGTGGATTCGCGCCTTCTGCCCGATTGGTTCTTGTTAAGGTGTCAGACCGCGGCCGGATAACGGACGCGTCCATCGAGGCTGGTCTCCGCTGGATATCGGCAAACCGCAATCGCTATGACATCAGAGTCTTGAACATGTCGCTCGGCGGGGATGTCGATCTCCCCGAGGTGGATAGCCGCATCAATCAACTGGCCGAGCAGTTAGTGGACGACGGTGTCGTGATCACCGTCGCTGCCGGAAACTCATCCGAACAACGGTCCGTTCCTCCCGGCAGCAGCCGCTCCGTGATAACCGTCGGAGGTTACAGCGACGAAAATCAATTCGAAGAATCTTCGTACGACCTTTATCACTCAAGTCACGGAACGACCATCGACGGCCTGGTCAAACCCGAATTGATCGCCCCCGCGATGTATGTCGCGGCGCCGATACTTCCGCAAACCAAAGACTACGACATCGCCGAGGCTCTGTCCGCGCTCGAAGCGGCACCTGATTACAGTTTCCGTCGCCTATTGCGAGAAACCTATAGAAACGCGGGATTGACCGAAGAAGTGCTCGAATTGGACGACGGGATCATTCGTGGCATTGTCGCGAGATCTCTTCGTGAACGAAAGATCGTCGCGACGCACTATCAGCACGTGGATGGGACTTCATTCGCCGCGCCTATTGTCGCCTCGATCGTCGCCCAAATGCTTGAGGTCAATCCGGCTTTGACGCCGGCATCCGTCAAGAACATCCTTGTCTCGACCGCATCTCGCCTGACCCGGCATCCACACGTCCGGCAGGGATTTGGCATCGTATGCGCACAACGAGCCGTAAAAGCGGCTCGCAAAGAAACGCATCGGCTGGAATCGACGGACCTTCACCCGCCGCGTGTCGAAAAAGACAGGATCGTATTTAGCTTCCACGAAGACGTCGCCGTCTCTGTCGCGTTGTGCGGCGATTTCAATGGCTGGGAACCGGACCGTGATCCGATGTCTCGACGAAATGACGGATTGTGGACGATCGAGATGCCGTGTGTGCCTCCGGGCACTTATCGGTACAAATTCCTCGTCGATAATTCCAAATGGACCGAGGACCCGAGCCATGGTCATAAGGAAGACGACGGTCACGGCGGTTTTAACTCGTTACTTACCCTCGTTTAGATCTCTGCTGGAATAAAATCTCGACCCAAAACGATTTTCTAGGTCGAGATGACAACACTCGACCGGATCAAAGATCATTTTCCCGAATACGCGATCGAGGCGTGGTGCCTGGGCACATTCATGATCTCGGCCTGCATGTTCGGCGTGTTGTTGTTTCATCCCGCGTCGCCGGTGATCGTTCTGCCGGCAACGATGCGAAATATCTTGATGGGCGCTGCGATGGGCACGACAGCTGTGCTGATCATCCGCTCGCCGTGGGGAAAACGCTCCGGGGCCCATTTCAACCCGGCAGTTACGCTAACGTTTTTGCGTCTTGGCAAGATCCGGGCGGCAGACGCGTTCGGCTACATCATTGCTCATTTCATCGGCGGCGTTTCAGGCGTTTTGCTTAGCTGGGCTGTTCTCGGCGATCTGCTAAGCGACAGCGCGGTCAACTTTGTGGCAACACTGCCCGGGCCAAGCGGCCCGGCGGTAGCCTTCGCCGCCGAGTTGCTGATCGCGTTCGTTCTAATGAGCGTAGTGCTTGCGACGAGCAACTCGGGAAGGCTTTCGGGGTACACGCCCTATTTCGCCGGTCTGCTCGTTGCTCTTTACATTACATTTGAAGCACCGCTGTCGGGCATGAGCATGAATCCAGCGAGGACTTTTGCGTCAGCATACGTCTCCGGCAACTACGCCTCGATCTGGATCTATTTCATAGCACCGCCGGTCGCGATGCTCGCCGCCGGCGAGCTGTTTGCGAGGCGTAAGGGCCTTCAGTCGATCATCTGCGCAAAACTCGATCATTCCGGCACTGCCAGGTGCATTTTTAACTGCGAATACCAGGAATTTTGAATATGAAAAACGGACATTACGACGTGATCATCATTGGTACAGGAGCGGGCGGCGGCACTCTTGCCCGAAAGCTCGCACCGTCCGGCAAGAAAATACTTATCCTCGAGCGCGGCGACTTTGTAAAGCGCGAGCCCGATAACTGGAACCCGCGAGCCGTCAACGTTGAGGGCCGCTATAACACCAAAGAGGTCTGGTACGACCGCGACGGCAAGCCGCTGCACCCGCACACCAATTACAACGTCGGCGGAAACACGAAATTCTACGGCGCGGCGCTCTTCAGGATGCGCGAGCGCGATTTTGGCGAGCTGCAGCACTTTGACGGACTCTCGCCGGCGTGGCCGATCTCTTACGCGGATCTCGAACCGTATTACACGCAGGCCGAACGCATATATCAGGTTCACGGTTCGCAGGGCGAGGATCCGACGGAGCCATGGCGAAGTTCGGAATTCCCGCATCCGGCAGTCAGCCACGAGCCGCGAATACAGCATTTGTCGGAAGACTTTGCGGCTGCCGGTGTGAGGCCGTTTCACGTTCCGCTTGGGATCCAGATACGCGAGAACGACCGAAAAAGCGTCTGCGTCCGCTGTGCAACATGCGACGGATTTCCATGTTTGCTCAATGCGAAGTCCGACGCGCACGTCTGCGGCATCGAGCCTGCGCTTGATTCGGAAAATGTCACACTTCTTACAAATTCACTGGTCAAGAGGCTCGAGACGGACGAGAGCGGCCGGAGCGTTTCCGCAGTCGTCGTGGAACGAGACGGCCAGATAGAAAGCTACTCAGCCGACATAGTCGTTACCTCGTGTGGTGCTATAAACTCGGCCGCGCTCTTACTCAGGTCGGCGAATGAAAAGCACCCGAACGGCCTCGCGAACGGTTCCGACCAGGTCGGACGCAACTACATGGGCCATGTAAATTCGGTCCTGCTGGCTGTTTCCAAATGTCCCAACCCGACCGTTTTTCAAAAGACGCTCGCGGTAAATGACTTCTATTTCGGGTCTGACGACTTTGAGTATCCGATGGGCCACATCTCGTTCGTCGGCAAGATGGACGGAGCGACGCTGTCGGCCGGTGCTCCGCGGATCACGCCGGGATTCACTCTCGACATGATGGCAAAGCATTCGCTCGATTTCTGGCTGACGACCGAAGACCTTCCGCGGGCCGAGAACCGCGTGACGCTTAACCGCGACGGCCAGATCGTCTTGTCATACACGCCGAACAACCTAGAGCCGCATCGTCGCCTCCAGGACAAGCTAAAGGGCCTGATGAACAGCCAGCGGAAATGCGATGTTCACGGCGGCGAGTGCCACCAGGGACTCTTTTCGAGGAACCTTTACATCGGACAACAGATACCGCTCGCAGGAGTAGCTCATCAGAACGGGACCGTTCGATTTGGGGACGATCCGGCAACTTCGGTCCTGGATGCAAATTGCAAGACGCACGAGATCGACAACCTTTACGTTGTCGACGGCGGGTTCTTTCCTTCGAGTTCGGCCGTCAATCCGGCTCTGACGATCATGGCGAATGCGCTTAGAGTCGGCGACCACTTGCTTGAGCGTCTCGCGTAGGAGGAATATGCAAAAGACAATTGATAAACCACAAGGCTTTCCGCTCGGATGGGTACTGATAGGCCTCGCAGCGTTGCTCGGATTCCTCTCGACGGGAGTCCACAGCCAAACGATCTCGCGAGTCGGATCAGTCGGCATGACCGTCTCGGATGTTGACCGGTCGGTGGATTTCTACACGCGTGTACTCAGCTTTGAGAAAGTCTCAGATCGTGAGCTCTGGGGAAGCGAGT
Source organism: Pyrinomonadaceae bacterium (assembly GCA_044228265.1). GTDB lineage: Bacteria > Acidobacteriota > Blastocatellia > Pyrinomonadales > Pyrinomonadaceae > OLB17. The sequence continues at coordinate 32,599 of JBGAVC010000018.1, forward strand.
TTGAGCATTTGTCAGGAATTTTCGGTGCTCGTGCCAGGGTCGTAGATCTTCGGCTTGGTGACGAGGTCCTCGAACTGACCGAATATCTGACGCCTCAAGGCCGTCCGGTTCCCGTCGACTCACGTAGCAACGATCGGTGGTTTCAGCACGTGGCGATCATCGTATCGGACATGGACAAGGCCTATGCGCGATTGAGGGAAAACCGCGTTCGCCATGCTTCGACCGGGCCTCAGACGCTGCCGGCGTACATTACCGCTGCCGCCGGGATCAAGGCATTCTACTTCAAAGACCCCGACGATCATGTGCTCGAAGTGCTTCAGTTTCCGGTGGGCAAAGGGAAAGCGAAATGGCATTCGACAGGAGCCCCGTCCCGGCTGTTTCTTGGGATCGATCACACTGCCATCGTCGTTCGGGATTCCGAGGCGAGCCTGCGATTTTACCGCGACACGCTCGGTTTGACGGTCGCGGGAACTAGCGACAACTACGGCCCCGAACAGGAGCACCTCAATAACGTTTTCGGCGCGAAACTGCATATTACCGGGCTAAGAACCAAGGAAGACGGCATTGCCGTCGAGTTCCTCGAATACGTCGCCCCGACAAACGGACGCGAATTTCCACGGGACACGCGTTCCTCCGATCTTTGGCATTGGGAGACAAGCTTCGAGGGTTCGGGCATCGATCGGATCTTCGGCAGCAGCAAGCCTGACCTGATATCGAGCGGGACGGTCGATCTTTTGGGCTCGCCTCTGGGTTTCAAACGGGCCGAGCTGGTCCGCGACCCCGACGGGCATGCCGTTCGTCTGACTGAGAACTGAAATGAATACGAAATACTTATTGATCACACTGCTTTTTCTGGTTACCTTGATCGCATCGTGCAGCCGTGGCGTGGCCAAGATCAATACCGGACCAGACGGGTCTGCTCTACGTGGGTTCGACCCGGTGGCGTACTTTAGCACAGGTTCGCCGACCGTCGGCGATCCCGCTATCGCGTTTACATGGAACGGCGCGAAGTGGCTTTTTTCGACGAGCGACAACCTCGAGAAATTCAAGCTCAACCCCGAAGCTTATGCACCGCAATTCGGTGGCTATTGCTCGTACGCCGTGGCTCACGGCTACACGGCCGACGGTGATCCGAATGTTTGGAAGATCGTCGATGGCAAGCTCTACCTGAACTACAACGAGAAGGCCAAAGCTGCTTGGGAAAAGGAGCAGACAAGATTTATCGATGACGCTTCGCGCAATTGGATCGAATTTCAGACGCGAAAGCCTGAGCACAAGAAATAACCATCATGAACGCTGAACAGAAACGTCTCGTGGAATCCGAGGCCAGAGAAAAACACTGGAAACGCTGGGGCCCGTATCTGAGCGAGCGAGCCTGGGGAACGGTGCGTGAAGACTATTCGCCCGATGGATCTGCCTGGGACTATTTTCCGCACGATCACGCCCGTTCGCGAGCGTACCGTTGGAACGAGGACGGCCTCGGCGGCATCTGCGACCGGCGTCAAAACCTGTGTTTTTCGATCGCACTGTGGAATTGTAAGGATCCGATCCTCAAGGAGCGGCTGTTCGGACTGACCGGTGGCGAAGGCAATCATGGCGAGGACGTCAAGGAACTCTATTACTACCTCGACTCGACTCCGACGCACTCGTACATGAAGTTTCTCTACAAGTACCCGCAGGCCGAATACCCGTATGAGCGCCTGATCGAAGAGAACCGACGCCGGTCCAAGCACGAGCGCGAGTTCGAACTCACCGACGCCGGGGTTTTTGATGAGAACCGCTACTTTGACGTTTTTGTCGAGTACGCGAAGGATGGCGTCGAGGACATCTACATAAAGATCACCGTTGCAAACCGTTCAGCGGAGCCGGCACGGCTGACCTTACTGCCGACGCTGTGGTTCCGGAACACGTGGAGCTGGACCGGACAGCAGCCGGCTTCGGAGCTCTCGTCGATCGGCGACAACGCGATTGCGATCAGCTCTGATGTGTTGGGTGCTCGCTGGCTCTATTTCGACAAGCCTGACGAAGTTCTGTTCACCAATAACGAAACGAACACCGAAAAGCTATTTGGATCCGGGAATGCGTCGCCTTTTGTAAAGGACGGCATCGGCGAATATGTGATAGGTGGGCGAACCGACACAGTAAATCCGGCTAAAACCGGGACAAAGGCTGCAGCATGTTACGTCCTCGACGTGCCGGCCGAAGGCGAGGTCGAAGTGCGACTGCGGCTCACGGACGTCTCACCGGAAAAGGCAAAGGAGCCGCTCAAGGCATTTGAACGCGTCTTTGCCGCACGAAAGAAGGAGGCTGACGAATTCTACGGCAAACTGCATCCCTCGGACCTTTCGGACGACGCGAAGCTCGTCCAGCGACAGGCCTTTGCCGGAATGCTCTGGTCGAAACAGTTCTATCACTATGTCGTCGAAGATTGGTTAAAGGGTGATCCAGCGATGCCCATGCCGCCCGAACAGCGTAAGGATGGCCGGAACGGCGACTGGCGCCAGCTCTATAACGCCGACGTGATCTCGATGCCGGACAAATGGGAGTATCCGTGGTACGCCGCGTGGGACCTGGCGTTTCATTGTATTCCGTTAGCGCTGGTCGACTCAGAATTCGCGAAAGAGCAGCTTCTATTGATGCTCCGCGAATGGTATATGCATCCGAACGGTCAAATTCCTGCCTATGAGTGGGCGTTCGGGGATGTGAATCCGCCCGTCCATGCCTGGTCGGCACTCCGCGTTTATCAGATCGAAAAGAAACGACGCGATGGCGTCGGTGACCGCGAGTTCCTCGCCAAAGTCTTCCAAAAGTTGATGCTCAACTTTACGTGGTGGGTCAACCGTAAGGATTCCGAAGGCCTTAACATATTCGAGGGCGGATTCCTGGGGCTCGACAACATTGGCGTTTTTGACCGATCCCGGCCATTGCCGACGGGCGGCAAACTAGCCCAATCAGACGGCACGAGCTGGATGGCGATGTATTGCCTCAACATGTTGGCGATCGCCCTGGAACTAGCGGCCGAGGACCGGACATACGAAGACGTCGCGAGCAAATTCTGGGAACACTTTATCTACATCGCCAACGCGATGAATAACCTCGGCGACGACGGTATCTCGCTCTGGGACGATGAAGACGGCTTTTATTACGACGTCCTGCATATGCACGGCGGCGGCAGCTCGCCGCTGCGAGTACGGTCGATGGTCGGACTGATCCCGTTGTTCGCCGTAGGGACGATCGAGCCAGACGTCCTCGACCGGCTTCCAAACTTCAAACGGCGGATGTACTGGTTCATCGAGAACCGTCCGGACCTGATCGGCAACGTCTCCTGCATGCGGACCCCGGGAATGGGCGAAAGGCGTCTACTCTCGGTCGCATATCGCGACAGGCTTGAAAAAGTACTCCAAAAGATGCTCGACGAGAGCGAATTCCTTTCACCGTACGGGATCAGGGCGGTCTCGCAGTATCACAAGCTGAATCCGTACGTGTTAAAGGTCAACGGCGATGAGCATCGCGTCGATTACGAGCCGGCGGAGTCTACAAGCGGCCTGTTCGGCGGAAATTCGAATTGGCGCGGGCCGATCTGGTTTCCCGTAAATTATCTGCTGATCGAATCCCTGCAGAAGTTTCATCATTATTATGGTGACGACCTAAAGGTCGAGTTCCCAACGGGTTCCGGGCAGAGGCTGAACCTGTGGGAGGTGTCGCAGGAACTCTCGCGGCGACTGTCGCGGATATTTCTCAAGGACGAGGCAGGTCGACGGCCCGTATACGGTCACGACGAAACGCTTCAGAAAGATCCGCACTTCAGCGATAATGTTCTTTTCTACGAGTACTTTCACGGCGACAACGGGTCGGGCGTGGGAGCCAGCCATCAGACGGGCTGGACAGGGCTTGTAGCGAAGCTGCTGCAACAAAGCGGCGAGTAAGATGCTTTCTTTTAATGACACATCCTTGCGGGATTTCGAGTTCGCGTCGTCGCGAGAGTGGCTCGAGACAAACGGCATCGGCGGCTATGCGTCCGGCACGATCGCGGGAGCGAACTCGCGGCGCTATCACGGCCTGTTGGTTGCCGCCACGGAGCCGCCGCTCGGCCGGATGGTGTTGCTTTCAAAGTTTGAGGAAGCGGTAACGATCGACGGCGAAACCGTTGAATTGTCGTCGAATCGTTATCCCGGCTCCATCCACCCAAAGGGATATGATCTTCGGTCGTTCCGGCTCGACCCGTTTCCGGTCTGGACATATGTGGTCAACGGTGTCGAGATCGAACGCTGTGTCTTCATGGTGGCCGGCGAGAATACGACCGTCTGCCAGTGGCACATTACAAAACGCCCAAAGGGGTCTGCCGCACCTATCCTGCAGCTGCGGCCGCTGATCGCGTTTCGTGATCATCATCATTTGCGACATGAAGACGCGAACTTTAACGGTGATTTCGAAGCAGAAGATAATGTGGTCACTATTCGGCCGGTTTCCGAAGCGCCGTCGCTTTATTTTTTGCACAACGCGAACAGCACTGAGCCGTCAGGATATTGGTACAAGAATTTCGATTACGCGATCGAAGAGGAACGCGGATTTGATCATCTCGAAGACCTTTTTCAGCCGTTCGTCCTGAACTTCTCGCTTTCGACTCAGGCTAATGTCATCGTGTCGACGGCTCGCCGGGACATCGGCGAAGCCGAGGAGTTCCGCGCGAAAGAAATGCGGCGGCGGCGCAAAGTTGATCGCCGTGGCAAGTGCTAAGAAAGATCTCAAAAAAGAGCTCGTGCTCGCCGCCGATCAGTTCATTGTTGACCGCGGGACCGGAAAGACCGTTATCGCGGGTTACCACTGGTTCTCTGACTGGGGCCGCGACACGATGATCGCTCTCCCGGGACTCACATTTGCGACGAACCGGCCCGAGATCGCCAAAAGCATCATCATCGAGTTCTCAAAGCATATTTCGCAAGGCATGCTGCCAAACCGGTTTCCGGACGCCGGTGAAGAACCCGAATACAACACCGTCGATGCCACTCTATGGTATTTCGAAGCGATCCGCTCCTATGTCCAGCATACAGGCGACCTTGAGACCGTTCGGGACCTGTTCGACAAGCTATGTGACGTCATCGACTGGCATGTGCAAGGTACGAGATACGGCATTCGCGTCGACGACGACGGCCTGCTGGCGGCTGGAGAGCCCGGAGTCCAACTCACGTGGATGGACGCCAAGATCGGTGACTGGGTCGTCACGCCTCGGACGGGAAAAGCGGTCGAGATACAGGCTCTTTGGTACAACGCACTTCGTATAATGGCCGATCTCGCCCGGAAGTTTGATCGCGAAGATCTCACAGCACAGTACGACAGCATGGCGCTCGCGCGCAGCAGTTTTGCCCGAGAGTTCTGGTACGAGACCGGCGGATATCTCTACGACGTCATAGATGGCGATGATCGGGATTCATCCTTACGTCCCAATCAGATCTTTGCGGTAAGCCTCCACCACGCGATCCTCGATGGTGAGAGGGCCCGGCAGGTCGTCGATGTTGTCGAGGAACGGCTGCTTACACCCGTAGGCCTCAGATCTCTGGATCGTGAGGACGCGAGATACGTTCCCATTTATATCGGATCGCCCTTGCAGCGAGATTCTTCCTACCATCAGGGAACCGTTTGGGCCTGGCTGATCGGGCATTTTGTCGATGCTTATCGCAAAACCCACTCTAAGGATCGAAAAGCCGAAAAGCGTGTCAAAGAGATGCTCGCCGGGTTTGAACAACACCTTTCCGAGGCCTGCGTCGGACAGATCTCGGAGATCTTCGACGCCGATACGCCGCACTCGCCTCGCGGCTGCGTTGCCCAGGCGTGGAGCGTCGCCGAGGTCCTGAGAGTTATCTCCTAAAAAATATTGGAATAAACCGCCGATCATGTCGGCTTTACTCATTGCGAAGGCAAGGAGGAGAAGCGGATCATGACAGCATACAGACGCGAAGACGATCGATACGCAGTTATCTTGGCCGGAGGCGACGGTACACGCCTACGAAGTCTGACGCGTGCCGTGATCGGCGATGACCGGCCAAAACAGTTTTGTCCGATCTTTGGCGAGGAAACGCTTCTCGATCTGACGCGAACGCGTGTATCAAAGATCGTAGATCCACGATCGACGATGTTCAGCTTAACGGCCAAGCATCGACGTTTCTATGAGCGTCCGCTCTCGTCGGTCAGCCCCCGGATGAAAGCCGTCCAACCCGAAAATCGTGGTACGGCCCCGGCGATCCTGTTTTGTCTAACAAAGCTCGCCAAGATGGACCCGAACGCGACCGTGGCATTCTTTCCGTCCGATCATTTCTTCGGCGACGACGATAATTTCACGCAGCATGTCGAAGCCGCTTTTTCGGCAGCCGAACGTGACACGAGCTCGGTCATCCTGCTCGGGATAGAACCCGACAGCCCCGAAACTTCATACGGTTGGATCGAACCGGCCGCCTCTCTATTTGGCGGCGTCGCCAGGTCGCTGTCGCGTGTCAGCCGATTTTGGGAAAAGCCCGATGCAGGCACGGCTCAACGCCTCATCGACAGCGGCTGCCTCTGGAATAGTTTTGTCATGGTCGGGAAGGTCGCCGCTTTTCTCGAAATGTTTCGTCAACATTTGCCCGAGATGCATCGGATGTTTGCATCGGCGTCGCGAGAGTTTGGAACGCCCCAGGAAGAGGCCGTGATCCGTTCGATCTACGCCTGGATAAACGAAGCCAATTTCTCAAGCGAGGTCCTGTCCCGAGCCGCCGACCGATTGATGGTAATGCGTGTCAGCGACGTTGACTGGTCCGATCTTGGCGAGCCCCAACGCGTGATCGAAACCCTTAACGGCCTGGGCCTGGTGCCGCAATGGTCCCATGCAATTGCCGCCTGAACCAGCTCACTCAAACCTATATGAAAGCAATAGCTGTAAAGCCAGGAATACCTAATTCCGCACATCTCGTCGAGATGCCAAAACCATCGCTCGACAGCGTTCCAAACGGACGCGGAGTGCTCGTCAAGGTGCTGCGCGTAGGCGTCGATGGCACCGATAAGGAGATCAATAACGCCGAATACGGCGCCGCACCTCCTGGAGACGATTTTCTCGTGATCGGTCACGAAGGCTTTGGAGTGGTTGAGGAGGTCGGCCCCAATGTCATCGAGTTGAAGAAAGGCGACTATGTCGTCGCGACCGTCCGCCGGCCCGGCACGAGCATCTACGACGTTATCGGGACCAACGACATGACGACGGACGATACCTATTACGAACGTGGTATCAACCTTCGGCATGGATATTTATCCGAGTATTACGTCGACGACGCCGAATACATTATAAAAGTGCCCCGCGGCTTGAAGGATGTCGGCGTCCTGCTCGAACCGATGACCGTCGTGCAGAAGGGGATTACCCAGGCATACGAGACACAGCGACGTCTACGCGTCTGGAAGCCAAGGCGCGCGGCTGTTATGGGAGCGGGAACGATCGGCCTATTGGCGACTCTTGTATTTCGCCTTCGCGGCATGGAAGTCGTAACATTCGGCCGAACGCCAAAGCCGTACCTCAACTCGGACCTGATCGAAGAGTTGGGAGCCGCTTATGTTTCGACAGCGGATATCTCGGTTCCCGACTATGCGGCCCAAAACGGCGGTTTCGACATCATCTTTGAAGCGACCGGATTTTCGCCAATAGTCTTCGATGCAATGCAGGCTTTGGCCAAAAACGGCATCCTCGTCCTCTCGAGCGTGACGGGCGGCGATCGCCGCGTCGAGGTACCCGCCGACAAGATCAACCTGGACTTTGTACTCGGCAACAAGGTGATGATCGGCACGGTGAACGCAAACCGTGAATACTTCGAGTCCGGCGCCCGCGACATGTCCCAGGCCGTCCTTGAATACGGCGACTGGCTAGATCGACTGTTGACCCATCCCGTCACAGGGCTCGACAACTACAGGGAGTTGTTCGACGCCCTAACGAACGGCGCGGGAGCGATCAAAGTTTATTGCGAACTGAAATAGGCTCCTCTGAGATTGACCTCAATCTTGAGGCGTACCTCTAATCACAAATCTCCGATGAAGGCAGAAGTTTGACACACCACTGACACACCATACGCAAAAGAGGCAGCCAATCGGCTGCCTCAAACCTTTGAAAATACTGGAGCCGGTGAAGGGACTTGAACCCCCGACCTGATGATTACAAATCAACTGCTCTACCAACTGAGCTACACCGGCCGCTGTTCGCCTTTTGCGGGCGGCAGCAAACGTTGATACTAACAAAAAAGGTGTTTTCGTGTCCAAATGAGGGCTTTGATTTCCGAATCTGTTGATGCTGAGGGTCCCCCTTGCCCGGGGCGAGTGCTGCGTTGGTGCGCTTGAAACAAAAACCTTTATCCTCCAAAGACGCGAAGGTCGCAAAGACGTTCGGGTTGCAAAAAAAGCTGTGCCGTCCTCGTGTGTTAAACAAACAACAAATTTGTTGACGCTTGGCTGGCTAGACCTGTAAAATAGAACATGTCTAAGGGCTGTAACCAACGTCCCGGCCCGTGCCGCAGACTTCTCGTCAGAACCGGCCTAAACAGTAACCAAAAGGAGTAAATTGTGGAACTTCAGAGATCATTGATCAACCGCATCGGGGCAGTGTTGCTCACGGCCGGATTGATGTCAGCGGCCGTGCTGGGCCAAAAAGCCCAGGTCACGCGTTCCGGCGTACCCGTTAAGGACACTCCGCCGGCGCCCGCCGCAAAAGGCAACAATCTTTATTGTGCCGGTTACATCCAATACAGCCCGATGGCCACCGGCAACCGGATCGTGGGAGCGAACGAGGAAGCCGACAAATACAATTACGCCGCACATGACTTCATGTACATCAACATGGGTTCGAACAAAGGCGTAAATGTGGGCGACGTTTTCGCAGTGGTCCGCCCGCGGGGGCAATTTCACAGCCGATGGTCTAACAAGGGCGATCTCGGATTCTACGTTCAGGAGGTCGGAGCGCTCGAGGTCGTCCGCGTCAAGCAGGACGTGTCCGTGGCCCGCATCAAATCGTCCTGCGACAGTTTTCTGCTCGGCGATATCGTTCAGCCGATCGAGAAACGGAACAGTCCTGTCGCCGACACGCGCGGCAGCCTGGACGAATTCAGTGACCCGTCTGGCAAATCTCGCGGCCGGATACTGATGTCGCGTGACGGAGCCGAGATGTTAACACGCGATTTCATCGCGTATGTCGATCTTGGCATGGACGACCACGTTCAGGTCGGAGATAAGCTGACGGTTTTCCGTCCTCTCGGCAAGGGCAACCTGACCCAGCATCCTGAGATCGAGGAGGTCCCGACTCGCGACTACGGCTATCACAGTGATGTCTATTCCGGCGGAAAATATTCCAATCAAGCCGGCAGAAAGTCGGGCGATACTGCCCGCGGAAACACCGTCACGACGCGCAGGGCTAAGCAAGGCCGCCCCGAGCTGCGCAAGATCGTCGGCGAGGCCATCGTCCTGAACGTCAAAGAACGGACGGCGACTGTCGTCATTACGCGGACGGCGCAGGAGATCCACACCGGCGACTGGGTTGAGATCCAATGATCTGGATCAATTAAGAAGATCACAAGAAACGCTCGAAAGAACGTTTATCACAGAGAGGCGGGCCGGACCCACGGGTTCTGTCCGCCTTTACTCGTTTGTCACAGGCTTGCCGCGCTGCCTGAAAAAATAGGCGAAGTAATCGTACATCGACCAGATCGACAAGACGACCGCGACCCAAAGTGCTCCGCGCCCGACGAGATAGCCGAACACCTTCCAGTCGTTCGAGGTGATCGAGAACTGCGACAGGTCGCGAAAGGCCACTTGCACCTCGGCGACCCGCCAGAAAAAGGCGGGATAATCGAGTCCAAAGTTCGAAACCGGCGGATTGCCGTTGGCGGCGGCGACGAGCAGGGCCACGATCGCCACGCATTGGACCCACATCTTGATCTTGCCGAGCGTCTGGGCCTGGATGACGATGCCTTCACTCACCGCGATCGAGCGCAGGCCCGTCACGATAAATTCACGTCCGAGTATGACGACCACCGTCCAGGACGGGGCGAGGTGCTTCTCAACCAGCACGATCAGGGCGGCCGCGACGAGCAGTTTGTCGGCGATGGGATCGAGAAATTTTCCGAGCGTTGATACCTGGTTTCGGCGGCGTGCCAATTGGCCGTCGAGGATGTCCGATAGGGAAGCTGCGATGAATATAACGATCGCCAGCGCGTATCCGCTGATACCGAACCAACTCTCCGCCAGCGGCGTCAGCAGCACGACCACCAGAAGTGGAACGATCATTATCCGCGCGAGCGTTATGTAATTCGGCAGGTTCACGGTCTAAGCAACAATCTTAGGTTCTGCCGTGAGAAAGTTCAATGACGGAGCCAAAAGCAAAAAGGCGGGTACTGGACCCGCCCTTTTTCGCTAGTCTTATAAGACACCCCTACGGTAAAAACCCGAGTTGCGAGAACGTTCCCGGGAAATTGGCCAGATTCGGGAAAACGGCCGCCAAAGTCGCGGCATCCTGCGGCAAACCGAACCAGCGGGCGAGTTGAGCCGCGTATTGGTCGACCGAGGTCGTCGGCAGCCAGCGTCCCCGGGCCGATGCTCCAGTGTCAATGTCGTCCGGGCCGGCGAATGTCAGCGTGGGGTAGTAGTTGCCCGTGCCGTCCGGCCGCAGGCTGCCGTAGAAGTCACCGCCGATGACCGAACCGCCCATGACGAACACGTGGTTGCCCCATGCGTGATCGGTCCCGACCGCGGAACCCGAACCGGCCGGGTTGAATGTTCGGTTAAAGTCGGACATCGTGAACAGCGTCACGTTGTTCTGCATTCCCTGAGCACCCATTTCGTCCCAAAATGAACGCATCGCCTGTGCTACCTGTGTCATGTTGCTGGCCTGCGTCGCCGGCTGGTTCGAATGGGTGTCAAAATTGCCGATCTGGACATAAAAGATCTGACGGGTCACGTTGAGCGCCGGAGCGTCCTTGATGACGCGGGCAACCTGCCGTAATTGACGGCCGAGTCCCGTGGTGGGGAATGGGGTGGTCGTGTCTCCGGCGGTGCCGAACGCCGTGTCGGCCGCCCTCGCAAGGTCTGTAACATGACTGGCCGCGGCGATATAGTTCGACGACAGGTCCTGCGTTCTAAGTGCGTCGAACGCAGTAAGGCGGGCCGCAGTGCCTGTTCCCGACATCGCGAGGTCGAGAACATTTGCCAATGGTGTTCCGGAATCGGCGATCGCAAGCGGCAAGGTAACTTGCCCAGCGGTGAATAGCTGAGCGCCCGCGATCGAAGTGATCATCGGTATCAATCCACCAGGATTGTTGCTCGCGGTCATATTGTCGGCGACTCGGCCCCCCCAGCCGGTGAAAGCCTGAGTATTAGAAATCGAGTTCTGATACTGGTTGACCTGGTCCTGATGCGAGAACAACTGGTAAGGCTTCTTGAACGCCGAGTTCTGATACTGAGCCTTAGTAAGAGGCTGGACGAGCGTACCGACATTGACGACAGCGGCAAGTTTGCCCGCCGCCCAAAGATCGTAAATGCCGTTGTTGACGAGCGTCGTGCCGTTTGTGCCTTGCGGCCCCAGACTTGGGTGCAGTCCATACGTCAGACCGCCCAGCCGCGGTACGCTGATCGGCAGCAGCGATGCCTGCGAAAGAGCCAGGCCCTGCGTATTTCGGGCGTTGAAATACGTAGTGTAGTTGCTGATTGTCGCGTCGTTGTGGTTCGGGACGATCATGTTGTTGCCGTCGTTTCCTCCGGCGTTAAACAACAGTACTAGTGCCTTGTAGCCGGCATCGGGGGAGTCGATATTACTTTCCTTTTGCTCGTCGAGTACGCGCTGTGCCATCGCGCTCATGTTGCCGAGGAACTGCATCTGCGTCGCCATCGCGACCATGCCAAGTGCACAGGTTCCGCTCTTCTTGATAAAATCGCGTCTTGATTCGTCCATATTTTTTACCTCTGCACCTGATATTGGGAAGATGAAGCCACCAGATACACCGCCTGTTTTGCCCGGCTTGTCGGGTCGGACGAGGCGATGCTCGTGACCGCTGTCAATATCGTCGATTTCATCTGGGCGGACATCGTCGAATGCATCAGCCGCCGGTTAAGCTCATCGAGCAACTGATTACCTGTCGAATCGGCTGCTGAAAGTGCCACAAGGTCCGAAAAATTGACCGCCGTTCCGAGCGGAGCACCTCCGCCGTTGTTGTCGGCGGAGACGGACACCACCGGCGTCGTGTAGGCGATGCGGTTGACAAAATTAGCACGTTGGACCGCAGTGCCGGTTGTCATCAGAGCGTATTCAGGTCCAAGTATCGCCGTGCCGGGAATAACGTATCCCGGTGGGAAAAAGTTGAACACGGTCGGTGACATGAACTGGATCTCGCCCATGTTCGTGAAAGTGCTCGTCCCTGTCAACACGCCGTCGCTCTGGCCCGAGCCGGAAGCCGCCGTCACATTGAACTGACGAAGCAGGTTTGTCGCGAACTGGACCGGCTCGCGGAGCTTTCCGTAGCCGGGGTCCGTCTTGCTGTCGCCGCGGGCCTCGGGATCGAGAAGTATCGCCTTGACGACCGCCTTGAGATCGCCCCGTACACCCAAGCCGTTGTCGTTGAACACGGCCGCGACACGGCTTACATAGGCCGGCGTCGGATCACTTGTCACCAGGTGTTGGATGAGTGTCTTGCTGATGAACGGGCCGACGTTGGGATGATAAAAGATGTTGTCGAGCGCCTGGTTCATCGAGTTGTTGGCGTAGATCGTGATATTCGCGGCGTTTTGTGAAGACGTGCCGCCGGTGCAATTCGAGCAAGCTGCTATGTTGGTTGTTGTCGAACCCGGGTAGCTCAGCAGTGTTTTCGCCGTTGTGTCGTGGTTTCCGGTCGCGAGGACCATCGGGTCGATGTAATTTGAGGAACCAGCTACAGAATTAGCACAGCCGCTGTTGCAGAGGGTCCATCCAGTCAGCACCTTGGTCAGGTTGTTGACCCCGTTCTGGTCGTAGGTCGGGATGGGGTTACCCGAGCCGTCAAGCTGCAGCGTGCCGTCCTGATTGAGCATGAACAGACCGATCGTGAATAGCTGCATGATCTCCCGAGCATAGTTCTCGTTCGGATTGGTCTTTGTGCTCAGGTTCATGTCCAGGTAGTCGCCCATCATAGGACTGAGCGTCATCTGGGCCATCAGAGTCCGGAAGTTGCCAAACGCGTTGTTCGAGAGGATCTTGTGATACTCGACCATATGACGCGACTGGTTCGTCATACTGACACCCGACGTGACCCAGATCTCAGCCAAGGCCCAAGCCACGCGGTGACGAAGCTGGGCGTTCCCGTAAAGAGCTTCCTTCATGAACCACGACTGGATCGGGTACATCGTATAAGTATCTCGCCAACACGTGGTCGGTACATCGGGAGTCACGGTTTGATCGCCGTCACAGTCCGCAGGCGCGGAGCCTGGTTTTAGAGGCTGGTTTGGATAGGGATTGGTCGGGTACGACGCGGCAAACTGTTCGGCGAGCCATGTCCGGATACCTATGCGGCGGATGCGGTTATCGAGATTGACCTCGGGCCCGAAAGCCGCTTGCTCCATGAACCGTGTGCGGTCGCCGGACCATCGGTAGCCCACGTATTCCGGGGCCTGAACAAGCGAAGGTACTCCCTTTTTCGAGATAGTGCTGCGAGTCGTGGTGACCGTCTTTTCTGCCGTCGGCGCCGGCGGAGCTGCGTTTGCTCTCAGAGCCGTGATAACCGGATCGATCTCGCCGCCTGTCTGTCCCAGGCCGAGTTTTGCGATATTGCTGATCATGCCTCGCCACGTGACGGCGATCGCGATATCGCCGTCCGCGGCCGGAGGAGCCGTAAATCCGAATTCGTCGGTCAGTTTGACGGTCAGAGCATACGTGCCCCGAGGACCCTGCGCCGGTTCGAGATCGACCACCGGAAACCGATATTGAGTGCCGTATCTGTCAACGACGAACGTCCGAAACGCACCCGCGCCTTCGTCCTTCATCAACGGTACGTTGGTCACATACAGCGTCACCAGGCCGTCCGGTTCGAACGCCTGATCTTCAGTGCGGCTTTGGGGACCCGAGTAAAGCGTGGTCAAGACGCGGCCCGTGTCGCTCCGCGTCAGAAGGACCGGGGCCGGAGAATTCGGGTCGGGATCATCCTGGGCGAACGCGACCATCGAACAGGCGCACAAAACAAGGGACGCAGCCAAAATACGCAAGTAGACTTGCGACATTTTGCTTACCATACCAATTTCCTCCTCTGCGGCAGATGGCTTAATATCTTATTACAAAAACGCGAGATCCGGTAAACGACTGAATGGGGCGGAAACGGCCGTTAAAGAATGTTATACAGGACAAAGGTATACGAGGCCGCGATAAAAATCAACAGAAATTTTCAGAGAAAGACCACCCATGCATCTTAGACTTTGGATCGCAGCTCGTGGACGAACAAATCATAACAAAAAGTAGAAAGTTTGATCTTATTTACTAGCCCCCTATGGCGATGCGCCAGATCACGATCGATACACCGCTTGAATTCAATTACCGCAACACGATACGCGGCCACGGCTGGTATCACCTCAAACCCTTCGATCTCGATGCTAGCGGTTCGCTTCGATTCGTGATCAATGCGGCTCGCGGCCCGTCGGCGATCGCTGTAAACGAGAAAGGCAGACAACTCGCGATCGAAACTGATGGCGTTGCCGACGACGTCGAAGCGGCCTGTGCGGTACGTCACGTTCTACGGCTCGACGACGATCTGGGCCAGTTTTACGAGAGCGTTACCGAGGCGGAAGGTCTCGAATGGGTCCGCAAGCACGGTGCCGGCCGGCTGCTCCGATCGCCGACCGTCTGGGAAGACCTCGTCAAGACGATCTGCACGACGAATTGCTCGTGGGGGCTTACGAAGATCATGGTATCGAATCTGGTGGAAAAACTGGGCGAACCTGTGTCGGAACCGCCTGCGTCAGCGGGCGGCACGTTGGACGGAGCCTCGCGATCAAGGGCCTTTCCAACCGCCGCAGCCATGGCGAATGTAAACGAGCCTTTTTACCGCAACGAGATCAAGGCCGGCTACCGCTCGCCCTATTTCATCGAACTCGCCGAGTCGGTCGCATCGGGCAAGATCGATCCCGAAGCGTGGCTGACGTCAGACCTGCCGACCGCCGATCTGAAAAAGCAGATCAAGAGCGTAAAAGGCGTTGGCAATTATGCCGCCGAGAACCTGTTGAAACTGCTCGGCCGCTACGACGGCCTCGCACTCGACTCCTGGCTTCGGGCCCGGTTCTACGCCTGTCACAATAACGATAAACAGTGCCCGGACAAGAAGATCGAGCGGCATTACAGCCGCTACAAACAGTGGCGTGGCCTCGCGATATGGTGCGATATGACGCGGCATGTCTTTGAACAGGATTGACAGAGCGGAAACAACTCGCCGCTCCGAGACGTTTAATGGTACAGCAGGTACTTGCCAAAATTTTTTAGGCCTGCGGACGCTTTGTAGTATCATAAGCGGATAGCGCGAGGTAAGGACGAAATGATCGAAGCGGGAACACTACTGCAGCAGCGTTATAGGATAGTAGAGCAGATCGGCCAGGGCGGAATGGGCGCGGTCTATATCGCGACCGACGAACGTTTTGGCAGCACGGTGGCCATAAAAGAGACGCTGTGCATGGACAGCAATTTTCGCAAGGCTATAGAACGGGAAGCGAGGCTGCTCAACAGCCTTAAACACCCGGCACTGCCGCGCGTAACCGATCATTTCGAGGAATCGAACAGCCAGTTTCTCGTGATGGAATACATCACCGGCGAAGATCTTTCGACGATCATCGACCACGACAAAAAGCCCTTCGAGGTCGAAAAGGTCCTCGACTGGGCCGACCAGCTGCTTGACGCTCTCGATTTTTTGCACACGCAGGACACGCCCGTTGTCCACCGCGACATCAAGCCTCAAAACCTAAAGCTGACGCCGCAGGGCCGCATCGTCCTGCTCGATTTCGGCCTTGCCAAGGGCAATCCGACCGATGCCAGCCACCAAACTGCCGCAAAGAGCATATTCGGATACTCGCGCAATTATGCTTCGGTCGAGCAGATCCAGGGTACGGGGACCGATCCGAGAAGCGATCTTTATTCGCTTTCGGCCACGCTATATCATCTGCTGACCGGCATCGCCCCTGAAGATGCATTGACGCGGGCGATGAGCGTCCTCAGCCGTAAGCCCGATCCACTCGCTCCGGCCAACATGGTACGCCCGGCCGTGCCTGCGGGAGTCGCAGGGGTTCTCCAAAAGGCGATGGACCTCGACGCCGCCGGGCGGCCCGAGTCCGCGGCCGTCATGAGGCAGATGCTCCGCGAGTACCAAAAATACGGATATCTCGCCGATGTCGAATTGCCGGATGAGAGACTTGGGGCCGTGGGAGTTGCCGCGGGCACAAATGTCGTGCCGGTCGCGGGTGAGACCAGCCAGGGAGCACCTTCGCCGAGCGAACTCAAGACGGAGGTCCTTCCAGGCAACCTGTCGCAGGTAACGGCAGTGCGGACGACCGACATCGCCGACGGCGAGGTCCAAACGACCGTCCAGCCGCGGGCTTTTGCCGCAGCGGCTGCGCCGCGTTCGCGACGAGGGTTAGCGGTTGCGATCGGGGCCGTCGCTCTTTTGCTGATGGGCGGCGCTCTGGCTGGCGGCGTCTACAAATTCGGGGGTTTTTCGAGCGGTCCAGCCGTAACTGACGATACTGGAACCAAAAAGGATGCCGGCGCAGGCGGGAACGCACCTATGTCCGAGGACGGGCCGAGGGCGGGAGACGGCTCGCAGGCCGTCTCGGGTAATGAGACCGTGCCGGCCGCACCTGACAGGTCCAAACCTTCGGCTCCTCCTGAACGCGTTCCCGAGACATCGCGAGCGGCAAGGCCTCCTGAACCGCCTAAGCCGAATACCGACGACCCAGGCGACACTATCCAGATCCCGCCCTATATGACCGGTCCGGGATCGTCCGTCGTTACGCGCCGAAATCCGGATGGTTCGACCTCGACCATGACGGTTCCGCGCGATCCCAATAAAATGAACCCGCGACGGCCTAACGTCCGGGTCACGACGAGAGACGGTTTCCCGCCTTTTGATACGAGTAATCTTCCGCCTGCCGTCAAACGGAAGATAGCCGAGTCGCTGCGCAAAAAAGGCGTCCCGTTGATCCAGATCCCAAATTGATGTCGGTCACTGTCCGCGCTCGATCCGTTCACGAAGTTGCTCAGTGAGTGCCTCGATCCGTTCCTGCTCGTCTCCGTTTGGAGAAATGCGCATAAGCGGATGGTAGGTGATCTCGACCCGCCTGAATAGTCGCGGATATCGCTGCGGCCGCGGCCAGATCCGGTTACCGCCTGAGACGGTCACGGGCAAGATCGGCACCCCCGCCAGCATAGCAATTCGTACGGCGCCGGTCTTGAATTCCAGCATTTGCCCGTCCGCGAACTCGCGAGCACCTTCCGGAAAAATGGTCAAGATGGCCCCGTCTCGGATCGATCTGATCGTGTTCTTGGTATCGCTTATCGAAATGCCGTCTTCTGACGAGACAGGAAATGCTCCAAGGTATCTAATGAGTTTTCCGATGACCGGCCATTCGAACGCCTTATCGTAGGCCATGAATCGCAAACGGCGTCGAAGCGGCAGGCATATCCATACGGGATCGACATACGTCTGGTGGTTGGCCGCGATCAGGAAGCAGCCCTCCGAGGCCGGAGGAATGTTCTCTCGGCCCTTGAAACGCAGGAACCAGCACGTTTTGCTTATCCCAAGCGCAACGAGACGCAGCATGTCCATGACAAGCTGCGGCGGGTATTCATCGTTTCTGTTGTTGTTCACGTGAGGAAAACGGCCCCGCGGCCCTAGACCTCAATATTCTAAACCGTTTGATATCGAAAGACCGATCCGGCTGCCTCACGCTCCGCGGATCTTGTTCAGCGGGAACTTGTCGTCGACGAATTCAAGGTGAAGGATCGGTACCTTTCCGCGAACTACCTTGCGGCTGCGAACGATCGCAAGCGCGTAAAAACCGTACAATGTGAACGCAACCTTTACCTTGTCGCCCTCTTTGACGCACAAGTTGCAGGGAAGCGAGACGCCGCTGGCGGAGACGTTGCGAGAGATGCAGACCTCTTTGCCGATAGTCGGTTTTCCGTTACGCAGCATCGAAACAGTGACCGGCGTCGAAACCGAGAATCGCGTTGCCGTTCGTGTTTTGAACTGCACCTCAGCCTCGGTGATCCGCCAAAAGCCATCGTCGTTCATTCCCGTGATGCGATAACTCTGACGCGGATCCCTCTTATAGCTCTCGGGAGCTTCCTTTCCTATAAAACCCACGCGGACCTGATACCGGGTCGTTCCTTCGACGGTAGATTTGTAACAGTTCTCCACGATGCCGACGACTGTGTAGATCTCGGTCTCTTTGTCGTACGCCCTCAGTTCGACCGGCATCGGCAGTGCAAGCGAGATCAGCCGGCCTACGACGCAAGGTTCGGACGCACAAAACCCGGCGCTGTTGCGTGCGATGATCGGCACCGGCACCACCTCCTGCCAAAGGTCGTCGTTACGTTCGCGCATTTGGATCAGAGCCCGCAATTCAGCGGACGATTTTCGGTGGTCTCTTATCTCCAAAGGCGATGTTGGAATTGTGTTGGACATTGAACTCCTCAATAGGTGGATTTTGGTTTTTGGTGGGAATTCGTGAGAGTTGGAATAGGCACGTCAGACTATGCCCTGCAACGGGAAAAATTTGTCTATAAACTCCAGATGAAGCCGTGTGAGCCCGTCCGGCCCGATACGCTTTCCGCGGACGACCGAGATGATCTTGACGTTATACCGCTCGCTCGAGACTCGTACGAAGGTACCCGGCTTGATGTCAGTTTGTGTGAATACCGCGGCTCCGCCGAGGCTGATATTTTCGGTGACCGTCGATTCTGCCCCCGAAACGTCGCCCTTCTCGTCCATCAGTTCGAGAGTTAGTGTCTCGGGAATGTGAAATCGGGTCTGCCGCCGCAGGTCTGACGGCAGGTTGCTGTCATCCGCACGCAGATCGGCGTCAACCACCTGCCAGAACCCATCACCCTCATTCTCGCGGTGCGAAATATCGTAAAGCCGTGCCGGGTGTTCGACAAAACCTTCAGGCGGTTTCTTTCCGACGAAAGCGACGCCGACAGCGAACTGCGGCTCGGCCGAGCCTCGGCCGACCTCGATACAACGCCGGACAAGCCCCCAAACGCGGTATTGCGGCTCGCTGTAATCAAAACACCTTAGCTGCCGCGGCATCGGTATTGTCAGCAGCATCATACGGCCTCGTTTGACCGGGCGTTTGAGCATAAATCCGGCCCCGAACGCAGAGACGTCCGTCAAACGTGTGATCTCGTTCCACGATGCCGACTTGTCCACGCGCACCTCGACCCTGACCGGCAGCGGAAGGGAAATTCGCTGGATCCGTCGGTGCTCTTTTTCTACAACATTTGTCGACATAGTATTGTCGCGCGAGAGCGAATGTGAAGATCAATTATTCGGGGGCTTTCGGCCGTCGGAAAGGGCCGAAAATGCGTATAGATCGGGGAGTCCGCGGTTTGCGAACAAGGCTCTACGCCTATATAATGAATATACAGTCATAGGTAGCTATATTGCAATTGTTTTTTCCGCCCACATTGTTTGATCAAACCCCGAAAATATCGGCTTTTCTTAAATCGACTGTCTAGACCCTAAGCAATGGATTCACTCATAGACCGCGACCAGATAAATATCGAAGACGAGATGCGCCGATCGTATCTCGACTACGCAATGTCCGTGATCATCGGACGTGCGCTGCCGGATGTCCGCGACGGGCTCAAACCGGTACATCGCCGCATCCTGTTCGGGATGTTCGAACAGGGTAATACCTCCGGTAAGCCGTACCGAAAGTCGGCCCGCGCGGTTGGTGACGTGATGGGTAAGTATCACCCGCACGGCGACTCGGCGATCTACGACTCGGTCGTGCGAATGGCGCAGGATTTTTCGATGCGATACCCGCTGGTCGACGGGCAGGGAAATTTTGGCTCGATCGACGGCGACAATCCGGCGGCGATGCGTTACACCGAGGTCCGGCTGGCGAGGATCACCAATGAAGTCCTTGACGATATCAACAAAGAGACGGTCGATTTTCAGCCGAACTATGACGAATCGCTCTCCGAGCCTAAGGCGCTGCCGACGCGTATCCCGCTGCTGCTGGTCAACGGTTCCGAAGGTATCGCCGTCGGCATGGCGACAAAGATCCCGCCGCATAACCTGACGGAGATACTCGAAGCGACCATCGAATTGATCAAGAACCCTGGCATTACGGTCGACGAGCTTATCAAGATCGTTCCGGGCCCAGATTTTCCGACCGCCGGATTTATTTACGGACGTGAAGAGATCCATCGTGCCTACCGCGAAGGCCGCGGCATCATCCAGATGCGTGCGCGTGCGGTCGTCGACGAGATCGGACGCGGCGACCGAACCCGCGACGCCGTCGTCATTACCGAAATACCTTATCAGGTCAATAAAGCCAAATTGATCGAAAAGATGGCCGAGCTTGTCCACGAGAAACGGCTCGACGGCATCTCGGAGATCCGCGACGAATCCAACCGTGAAGGCATGCGCATCGTTGTTGAGCTCAAGCGCGATGCCGTTCCGCAGGTCATTCTCAACAAGCTCTACAAGCTGACGCCGATGCAGTCGTCGTTCGGCATCATCAACATCGCGATAGTCGACGGCCAGCCTAAACTGCTGAATCTAAAGCAGATGCTCGAGGCTTTTGTCGAATTTCGCCGTGAGGTCGTACGACGTCGTACGCAATTCGACCTTCGAAAGGCCCAGGCACGGGCCCATATCCTCGAAGGCCTCAACAAGGCGATCGATGCTCTCGACTACATCATTCCGCTTATCCGCAATTCGCGTTCGGTCGATGAAGCGAAGCAATGGTTGACGGCAAACCTAACGACCGCGAACGAGATCGCCGCCTGGCGCGGTGTGACCGGCGATAAGACCAAGGAACAATTCGTCCGCGAATTGACCAAGGTCATCACGAGTCTCGAATTCACCGAGATACAGGCTCAGGCGATCCTCGATCTGCAGTTGCGCAGGCTGTCGGCCCTGGAGCGGCAAAAGATCCTCGACGAATACGCCGAGATCATCAAATACATCGCCGAGCTCGAAAACATCCTTGCCAACGAAAGCGTGCTGCGCCAGGTCATCACCGACGAACTCACCGAGATCAAGCGGCAGTACGGCGATGAGCGCCGCACCGTGATCGTCGATGCCGGCGTCGAGTTGACGATCGAAGACCTCATTCCGGACGAAGAGGTCGCGATCACTGTGACCAAGGCCGGCTATATCAAGCGCACGCCCGTCTCTACGTATTCCCGCCAGGGCCGCGGCGGCAAGGGCCGTCTCGGAGCTACCGCCAAGAACGAAGATTTTGTCGAGCACTTGTTTACGGCATCGACGCACGACGCGTTGATGATATTTACGGACGACGGCCAGGTCTTTAAGATGAAGGTCCACGAGATACCCGAGGCCGCCGCTGCGGCACGCGGCAAGGCGGTCGTCAATCTTGTTCAGCTCTCCAGCGAGCGAAAACTCGTGGCGACCATGGCCGTGCGTGATTTCTCCGAAGAGGTCTATCTCACGATGGTCACCCGTAACGGCGTCATCAAAAAGACCTCTCTGAGCGAATACCAGAACATCCGTGCCAACGGCATCAACGCGATCAACATCGATGAGGGCGACGAGCTGCTTGAGGTCATCCGCACTGACGGTAAGCGGCAGATATTTGTCGCGACCCACGACGGGATGGCGGTCCGCTTTCAGGAGACCGACGTCCGCCCGATGGGGCGTGCGGCCCGCGGCGTTCGGGGCGTCAATCTTCGCGGAGGCGATTACGTCGTCTCGGTCTGCTCCGTTTCGCAGGAGGGAACTGAAAAGATCCTCTCCGTGTCCGAGAAAGGCTTTGGCAAGCAGACGCTCGTCAACAGCTACCGCCTGACAAAACGCGGCGGCGTCGGCGTCATCAACATGAAGACGACCGAAAAGACAGGCAAGGTCGTCGCATCGTTCCCGATCGAGGAAGACAGCGAGATCATGATCATCACCCAACAGGCCAAGCTCATCCGCCTCGGCGTCGACAAGATCCGCGAGACCGGCCGTTCGGCCCAGGGCGTAACGCTGATCAAATGCGGCGAAGACGACCTCGTAACATCGGCATCACTACTTGCGGCCGAGGACGACGGTGAATAGAACGACGTTCGATGGGACGTTTATCGGCTCCGTCTGATCACTTAGAACGTCGGCTGGCGGACCCGTTGCGTCCTCGGCGTAAACCTTTGCGGCCTGTGCGTTTAGATGCATCTAAACGCACAGGCCGCTGAGTTTTTGCGGTGACAATGCTTTAATAATCGTGTTGGATACCTGGCAACTGGAGATGGCG
>JBGAVC010000119.1:0-6993 GCA_044228265.1 Pyrinomonadaceae bacterium
TCACCGGCCGTGAACTTACGCCGTGTGAGCTGGTGCGTCTCGGCGAGGTACAGCCAATCCTGCCCTTCGCGTCGCGATGGAACTGAACGCTGTTCGGGTTTCGTAGGCCTGACATGTATACCGTGACTTTGCCGAATCTGCCTTTTTCGGCATCCCACCCGTCGAGAATGTAGACCTTGCCCTTTTTATTGTCGGAGAGGTCGAACATATCGGTCACAAAAATGCGTCCGTCAGGCGACCGTGCGAAGAAACGGACACGTTTCAATCCCTCGACCGCCGGGACGATCTCAAAGTCCGCCGGCAGATTGAGGTTGAACTTGCTCCCGTTTTTTAGCGTGATCGAATGGGGTGTCAATGCTGTTTGAGCAAGCGCCGATCCCGGGACCGACAGCAGTACCAAAAATACTAGTGTTTTCATTGGTTTCGTGATATTCGTGTACTTCCCGAAAGAATACTATGAAAATCGACAAATTGCGCATCAAAGAAGGCTGCCGCGTCGACCTTCGGGACCACCCCACCGATTACACGGGACCTACAGGAAGAAACAAGCGGTAGCCGCATTGGAGCGTAACATTCGCCGTCTCGCTGAGCTTCAGGACGTTCTTTATGCTCAAAATGTTCATTCGCTTCTCATAATCTTTCAGGCGATGGACGCCGCCGGCAAGGACGGTGCGATCAAACATGTCATGAGCGGGCTAAATCCGCAGGGCTGTCAGGTCGTGTCGTTCAAGTCGCCTTCGGTCGAAGAGGTCGATCACGACTATTTGTGGCGTTGCCAAAAAGCACTGCCCGAGCGCGGCCGGATCGGGATATTCAACCGGTCGCACTACGAAGAGGTCCTTGTCGTCCGGGTTCACTCAAAGATCCTGCAGCTGCAGCAACTTCCTGAAAAGATAAAGAACGACAAGTACATCTGGAAGAAACGTTTCAAACAGATCCGCGACTGGGAACAACACTTGACGGAGAACGGAACTCATATTCTGAAATTCTTCCTCAACGTATCACGTGAAGAACAGAAGAGGCGATTTCTGGAGCGGATCAACGATCCCGACAAGAACTGGAAATTCTCGACAAGCGATGCCCGCGAGCGCAATTTTTGGTACGACTACATGAACGCCTACGAAGAGGCCATCGAGGCTACGTCGACCGACACGTCGCCGTGGTACATTATTCCAGCCGACAAAAAGTGGTTTACGCGACTCGCGATCTCCGAGGTGATCGTCAAAAAGATGGAGTCGCTCGACATGCACTATCCGATCGTTGGCAAAGAACGGCTCGCCCAACTGCATGAAGCCAAGCAAATGCTCGAGAGCGAATCCGCCTCGCACTCGTCCGCAAAGGCCCCGGCCGGGCCGGGTAAGAGCACGTTTGGTCCCAAATCGAGTAAAGCAAGATCCGCGAAGAAATAGGCTTGTCCATCGGTTGACCCGTCGATGTCGTTGGCCGGCAGGAGATCGCCATCAGCACCCTGCCGGGGTCGGCGTCTTGTGGTGCCAATGTAGCCTCGTCACCGTTTCCGATGGACTTTGCCAGCGCTATAATCAGATTGAATATTCCCTTTTAGGCGATATTTATTCTCTTTTTGACAGAAACTTATCCAAAGACCTCTTATTAACCAAACCCTATCGGAGGTGAGTTCAGATGTTTGATAAAAAAGCAGACCTTGCCGGACCCGGCATAGGTAATTACGAGGAAATCGAGAACGTGCTTCCGCACGATTATCGATCGTTATTAGATCCCAAAGAAACACAACAGGCCATAACCGCTGTAAAACGATATATCGAAGACGGACTCTGCAAAGAGCTGAATTTGATTCGAGTCGAAGTCCCGTTGATCGTCGACGTGGACAGCGGCGTCAACGATTACCTGGACCGCGACGGTTCGCGCACGCCGGTCCAGTTTCACATCAAGAACGATCGAGACCTGCATCCGGTCGAGGCTCAGGTGGTCCAGGCTGCGACAAAATGGAAACGTGTCGCCCTGCGGCAGTTTGGAATGGACGTCGGCGAAGGTCTGGTGACAGACATGCGCGCGGTCCGCAAGGACTATTTCCTCGACCACGACCACAGTGCGTACGTTGACCAGTGGGACTGGGAAAAAGCGATCACGGCAGACGACCGTAATCTCGATTTCCTGACTGACACGGTCGAGCGCATTTGGAGGGTCATTAAGGGTGCAGAGGTGTACATACAGGACCGCTTTCCGGCACTGAAAACCAAGTACCCGAACCTGCCTGACCGTTTAACGTTCCTTCACGCCGAAGACATCCTCGACATGTACCCGGATCTGCCGCGAAAGGCCCGTGAGACGGCGATCCTGCAGGAATATCCGGCCGTATTCATCTACGGGATAGGCTGGACACTGGCCGACGGCTATCCGCACGAGATGCGCGCCGCCGACTACGATGACTGGGTCACGCCGACCGTTTCAAAAGACGGCAAAGCGATGCACGGGCTGAACGGAGACATCCTGGTGTGGAACCCGGTGACAAAGCGCCGTCACGAATTAAGCTCGATGGGCATCCGCGTAAACGCCCAAACGCTCCGGCAGCAGCTCGAGATGACGGGTCAACTCGATTTCCTGAAGATGCCGTATCACCAGGGCGTGATCAACGGTGAGCTACCACTGAGCATCGGCGGCGGAATCGGCCAGTCGCGGACAGTGATGTCGCTGCTAAAAAAGGCCCATCTCGGCGAGGTCAGCGTGACCGTGTGGCCGAGGGTCCTAAAGGATATCTGTAACGCGAAAAACATCCACGTGCTGGAGTAGGCCGGATGCAGTTATCAGAGTTGCAGGTGCGGCCCGGGACTCATCGCGGGCCGCACCATCCGTTGCGGAACTAATCCAACGTTAGGCACGTAGTTTCCTTTTAGTTATTCATCTTAGTTATTCATCGCCCGAAAATATGTTCTGTCCTGATTGCGGCATCGAAGACGCCCACGCCAATCAGTTTTGCCGCGCTTGCGGAGCGGACCTGAGACGCGTTCGCAACGCCATATCGGTTGCCGACAGCGTTACCGAATCTGCGGCGTCTGCAAGAAACGAGATCGGCCGCGCTATGGCGGCAAAGATACTCGAGGCCCAAGGCAGCGGAGAGTTGAAAGAGATAGCCGAGGACGTTCTGCCTCAGATCGAGAAATTCCTGGAGTCGCCCGAGGAAAAGCGGCTTCGCCGGGTGCGTGTCGGATCGATCATCGCATCTGCCGGTTTAGGCACGGCGGTCGCGCTAAGTTTCGTTGCACTTATTCAAAACAACCCTGAAATGCTCTTTCTTGCGGGACTTGGTGTTATAGCCTTTTTTGTCGGCCTTGGATTCGTTATCAACGGATTTCTACTGACGGTTCCGCGAAAAGCTCTTAAGGACCGATCTTCCGAGGCCCGAAGCCAACGCGAATTGGACGGCTCCGGCAACACCAGTGACTTGACGCCGGGCGAACCTCCGACTCTGTTCTCGTCGGTCACCGAGAACACTACGCGCCATCTGAAAGAGCACAAGATCGAGCGGTCCTGAGCTATTACTCCTCGCCTTCGATCTCCACTCCGTGCCTTTTGGCGGCTTTCTGGATCCTGGCCTTGATCAACTTCACTTCGTCCCTGTCGTACTTGTCCGCGTTGTCCTTATGGTTAATATAGCTCCACGCCGCGCGTACGTGCTTTGGTGAGTCGATCGGGTATTTGTTATTCGTCGTGTCGGCAAACTCGACCTTGCCGTATTCGCGAATGCCGGATTTCGGATTCGTATCGTCTCGCCTGTCGATCTTTGTCGCTGCTTTTGCCATAACATCACCTCGGTAAATGCCAATATTGTGACAATTATCTCGAGAGGTTCCGTACGACATCAAACAAAATATCAGCTTCATTGAACCGGCACAATCCTTAATATACGGTCGTCGTCAGCAGCGGGTGAACCACGTCCGTCGCGGTTCGATGTCGAAAAATATATGTAACCGTCCGGCCCCTGCTCCATTTCGCGTATCCGCCCGTAAGCATTTGCGAGCAGGTTTTCCTGACTAACGACCTTGCGCCCGTCGAGCACGACTCGAATAATCCGGCGACCTGCTAGACATCCGAAGAAGAAGTTTCCGTTAAAAGCTGAAAAAACGCTGCCGTTATAGAACATCGCACTGGCCGGGGCACACGCCGGGGAATACTCAAGCAGCGGCGAGACCATGCCCTCGCGGGTCTCCGTGTGATGTATCTCGGGCCAGCCATAGTTTTTGCCCGCCTCGAGTATGTTAACCTCGTCGCCGCCGCCACCTCGGCCCTCGAAAAAACTCGGGCCGTGCTCTGTTTCGAAAACAGTATTCGTTCCAGGCTGCCAGGCGATGCCTTGAGGATTGCGGTTGCCATAGGTCCAGATCTCAGGCCGCGCCCCCTGTGTTTTTACAAAAGGATTGTCGGGCGGTATCGTGCCGTCGTCGTTGACCCGCAGCACCTTGCCGGCGAGCGAATCGAGCTTTTGGGCCAGGTTCCAGTCGGTCGAGTCGCCGGTCGTGACATACAGCTTTCCATCCGGCCCAAAGCGGCACCGCATACCGGAATGGTTGGGCGCGCCGGGCACGTGATCGACGATCGTCTTGTCCTCGTTGAATTTGCCGTCCTTGTAAACATACCGGACGACCTTCACCTGTTTGCCGTCCCTGTTGTAAGAATAGGCGAGATAGACGTAGCCGTTCTTGGCAAAATCGGGGTGAAGCGTGATGTCCATCAACCCGCTCTCGCCTGTGGGTTCGACATCCGGTACGACAATGACCGGATCCGCGCGAAGTTTGCCGCTCTCGATGATCCGCACTCGTCCGCGCCGTTCCGTAAAGAGCATGTCCTTATTCGGCAGCCAGGCGAACGCCCACGGTATCTCGAGGCCCAACGCCACGATCTCGACCCTGAAACGAACGTCTTTGCTCTCGGTGTCAAAGACCGCATCTGAGCCAGTTCCCGAACGTGTCGCGCCGCAAGCTAAGGCCAGCATTACGAGAAAAAACACGATCGAAGTGGCGAAACTCCTTTTGGCCATGAGTCGATCTTACACCGTTTTGGAAACGATCCTAAGACATCTGGAGCAGCGGAAAATTCTCATAGATCCTCGACCGTTAGCAGGTCGCCGATCCGCTCGACCGTCACGTCCGCTCGTGGATATTTGGCGACCTCGGCGACGTCCGTGGCGTAATGCCCCTGCCGAACAAACACGGTCCGAACGCGGTCGGTCCAACTCTCCTTTATCGATGACAGTATCCTGATCTTGTCGTCCACCAGAACGTATCGGTCGGCAGGATAGCGGCGTTCGACGTCCTCGAGCTCATATTCTTTGTGAATATAAATAAGTATGTTTCCGTTGACCGCCTCATACAGCCCCGAGCGTTCTATCTTGCGCGGCTGGAACACTACATCGCCGTCAGTCAGGATAACGACCTGGCCGGCTTTGCTGCATTGTTCGATCACATCGAGTGAATTAGGGAAAAGGCGGTTGGCAAACGGGTAATTGATCAGGTACGTCGATACTGCCAACAGATGCGAGTCGTAAGGGTGTCCCAAACGATAACGCTGAAGAGCTCCTAGGTAATCTGCGTATCCGAGCTCAGACCGCAGCTCTTCGAAGATGTTCCAGTACACATCGCTCCGTTTCTCTCCGACCTCCTTGTTCAGAAATCGCCGAAGGTCCTGTGTGACGCGGTCGTTGTCGAGCAGCGTATTGTCAACATCGAAGAGAAAGACAGTTCCTGATTTATTCATCCGTCAGTCTCGCTCATTTGGTTTTCAGGTGCTGCCGAGCTACGTCCGCGTCCACGGTGTAATGGATAACTCCACCGTCCAACTCAGTGAATTCAATTCCTTGCTCGGTTAATGATCTTTTTAGGTCTTCATTATCCGGAAGATGGGTCTCGTCAAGCGTCACCGCCCCCCAGCAGGATAAATAGTGAGTTGCTCGATTCAACACTTTCTGATAATCAAATTGTGTGAGATCCTCCCCGTAAGGTACAGTCCACTTTCGCAGCGAATCTGTGTATAGAACGACATCATTAAAGGCATTGAAATCCGCCAACACGCTTACTTCTCGCCCGTTCTCAAAATAAGTGATGTATCTTTCAAGCCCACTGTTGTTCATTTCGATACGGTAGCCTTCTGTCACTTGCCGAAGTCGTTCTTCCGCTAACCGGCGTTTCATCAAAACGAGGTTTTTGACTAATCTAAAGATCCCGAACATATCTCAAATCAACTTGTTAGCCTCCTATAAATATTCGGCATTCGCTCAGGCAGGCTGAGGACGTCGTCGATGATCGTGTATCCAACGTTGCCGTACAGATCCTTCAGCTCGGCCTCGGATTCACGATCGATCGTGATACAAAACGGTGTGATGCCGCTCGATTTTGCCTCGATGAGGGCCTCACGAACGTCTTCACGGGCGTAACGGGCATCGCCATAGTCGTGGTCGTAGGGACGGCCGTCGGTCAGGATGATGAGCAGTTTCGTACGTGCTTCCTGTCGTAGAAGCTTGTGCGAGGCGTGGCGGATAGCGGCACCGAGCCGCGTATTGTTCTGAAAAGTGATGCCACCGATCCGCCGTTCGATCTCGTCCGAGTATTTCTCGGCGAAGTCTTTGACGACGTAGAATTTTACGTTTCGTCGCCCCTCGCTTGTAAATCCGTTGATCGAGTAGACGTCGCCGACCGCCTCGAGGGCCTCGCTCATCAGGACGAGACCTTCCTTTTCGATCTCGATTATGCGTCGGCCGGGATGTGTGTATGGTTGCAGTGGATTTCGAGTGATGGTCCTTGCAGTCGATGAAGATTGATCGAGCAGGATCGAAACGGCGACATCGCGCTGTCTTCGCAGCCGTTTGGTGTAGATATTCTCAGACTGCTGGCCGTCCGCTCGGCGGTCGACCACGAAATCGACGAGTGCGTTGAGGTCATAGTCCTCGCCGTCGATCTCGTGGTTGATCCTCGTCAGATTCTCAGGCTTCATCAACTGGAATTGATGACGAATTGACGAGAT
>JBGAVC010000019.1:0-54758 GCA_044228265.1 Pyrinomonadaceae bacterium
ATGCAATGTCGTGGTATACGAGGACGGCACGGGATCAGTAGTCGCAGCCGCGGATCCGGTGGAAATGCTCGGAGCACTCAAGGGGGACGCGGTGGCCGGCGAGGTCGCTGCAGAAGCCGGAACTCGGATCAAACGAGTGATCGCAAGTCTGAAGCGGTCAGGATGAGCCTCATTTTCGCCGACGTGAGCGGATGCTTTTCGCGGGAGTCCACACCGGCCTTAGTTTGTGGCTCGCCCTTGGAGGTGACGGACGTATTTAACAGGCGCCGCGAGGGTCGTCCGAAGACGGGCCGCCGCGGCTATTGAGCCGTTGTAAGCGTTGCGATGGTCTCGTCCCGGGTGTGTATGACGCGCCGGACTCGTAGAAGACGCTGCACCACTGCGGAAAATAGGCCGAGGTCTTCCGGTTTACATAAGTACTCGTTGGCGCCGGCCTCCATCGCTTTTTCGCGGTCGATCCGACGGTCAAGCGGCGTGAATATCATTATCGGAACGCTGTAACCTATTCGCCGCATCAGACGACAAAGCTGGACGCCGGTCATGTCCGGTAGAGCGTATTCTAAAATGCACAGATCGAACGCCTCACAGTAGAGTAGCTTGATCGCCTGATGCCCGCCTTCGCCGAACGTTACGGAACAATCAAAATTGGATGTTCGCAGGTCGTCCCTGATCCAATCGCAAGCAACCCGGTCGTTATCGACACAGAGTATTCGAGATCGCGCCGTTCTCATTTCTGTTACCTTTTTTTCCTAATCGGCCGTTGGCTGTTCGCGCCAAGTTAATAACTCTTTTTCTCCTCGTCGGTTACCGAGACTGTCGTTCCATGCGTCCTATTCAGCCCTGTCGTTTCCTCCAGAGACATCCGGATAAAAAGTTCGGCGTTTGATCGGGCAAGTGCGTCATCTTGTTCGGTCGGGTCTGTTGCCCATACCTTCCCTATAAGACCAGCCAGGATGCCGGGATCCGCCTTGAGCCATTCGATGCCTTTCATTTAGTTTCAATCCTCACCACCGATAAACCCTCAGTGTGTTGTATTTGTACGGGGCGATGAATTCCCGTCTTCTTTGTCGGCAGCGTATCCGAAAAACAACGCGAACGTGATCGCCGCCATTAGGGCCAAACCGATCGCAGCAGTCGTCACCCCCCAAACCACAAAGCGATAAGCCTTTGCGGTATCCTCTCTGACTACTACATCCGTGCCGTTTACGGTGATAACGTCTTTTGCCATAGTTTCATCTTCCGACGCCTTATTGGGCCGTTCTCATGCTCACTGTTTCAGCCGTTAATAGCTACGTTAACCGGCACTTCGGAATATGTATGTGCGGCAACGCACTTATGGATGTCATTTATGTTATGCTTAGCCTATACCTGATCCGATCGCGAGTGTAGACCCGTGTTGCGAGGTAAAGGCGAATTATCGAAAGGAACAAGGTGCCAGAGGGTAATGCAGTAGCGATGGCCAAGTCAGTGATCGCCGACGACCCAAGGCAAAACCAGTTGCTTGCGGCGCTGCCTGAGAGCGAGTACAGCCATATTCGCCCCACTCTGGAGTACGTGCCCCTCGCTCGGGGCGAGGTTCTCTGGGAAGCCGAAGAACAAAATCAGTACATCTATTTTCCCACTACGGCGATGATCTGTCTTCTGTATGAGACGGTCGGCGGCCAGTCGATCGAAGTCGGCGTTATCGGGCGAAGCGGCCTTGTCGGTATCGCGACTTTTATGGGCGAAGCGAACCTCTCGAACCGCGTCGTTGTCCAACGGGGCGGCGGAGCCTTTCGAATGAAGGGTTCCGACGTAATGTCTGAGTTCTCCGAGAGCGGAGATTTTCAGGACATCCTGATGTGCTATACCCAGTCGCTGATCACACAGATCTCACAGACCGCCATTTGCAACCGGCTTCATTCCGTCGATCAGCAACTTTGCCGCTGGCTGCTGATGAACCATGACCACCAACAGACAAGCACGTTTTTGATGACGCACGAGCAGATATCCAACCTGCTCGGCGTCCGCCGCGAAAGCGTCTCGCTCGCCGCCTCGCACCTGCACGAAATTGGCCTGATCGATTGCTCCCGCGGCAAGATCATTTTGCTGGACCGAAAAGGGATCGAAGCTCTCTCCTGCGAATGCTATCGGGTCGTCAAAAGTCAGTACGATCGGATGCTGAGCAAATACGTGTCGATTCACGGAGCATAGCCGCCCGCCACCAACGCGTCTGAATGCGGAATGTGCTCGTCGCTTCTTGATACGATCGTTTGGGTTCGGAAATGCGTCTTATGTCAGAACCTCGTCAAGATAACAAACGGCAAACGACCGGTGCAAAGGACGGTGCACTTCAGAACAGATTGCTGGCCGCACTGCCGGCAAAAGAGTTCGAATTTATTTCTCCGAAACTTCAACACGTTGAACTGGAAATGAACGAAGTCCTGTGGGAAATGGACGAAAAACGAGAGTACGTCTATTTTCCGACGACGGCGATGATCTGTTTGCTTTATGAGTCCGACGAAGGCATGTCGATCGAGGTCGGAATGACCGGCCGGCAAGGCATGATCGGCGTTGTCACCTTTGTTGGCGATGCCAGAATGGCAAAACGCGCGATCGCCCAGCACGCGGGCGTCGCGTACCGGATGACAGCGAAAGACGTCGAAAAGGAATTTGCCCGGTGCCCTGATTTTCAGGATATCTGTATGTGTTATACGCAAACACTGATCGCCCAGATATCGCAAAGTGTCATCTGCAATCGCCTGCATTCGATCCGACAGCAGCTGTGCCGTTATATCCTTGTCAGCCACGACAACCTGCGAACTAATAAGCTTCATATGACGCATGAGCAGATTTCAAACGTTCTTGGCGTTCGTCGCGAGAGTATATCGACCGCCGCTCTCGAGCTTCGGGACGAGCGGCTGATCGAATACGCCCGCGGAAACGTCACCATCCTCGATCTTAAAGGCCTTCGGTCATCCGTCTGCGAATGCTACGAAGTGGTCAAAGAACAATACGACCGCATCCTCGGCAAGTACATCTCGACACACGGTTCCTGATCGCGCACCCCACCACACCAAAGTAACCTCGCTCTGTTGTGTGCCCTATCGCACGGACAGGACGCCGCGATCCGTCCATACTTCTACTAAGCCTCGTGTTAATAACACATCGTGATCACTCGAGGACGCATTATTAGGATCAATTCAGGCAACGAGGAAAACAACATGGCAGAACACAACAAAAGTGAATACGGGGCAAACCGGTCGCCGAGCACGCTTCGGGACGGTCTCTTGTTTTTTGGTATCGGAGCAACTATTGGAGCGGCTCTTGCACTTCTGTTCGCCCCGAAATCAGGTTTTGAATTACGCAGCGATATCGCGGACGCCGGTCGAAAGGGCTACGACGCAACGCTGGAAAAGGCGATGGACCTTAAAGATCAATCACAGGCGGCGGTCGGGGCGGTAAAGGAAAAAGCCGGCGCGATAATCGATTTCGCAGGAGCAAAGATCTCCTCGGGTACAGACATCGTCGCGGATGTGATCTCCGCGACCACAGGAGCTGTCAACGACGGAATTGAACGAATGGAGAACGAGTCCGGCGCTCCTGTGGAAACCCGGACTTCGGGCCGCAGGCCATCGAACATAATGTAGACGATGAACTCGATCAGTTCTGAAAAATACTTGATCAAATTCGGCCGGTCGCACCAGTGTGGCCGGCCGAGGCGTTTGCCTCGCGGCATTTAGGGATCCGAAGATTGGGCCATCGCGAGTAGCCGCCCGGTCACGGATCGGCGGAACGCCAAAGGGGATATACATATGAAAAAGATAAGTCAAAAACTAATAACATTTTTTGCGGCGGTCATTACGATGGCCGCCCTCGGGTCTGCGGCGATCGCCCAGAACCGACCTTACCAGGTGTCCGACCGGACGGTGCAGATCGTGCTCGACCGGATCGACAACAACATCAATTCGTTGAGGTCCGAATTTGAGAACGTCTCAAATAACGACCCGCAAAACGCCAATTTCCGCGCGGACCGGGCCGGCACGCTGATCGCGAACTTTGAGAACGCGACGGATAACCTCAAAAACAGATTTTCGTCACGGGCATCGACGCCCTCAGACGTTCAGGCCGTACTGGATCAGGCATACCCGCTGAATACGTTCATTCGCAGTAACAACTTAACGGCGAATGCACGGAACCAGTGGCAATCTCTTCGCTCGGACCTCGAAACGCTGGCCGGCTACTACAATATCCGGACGAACTGGAACGACACCGTTTCGACTCCTGCCTATCAGGGAGGATACACGGTCAGCGATACCCAGCTTCAAAGCCTGTTGACTCGCCTTCGCACACGCGAACGCTCGTTCAAAACGGCGTTTGACCGTTGGGCTCGTTACGGCGGCCGCAACCGAACGGCCACTCCTGCCGAAGTTACGCAGTCGATCGGCGAATTTGAGACCGCACTCGCCGACCTCAGCAGCAATTTTGGGAACCGCAACACACGAGGCCGCGGCCTCGAGCCTGTACTGCGGCCTTCGGTTGCGATCAACAACTACCTCGGAGCAAACCGGACGAATTCCAACGTCAACAGCAAATGGACGTTGGTTCGCAACGATCTGAACACGCTCGCCGGCTACTATCGCCTTAGTTGGGACTGGAACAACCCGGTATATCCCGGCGGCGACCAGACCGGCGGAGTCTACGGCGACCGGTATGGCGACATCGATTCGCGACTCACCGGCACCTATCGCCTCAACGTGTCCCAGAGCGATGATGTGACGAATATCGTCAACCAGGCCCTGGCCAACGCAAATTATCCTGAGGCCCAGCGAGAACGTGCACGGCGCATGCTCGAACGCCGCCTGCAGTCTCCTGAGACACTTGCGTTCGAAAAACGCGGCCGGCAGATCACGATGTCGTCGTCAAACGCGGCGGCAGTGTCCCTTCAGGCCGACGGAGTCGCTCAGGCGGAAACTTCGCCT
Source organism: Pyrinomonadaceae bacterium (assembly GCA_044228265.1). Taxonomy (GTDB): domain Bacteria; phylum Acidobacteriota; class Blastocatellia; order Pyrinomonadales; family Pyrinomonadaceae; genus OLB17. Next base: position 4,962 of record JBGAVC010000019.1, read on the forward strand.
AACGGCCGGACGGTCAATACCACGGTGACGGCGACCGACCGCGACGTCTCGATCAACTACGAAGGCGATCGCATGAACGACTTTTTCGTCAGCTTTACGCCGGCGAGAAACGGCCAACTTAGGGTAACGCGACGCGTATATCTCGAGGGTCAAAACCAGTCGGTTACCGTCGCGAGTGTTTACGATAAAACGAGCCAGTCAGCGCAGTGGAATACGGTCGTCAATCCGATCAATACCGGCAACATTTCGCAAGACCGATTCCTTATTCCCAATAATACCAGCCTAACGGCGTCGCTCGACCGGGCCCTCTCGACCAGGACCACACGGGAAGGCGACCGCTTTTCGATGACGGTGACCGCTCCTTCGCAGTACGAGGGAGCAGTGATCGAGGGAGTCATTACCGGGCAGCCTTCGGGTGTCGTCTCAGGGCGGGCCACTATGGCGATCTCGTTCGAGACGATACGCCTGCGTAACGGCCAGACCTATCGGCTCGCCGGCATCGTCGACCAGGTCCGCGAAACCAACGGCAACACCGTCAACGTAAATAACGAAGGTGTTATCCGCGATAACAGCCAGACGACCCGGACCGTCACCCGTGCCGGCGTCGGCGCGGTCATCGGCGCTATTATTGGCGCGATCACCGGCGGCGGCCAGGGTGCAGCCATCGGTGCCGGGGTAGGTGCCGGAGCAGGCGCCGGATCGGTAGTCCTGCAGGGCCGCGACAATCTCGACCTCGGAGCGGGGACAGTTTTCACCATCACCTCAACCGCGCCGGCAAACACCGGTTCGCAGTAGGTGATCGGGGTTTTACCGCCCCCGGGCGGAGATGAGCTCGAGTGGCTTCGGTCAAGTTCTATAAGGACTTAACCGAAGCCGCTCCTTTTTACGTAAGGATCTGTTTTTAGCACAGTTCTCGAACACATGCGCGACGCGGATCGAAATGTTGACTTCGATCAAAACGCCTCGCTGAAGCTGACTTCGCCAGCGACGGCGACCTGGTAGGCGGAGACGCGGCGTTCGAAGAAATTGGCAAGCTCCTGCACGTCCTGGAGGTCCATAAATGAGAACGGGTTCTTTGCACCGTAGACCTTTTGCATGCCGAGCATTACGAGCCGCTGGTCGGCGATGTATTCGAGATATTGACGCATATCGGCGAGCGAGAGGCCCGGAATGCCGCCGCTCAGGATATCCTCAGCGAACTACACTTCGCAGGAGACGGGTTCGGCTCCTGAACGCCTGCAAACCGCCGCTAGTCGCCCCGATCCACCCATGGCAGGCGTCATCGATTCCTAGCGGCACTTATCACACGGGCTATCTAATACGAGTGCCTTTCTCTCGCGAGGCAACGAATCCATTTTGAGAACTTTTGTAAGGCAATTAGGATACTTGACTATTCTGCAATGTTTCGTTAGCATTCATTGACAATTAGTAGGGGAGTAGAAACCTCTGTTTTCTCAGAGGTCCACGACATCGTCAATACGTTCGCATAAATAGCCAAGCGAACCGGTGCGTTGGGAAATATCGAGACCTTTTGCGGCTTTAGTCTGCAAGAGGTCTTTTTGCGTCTGCAGACTCAAAACACGAGGAGTATGCAAATGAACAATTTCATAATGCAAGGGATCGCAGAATATCGAAAACAAGCCAGCCGCGAACGACAATTCATAGGCTACGCCCGACGGATACGGAACCTGCTGCGAACTACGGGGCGGACATCAGACACTTCATATTTGCTTCTGTTGACACCGATGATAGAGGTCGCGTGGGTAGACGGGCGTGTAGGGAGGGCCGAGCAGAATGCGATCTTGAAAACAGCTGAGGTCTATGGACTGTTGGGCGACGACGAGAATTTTGTCGAGATCATGGAAAGGCTTTCGAGCCGGCCGACCGCGGCGACCATTGAACGCTTGTGGGACAGTATCGCCGATCTGCTTTCGGGACTGCCAATCGGCCAGATTGCAGCAATTTCGTCGCTCATGCTCGGACAAACGCGCTTCGTGGCCAATCTTGGCAAGAAACAAATATATGGGATGTGGCGCGGACATTCGAGTGGCGAGGACGAGCGAAATAAGGTAGGGGAGACGGAGAAGCGACTGGCTGGACTGGAGACTAAACAATCAATGTCGGGTTCAACTGCTAAGGAAGCCGGTATCGGCACCCATATCAAATTGCTTCCGCTTGTTAAGGTTGCGTGGGCCGACGGCCGGATCACAAAGCGTGAGCGACAGATGATATTTGAAGCGCTATTCGATCTTGGGGTTGATCCCAACAATGAGAACCTGAACCAATTGCTCGGTTGGCTGGAGTTGAGCCCCAACGACAACTTTTTTCGGGAATCCCTTGAAAAGTTAAGAGCCGGACTGGAAACACTTCCTGACGACGAGCGCGCAAACGAAAAATATAGTCTGATCTCGCAGTGCACACTTGTTGCAGAAGCATCCGGCGGTAATTCCAAATCTCCCTCGGGCGGCAGAAGAATATGCGACGAGGAGATCACCGCTGTAAAGCAGATCGCGCGAATTCTCAACGGATCGATCAAGCGAGGCTGAAACCGGAGCGAGTTGATCGACCCGCATAATGCGGTAATGCGCCTAGCATATACCGATGGAGAGAATAAATGAGTCTGTTTCCGTTTGCCGAATATTGGGGGTTCTATGCCGGATTTCTGGCGTTTGTATTGGTGATGCTTGCCATCGACCTCGGCATTTTTAATCGCAAAGAACATGTCGTCTCGTTTAAGGAGGCGACTATCTGGAGCGCGATCTGGGTTGCTCTCACCTTGGTTTTCGCCGGCGGCTTTTATCAGTACACATCGACAGGTTTTGGTTCAGATGTTGCAAAATCATTGACGCTCGAATTCTTGACCGGTTACGTACTCGAATATTCGCTGTCAGTGGATAACATTTTCATCTTTGTGTTGGTGTTTAGTTATTTTGGCATTCCTGCAAAGCACAAACACCGAGTACTGTTTTACGGAATTCTGGGAGCGCTTGTGTTCAGGGCGATATTTATCGCTTTGGGATCGGCAATAATGCAATTCCACTGGGTTATCTACCTTTTTGGCGGGTTTCTGATCATAACCGGGATCAAGATGCTCTTTACAAGCAAGGAAGAGATCAAGCCGGAAAAGAACCTGTTGATCAAGATCTTTCGGAAATTTATGCCTGTCACGAATACGATTGACGGCAAGAGTTTCTTTCTAAAGATTGGAGATCGCTGGCACGCAACTCCGCTGTTTATTGCCCTGCTGTTTTTGGAGGGAACGGACATCATATTCGCGGTTGACAGCGTTCCCGCGATCTTCGCCGTGACCAGTGAGCCCTTTATCGTCTTCACTTCGAACATACTTGCGATACTCGGCCTACGGTCGTTGTATTTCATGCTTGCCGGTGTCATCGACAAGTTCTACTTGTTGAAATACGGTCTCGCGATTGTGTTGGTTTTTGTAGGACTAAAGATGGTCTGGCTGAATGATCTGTTTGGCGGAAAGTTTCCGATCTCGTACTCGCTGGGGTTTATTCTGGCGGTTATTTCGGTGTCGATCATTTTTTCGTTGGCCTTTGCTAATCGGAGAGAATTAGTCGCCTAGTCGGAGGTCACTAATATGAAAATATACTTTCTAATTGCGACTGTTTTAATGTTTACCTGCTTTTGTAGTAGTAGCTCCGGACAATCGATTCCGCCTGCTCCGACGGATGACACTCAGCTGTGGAACGACTTACAAGTTACCTTGCCGCTGAAGAAAAAGATCGATCTAATTTTCAATGGCTCCTTACGTATAGGCCGTAACCTAAGTCATCTCGTGGGTCAACGGGCAGGCGTTTCATTTGCTTACAAAGCAAACAAGTTTTTGACTTTTGAGACGGGGTATCTTTACGTTGCTTCACAACCGTCAGCGGGCCGTAAGAGTTATAACACGACCCTTTCGTTTGGCGGGACTTTAAAGTTCCCGATCGGGAAGTTCACGCTGAGCGATCGCAATTTGGTCGAACGCCGGTTCAGAAACTCTCGATCCGACTCCACACGTTACCGCAATCGCCTTCGGTTGGAATATCCAGTTGTCGCGGGAAAGACAAAATTCAACGTGTTCGCTTCAAACGAAGTATTTTATGACTGGAGCGTAAATGAATGGGTCCGCAACAGGTTTGCTGTAGGAGCCAACAAGAAATTGAGCCAGAGTCTGACCGCAGAGCTATATTATATGAGACAAAATGATGGACGAAGCCGCCCCGGGGATTTACACATAATCGGTTCAATTTTTCGGTTAAATTTCTAAACTAAGAGCTAAATCTGCTTGACGACGCGGGTGTGTCGGGCTAACGGTCATCAAAAACGCTACCGGCAAGGGCGACCGCGGCTTGCGGGGCGGCGACGATCTGACTCGCGTCTTCGCCAACTCTTACGTGATGACGGCGTGCCCCAGCGAAAAACTTGACCTTTTTGTCGAATCAATTCGTCCCATTTTGAAACAACGCGGCGACGTTTGCCTTGTATCGGAAGCCCTTTGGTTGGTTCATTAACTTATCCGTTTTGAGTTCTCAAGAGGGTCACCAAAGCCAGTGGGGAAACCCCTGGATGTAGCGGAAAGACTGATCGCTAAATCGCCTGTTTCTGGGTTGCTTCGAGCGTGCTCCAATTTCCTCTTCGAGTTTCCTAAGTCGTTGGACGTCGTCTTTCGTCAAGAAGGAGTCCAAATTGAAACCTAAAACGCCTCGTTAAAGCTGACATCACCTGCCACCGCGACCTGGTATGCTGAGACGCGGCGTTCGAAGAAGTTGGCGAGTTCCTGGACGTCCTGGAGGTCCATGAACGAGAACGGGTTCTTTGCACCGTAGACCTTTTGCATACCGAGCATTACGAGTCGCTGGTCGGCGATGTACTCGAGATATTGCCGCATGTCGGCGAGCGAGAGGCCCGGAATGCCGCCCGAAAGGATGTCCTCAGCGAACTGCATCTCGCATTCGACGGCTTCGTCGAGCATCTCCACGATCTGTCGGTCGAGCGCTTCGCTAAAAAGCGATGGATCCTCGGACCGCACCGTTTTAACGACGTCGAGGGCAAACGCCATGTGGGCCGATTCGTCGCGAAAGACCCAGTTGGTACCGGCCGCGAGGCCGTGAAGCAGCCCTTTTGACCGGAGGAAATAGACGTAGGCAAAGGCGGCAAAGAAAAAGAGGCCTTCGATACAAGTCGCAAAACAGATCAGGTTGAGCAGGAAACGGCGGCGGTCCTCGGCCGTCTCGAGCGTATCCAACTCGTTGATCGAGTCGATCCACTTAAAGCAAAATTCAGCCTTTTTGTGAATCGACGGGATATTGTCGACCGCCGCGAACGCCGCGGCCCGCTCATGATGGTCGGGGATATATGTGTCGAGCAGCGTGAGGTAAAACTGCACGTGGACCGCCTCTTCGAACAATTGACGAGAGAGATACATTCGCGCTTCTGGCGAATTTATATGCTTGTAGAGGTTTAGTACGAGGTTGTTCGAAACGATCGAATCGCCGGTGGCAAAGAACGCTACGAGACGATTGATCATATGTCTCTCGGAAGGCGTCATCTTGTTTCGAAGGTCGTTGACGTCGGTCGAAAAGTCGACCTCTTCGACGGTCCACGTGTTTTTGACCGCATTTTTATACATTTCATAAAACTGCGGGTACTGCATGGGACGAAGGGTTAGGTTGAATCCGGGATCAAGTAACATAGTCGTAAATGATGAGTTCAGAATGATGAATGATGAATAAAGATCACGTTCTCGACTTGGCGGTCTTCACCGACGAAACGAAGATGGCGGTGAGCTGATTTGCCTCGTCCTGTAAATGTTCCAATAGTTCTTTCGCCACCAAACGGCCGTCGATCAAAAGTTCCAACCAGTAGCTTGTCTCGTCAAGCTCCTGCAACCCGCTTTCCATTTTGCTAATGAATTCGGCATTTGAACGGGCCCGACAAGCTTCACGATATTGAGCGCCGACGCTAGTGCCGCTCCTTAATACTTGTTTGCCTATAACCTGGGCCTCGGTCGTCTTTGGCAATGACGAATAGAGCCTAATGATCCTAAGTGCAAATTCCTTTGTCCGATGTTTGAGATCCGATTCATCATTCATCATTCAGAATTCTGCATTTATTGGCATGCTTCGCACGCCTCGGGATTTTCGAGCGAGCAGACAAGGGCTTCCGTGTCTGTGTATTCCTTTTTCGGTTCGGGCTGAACGAGATCGCCGGTCGTGTACTCAGCACTCACCTGCGCGATACGTGTTGCCGGACGTGAGCGCAGATAGTAGGTCGTCTTGAGTCCCTTTTGCCAGGCGTGCATGTACATCGACGAAAGCTTGCCGATCGAGGGGCTCTCCATGAACAGGTTGAGCGAAGCGCTCTGGTCGATATACGCTCCGCGCTCGGCCATCATGTCGATCAACGACCGCATAGGTATTTCCCAAGCCGTACGATAGATCGCCTTGAGCTCGTCGTTGATCTCGTCGATGTCCTGGACCGAGCCTTCCGATAGCTTGATCTTGGCACGGACCTCTTCGGTCCAGAGTCCCGCTGCTTTTAGCTCTTTGACAAGATATTTATTGACCTGGACGAAATCGCCCGAGAGCGTCTCGCGTTTGAAGAGGTTCGATACCTGCGGCTCGATGCATTCATAACAGCCGGCGATCGAAGCGATCGTCGCGGTCGGTGCGATGGCTATCATCAAGCTGTTGCGAAGGCCGGTCGAACGGATCTTCTCGCGTAAACCGTTCCACCGTGGCATGTCGTCGGGCGTTATACCCCAAAGATCGAACTGCAGTTCGCCTCGTGCCGCCCGCGTCTCGGGAAACGCCGGATGGGCCCCACGTTCAGCCGCAAGATCGCTCGACGCGTCAAGAGCCGCGAAATAGATCTCCCGCTGGATCTCGACCGAGATCCGGCGGGCCTCGTCAGAATCGAACGGCAGCCGCAACTGAAAGAAAACGTCTTGCAGCCCCATCAGCCCGAGGCCGATATTTCGCCAACGGCTGTTCGAACCGGCCGTGGACGGTATCGCGTAGTAGTTGAGATCGATGACCCGGTCAAGCTGCCGTACGGCGAGGCGCACGTTGCGGCGGAGCTTTTCGTAATCGATTTGGCCTTCGCGAACGTACCGGGCCGCGTTGATCGAGCCGAGATTGCACACGGCCGTTTCGGTCTCGGACGTAACCTCGATGATCTCGGTGCAGAGATTCGATAAGTGAACGACATTTTCGGGCCTGGCCGTTTGATTCGATTTGCGGTTCGACGAGTCCTTGAAGGTCATCCAGCCGTTTCCGGTCTGGGCCATCGTCCGCATCATTTTTGCATAGAGATCGCGGGCCGCCAGTTGACGGGTGAAGAGGCCCTCTTCTTCGGCCTTGGTGTAAGCCGCCTCGAAGTCGTCACCGTAGAGATCGGGGAAATGCGGCACGACCTTGGGATCGAACAATGACCATACGCCGTCCGCCTGGACACGTTTCATAAAGAGGTCCGGTATCCAGTTGGCGAGATTGAGGTTATGCGTCCGGCGGGCATCGTCGCCCGTGTTGTCGCGGAGTTCGAGAAAATCCTCGATGTCCGCATGCCAGGTCTCGAGGTAGACGCAGCAAGCACCTTTGCGTTTGCCGCCCTGATTGACGGCCGCAACGGACGAATCAAGCGTCTTTAGCCAGGGCACGATACCGTTCGAATGGCCGTTGGTGCCGCGGATCAGCGAGCCTCGCGAACGCACGCGGCTGTAGGCGATGCCGATGCCGCCCGAGAATTTGGACAGCATCGCGACGTCGGAATATTTACGATAGATGCTGTCGAGACTGTCCTGAGGGCTGTCGAGCAAGAAGCATGATGAGAGCTGTTCGTGCTTAGTACCGGAATTGAACAATGTCGGGGTGGACGGAATGTACTCGAGCGACGAGAACAGGTTGTACAGGTCGATCGCCTCGTGCGGGCTTTCGGCTAATCCACAAGCGACGCGCATCCAGAAAAATTGCGGCGTCTCGATAACGTCGCGCGTCAGCGGGTTTTTTAGCAAATAGCGATCATATAATGTGCGCAACCCGAAAAACTCGAACAGATCGTTTCGTGAGCCATCGATCGCATCATTCAATTTTCGGCTGTTGAGCGTTACAAAATGGGCGACGCGTTCGCCGATAAGTCCCTCTTTTACACCGAATGCGATCGACTGCGAGAACGAATGTATCTCCTGGTTGCGGACCTCTTTTTCGATGTATTGGTTGAGCAGGCGGGCACCGAGCCGCGAATATTCGGGCTCCTCGAAGATCAGGCTGGCGGCTGTCTGTATGGAAAGTTTGTCGAGCTCTTTGGTCGTCGCACCGTCATAGAGGCCGCTTATCGTTTTGGTAGCGATCCGCAGGCTGTCGACGGACGCGAGTCCCGTGCAGCACCGTGTGATCGCGCGTACGATCTTGTTTATGTCGACCGGCTCGAGCGTTCCATTGCGTTTACGGACCTGCATTGAGGTTTGCGCTGCAGGCTCTTCTTGTCGTGCTGTTCCGGTTGCGGATTGAGTTAAGTAGATCTCCATATTGAGAGGACCGTGGATCCTGTCCCGAGCCGAGACCGCGAATTCTCGCGGGTGATCTGATGGGAAAGATCTCCCGATCGCCTCGGCAAACCGAGACGCCAGCCAACGTTGTCACCGCTCGTTTTGTGAATTATTACGCAGGACCTTGCGTTAAGAACCTAGGCACCAAGCGCTGCGTGGATATAGACTATATGGTAGTGGAAAGACATTGTCAACGCTAAATGTTGTGGTTTGTGAACTTTTTGCTAAGTTCCGTATTCGCATCAGTTAGCGCGCCTCGGTTGAGGGAAAGGGTTATGCTTCGAGCAAAAACAAAATGACGGCCCGAGAGCCGTCATTGATCGAAAAAAGTGGTGGCGGGGGGGAGACTTGAACTCCCGACCTCGGGGTTATGAATCCCGCGCTCTAACCAGCTGAGCTACCCAGCCACAAATCATTAATTATAGTTTTGAGAGCAAAAAAATCAAGGTCTAACAAAAAGTAGCTCTTAAACAGGCGGAGCAGTTGTGTAGAATAGAATAAACAGTATGCATAGGGTTTCGCCGCGGATTCAAGTGATCTTTGTACTATTGGCTGCGGTCGGTATGATAGCCGCGCAGGTCAGTAAGTCACCTCGCTTCAGAATGGTGACAGTGGTCACGCAGCCCGCGTCCAGCGTTTGGATCGACAACGTCCTTTTCGGCAAGACAGGCGATGACGGTAAGCTCGACATTCGCTCGGTCTCGCCGGGAAGCCATATCATCCGGGTGCGTTGCGACGGATTCAAGGAAAGATCTCATTCTCTGGCCCCTACACAGACGGGCGACGTCCGGATACCACTGGTCAAAACCACCGACGAAGCCGAACTCGCATTTCAAGACGCCGAACGACTCTCGCTGCGAGACCGCGAAAAAGCGATAGAGGCATATCGGCGGGCGATCAAGCTGCGGCCCGCATATCCTGAGGCATATCTCGCCATGGCCCGAGTTCTATCCGATTCGGGGGACCTCGACGGAGCGTCAAAAGCAGTGGCGTCAGCCAAAAAGCTTCGGCCGGGTTACGCCGAAGCGTCTGCGGTCGAAGGCCGAATACATAAGGACCTCTCGGAAGAATCCAAAGCCATCACGGCATTCAAACGCGCCGTCACCGAAGGCAAAGGGTTTCAACCCGAGGCTCTTACCGGCCTCGGGCTGCTCTATAAGGAAAAGGCCGAGGGGTTTGGGCTAAGCGGGGATTTCGAGCAGGAGAGCTCGAATTATACCGAGGCCGCAAAGTACTTTCGGTCTGCGATCAACCAGCTTTCAGGCGCTCCGGACAGCGTCGTCGTTTACCAGCTTCTCGGGCTGATCTACGAAAGACAAAAACGGTACGACGAGGCTATCGAGCTGTACCAGGAATTCATAGATCTCTATCCCGACAGCCCCGAGGTGACCGCGTTTCGGTCCTTTATCGAACAGATCAGAAAACTGCAAGGGAAATAGAACCTCGCGCCACACGCGATCCCACAATATCAAACCCAGATTCAACGCCGCGGACCAAATCATTTGTTGACACTCTCGAGTTTAACTGTGTATTATGAAGTGTCAACAATGTTAGGCATCGTTGACAGTGAGTAATTCCGCCAGCTGCCTGACCACACATCTCGCTTGCCCATTTCCCGGTCGGCCCCTGTGAACTCACGATCGTGGAACGCCTCATCTAAATGTCAACAAAACTTGGGGAAATCCTTGTCCGCGAAAACCTCATTACGTCGCAGCAACTGCGCGAGGCTCTCGACTATCAGCGGACCAACGGCGGCCGGCTGGGATCGAATCTCGTCAAGCTGGGCGTCGTTTCTGATGACGTTATCACGGCTGTTCTATCGCGGCAGTACGGTGTTCCCTCGATAAATCTCGAGCTGTTTCAGATCGATCCCAGCGTCATCAAGCTGATCTCGCATGAGGTGGCTCTCAAATACTCTGTGCTGCCGATCTCCAAGGTCGGAGCAACGCTGACCCTCGCGATGGCGGACCCGACAAACGTCTTTGCGATGGACGACATTAAGTTCATGACCGGATTTAATGTCGAGCCCGTTATTGCCGCCGAGTCGTCGATCCAGCTTGCGATCGGGAAATATTACATCGGTTCCACCGAGATCGACATTTTTGACGCCGCGTTCGCCGTCGAAGCCGAAACAGCCGCTTCCAAGAACGGCCGTAACGGACACAAAAAGAACGGAGCCGCAGCACCTGGCGAGAGGCTCAACGACGCGGACCTTGACGTTTCGCTCGACCGGTTCGAATTCGGCGGGGGCGGCGAAGCCGAGGAATTTGAGGTCCTCGAGGACAACGAGGAGATCGATCTCGCGGCCCTTGCACGAGCCAGCGAGGACGCTCCGGTGGTCAGGCTTGTGAACGTCCTAATGGTGGACAGCCTTCGTCGGGGAGCCTCGGACATACACGTCGAGCCGTACGAAAAGGACTTTCGGATCAGGTTCCGCATTGACGGCATTCTTTATGACGTGATGCATCCGCCGATGAAGATACGCGACCCGCTGATCTCTCGCCTCAAGATCATGGCGAAGCTCGACATCTCGGAAAAGCGTCTTCCGCAGGACGGGCGCATCAAGATCAAGGTCAAGATCGACAACCGTTCGCGCGAGCTCGATTTCCGCGTATCGACGCTGCCGACGCTCTTTGGCGAAAAGGTCGTGCTGCGACTGCTCGATAAAGACAAGCTCATGCTCGACATGACAAAGCTTGGATTTGAAGCAGAGAGCCTCGAGAAATTCAAGCGAGCGATCGCCAATCCGTACGGCATGGTTCTTGTGACGGGACCGACCGGTTCGGGAAAGACGAACACGCTCTATTCGGCCCTTCAGTCGCTAAACACGCCCGAGACCAACATCATGACGGCCGAGGACCCGGTCGAATTCAACTTGCAGGGCATCAACCAGGTACAGATGAAGGAGCAGATCGGGCTCAATTTCGCCGCGGCGCTTCGCTCTTTCCTGCGTCAGGACCCGAACATCGTGCTCGTCGGCGAGATCCGCGACTTCGAGACCGCCGAGATCGCCATCAAGGCCGCACTCACGGGCCATTTGGTGCTTTCGACACTGCATACCAACGACGCGCCCTCGACCGTCTCGCGACTGGTTAACATGGGTATCGAGCCGTTTCTCGTGGCTACGAGCGTCAATATCATCCAGGCTCAGAGACTTATTCGCCGCATTTGCAGCGACTGCAAAGAAGAGATAACCCTGCCGCCCGAGGGCCTCGACAAGGTCGGTTTTTCGGCCGAAGAGGCACGCACGCTGAAGCTTTACAAAGGACGCGGCTGCCCGACGTGTAACAACACCGGATACAAAGGCCGTGTCGGTCTATACGAGGTAATGGAGATCACGGACGAGCTGCGCGAGCTGATCATCATCGGCGCGAGTGCGATGGAGCTCAGGCGGAAGGCCATCGATCTGGGCATGGTCACTCTGCGTGAATCGGGCCTGTGCAAGATACGTGACGGCATTACGACAATAGAAGAGGTGGTAAAAGAGACGGTCCTTTAACCAGATCGGAGGCAATATGTTAATAAGGGCGATCGCATTATCAGTAGCTCTGCTGTTCGGCATCGGGATCATCATCCCTCTGTCGACCGACAGCACCGAGGCCGGCCCGCGCAAGCACCGCAGGCACCATCACAGGCATTACAAGAAATACTCCAAGAAATGGTGGCAGCAGTATCGTGCACGCCAGCGGCGAAAGAAAGCGTTGGCGGCCCGCCGTCGTGCCCTGCGGCTTCGCCAGCTCCGGCTCGCCCGCGAGCGAGTTGCCGGCCAGAAGGACAATGCCGTAAATGCCACGGCCGCCAAGACACCGGAGAAGAAAGCCGCTGTCCTGCCTTCGGGCGAAAAAGCCCCTGCCGGATGGAAGCCGAACCAATCGACGCCCGCCGAGCTGAGTTTTCGCGTGGACGATTCTTCCGGGTCGCAGGTCGGGTCTGCTTCGATAACGGTGGTCGGCCCGGCGGTTGGAGAAACGACAGCGTCCGCCCGCGTAAAAGCTGTCGGAGGCGTGCCGACTACGTCGCTCCGCCGTGATGTCATCAACAAGATGATCCAGGAGAACGGATGGATCGTTAACGACTATCAAAAAGAGATCGGTGGCCGCCAGGTCTATATAGTCGTCGCCCAATCGCAGACAAAGAATGGCAAGGTGCAGTCGCGAATGTTCTACTTTACCGAGGTGGACGGGCGAATCTACAACGTGGCCACCAACTCACCGGTCGAGGAGTCTGAACGGCTTGCCGCCGAGTCCGAAAAAGTGATCAGCTCGATTCAGAGCCGAATTCGCCCGCCTCAGCGTGCGTCTCTGAAATAGAATCGTCGGCGGTGCCATAACAACGCCGGGGACGCGCCTGGTTCGCGGCACATCGATCAAAGATCTCCCGATTTACGGTCTCTCACATAAACCACCATGAGCTTTGAAGAAACAGCCAGCGTCGAATCCCAGATCACGCTGCCGGACCTGCTAAAGAAAATGACCGACGCCGGCGGATCGGACCTTCACCTTTCGACCAATTCCGCTCCGCAGGTCCGCGTCCACGGCCACCTGGCCCCCTTGCCGGGCTTCGCCGCACTTTCGCCGTCCGACACCAAGCGGCTTGCCTACTCGGTCCTCACGGACGCCCAAAAACACCGATTCGAAGAGAATCTCGAGCTCGACTTTTCTTTCGGCCTCAAGGGAATGTCGCGATTTCGCGCCAATCTCTTTAACCAGAAAGGCGCAGTCGGAGCTGTGTTCCGCGCAATTCCCTACGAGATCAAATCGTTCGAAGCCCTCGGGCTGCCTGCGGTCGTCAGCGACATGTGCAAAAAGCCCCGCGGCCTGATACTCGTCACAGGGCCGACAGGCTCGGGCAAATCGACAACGCTTGCGTCGATGGTCGACAAGATCAACCTTGACCGTCACGACCATATCCTAACGATCGAGGACCCGATCGAGTTTCTGCACAACCACAAGAACTGCGTGGTCAACCAACGCGAGGTTGCGGCTGACACTCACTCGTTCGCGGCCGCGCTCAGAACGGCACTTCGCCAGGACCCCGACGTTGTCCTTGTCGGCGAGATGCGCGACCTCGAGACGATCGAGATGGCATTGAGAATCGCCGAAACGGGCCATTTGACCTTTGCGACACTTCATACTAATTCCGCCTATTCGACCATCAACCGTATCATCGACGTTTTTCCGTCAGGCCAGCAGGCCCAGGTCCGGACCCAGTTATCGCTCGTGCTGGAGGGCATATTGTGCCAATCTCTGCTGCCAAAGGCGTCGGGTGACGGCCGCGTAATGGCCCTCGAGGTTCTCGTTCCCAATTCGGCCATCCGAAACCTGATCCGCGAGGACAAGATCCACCAGATCTACTCGATGATGCAGACGGGCCAGGACAAATTCGGCATGCAGACGTTTAACCAGGCCCTTGCTACGCTCGTCCATAAGCGTCAGATAACGATCGAGGTAGCAATGCAGCGATCGTCGAATGTGGACGAGCTTCGCGAGCTGATCGAACGCGGTTCGGGCCTGAACGAGTCTTACGGGGGAACTGTCCGTCCGGGCGGCCCTGCGACAGGCCACGCGAGCCCGTATGCCAATGGCCGCACGATCGGCCAACGGCCGCCGGTCCGCTGAGATACACATAACGATCCGGCAAACATTCTTTAGGAGTTGACTTAAGCACCATGCCAACATACGCATTTAAGGGAAGAAACCGGCTGAACGAAATGGTCGCGGGCGAACGTGAAGCCGCGACACAGGACGAGCTTCGGGCCTTGCTGCGGCGCGAACAGATCGTTCTAACGCAGGCGTCCGAAAAGGGCCGCGAAATATCGATCCCCAAACTTGGCCGGCGCAAAAAGGTCAAATCCAAAGAACTCGCCGTCTTTACCCGACAGTTTTCGGTCATGATCGATGCCGGCTTGCCGCTCGTACAGTGTCTCGATATACTCGGCGAGCAGCAGCAGAATGCCTTTTTTAAGGAGGTCCTCCGGCAGGTCAGGCAGAACGTCGAGGAGGGTTCGACCCTGTTCGCGGCACTGCAAAAACACCCAAAGGTCTTCGACAGCCTCTACACGCACATGGTCGAAGCCGGGGAGACGGGCGGTGTGCTCGACCTCATCCTGCAGCGTCTCGCCACGCTGATAGAGAAGGTCGTCAAACTCAAACGGAGCATCGTTTCGGCCTCGATCTACCCGGCGGCGGTCATCCTGGTCGCTATCGGTGCCATCGCGATCATCATGATCGTAGTCATTCCGCAATTCCAACAGATCTTCCTCGGCCTTCTCGGCCCGGGTGAAGTACTGCCGCTGCCGACGCGTATAGTCATGGCGATCAGCGGGTTCCTTGCGGGCTGGGGCGGACTTGCGTCCCTTGTCACGCTGATCGGTACCGGCGTCGGCATTGGTTACTATTACAAGACGCCTAAAGGGCGATGGCAGATAGACGCACTGCTTCTGAAGGCACCCATCATCGGCGGCATCTTGAGAAAGGTCGGTGTCGCGCGGTTCTCGCGCATCCTTTCGACCCTGCTTTCCTCGGGCGTCCCGATCCTGCAGTCGCTCGACATCACGGCCAAGACCGCCGGCAACGTTATCATAGAGGACGCCATTCTAAAGGTCCGCGCCGGCGTCGAACGCGGCGAGAACTTCGTCGATCCGTTAAAGGCTACGGACGTGTTCCCACATATGGTCGGCCAGATGGTCGGAGTCGGCGAACAAACAGGCGCCCTTGATGCCATGCTGTCAAAGATCGCCGACTTCTACGAAGAGGAGGTCGATACTGCCATCGCCGACCTGCTCGGCTTGATGGAACCGGTCCTCATCGCGTTCCTCGGCGTCACCATCGGCTCGATCGTCATCTCGATGTACCTGCCGCTCTTCACTCTGATCGGAAAACTCGCAACCGGCGGAACCAAATAAGGCAGACCTCTTTATCAGACCGCATTGCCTGCGGAAATATTATCGCCCTCTGCGCTCGAAAGCACTATCGACGCAGGGGGCTCTGAGTTTTGGCGTACCCAAGACGTTCTACTCCCGACTGGGGCGTCGGATTAGGCTTGCGGCCGTGATCCCGTGGAGACGGGGTCAGAAACTGATCCAGTCTGTGGGCTGTTTGTGGTGCGAGATCGTTATGGTGGTTTCGGCCTTGAATAGGGGTGCACGCATTTGGAGGGCGGTCTCGGCCATCAAGCGAGCGAGATGAGGTTCGTTGGAACGCTGTGAGAGATGTGCGAGGACGATGTAGCGGGCCGACCCGTCGAAGTCGTTCTGCAGCCAGTCCGAAAGGTCCTCGTTTGAGAGGTGTCCGGTGCGGGACATGATCCGCTGCTTGAGTTCCCAGGTGTAGACGGAGCACGCCCGCAGCATGTCACGGCTGTGGTTCGATTCGACGACGATCGCGTCACAGCCCGTCAGCTTTTCCTTGACGAGCGTCGTTATATGGCCAAAGTCCATCAGCGTTGCGACCCGCACGCCGTCCTTTTTTGCGACAAAGCCAAAATTGTCAGCGGCGTCATGAGGAACGCTGAACGGTTCGAATTCGATATCGCCGATCGAGAAGTCGCGGCTCGACTCGATCTCGACGGTGCGGCCATTTAGAGCAGCTCGGCGTTTTGACGATTCGCCGTTCCCGTTTTCCCCGCCGGCCCGAGTGTCGTAATACGCGTCCTGGGTCACTCGTGAAAGGTAAACAGGACATCGCACCGAAGCGAGAAGCACGCGTAAGCCGCCGGCATGGTCGCCATGCTCGTGAGTGATGAGTATCGCATCGAGATCTCCGGCGTCGACGCCCATTTGGCCGAGCCGCCGCAGTATCTCGCGGGCACTCATTCCGGCGTCGACAAGGACGCGCGTCTTCTCGCTCGTGATGAGGACGGCGTTTCCGGTTGAGCCGCTGCCAAGTACGGTGAATCTCATTTCTCTTTCTGGTACCTCTTTCGCAGTGCCTTGCCCATGACGCGTGACGATATCCAATGCGGTGAAACGGTCCCCAGAACGGCGCCGATCTTGTTCGCAAAGCCCGAGACGACCTTTCGCCGCCCAGACTTTACCGCCCGCATCGCCGTATCAACGACCTGCTCGACGGTCTGCAGTCCCTTGACCTGAAGAGGATGCTCGATGTTTGCAGCCGCGAAAAAATTGGTCTTTGTCGCCCCGGGACAAAGCGTCAGTACCTGTATACCGAACGGAGCGTTCTCCTCGGCGATCGCCTCGGAAAACGACGAGACGAACGCCTTGGTCGCCGCATACGTCGCCATGAACGGCAGCGGCTGGAAACCGGCGGCCGACGAGACGTTGATGATCGTACCCCGGCGACGCTCACGCATCTGGACCAGATAGCGGTGGGTAAGTGCAACGAGCGCCCGTATATTCAGATCGATCATCTGCAATTCACGCGTCCGTTCTAGCGCGGCAAAATCGCCGGACGAGCCAAAACCTGCATTGTTGATAAGCCAGTCGATCTCAAACCCATGTTTTTCGGTCTCGGCGAACAAACGCTCGTCCGCGTCTTTTTCACTCAGATCAAGCACGACATAGTGGGCAGTGATCTTGTGATGCAGCATCAACTCGTCACAGAGTTCGTGCAGAGGCCCCTCGGAACGTGCGACGAGCACCAGGTCGTGCCCCTCGGCCGCGAGCCGCCGGGCAAACTCTTCGCCGATGCCGCTCGACGCACCCGTAATGAGAGTAACCTTCATATCCCGTCGTCAGGCTGCCCTGCGGGCGTTCTGAGCGAAAAGGTGACGGCCAGAGCGGCGGCCGCGATGATCGTCAGCGTGCCGAGAAACCGCACTATTTTGGCAACGCCGTTCGTCGAGCCGATCAGGCCGGTGGCCGTCAGCAGATAGTTCCAGTCGTGAAAACTGCCTTCGCTGCCGGTAAAACCGCTGGTAAGGACCAGCTTCATGACGACAGCGTCGGCAACGTAAACCCAAAGATTAAGAATACTCTGCCCGACCCATAACAGCACAACCGAGGCCGAATAATAGCTTTGCTGCCAAATAAAATACCCGACGAACACCGCCGGAAAAACGATCTGAAAGATGGAGCCGCCCGCAACCATCATGAATTCGCCGAACGGGCGGAACAGCAAATGCCCCGTCTCGTGGATCGGCAGGTCCACATTGTCGAGAAAGCTGCCCTGCATTGGGTCCCATGCGATCCACAGGAAATACAGGCTCAGCAGAATGGCAAAAATGAGCTTTGGAATGTGCATTATTGAACGGTCATGCCAACTTAATGCTGATCTCGTCACGCCTGGATCTTAGGAACTCCTCGCGGTCGATCGCATAGAGCAGACAGTCGATGCCGTAATGTTCTTCGGTCCGTTGGTACTGCATACCGCACTTTTCCATTATCCGCCACGAGCCCTTGTTGTCGGGATGTGCGACCGCGACGATACGCTCGAGGCCGCATTGGCGAAAGCCGAAGTCGAGCCAGCCGTAAGCCGCTTCGTAGCCGTAACCCTTGCCCCAGTGCTTCTCAGACAAGCCATAACCGATCTCGATCTCACCGGTGTCCTCGAGCGGCTGCAGCCCGCTCGTGCCGATCTGCTCGCCGGTGTCGCGGAGTGCCATTATACAGGCACCAAAACCAAACCTCTCGTAGCAGTCCATGTAGAACTTGAGCCGGACGGCGAGCGATTCCGGGTTCTGCATCGCCGGGCCGCCGAGATAGCGGTTGACGGCGTCCGGGGTTCGCATCTCGATGAGCCACGGCAGGTCGTCGGGAGTCATCTTTCGCATTATTAGCCGTTCGGTCTCGATCATTGTCTTCCTATGGCGAAAGCCGCGTTATGGTCCACCCGTCGTCCCCGAGGTCATAACAGATCCGGTCGTGAAGCCGGCTCTCGCGGCCCTGCCAGAACTCGAACCGGTCCGGGGCAAGGCGATAACCGCCCCAATGCGGCGGTCGCGGAACGTGTCCGGTTGGATACTTGATCATCAACGCCGCAGCCCGCTTTACAAGTTCTGTACGGGAAGCAAGCGCTTCGCTCTGGTGAGACGCCCATGCGCCGATCCGGCTTGTATAGGGCCGCGACGCAAAGTACTCGTCCGATTCTTCGGCCGAGACTTTCGTGACGCTGCCGCTGACATTGATCTGCCGTTCGAGCTCGGGCCAGAAGAAGTGTGCCGCGGCGTGCGGATTTGCCTCGAGTTGGCGGCCCTTGCGGCTCTTGTAATTTGAGAAGAAGACAAGACCGTCGGGCCCGTAACCCTTGAGCAATACGACTCGTGACGATGGTCGGCAGTCAGGCGAAACCGTCGAGAGCATCATGGCCGTCGGTTCCGGAAGCTCTGAGCGCAACGCCTCGTCCATCCATTTACGGAACTGCTCGAATGGGTCGGCGGAGACCGACGACCGGGACAATTTGCTTTTGGAGTATTCGCGCCGCAGGTTGGCGAGTTTGGCTTCGGTCATCGATCAGATCATGTGGACAAGCAGGCCGTCTTTGAGCTTTGGTTCAAACCAGGTCGATTTCGGCGGCATGATCTCGCCCATGTCCGCTACTGCAAAGAGGTCGTTCATCGATGTCGGGAACATCGAAAATGCAACGCTTCGTTCTCCGCTGTCGACCATTCGTTCAAGTTCGTCGGTTCCGCGGCGGCCGCCTACAAATCCGATCCGCTCGTCAGTACGGACATCCTTGATCCCGAGGACCGGTTCGAGCAGGTATTGCTGCAAGATGCTCACATCGAGGCGTTCGATCGGATCCGGTTCGCGGATGTAGGACATGTTGAAAGCAAGCAAATACCATTTTTCCGAGAGATACATGCATATCTCACCGCGCCTTTCGGGCTGTTTCCGGTCGGTCTCGGATACGATGAAGTTCTCCCGAAGGCGGTCGAAAAACTCGGCTTCCGAATGGCCGTTGAGGCCCGAGACCACACGATTGTAGGCAAGTATCGCAAGGTCCTCGGCCGGGAATATGCCGGCAAACACGTAGTTAAAGTCTTCGTCGCCGGTAAAATCAGGGTTTCGGCGTCGCATCTCCTCGCGGGCCCGGTACGCGCTCTCCGCGCGGTGATGGCCGTCCGCGATGTACAAAGCGGGAACCGCGCCAAAGGCTTTGACCCAGGCGATCGAGTCCGTGATGCGCCAGATCGTATGACGCACGCCATCGCTGCCTTCGAAATCGTAGAGCGGCTCGCGCGAGACCGCTTGGCTAAAAAGCTCCGCCGTTCGGTCCGTACCACGAAACGCGAGAAAGATAAGGCCGGTCTGAGCTCCTACGGCGAGGATCTGGCCGGTGCGGTCCTCAACTTTGTCGGGCCTGACCTTTTCGTGTTTCTTGATCGTTGCGTTCGCGTACTCGTCGAGCGAGCAGCAGGCAACGACCCCGGTCTGGGAACGGCCGCCGGCGGTCAGCCGGTAAACATAAACGGCGGGCTCGGCGTCGAGCGAATAGACGCCTTCGCGGATCAGTGCGTCGAGATTTGCCTTGGCGCGTTCGTGGAGTTCGCCTGCCGAAGGCTGTTCGTTCTCGGGAAAGTCGCCGTCCGGCCTCGTAACCCGCAGAAAACTATTCGGCTCCGCGGCGACCTGATCCCGGACCTCCGACCAATAGAGAACGTCATAAGGCGCGCTGGAGACTTTTGCAGCCAGGTCCGCTCTCGGCCTTAGGGCCTGAAATGGTTTGATAACCGACATCAATGTCTCCTAAAACGGCGTGGCCGGTGGGGGTGTCGAGGGGATGGCGTTGTTCATGAGCTCGTCCATTTTACGATTCTGTTCCTCGATCTCGGCCTGGATCTGGTTCGCGTATGTGACCTTGTCGATCTTCCAGGCCCCGTCTTCGAAAACGAATGGAAGTTTGTCCCATTTACCAAAAATATTCTTGATCTCGAGTGTTGCCTTGTCACCCTCGATCTTCTCGTTACGGAACTCGACCGTCTTCTGATTTTCGGTAAATATGGTCTCGCGTTTTACGATGTCATCGACGGTGATGCCCTGAGCCTTCGCCTCTTTTTCGTGCATCTTGATGGTCGCATCCGAGAGAAGCAGCTTCATCGTCGTCGTGTCTTTTTGCTTTATTGCCTTGGTATACGTTTTGAAAGTATCTATCGGCGAGGCTGGTTTCGGCTGTCCACACGCCGCAAGCAGCACTGCAAGGGCGGCTGCAATTATGATCCTTGACCAAATGAACATCTTAAAATATACCTTTAGTAAATCGGCTGTAAAACGATGATTATAGCGTAATTGAGGAGTTGCCAAAAAGACGATGGAGCGCAAAAAACTGGATAAAGGCGAGATCGACACTTTGCTCAGGAACCTCGACGGTTGGGCTCTGGAAGGCTATGTTCTAAAGAAGCGGTTTACGTTCGACGACTTTGCAGGCGCGCTTCGGTTCGTCAACCTGGTGGGTGAGATAGCCGAATCGCTTGACCATCATCCCGACATATCCTTTGGCTGGGGTTACGCCGAGATTTCGACAACCACGCACGATCGCGGCGGGATCACCGATTTCGACTTTGCGCTCGCGGACCGTATCGACTCTCGGGCCTCGAGGTGAGGTGATCGAATAGTCCGCGTAGGCATCGCCTGTCGCTCGGGCGGGTCGCGGTGTCTTCTTTGCACAGATTACGCAATTCCGCTAAAATCAAGGGTTTAGCACATTCTGCTATTTTACTCATAAGGACCATAAATCAATATGTCTAACGTACCTATTACAGTCGCCCATGGTGACGGGATCGGACCCGAGATCATGGACGCGACGCTCCATATTCTAAAAGAAGCCGGCGCTCGGATCGAAATCGAGACGATCGAGATCGGTGAAAAAGTCTATTTGTCAGGAAACGCAGCCGGCATTGCACCCGCATCGTGGGAGAGTTTGCGGCGAACCAAGGTCTTCTTGAAAGCTCCTATAACGACACCTCAAGGCGGCGGCTATAGCTCGCTAAATGTCGCTGTCCGCAAGACTCTCGGACTGTACGCGAATGTCCGCCCATGCGTGTCCTATCACCCATTCGTCAGCACAAAACACCCGATTATGGACGTGGTCATCGTCCGCGAGAACGAAGAAGATACATACGCCGGGATCGAGTATCGGCAGACCGATCAGGTCGAAGAGTGCCTCAAGCTGATCTCGCGTCCGGGCTCGGAGAAGATAGTCCGCTACGCTTTTGAATATGCCAAGAAATTTGGCCGTAAGAAAGTCACGTGCTTCATCAAGGACAACATCATGAAGCGCACGGACGGCCTGTTTCACCGCGTGTTCGACGAGATAGCTCCGGAATATCCGGGAATCGAGGCCGACCACTGGATCGTCGACATCGGCTCGGCCAAGCTCGCCGACACGCCCGAGAATTTTGACGTTATCGTCATGCCGAACCTGTACGGCGACGTGCTTTCGGATGTCGCGGCCCAGATCGCGGGCTCTGTAGGGCTTGCCGGTTCGTCAAATATCGGTGAAAAGGTCGCGATGTTCGAGGCCATTCACGGCTCGGCTCCGCGCCGAGCCGGACAGAACCTGGCGAACCCCTCGGGCCTGTTTTTAGGTTCGATCCTGATGCTCGTACATATCAACCAGCCCGACATCGCCGAGTTGGCACACAACGCCTGGCTGCGGACGATCGAGGACGGCGTTCATACGTACGATATGTACAAGGAAGGTATCTCGAAAGAAAAGGTCGGCACCAAGGAATTTGCCCAGGCGGTCGTAAAGCGCAT
Organism: Pyrinomonadaceae bacterium; assembly: GCA_044228265.1. Classification (GTDB taxonomy): domain Bacteria; phylum Acidobacteriota; class Blastocatellia; order Pyrinomonadales; family Pyrinomonadaceae; genus OLB17. The sequence continues at coordinate 27,167 of JBGAVC010000019.1, forward strand.
CGGCCAAAAGCCCGAAACGCTCAAGCCCGTCACCTACACTGCGAACGTTGTCGATAACGATCCGAAGCCGATCTACTCGACACCTAAACCGCAGAAAAAGGACCTTGTCGGTATCGACGTGTTTCTCGACTGGTGGAAGGGCTCGTTCTACGGAGTCGCGAACGAACTTGGGGCTCTGGTCGAGAAGGTGAACGGCGACGGATTGAAACTGCAGGCCATCGCCAATCGGGGTGTCAAGGTTTATCCGGGAGGATTCTCTGATACCTTCACCGTCGACCACTGGCGGTGCCGTTTTGTGGCCGATGCCGGCGAAGGAAATGCCGTGACCCACGCACAGGTCAACGCTCTGCTGCAACGCTTCGACAATGTCGGACTCGAAGTGATCAAGACCGAGAATCTTTACAATTTCGACGGGACGAAAGGGTATTCGGCCTGACATCCCCTTCAAGTGCATAAGGAGGACAAGCTCGACGCTTGTTCTCCTTTATTCGTTTTCTGGAGGGTAAAGCTTTTCAAATTCAGGACTGCCGTGAAGCAGAGCCAAGTCTGGGTCTTGTCGGGTCCAGGCGGTATTGCGATAGCCGGATTCCCACGCTTTTCTAAGGGCGTTCATGGCATCCTTTAGGTTATTCATCGCACAAAACGCACAAGCCGTGTTGTATAGGATCATCGCGTCATCAGGCCGCAGTGCCATCGCCATGTCGGCTTCGCGTTTTGAGTCATCAAAGCGTCCGAGCATTGCATAATTTCCCGCTAGCAGCACCCGAACCCGTGCGTCTTCAGGCGTCTTTTTTAACGCATCCTCGTAAACAGCCAGTTCACGATGAACAAAGTTCATCATTGCGTCTTTTTTACCTAGCGCTCCGAGCGCGTTGTGGATAGGCATGACCGTGTTGTAGTTTTCGCCCGCGTGCGAGATCGCAGTTTCCATCATGTCCACGATCTCCTGGTAGCGTCCTGCTTCGAACAGTGCTCGGCCAAGCAGGTAGAATCCGCCATCAACGTCCGGGTCGATAGCCAAAGCCGCGCGAACCGTGTTTATCGCCTTTTCGTATCGCGCTTCCGCATAATCTACCCAAGCCTCGGCAAGCTTCACTTCCGGAGCGTCCACGCCCTTCGCGATCGCAACTTCCGTTGAAGCCACGGCTCGATCGAGCCAGGTTTGATTCCGTTCAAAATGCCAGTAATACTCGGCGCAGACGTTCGCTAATCCGGCATGGGCCAGCGCGAAGTTCGGGTCAAGGGCCACGGCATTCTCAAACATCTGAAGAGCGAACAACATGTCTTGCCGCCCGACGCGGCGGGCAAAGTTGCGGCCACGCAAATACAGATCGTATGCCTGTAGATTCTCGGTCGGCTTTGCTTTTAACGCTTGTTGCTCCTGGGGTGAAAGCGTGATTCGAAGAGCAGCGGCGATCTTTGAGGCTATCTCGTCCTGAACCTCAAATACGTCTTCCATCTCGCGGTCGTAACGTTCCGACCAAAGAGGGAAGTCTGTCGCAGTGTCGACAAGCTGCGCGTTGATACGAAGGCGATTGCCGGCCCTGCGAAGACTGCCCGTCAGGACATAAGAAACACCTAGTTCATTTCCGACCTGACCGGCTGTAACCGGTTTATCACGATAGCCAAGAACAACGGCTCGGGAAAATGTCTTTAGCCGTTTGATCTTGGAAAGCTCGGTAGTAATGTCTTCGGTAATTCCGTCCCGCAGATACTCATCTTCTTTAACGCCACTGAGATTTTCGAAATAAAGAACGGCGATCGAGTGCTCGCCCGATGTCGGTGTCGAGTGCGGCATTCGGCTGCTGTGAATCCCGCTGTCCGTCGAGTGCCGGCCGGAATTGAGATCGCGTTTGAGTCTTTTAAGCGCCGTTTTCATATCGGTCGCGCTTTGGTAACGCAGATCGCGATCTTTCTCAAGTGCCTGACCGATGATACGGTCAAGTTCCAGCGGTAGCGACGGGTTGACCTCATCGAGCGGCGGCGGTTCGCGGTTAAGGATCGAATCGAAGACCACGGCCGAGGTATCACCCTGAAATGGCTGCGAGCCCGTCGCCATTTGGTAGAGCACCGTTCCTAACGAGAAAAGATCTGTTCTCGCGTCGGTCACTTCGCCCCGGGCCTGTTCCGGCGACATATACGCGATCGTCCCCATCGTCGAACCCACCGTCGAAAGGTCGTCAAGCTTTGCGGTCGGCATCATGGATCCAGCGTCCTTAGGTTGCTGCTGCTCCATCTTTGCCAGGCCGAAGTCCAGTATTTTCGCCTGGCCTCTCGAGGTAACGAAGATATTGGCAGGCTTGAGGTCGCGGTGGATAATGCCCTTGGAATGCGCAGATTCGAGAGCGTCCGCGATCTGCACTCCAAGCGTCAACAGCGACTCGATATCGATCGGCCCGCGCCGGATGCGGTCGCCGAGCGATTCGCCATCCAGGAGCTCCATCACGATGAAGTGCCCCGAATCCGACTCTTCGATGCCGTGTATGGTGCAGATATTCGGATGATTAAGCGATGATGCAGCTCTGGCCTCCCGTTGGAAGCGCTGCAGGAGGTTCTCGTCATTTTCCATCGCCGGCGAGAGGAATTTGAGCGCGACGTGCCGGCCCAAATTGGTGTCCTCAGCCTCAAAAACGACTCCCATTCCGCCTTCACCGAGCTGCGATTTGATGTTGTAATGCGAAATGGTCTTTCCAATCATCGATTAGATCTCCAACAACGTCTATAGTTTCAGTTGTTTCAGTAGTATACCCGCGTACGGCTTCGCGGCAAATAAGAAAGTCCTGTATCGCCGTTACATTTGCATTCACGCGGTAACTCTTTTAGCTTTACGTCTGAAAGATAAATTGGTTTTACCCGAGGGGGCTAACTATGTTTATAACGCGAATAACGGCTGCTGCCTTCTGTTTCTGCGTCGGAGCATGCTCTTTGATGGTCGACAAGAACACACATGACTATCCGCAAGCTTCAAAAGACGCCTTCATGACGTCTTGTACGTCTAAATCCCAGGGGCTAAAAGACGCATGTTCATGCATGCTTACAAAGGTCCAGGAGCGCTACACCTACGGCGAGATGTCAGAACTCGAGGAAAAGATAAAAAGCGGACAGACACCGTCTGAGTTCACGGACTTTATGAACAAAGCGAGAGATTCCTGCGTAACCTCCGGCTCCGCGCCTGCAAATTCAGCGCAACACTGACTCTATGGCCAGACAACCGCTCGTCTCGATCATCATGGGCAGCAAGTCCGACTGGCCTACGATGGAGGTCGCTTCGCAGACGTTGGATGAGTTCGGCGTGCCGCATGAAACAAAGATCGTCTCGGCCCATCGAACGCCAGACTTGCTTTTTGAGTTCGCTAAGTCGGCCGAATTGAGAGGCCTCGAAGTCATAATTGCAGGCGCAGGCGGAGCGGCACATTTGCCCGGAATGTGCGCTTCCCAGACCGTGCTCCCAGTGCTCGGTGTCCCGGTCGAGAGTCGTGCCTTAAAAGGCCTCGATTCACTGCTCTCTATCGCTCAAATGCCTGCCGGCGTTCCGGTAGGTACGCTTGCCATCGGCCAAGCGGGCGCAAAGAATGCGGCTCTTTTGGCAGTTGCCGTACTAGCCAACTCGCGTCCGGAGCTCAGAAAAAAACTGCATTCTTTTCGATCAAAGCAGACACGCTCCGTCCTCCAGACCAAAATAAGATGACCGCGGACGAGATCATCGAGGAGCTAAGGCAGCTGAGCGATCCTGCCAAGATCGCGGACCTCGAACGATACGCCATCAAAACGCCGAAATGGTTCGGCATTCGCACTCCCGAACTCAAAGCGTTTGCGCGCGAGATCAAAAAGATGGTGCCCGACCGTCATAAGACCGCCCTCGAACTATGGAAAAGCGGTATCTACGACGTCCGCGCCGTCGCGTTCCTTATCGACGACCCTAAACGCGTTACTGACGAACAGATGGAGTCGTGGGTCCGTGATTTTGACAATTGGGCGACGGTCGACGGCACCTGCTGCTATCTTTTCCGTTTGACGCCCCATGCTTACCAAAAGGCCTTCGAATGGGCAGACCGCGAACCGGAGTTTGAAAAACGGGCGGGTTTTTCGCTGATGGCTTATCTTGCGTTACACGACAAAAAAGCTTCGGACGAGAAGATCGCCGCCTTTTTATCGGTTATCGAAAAACACGCGTATGACGGACGCAATTTCGTCAAAAAGGCCGTCAACTGGGCCCTTCGCCAGATCGGCAAGCGAAATATGGCCCTCAATCGCCTCGCGATCGCGTGCGCTGAGCGAATACGGTCGCAGAATTCGGCTCCGGCTCGGTGGATCGCGGCTGACGCGTTGCGCGAACTCAACGGAGCGGCGGTTCAAGAACGTCTTTCTCGCAAAACACTCATTGGATAAAAACTGTTGAAACTTGTTGAAACCTGACGGCTATTGGACGTATTATACGTTTATGCGTCGACCCACAGGCCTAGATGGAGGTGAAATATGTCCTCAAGCAAGTGCAGCAAATGTGGTTTGGTCAACTCGTTTTCGGAGATCATATGCCGAAGATGCCGCAATGCCCTCTTAATATCGCCGTCTGGAGGCACTTACGGCCCGCGTGAGGCCGCCAAACGCTCGTCCTTCCTCTACACTCTGCTGTTCTTGACTTTGATCGCAGGGTGCGCGTATTACCTGTTCAGCGGCGTCGAAAAGTCATACGAGCAGATCAACGCGAGCGAAGCCAATCGGCTCGCCGCACAGCCAAAAACGTCGCCCCTGCCGCTTGCACCCCGGCCCGAATACGATCAGAGACGCACACAGCCGTACAAGAACGCGGTTGCGAACAGCCCCGATCTGACGACTTCTCAGAAACACAACGACGAGGTCAAGCGGCTCATGGAGACAAATAGTCAGCCAAAACAATAGCGCCGATGTCGCGGCTAGCTCGGCAATCGCAGATCTGTGCTAATCTGGGACTTCTGGTCCTGTGGCACAATCTGTCCTTCCCAATTCGACGATCGGCGTGTTCGGCAGCGGACAGCTCGGGCGCATGTTCGCCATTGAGGCCCGTAAGATGGGCTATCGAGTTCACACCTACTCTCCCGGCAGCGACACCCCCGCAGGACAGGTAGCGGACGTCGAGACCACGGCTGAGTATGACGACCTGCTGGAAGTGCGGACCTTTGCTCAAAGCGTTGACGTCGTCACGTTCGAATTTGAGAATGTACCCTCTGAAACCGTCAGCGCGGCGGCCGAATTTGTCGACGTTCACCCGGGCGGCGACATCCTTCATATCACTCAAAACCGCCTTCGTGAAAAGACCTTTCTTTCGGACAACGGCTTTCCGGTAACGGACTTTCGACACATAAGATTGATCGAAGACCTTTATCGCGCCGTAGACGATCTGGGCGTTCCATCCGTTCTCAAAACCGCCGGTTTCGGATACGACGGCAAGGGCCAATCCATGATCAAAGCGGTCGGAGACATCGAGCCTGCGTTTGCGGGTCTAAAAGGAAATGACGCAGTACTTGAAGCATTCGTCGATTTCGAAAAGGAGGTGTCTGTCGTTTGTGCGCGCGATCGCGATGGCAATTTCGCACACTACAGCGTGATCGAAAACGAGCATGCGAACCACATCCTCGATATATCGTTCGCGCCGGCCAGAGTCAGCCGGAAGGTACTGAGGGACGCCATCGAGATCGCCCGAAGCGTCGCGGATATCATGAAATACGTCGGCACACTGTGTGTCGAGTTTTTCTTAACGAAAGACGAAAAACTTTTGATCAACGAACTCGCCCCGCGGCCGCACAATTCAGGCCACCTGACTTTTGACGCATGTGTCACGTCGCAATTCGAACAGCAGCTTCGTGCAGTTTGTGGCCTTCCGCTCGGGAGCACCGAATTCTACCGTCCTGCCGCAATGGCCAACGTACTTGGCGACCTCTGGCAGACGGGCGAGCCGGACTGGGAAGCCGTACTTTCAGACCCGCGCGTGAAACTACACCTTTACGGTAAGATCGAGCCCAGGCCGGGCCGGAAAATGGGGCATTTGACGGCGACAGCATCCTCGACAGGCGAGGCGGTCAGGGCGGTAACGGCAGCACGCCTGCGTATCGTCACGAACGCCAACGCACAAGCCGCTGCCGAACCTAGATGAGCCTGTCCAAATACCACCAGTCTCAACAAAACGCTCCCAAAGTGGTGGTATAATCGGCGCAATAATCCTTTTAAGAGCTAGAAGTTGACCTCGGCGCGGCAACGCACGCAAGGAGAATCACATGTTAAGTAAGGTAAGCATTCTGCTTTTGGCTTTTGGATTGCTGTTCCCGGCAGCCCTCTTCGGACAGTCTGCCGAGCTAGTGATCAATGCCCAGGTCAATCAAAGGGTCAGTCCCGCCGACGCCGGAGTGAACAGGGATCGTGGGTATCAGATCCTGGATCAAATAAAGAATTTGATCAAGGAACGTTACTACGACAAGACATTTCATGGTATCGACCTCGAAACCCGGTTTAAGGCTGCCAAAGAAAGGATCAAGAAGCTGGATCAGAATTGGCAGATATTCCGCGTCATCGCGCAATTGGTGTTGGAATTTGACGACTCTCACACCCTTTTTGTGCCGCCGGGGCGTCACCTGCGAGTCGAATACGGGTTCTCGATCCAGATGATCGGCGACCAGTGTTACGTGATGGATGTAAAGACCGGGTCGGACGCCGAGAAAAAAGGACTAAAGCCCGGGGACGTCATACTTCAGTTAGGCAAATTCCCTCCGACTCGGCAGACACTCTGGCAGATCGAATACCTGCTTTATGCGCTCGACCCGCAACAAGCCGTGGATCTGACGGTAAGATCTCCGGACGGCTCCGAAAGATCGATGACCGTAGCTTCAAAGTTCAGTTCCGCCGAAGAGCTGAAAAAGGAAGCCGATCAAAAGAGAAAGGAACAAAAGGAACGAAAAGAACCAAAAGAAGAGCCCTTTCTTTGTCAGAAGTTCGACAACGACGCGATCGCGTGTAAATTGAAGAGCTTTGAAGTTGAAAAGTATGACATTGACGAGATGATGAGGCAGGTGAAAGGCAGCCACAAATTCATACTCGACCTGCGAGGCAACGGCGGCGGCCTGGTTGCGATCGAGGAATATCTCACCGGTTATTTCTTCGACCACGATGTAAAGATCGCAACGATGGTCAGCCGGGACAAGCCGAAGGACCATGTTGGCCGCACGATGAAGGACAAGGCCTACACCGGAGACATGATCATCTTGATCGACAGCGACTCCGCCTCGGCATCCGAAGTGTTTGCACGCGTGATGCAGATCGAGAAGCGAGCAAAGATCCTCGGCGATGTTAGCTCGGGTAAGGTCATGACAAGCAATTTTATCCCGATGGCCGCCGAGCGTGGGCCAGACATCAGGTTCACATACTCGGTCTTTGCCATGAACATTACTGTGGCAGACCTGATCATGAGCGATGGCCAGCGGCTCGAAAAAATAGGCGTAGTCCCTGACCAGTTTGCGATGCCGACACCCGGCGCAATACGCGACCGGCGGGACCCTGTCCTCGCCTTGGCGGCTGGCATGCTCGGGGCAAAGCTCTCGGTCAACGACGCGTCAAATTTTCACTTCCTTCTTAAAAAACCAGAGACCAAGGTGAGCGGAGGTGAAGAAAAGTCGGATGGCGGTAAGCAGTGAGACGCGGATTCCTGCTGTCCCCGTGTGATGACACGTCGTTTTGACGATGTATCGTCAATGTGCAAAAATCTTCTCATTCTAGTAATCGGGAAATGGGGTCTTCCTGTATCAAACCGCCCTCCGAGGCTGATGGCTCCTGTTCAATATCACGGTCATGGACAGGAGCATCTTAATAGTCGGTTTAGGTGGTTTATTGGGAAGCATTGCCCGGTATCTCATCGCGGTGTTGTTTGCCGGCCAATTCCAGTCGTCTTTCCCTTACGCTACATTTACAGCAAATATCGCTGGTTGCTTTATGATCGGTGTGGTTTACGCATTATCCGACCGTGGCAGCTGGCTGTCGCCTGACATACGGATGTTCTTAACCACCGGTTTTTGCGGCGGCTTTACCACCTTTTCGACGTTTACCTACGAAAGCATGAGATTGCTGCAAGACGGAGAGTTGCTGTATCTCGGTCTAAATGTACTGCTCACCCTGGTTATCGGATTTGCATGCACTTATCTCGGTATCCTGCTTGTGAGGTTGATATGACGGTCCAGCTTGAACGAGACTCAAAACTCCTACGGATCTTCATCGGTGAGTATGACAAGTTCCATCACCAGCCGTTGTATGAAGCTCTTGTTTATGCCGCAAAAAAACACGGCGTAGCAGGTGCGACCGTGATGCGCGGGATACTCTCATATGGCGCGAGCAGCCGGATACATACGGCTAAACTGCTTGACCTTTCCTACGACCTTCCGATAGTCGTCGAGATCATCGACCATGCCGAAAAGGTCCAGACGTTTCTCGAGATCGCAAACGAAATGATCGAAGAGGTCGGATGCGGCGCTCTTATCACGATCGAGAAGGCCGAAGTTATCCATTACAAGTCAAAAAAGAGCTAGCTTGGATTGATGACCGCCTTTCACCTGTTCCTGTACTGCAGACTTTTGATCTTGGGACCCGAACATACCGAATTGCGTTCGTCTGGGTGGCTGGATAAACTCGACGTTAGTGGCCGAAACAATTGTTTTCACCAAGTTCGCTCCGCGCGGACACATTTATTCCGAGATCTTACCTCAGGTTGAAGCACTGATCGCGGGAGAAACGGACCTTGTCGCCAACCTAGCCAATGTTGCGGCCGTTCTGCACGAGGCGCTCGGATTTTTCTGGGTAGGATTCTATCTTTACAAGGACGGACAGCTTGTTCTCGGGCCGTTTCAGGGCCCCATCGCGTGTACACGTATCGATACCGATAAAGGCGTCTGCGGACATTCGTTTACCTCGGACAAAACGGTCATCGTGCCGAATGTTGACACGTTTCCAGGCCACATCGCATGTGCGACGGCGTCCAAGTCGGAGATAGTCATTCCGATACACGCGGCTGACGGCAGTGTCTGCGGCGTTCTCGACGTGGACAGCGACAAGCTCGACGATTTTTCTCAAACGGACGCGGACGGCCTGGGTAAGATCGCAAAACTGCTCGAACTCAATATTGCCGCGGGCGCGCTGACAGGAGGCCAATGAACCCCGTCGAGTATCCGCTATGGGTTTGGGGCCTGTTTTTTGGCATAGTGTTGACTGCTCTCGGCGTCGACCTGGGCATAACAAATAGGCGTGCTCATGTCCCGACCAAGACCGAGACTTTCATCTGGAGCGCCGTATGGGTCTCGCTCGCTCTCGCCTTTAACGGGTTCGTTTTCTGGCAATTCGGCCAGCTCAAGGCAAAGGAGTTCCTTACTGGCTACGTCATCGAGTTGTCGCTGTCGATCGACAATTTGTTCGTTTTCCTGCTTGTCTTTACCTTCTTTAAGGTTCCAAAAAAATTCCAGCATCGTGTACTCTTCTGGGGCATCATCGGCGCGCTCGTGATGCGCATGATCATGATCTTTGCCGGGGCCGAGCTTGTCGAGCGGTTCCACTGGATCATCTACTTGTTCGGTGCGTTTCTCCTCTACACGGGCCTGAAGATGATCCGCGGCACCGACGACAATTTTGAGCCGCACGAGCACGCACTAGTCAGGTTCATCACAAGGTACATACGCATCTCCCGGCACTACGACGGCGATCGGTTCGTTGCAGTGAATGATGGTGTTCGCAGCGGCACTTTGCTGCTGCTCGTGCTGATCACGGTCGAAGTCACCGATCTCGTGTTCGCCGTCGATTCGATACCGGCAATATTTGGCGTCACGACAGACAAGTTCATCGTCTATACCTCGAATATTTTCGCGATCCTTGGCCTCCGGACATTTTTCTTTTTGCTCGTCGATCTGGCAGAACGGTTCCATTACCTGAAGTATGGTATCGCCTTCGTGTTAAGCTTTATCGGCGTCAAAATGCTCTTGCCACTTTTGGCCGCCGGTTTGATAATGTTAATTGGCCAGGGTTCCGGCTCGGCGTTCGGCCGCTTTTTGGAAAGATATCTGAGTCAGGAGTTCGAAAGCACGATCATTGATCTTTCTCTGGGGATCGTTGTCGGGGCGATCATCATCTCCGCCTTATTGTCGTGGATATTTCCTCATAAACAATTAGAAGACGATTCCTAGCAATTCCGCCATTGATGGACGACAACAAGTACCGCAAATTCTATGTTGAGTGGTGGAACATTCGCAAAAGCACCATTTATGGGCTTCTTGCGGTGGTTATCCTCACGTCGGCTGTCGGAGGCGGGGCATGGTGGGCGTCGAAGAACAATTGGTTTGTACAGACAACTGACGTAGAGATCCCAAAGGACGCTGCGCGGATCGTTTCTTTCGAGGGCGAAGTCAGGCTCATCCGTGCCCAAACGCGCGAAACGATACTGATAACAAAGGAAACGTACGTCGCCGCCGGCGATACCATCCAGACACAGTCCGACGGGCGGGCTATTGTTCAGATGATCGATGGCTCGGTCTACTCGGTTCGGCCGAACAGCACGGTCGTAGTACGCGACAGCACATCTCTGTTGGGCGGAAAGAACGTCCGCGTTCGCGTCAATGACGGTCAGCTTAACGTCCGCACCAACGACCAGCCGGCGGATGCCAAGAATATCGTCGAGCTTGGCGACTCGGAAAACGAGCTTCAGTCCAAGACTGACGCGAGTTTTAATACGAACGGACCGAACGGCGGGGAAATCCGCATTAGTCGTGGGGGCGTGGAGACCACCATCGGCGGCGACAAGACGACGATCGGCGAAAATGAGTATGCGTCTATAAACAACGGCAAACTTTCAGCAAAGGAGAAACTCATGGCCCCGCCGAGGCCCATCTCACCGGAAAACTCCGGCCAGTTGGTTGACGCCGCGGGCCGCGGCATAAACGTTTCGTTCACATGGCAGGATTCTGAAGCGGGAAACGCTGTTAGTTATTACTTACAAGTCGCACGGTCACCCGTTTTCGCCTCGGACTCGATCCTCGTGGACCGCGGGGCATTGACCACGCGAGAATTCAAGCTTTCCGGCCTTGTTCCCGGTGCCTATTATTGGCGGCTGCGGTCCACCGGCCGTTCGGGACAGACGACCAACTGGAATGATGCGTGGAAGTTCACAGTCGTGAAAGGCAGCGGAAGCGCTTCGATCGAAGCCGGCGAGTGGACGGTCGAGCCCGTTGGCGGAAACGTGTATCTGATCGGCGGTCGGACGCAGCCGGGGATGGTCGTACGTGCACTCGGACGATCGGTGTTTGCGGCCTCTGACGGCAGCTTCAAGATACAGATCTCGACGCCTTCTCCCGAAGCATATGTAGAGGTCGGCGATGATCGCGGCAACCGAAGCGGTTATATTCTCTCTATGCGGACCGGCAATCTGGTCGGAAGGTATTGATAAAGGGAATGGGCGTAGGTCATGATCATGCTACGGAAGAGAGACGTCGCGGGCGACATGTCCGTCTCATCTTCGCGCTGGCATTGACCGCGGTCTATATGGTCGCAGAATTCGTGGGCGGCTGGTACGCAAACTCGCTGGCGTTGATAGCCGATGCGGGACACATGCTTACGGACGTCGCGGCTATTAGCCTGACCATCTTCGCGTTTTGGATCGCTTCCCGTCCGGCAACACAGCATAAAACATACGGGTACTACCGAGTCGAGATACTTGCGGCATTCGTAAACGGCGTAGTCCTGGTGATGTTGTCGGTCTGGGTACTCTACGAGGCAGTCTATCGCTGGAGCTCGCCGCAGGATGTTAGAGGCTCGACGCTCACAGCGATCGCAGTGGGCGGTCTGATCATAAACATCATTGTCGCGACACTGCTGCATTCCGGTCACAAACACGACCTCAACATGCGTGGTGCATGGCTGCATGTGATCGGTGACCTGCTTGGTTCGATAGCGGCGATCGTTGCAGGTACCCTGATCATCGCGTTCGGTTGGCTCTGGGCCGATGCCCTGAGCAGTGTACTTATCAGCCTGATCATCATTTACGGAGCCTGGCGTCTGGTCGCGGAGTCGACAAATATTCTGCTCGAAGGAACGCCGCGGCATATCGACCTCGCGTTGGTCGAGAATGTTATGCTCGAGACCGAAGGCGTGACGGGCGTCCATGATCTGCACGTTTGGACCATCTCCTCGGGAATCGAAGCACTTTCGGCACACATCAATCACGAGGAGTCTGTGCCGCATGCCGAGTTGTTGTCCACGATCCGCGACCGGCTGAATGAGTCGTTTAACATCGGACATTTGACCATCCAGATGGAAACCTCCAATCACGAAACCGAAGCCGTTTATATCTGCGAAACAGGCACTAAATGCTTCGAGCCTGCAAGGCAGTCCTGATCGTCGAAGCCGTTCATATCTGCGAAACAGGCACTAAATGCTTCGAGCCTGCAAGGCAGTCCTGATCGTCGAAGCCAATGGCCAAGATCGAACTAAAATACGGAGATTCCGCAATATCGTTCGATTACGATCCGGCCCGTTTCGAGGTGCTTGGCTGTCCGCCCTCAGCCGGTCCCTTGACCGACGCCGCGATCGGTGAGCGGTTCGACTCACCTATTGGTTCGCCACCGCTTGACGACGTCGTCCAACCGAACGAGAGCGTTCTTATTGTCGTACCTGACGCAACAAGACAAACGGCGTGTGCCGAGGTCGTCAACCTTCTAATACGCCGATTGATCGCGAATGGGACCAATGCGTTCGACATACGGATCATCTTTGCGACTGGCATTCATCGTAGAGTGACCGAGGAAGAAAAGGCCGAGATCCTGAGTTCGTTCATAGCGCAACGTATCCGAACGCTTGATCACGATCCGCGAGACCTGATGCAGATCGTCAGTCATGGAGAGATCGGCGGTTCGATCCCCGTTGAATTGAACCGCGCCTTGTTCGAGCACGACCGGGTGATCCTGGTAGGAGGAATTTCGTTTCATTATTTCGCAGGTTTTACGGGTGGCCGCAAGCTCGTTTGCCCGGGCCTGGCCTCGTCGCGGACCATCGCGGCAACGCACAAACTCGCCTTTGATTGCGAAAAGATGGATAGGCGCGACGGGGTCGATACGGCCTTGCTTGAAGGAAACGCAGTACACGAAGCATTCGTCGATGTCTCGGCGTATGCCAAGCCTGATTTTGCGACAAATGCGATCGTTGGCGCTGACGGATCGATCACCGATCTATATTGCGGTCACTGGATCGAGTCGCATCGCACGGCCTGCGAGCAGTATTCCACAGATCATACGATCGAATTGAGCGAAAAACGGCCGCTTGTGGTCGCAAGCTGTGGCGGATCGCCGTTCGATATCAATATGATCCAATCGCAGAAAGCCCTTCAGGCGGCAGCCAGGGCTTGTAGCGACGGGGGCACTATCGTCTTATTGGCCGAGTGCCGCGAAGGCACCGGACGACACGACTTTCTTGACTGGTTTGCGGCCGGCAGCAGCACGGAATTGGCGTCCCGGCTATGCGAGAATTACAAAGTAAACGGACAAACTGCCTGGAGCCTGTTCCGCCTGACCGAAAGGTTCGACGTTCGGATCGTTACTACCCTGGACGCAGAAAGCGTTCGAAAAATGCGTTTTGTTCCTGCTGATTCACTTGCAGACGCAATAAAAGCCGCCCCATCGAGCGGCTATATTTTTACAAACGCGTCAAAGGTCAACGTCAGGAACGTTTGACGGCAAACGTTCTCGCGATCGAATCGGTTTGATGCTGGATGGCTCGCAGACTGTCCTTTAAGCCCGCAAATCGAAGTACATAGACCGTATCGTCGCCTGCCCGCAGGAAATACATGCGGCCGCTCATCGGGCGACCCGTTCGAACGAACTCATAGTTGAAAACCACGCCGCGAAGCTTACCGACAAAATTCTCTTCTTTGCCCGCCACGTAACCTGGCAAGAACTGCAGTTTCTGTTCCTCATCGCGAATGATGTCCGAGATCAGAACGTCCTTCCGCGCGGCCAGCTTTCGCACCTCGAGATGCCCGTCAATGCGGTCGCCGTATACGTACTCGACATTTGGGCTGGTCTCCGACGGTTTGACGGTCAGCTTCCATTTCGCGTCCGGCAGGGTAAAGCTATATTCGACACTGGGCGAACTGAATACGTCATCCTGCGCAAAGATCGGCGATACCGCAAATGCGATCACCACAATGGTGAAGATCAGGATAAAACTCTTAAGCCCGGTTCCCTCTTTCAGTGATATCATCTTGTTGACCGTTGGAACATATTAACCCATATTCCGCCGAATTTCGATGTGTTTGATGTGCACGTCAGTCCCAGTGTTGTCCCGCTGACCAGTTTAGAATTTACCTGAAGGCTACATTTTTCGCCCATTCGCAAACCGCGGACGTCTAAGTTTGCAGGTATCAAGAACCGAGAACTTACATTATCGAGGAATTACGAAGATGAATACGACGACCTCTTTCGCAAAGCAAATTGCCGCGATGCTTATGGTCCTATCGCTTGTTTCGCCGCTTCTGGCCTTCGGAGGCGCGGCTAGTGGTGGATCAAAGCCGCTCACGGAGGACCAAAAGATCCAGCACGTGCTCAACCGCCTTGGATTTGGAGCAAGACCTGGCGATGTCGAAAAGGTCAAAGCGATAGGCCTGCAAAAATACATCGAACAGCAGTTGGATCCCGCGTCGATCGACGATAGGGTCGCGGAATCGAAGGTGAAGGGCCTGGATATATTCAACATGTCGACCGCCGAGCTCTTTGCAAAATATCCCAATCCGGGAGCTTTGCTGAACCAGCTTGAGGGGCGCGGCGCAAATAATAACAAGGCGAAGGCGGCCGCCGGCGCGGATCCGAACATGAAAGACGCTCCTGCCGGACAGGCTCCGCCCAAAGCAGCGGAGGAATTGACCCAGGCCGAACAACGCGAACGCCGCGAAAAGATCGCAAAACTCTACCAGGAGTACAACCTGAAGCCGGCGGCACAGCTTGTGCCGGAGATCGCCGCCAACCGGATACTCAGAGCTGTTTATTCCGAACGTCAGCTCCAGGAAGTGATGGTCGATTTCTGGCAGAACCACTTCAATGTCTTCTCAGGTAAGGCGGCGGTCCGGTGGTATATCCCCAGCTACGAGCGAGACGTGCTGAGAAAGAACGCATTGGGAAATTTTCGCGACCTTCTTGTAGGAACGGCGGAGCATCCTGCGATGCTCTTCTACCTTGACAATTTTGAGTCGGTGTCGCCGAACGCCAATCAGGCAAATAATGCTAACGCACAGCGATTGCAGCAGATCATCCGCAATGGCGGCCAGATCCCGCCGCAGGCCCGCGAACGGCTGAAACAGCTTTACGGCGTCAACGACGCCCAGCTTGATCAGCGACTGCGCGAAATGCGCAACAATCCGCAACCGCTGCCGCAGAACCGTCAAGCCCGCGGCATTAACGAGAACTACGCTCGCGAATTGATGGAGCTGCACACCCTCGGTGTCGACGGCGGGTATACGCAGAAAGACATCGTCGAGGTAGCAAAGTGCTTTACCGGATGGACCATCGCCGACCCGCGGGGATATCGCCGTGCGGCCGCGAGCATGATCAAGGGCAACGAAGATCAGCGTATCGGCCGCCTGCAGCGTCAGCAGGGAGTGCCGGACGACGTCGACAGCGGCGAATTCTACTTCAATCCGCGCTGGCACGAGGGCGGAACGAAGACCGTTCTCGGACAGGCGGTCAACGAAGGCGGAATGAAGGACGGCCTCAAGGTGCTGGACATACTGGTCAACAGCCAGGCAACGGCGCACTTTATCGCCAAGAAACTGGCGGTCAAATTTGTAAGCGATAAACCGAGTGACGCTCTCGTATCGCGTGTCGCCGACGCTTTTCACAACTCTCACGGCGATATCAAGGCGACCTTGCGTGCCCTGTTCACGGACAAAGAGTTCTTTGCCCCCGAAAACTACCGGGCAAAGATCAAAACGCCGTTCGAGCTCGCCGTCAGTTCCGTTCGAGCGATCGGCGCCGAGACGACAGGCGGCCCGCCAATGCTCGCCATGTTGAACAAGATGGGTGAGGTTCCGTATGGATACCAGGCACCGACTGGATATCCTGACATGGCCGAAGACTGGGTAAACACAGGCGCTTTGTTAGAGAGGATGAATTTCGCGATCGCTATTGCTAGCAACCGAATTCCGGGCACAAGGGTCGATCTCAGGAGTTTTGAAGGAAAGGACAAGTCGCAGGTACTCGACAAAGCCGTCTCGATGATACTGAACGGCGAGATCTCACCCGCGACGCGAGCGATGCTGGTGAAGCAGTTGGACCAGCCTTTGCCGGAGGTCAAACCCGGAAAAGAACCGGGTGACGCGGATATGGAAGTACCGAATATGCGTGCTCCGGGCCAGGCCGGAGGCCAGAACCGTCAAGCCAGGCTTCTGGCCCCGACAGGCAATCCTGATGTCTTCAAGGCGGTAAGCCTTGTTCTGGGCGCTCCCGAGTTTCAACGTCAGTGACCGAAAGGTGATCGAACGGGCCGGAGGACAGCATAACCGGCTGTCCTCCGGCCCGAATTTTTTGGAAAATGCGATGGAGCAGTATATCAGGGCATTTCTCATAGCAGCTATAGCGTCATTCGCCTTCGGTTGCGGCGTGTCCGCACAGTCGGGTTCCTCGCCAAAAACCGACCAAGACCGCTATCGATCGGCCGCGGACTATTCTCGCGATCACAATGGTCTGTCGGTGCTTGTAATGAAAGGCGATAAGATCGTTTTCGAAGACTACGGGAACGGACACACGGCCGACCAGGCATGGCTGCTGGCAAGCGGCACTAAATCCTTCACGGGCGTGATGCTCGCCGCGGCGATTGAGGACAAGCTCGTTTCCGGTTTTGATGAAAAGGTTTCAGATACCATAGCCGAATGGCGCAGCGACAAGCGCAAAGCTCAGATCACCTTGCGCCAGCTTTTATCGCTTACAAGCGGGATAGACGCCGGAAAGATCGGCGTCGTACCGACGTATTCGGAAGCGGTCTCGAACGAGAGCCGATATGATCCCGGATCGCATTTCGAGTACGGACCGGCTCCGTTTCAGGTCTTCGGCGAGGTCATGACCCGCAAGCTGCGGACGAAAGGAGAGACGGTCGAGAAATATCTTCATCGCCGCATCATCGATCCCATCGGCATGAAAGTGACGTTTTGGCGGGCTGACTTTGGCCAGCCGATGCTGCCGCAGGGAGCAAATCTCACCGCTCGCGAATGGGTCAAGTTCGGCCAGTTCCTCAAGAACGGCGGCAAATGGAACGGAAAGCAGATCATTGCCAAAAATCTGCTCGATCAGCTTGTCGTCGGATCATCGACAAATCCGGCGTACGGTATATCATTCTGGCTAAATCACGCCGGTCGAGGCCCATCGGGCCGCAGCACCGGTCGGGGTGCGATGGACGAGATCGCCAACGCTGGAATTTCCGACGGCGTCAGCGATCTTTACATGGCGGCCGGTGCGGCCAACCAACGGCTCTACATCATACCTTCGCTCGATATGGTCGTCGTTCGCCAGGGCAGGCTCGGCGAATACAGTGACCGCGATTTTCTGAAGCGTTTATTGTTTGGGACGGAGTGATCCAGCCGCACGGCGGCCGAAATGACAAAGGCGGTCAAATGTGGTTTCATTTTCCATAAGTCGCTCTGCCCCGAAAAATGGAAATCGTTGACCAGCCTGCGGATCTTCGCGTAGTTAGTATTGGCCCAGGGGGCTCGCCTTTCGCCCTCGGCCTGGGCGAGATCTGGGCCTACCGCGAACTGCTTTATTTCCTGACCTGGCGCGACATCAAGATCCGTTATAAACAGACTGCGATCGGCGTTCTATGGGCGATCTTGCAGCCTGTCGTTACGACCGTTATTTTCACTCTTCTGTTCAGCACCTGGGCAAGATTTGAGACAGGTGACGTGCCGTATCCAGTTTTTGCATTAAGCGCGCTGGTCATCTGGCTATTCAACCACGGGGCTATTACGATCGCCAGCAACAGTTTTGTCAGCCAAACGAACCTCGTCACCAAGGTGTATTTCCCGAGGCTCATCGTTCCGTTCGCGGCAACGCTCGCCGGTCTTTTCGATCTGGCTTTCAGCGTTGCGATCCTCGTCGTTTTGATGGTCTATTACAGTACCCCGCTGACGTTGAATATCTTGCTGGCACCGGTTTTTGTCTTGCTGGCTTTCGTACAAACGGCGGCGTTCGGCACCATGCTGTCCGCTCTCAATGTCCGTTTCCGCGACGTAAAGTTCGCGCTGCCGTTCGTTCTTCAGGTGTGGATGATCGCTTCGCCTATCTTCTACCCTGTTAACGTCGTCCCCGAAAAATGGCGGCTTCTTTTTGCTCTTAACCCTTTGACGGGAATCATCGACGGCTTTCGCAGCTCGCTGTTCGGCTTGCCGTTCAATTGGCCGCTTATCGGTGTTTCGGCCGCTTCAATTCTGGCCTGCTGTATCGTTTCCCTGTTTATCTTTAAACGAATGGAGGACGATTTTGCCGACATCATCTGAATTTTCGCTGTTTCTCTTGCCGTTGAAGCACGCGGCGTTTCTCACGATCGGGGACGACGCGGTATGAACTCCATCACGGCCGACGAGCTTACGAAGGAATATCGTCTTGGCGGTGTTGCCTCTAATTCGCTTCGCGATGCTCTCGCCGGCTTTTTTCGTCAAGGAGCAGGACGTCGATATGAGATCATCAAGGCACTTGACGGCGTCAGCTTCACGGTCAACGAAGGCGAAACCCTGGGCATCATCGGCCGCAACGGAGCGGGAAAATCGACACTGTTAAAGATACTCTCGCGAATCACCAAACCGACGAGCGGCGCGGCTACGATCCGCGGCCGTGTGGGAAGCTTGCTCGAGATCGGCACCGGATTTCATTCGGAATTGACGGGACGCGAAAACATCTACCTTAACGGTGCCATCCTTGGGATGCGGCATGCCGAGATAGAGCGAAAGTTTGATGAGATCGTCGCCTTCTCCGAGATCGAACAGTTTCTCGACACGCCTGTAAAGCGATACTCGAGCGGCATGTACATGCGGCTCGCGTTCTCAGTGGCAGCGCATCTCGAACCCGAGGTCCTGATAGTTGACGAAGTGCTCGCGGTCGGCGATCTCGCGTTTCAACAGAAGTGTCTCGGCAAAATGGACGAATTCGGCCGCTCGGGCCGGACCGTTCTGTTCGTGAGCCACAATCTCGGAAGCCTGGCGCAGATCTGCAAACGCGGGTTGCTGCTCGACCGCGGCAAACTCATCGAGTACGGCGACATCGACCACGTGATCGACACTTATCTCGGCATGGCATCGGCCGAAAAGCAATACCGCATTGCCGAACTCGATCCCGCCAAGGCGATGCAGATCACTGAGGCCTTCGTTACCAATGAGAGCGGCGTTGTATCCGGCGAGATCTCATACGATGAAGATTTCTTCCTCAATTTCAACGTGCATGTCGATCGTCGCGTGCGGGGATCGATGTTTTGTGTGGCACTACTGAACAAATACAAGGAACGTGTGTTCACAGAACACCGACTTGTCGACGATTTTGTGCCGGAAGGCCGTAATGACGTCGAGATCCGCTTTGGCATACCAAAGGACTTCATCGCGCCGAACAATTATTCATTTTTACTTCAGATCTTCATGCAGGAAGGCGATATCATCGACAACAATTTCGATATTTGCCCGATAACGATAGTCGATACAGGTTCGGACCTATCGGTCTATAAGGATTACGGCTACGTCCAGGTACGTTCCACGTGGGAGACCGTCGGCGAATGATGGGACACGATCTCAGCACATCATCCGAAGTGACGAGCGATATCACACGCCAGTTCATCGACCTCAAACTGCGGCCTTTGACAATGTTCTTTTACGTTCCGCGGACCGCAATACTCCGGGCCGTCAGCGAGGCAGCCCCAGTGTTCTCGGGCCGCGTATTGGATATCGGCTGCGGTTTCATGCCCTACCGGAGCTTGGTCGAGTCTAACGAACAAGTAGATAGCTACATCGGCGTCGATCTCGAGGGATCCGCGATCTACGGCAGCGTAAAGCCCAATATGACGTGGGACGGAAAGAATATCCCCGTAGATGACGGATCCGCCGACTGTGTCATCGCGACCGAGTTTTTGGAGCATCATTCGCAGCCGTCGGAGATCTTGAATGAGTTTCACCGTGTTCTGAAGCCCGACGGCATTCTTTTTGGAACCGTCCCTTTTTTGTGGAACCTCCACGAGATACCGCATGACGAGTACCGGTACACGCCGTACGCGGTCGAACGAATGCTCGCTGACGCGGGCTTCGCGGACATCGAGATCAAGGGCCTGGGCGGCTGGAACGCGTCGATGGCACAGATGATCGGGCTGTGGATCACGTTCGCACGGCTTCCAAGATTCGTGCGAGGCGTTTTGCGGCTCGCACTGTTCCCAATATTTGCTTTATTGGTGAAAACCGACCGGCGCCCGGAATTATTCGACGACTCCGAGAATTCGATGTTCATCGGGCTAAGCTTTACCGCTAGAAAGCGCAAATGAAGCGACTTCTGTTCATCGGCCACGACGCGAGTCGCAGCGGGGCTCCATTTGTGCTGCTCTATCTGCTGCAATGGATAAAGGCAAATCAGCCGGAATTCACCCTCGACCTGATCTTATTGAATGGCGGCGATCTCGAAGAGGAGTATCGGAAAGTGGCCGATGTCACGGTCCTTTCTCGGGTCGAGCCAGGAAATTTGCTGACTCGTGTCATTCGTCGAGTCCGCGGAGGCGGCGGCCCTGTCGGACGGCTTAAGGGACTACCGTATCTCCAAAACGATTACGACGCCGTTATCGGGAACACCGTTCTTGCTTTGCCCTATCTCAAAAAGTTCAAACTACATGGATTCAAAACCGTAAGCTGGCTTCATGAACTCGAGGGCGCGATCGAAACGCTTGGGATGACAAGGCAGCTGAAGCCGCTGTCCGCTTATGTCGACGCCTTCGTCGTCGGATCGAACGCAGTCGCGGCAATGTTGCAGCGGCTCGGTATCGATCGGCTGGTCCGTCGGGTGTATGAGTTCTCGCCTCGAGGTTCCGGTGTCGATGTCGACGTCGCAGCGGTACGCGAAGAACTTGGTATTTCGGACGAGACAATACTCATCGGCTCGTGCGGCACGCTGGAATCCAGAAAAGGCGCCGACATATTCACCGAGGTGGCCGCTACGTTGTTATCGAAGCATCCGGGGCTCAGGTTCGTCTGGATCGGACGCGACAATGTGGACTCAGATCCGATGTATCGAGAGATTTCTAGAGAGTTAAGAAAATCACATCTTACAGGAAAGATTTTCCTGGTCAAATCTGGCGAAAGCCCGGTTCGACATCTCGCCGCTCTCGACATTTTCGTGTTGCCGTCGCGCGAAGATCCTTTCCCGATCGTCTGCCTGGAAGCTGCAAATCTCGGCAAGCCGATCGTGTGTTTTGCTGATGTGGGCGGTATGCCCGAGTTCGTCGGCGACGATGCGGGAGCGGTCGTTCCGCTCGGAAACGTCAACGCCACGGCCGCGGCTATTGAGGATTTGGTGCTAGATCCCGAAAAGAGAATCGAGCTTGGTCTGACGGCAAAGCGAAAAGCTCAAACCGACTTTTCGACGGAAACTGCCTGTCAGTCTATTTTCGAAGTAATAACTTCGATCTAACTGCCTTTGCCGATCGCGAACAATTTGATCAGCGCCACACCGGCGACAAATCCGCCGATGTGTGCGGCATATGCGACGCCGCCGCCGCCCGATGGTGAAAAGAAACCGAGGACCAACTGGTATAAGATCCAGATGCCGATCGCGACGAACGCGGGCACCGTCGTCAGGAAATTGAACAGGATCGCCCGCACGGATCTCGTCGGAAACATTAGCAGATACCCGCCGAGAACGCCCGATATTGCTCCCGACGCTCCGATCATCGGGATCACTGAGTCGGGTCCCATCACGATCTGACCCGCGGCTGCGGCAAGCCCGCAGATCAGATAAAAAACTACGTATCGAAAGTGGCCGATCAGGTTCTCGATGTTGTCGCCAAAGATCCACAAGAACAGCATGTTCCCGCCGATATGCATGATATCGCCGTGCATGAACATCGAGCTTAGAAAATTGAAATAGACCGGAAGAGGCGTCGAATACAGGGCGATCTGGCCGACGTGACCGGCAGAATCGCGGACGATCTGCACTCCGGCGAGATCGACGCCGGTCGTGATCTCCTTCGGCACGAGCGCAAACGCATTAGTGAACGCTTCGTTGTTTCCAAATTGTTGCAATATAAGGAAAACAAGGATGTTGACGCCGATGATCGCGTAGTTCACCACAGGCTGAATGCGCCTGTCCGAGTTGTCGTCGCCCATTGGAAACATATTCGATCCTCCCTAGGCCGAGACGATGGCCGTCTGGCCAGTGACCTCTTCGAGTTCAGCCTCTTCTCGCCGCCACTCCTCGTTGCGGAATGCGTTCTCCCATTTTGCCACGACGACCGTGGCAAGGCAGTTCCCGATAACATTGATGGCGGTCCGGGCCATGTCCATCAGCTCGTCCACCCCGAGGATCAAAATCACGCCCTCCACCGGTAAACGGAATGAAGCAAGCGTTCCCAGCAGAATGACCAGCGACGCGCGTGGCACGCCCGCAACTCCTTTAGAAGTCAGCATCAGCACTGCGACCATCAATATCTGATCGCCCCACGCCATTTGAACTCCTGCAGCCTGAGCTACAAAAACCGACGCAAGGGCAAGATACAGCGTCGTGCCGTCAAGGTTAAAGCTGTAACCAGTCGGCAGCACGAACCCGACGATACGGCGAGGCACGCCGAGACGGGCGAGGTTTTCCATCGCCTTGGGCAAGGCTGATTCGCTCGATGTCGTGGCAAAAGCGATCGACGCAGGGGTCTTCACGGCGTCGAAGAAATCCTTGAGCGGCACTTTAAAGATAAGCGCGATGGGCAGCAGCACAATGCAGGCGAACACTATCAGCGCTCCGTACAGCGTCAGGACCAAAGCACCGAGATTCTTTAGAACCGCCAAGCCTTGCTCGTTATGCCCGATCGTGTACGCCATCGCCGCACCAACACCTACCGGAGCGAACTTCATAACGTATTCCGTAAATCGGAACATAATGTCAGCCAACGACTGGCACCAGTCGACGACCGGTTTTGCCTTAGGGCCGATGCCTGTCACGGCCAACGCGAATATCACCGAGAAAACGACGATCTGCAGCACATCGCCCTCGGCCATCGCCTTGATGATCGATGTCGGCGAAAGGTGCGCGATTATGTCGCCAAAAGTCTGCGGCTTTGCAGGCGGGTCGTCCGAAGTCAGCCCTTTGGCGGCCGTGTCCGCAGCCTCGGCCGCCTTTTGGGCCGCGATCGCGGACTGAATGTTGGCCTGCGCTACCGCGTTCGGGTCGTTTGCGGATTGGGACCTTAATTCGTCAGCCTTCTTGGCAGCATCGGCCGCCTCTTTGGACAGTGCTTGAGCCTTTTGCGAGAGCGTAGCCTTGTTATCTCCTTTTGCCACACCCGCCAGCGAAACCCCCTCGCCCGGTTTCGTGATATTTACTGCCGCGAGACCAATGAACAGGGCGAGCGTGGTCACCACCTCGAAATAGATGAGGGCTTTGACGCCGATCCGGCCAACCTGCTTGATGTCCCCGGTCCCGGAGATCCCGACTACCAGCGTCGCGAATATCAAAGGTGCGATAATTGACTTGATCAGATTGAGAAACAGCGTCGACAGCGACCTGAAAAATCCGAGCAGCGTCTGGGCCTGCATGCCGAAGATCATATGGCTCTCGCCCGACTGCACATCCACCGTGTGGACAAGCCAGCCGACAAATATACCGATGATCAGTCCAATGATGATCTTCCACGTCAACGAGATCTTGGGCATTTTCATACTTTGCGGTTTACTCCTTTAAGGACCGGTCAAACGTCGGAGTAAAATCTAATCTGAGGATTTTGTGAGAGTTTAGCAGATGCCTCTGTATTTTGGTATTTTTGGTACGATTAACGGAGATGTACGAGTCCATTCACTTCATCTCACACGGCCGCAGGACCACCAACGCTTCCAAGCCTGAGGTGCTCGATAAATTGCGGGCGATCGTCGGTGACGACAACGTCGTCGTCGATCCTGAACGGGTCGAGCCTTACGGTGCCGACGCAGTCAAAGAGAAATTCCCGCCTGAGGCCGTCGTTTTCCCCGAGTCGACCGAACAAATGGTCGCGATCATTAAGCTCGCGAACGAGTACGTTTTCCCTGTAACGGCCCGCGGCGGCGGCGTGGGCTATACAGGCGGTGCGGTTCCCGTTGACGGCGGTATCGTTGTCGGCACGGACCGGATGAACCGTATTTTGGAGCTGAATGTTGACGATCTCTACATGATCGTTCAACCAGGACTGACGACGTATGCCGTACAGCAAGCTGCGGCCGAGGTCGGGCTGCTGTTCGCTCCGGACCCTGCAAGCTACAAGGACAGCTTTATCGGCGGCAACATCGCCGAGAACGCAGGCGGTATGCGCACGCCCAAATACGGTGTCACCAAGCACCACGTACTCGGACTCGAGGTCGTTACCGCAACGGGCGAGGTGATCCGAACGGGCGGCCGAACCGTAAAGAACGTCGTCGGATTCGACCTGACTGGCCTTATGTGCGGGAGCGAGGGAATGCTCGGGATCATCACCGAGGCGACGCTCAAGCTGCTGCCAATGCCGGAGGCCACATCGACGGTTCGGGCCAATTTTCACTCGATGGAAGCTGCCTGTAAGGTACTCACAAAATTCACTCCCGAGGGCCTGCTCCCGATGGCGATGGAGGTCATCGACAAGTTTTGCGTCGGCGCAGTCGAGGAGAATTTTGCCTTTGGGCTGTCGCCCGACGCGGCCGCCATACTGCTGGTTGCCGTCGACGGCTCGCGCGACGAGGTTGAGCGGAATGCACATACGATCGAGCGGATCATCGGGGAGAACGGCGGTTTTGATATCCTTCGCGCCCGATCGAAAGAGGAAGAGGACAAACTCTGGGACGTTCGCCGCGCCATTTCGCCCAGCCTAATGAAATACGGCACGCTCAAGATAAATGAGGACGTCGTCGTTCCCCGCTCAAAGGTGCCCGAACTTGTCGCACGCATCGAGGAGATCGGCCGCCGCAACTCGACGTTCGTCGCCAACTTTGGCCATGCCGGCGACGGCAACATTCATGTCAATTTTGTCGTTGACCGCGACGACCCTGAGCAGATCGCTCGTGCGCGGCAGTGTGTGGCAGAGACGTTTCAGCTCTCCGTCGATCTCGGCGGCACGATCTCAGGCGAGCACGGTATCGGCTATGTCAAATCGCCGTATTTGAGCTATGCGCTCGATGCGCCGACAATTGAAATAATGAAGAGCATAAAAAAGGTTTTCGACCCAAACGGTATCCTAAATCCGGGAAAGATGTTTGTGTAAACCGGCATTGATCATGAAAGATGTCACGCGGCATTTGATAATTGCGTTAGTGCTCGTTCTAATGTTGGCGGGAGCAAGGGGCTTCGCTCAGGACAAGCTTTTCATACTTGTCCGTCATGCCGAAAAAAGTGCGTCGGGAACGACGATGGACATGGCCAGCGGAGATCCGAACCTCTCCGACGAA
This sequence comes from Pyrinomonadaceae bacterium, assembly GCA_044228265.1. Lineage (GTDB taxonomy): Bacteria > Acidobacteriota > Blastocatellia > Pyrinomonadales > Pyrinomonadaceae > OLB17. Next base: position 52,815 of record JBGAVC010000019.1, read on the forward strand.
GGGCGAACGCGGGCCGAGAGGTTTGCCCGCATAGTCAAGAAATACAGGCCGCAGGAGATCTACGCGACCGACTACAAACGGACGAAGCAAACCGCCGAACCGACCGCAAAGATCCGCGGCAAAGAGATCCAGACGTACGATCCCGCAAAACAGGCGGACCTCGTCACGAAAATGATGGCGGCGAGATGTAAACGGTATCTTATCGTCGGGCACAGCAACACCACCCCAGCCCTGGCGAATCTGATCGCAAAAAAAGACGTTTTCAAACAGCTGCCGGACGCCGAATACGGCGTTTATTGGGTTATCAGGATCAAGAAAGGCGTCGTTAAAAGAGTCGAGGTTTATCCGTTCTAGGACGCTTCGGCCGTGTCGTTCCGCTCTGGTTTGAACTTCGTAAAAGGCAGCCGGCCATCAAGAGCCTCAACAAGGAAATTTGCTTTTCCGCCGTTTACGATCCAGGTCTCTATCTTCCGTTGCCGGCAGATCATCGCAGCTTCGAGTTTAGAGTTCATTCCGCCCGTCCCGAGACCTGACTCACGCTCCTCGACAAGCTGTCTCGCCTCGTCGATGTCTCTGATCTCCGGGACCAACTCTGCGTCCGCGTGAATGTGCGGATTCTTATCAAATACGCCGTCGATGTCGCTTGCCAAAACCAGCAGATCGGCGTTAATAAGCGTCGCCACTAATGCAGACAGCTTATCGTTATCGCCCAAGAGTATCTCTTCGACCGATGTCGTGTCGTTTTCGTTGACGATCGGCAAGTATCCGAATTTTATCAGCTCGGAGATCGTGTTCAACGTGTTCTGCCGCGACGTATCGTTTTCAAAATCGCGGTAGGTCATTAAACACTGGGCTGTCGGAATGCCAAAGTCGCTGAATATCTCGTGGTACGTCCGCATCAGCAGGGGCTGGCCTATCGCGGCCATCGCCTGCTTTGATTCGACCGGCCGTCCGGCGTCCTTGATATTTATGTATTGTTTTGCCGCAGCGATCGCGCCCGAAGAGACGAGGACGATGTCGCAGCCGTCCCGAAGTTCGAGTATTTGCCGGCCAATGTCCTCGATCTTGCCGCGGGAGATCAGCTTTGTCCCCGCGGTGAGTGTCGAACTGCCTATTTTGAGGACCAACTTCTTTTTCATTTCAATTTCTCACCTGCCCATCGCCGGACACGAACCACTTATTTGTCGTTAGGTGTTCGGCGCCCAGCGGGCCGCGGAAATGCAGCTTTTGAGTCGAAATGGCGATCTCCGCGCCGAGACCGAACTCACCTCCGTCTGTAAAACGTACCGAAGCGTTGTGATAAACTGCGGCGCAGTCGACCTCGTTCATGAACCGATCTGCCGTCTCGGCGTTCTCCGTCACGATCGCCGCCGAATGTCCGCCGGAGTATTTGTTGATCCTGCCAATTGCTTCGTCAGCACCTCCGACGATACCGATCACGATCTTGGGTGCCAGGAATTCTTGAAACCAGACCTCTTCACCGGCGAGCGGCGTGATAGATGATTCGAACGTGCAAGCCTCGCGGTCGCCGAAAACATCGATCCCGATCTGCCGCAGCCCGGCAGCCAGCCGTGCCGTCCGTGTTTCAATATCCGGCAGCGAACGGTCGATCAGAACCTTGTCGAGCGCGTTACAGACGCTCAATCGTCGCTTTCCGTCTACCGCGATGCTCAACGCCATCTCAAAATCGGCTTCGCCGTCGATGTACAAAAAGTTATTGCCGCGTCCGCTGACTATCACGGGCGCGGCCGAGTTCTTCAATACGTACTCAATAAGCGACTCGCCGCCTCGGGGGATCACCAGGTCGAATTTCTCACGATGTCCACTGATCAATGCCTGTGTTTCCTCACGCGAAATGTCGAGGTACCGAACAAAGTCGACGTCGACACTATTTTCCTCAAGGGCACGTCTCCACAGGTCGACCAGCGCAAGGTTTGTGCTGCG
>JBGAVC010000020.1:0-54564 GCA_044228265.1 Pyrinomonadaceae bacterium
GCGGAAACTTGATTATCTGCATATATTTACCTGATCATCTGATCGATCGAGAGCACCAGAATTCCCTCGGCACCGGCCCGCTTGAGGCTGTCGACAACCTCCCAAAAATCGCTTTCCCCGATCACCGAGTGGATCGAGACCCAACCCGGTTCCGCCAGCGGCAGCATCGTCGGGCTCCGCATTCCCGGCAGGATGCGGGCGATCTCGTCGGCCTTGTCCGTCGGTGCGTTGAGTAGGATGTACTTGTTTTGCTGAGCAGCCTTAACGCTGCGGATGCGGAACAGCAGCTTGTCCAAAATGGCCGCGAGCTCGGCTTCGAGCCCCGTGCGGGCGATCAATACGGCCTCGGAATGCATCACCGTCTCGACCTCGCGAAGCCCGTTCGTGAACAGCGTGCTGCCCGAGCTGACAAGGTCGCAAACCGCGTCGGCCAGCCCGATAGACGGTGCGATCTCGACCGAGCCGCTGATCTCGTGGATGTCGACATTGACGCCGTTTGAGTCGAAAAATGCTTTGAGAATTCGCGGATAACTGGTCGCCACGCGCAAGCCGTCAATATCGCTGACTGAGGCGTACTCGAATACCTTCGGCACCGCGAGAGCCAGCCGGCATTTGCCGAACCCGAGCTTGTCGAGCGTCTCGACGGGCTGAGGCGATTCGGTCAGCACGTTCTCGCCGACGATGCCGATATCGGCGACGCCGTCGGCGACGTAGTCCGGAATGTCGTCGTCACGCAGGAAATAGATCTCGAGCGGAAAATCCGCAGCCTCCGATTTTAGCTTGCCGAGGCCGTTCGTGAACCCGATCCCGCATTTTTTCAGCAGCGCCGTCGAACCCTCGCTCAGCCGGCCGCTTTTTTGAATAGCAATTTTTAATTTCTTTGAAAAACTCATAAAAACAACAAAACTCCGCCCTCGAAGCTTCCGGTGAAGTTCGCGCGAAGTGGTCAAAAACTTTGATTCGAATTGTTTAGAAAACGAGTCTAGACCACGCGCCCGGTATGGTGCGCGTGATGGTGGAGGTGATGATTGTGAAGTGCGTAACTTCTCATCGAATTACAATATGAACACAAATCCCGTAATGCGCGCAAGCGATGAGCCTTATTCCATTTTTTACCGTTGCCCGGCGAGGTACCCAGCTTAGTCCGTCCGTCCGGCATGCCGCAGGGACTCGGCTTGAAATTCTTATGGCGTTGTTCTAAACTTGCGAAACTTTTGATACGAAAATCGAAGATATCTTGCTACGGCAGGATCTCATTATGTTGCATTTATGCAACAGAGTTGCACTTGAGCGGAACAGGTGCTAGTATTTCATTTTGTCAGCGATACGGCTAGAACTTACGGAATAAATTAGGGAGATCAAAACAATGAGCCTGGATAAAGTAAAGGCGATCGAATCTGCACTGGCACAAATCGAAAAAAAGTTCGGCAAAGGCTCGATCATGCGGCTCGGGGAGCGTCCGCACGAAGAGATCGGCGCCATTTCGACCAACTGTCTCAGTCTCGACGCGGCGATAGGGGTCGGCGGGTTTCCCCGCGGCCGTATCATCGAGGTTTACGGGCCTGAGAGTTCGGGTAAGACGACATTGGCCCTGACGGTTGTCGCTTCTGCTCAGCGGACAGGCGGCGTTTGTGCGTATATCGACGCCGAACATGCTATGGACCCAGAATACGCGACCAAGCTCGGCGTCAATATCGACGACATGCTGATCTCGCAGCCCGATTCGGGCGAGCAGGCCCTTGAGATCGCCGAAACGCTGGTCAGATCCAACAGCGTCGATGTGATCGTTATTGATTCGGTCGCGGCACTTGTGCCGAGGGCCGAGCTTGACGGCGAGATGGGAGATTCACTTCCGGGACTGCAGGCACGTCTGATGTCGCAGGCCCTGAGAAAGATAACGGCCATCGTGTCGAGCTCGCACACGTGTTTTATCTTTATCAACCAGCTTCGCGAAAAGATCGGTGTTTTCTTTGGCTCACCCGAGACGACGACCGGCGGCAAAGCACTCAAGTTCTACGCAAGTCTCCGCCTCGACATTCGCCGCATAGGTGCAATTAAGGACGGCGATAAAGTCGTCGGCAACCGGACCCGCGTCAAGGTCGTCAAGAACAAATGCGCTCCGCCGTTCCGCGAGAGCGAGTTTGACATCATGTATGGCGAGGGTATCTCACGCGAAGGCGACTTGCTCGATCTGGCTGTCAATCACAACATCGTCGAAAAGAGCGGTGCGTGGTTCTCGTTCCACGGAGAACGCCTCGGGCAAGGCCGCGACAACGTTAAGACAATGCTCAAGGAAAACGCCGAACTGCTCGAGCGTATCGAAAGCGAGGTCAAGACCGAACTCGGGTTTGCAAAGGCCGAGGCGGCCCAGGCTTAGGGTTTCAGGCAATCGAAAAAGGCAAGCCCCATATCTCGAACTTGCCTTTCGCTCTCTGGTCGCCGTCGATCCTAGTTCGGCTTTTTTGGCAGCTTGTTAGCGTCCTTTTTCATCATCGGCTGGTCGCCGACAGGCGAGTTGACATCCGCTGGCTTGCGATTCATCTGACGTCGTAGCTCTTCTGGCGAAGGTATTCCAGGCGTTGGTGTCAGACCCGGTTTCAGAGGTTTCTTAAGCGTTGCCGGATCGGGTATTCCCGGAGTCGGTGTCGCGCCCTTGGGTAGGGGCGTGAGATTGGCAGGAATTCCAGGGATCGGTGTTGCGCCGGGCTGAATCGGATTCGGGTTTATACCTTCAGGCATATTCGACGTGTCGATCCGGTTGGCGGTATTGGGCCCCGAGGTGTTGGCCGCGGTGTTGGAAGTGTTCGTGGTCGACGCACCCGATCCGCAGCCCATCGAGAATGCAGCCAAAACAAAAGCTGCACAGGTAATAAATGATTTCCACATATAAGTTAAATATTGTCCCCCAGAAAATAGCGGTGCCGGCTTGAAGGTAGCGTCGCCGGGGGTCAGCGACGGCGTTCAAACCGGCACAGGCAGGTTTCAAACGTTTTCGAGCGACTGAAATTGGCAAACAGCGCCCAAACGTCATTATAGAACCACGTTGACGGATGTCAACCTTTTTTCTGCCGCGCAGGTTTGTAAGGGTGTGCTCTCCGCCGATATTCCGGCTGGGGGTTGACATCAAATAAGTGCTTGTCTAGACTTACAGTTTCGCGTCCTCTCACCATCGGACGCGCATTTCCGGGCCAGGTAGCTCAGTTGGTAGAGCAGCGGACTGAAAATCCGCGTGTCGGCGGTTCGACCCCGTCCCTGGCCACCAATCATCTTCAAGCACGCTTTCCATCCCGTCGATCTTTCCGAATCAGATCATCATAAAGAGCAGTCGCCTTTCACTTGGCCGGTCATGCCGTCGAATACATGCCATAGGCGTGGCGGCAACCCGCCGCTTAATTCAGCCGATCCACGGATACTCATCGCTATCGTCTGTCTCAACATCCGCACCCTGTCTGGTCGGTCCATCCTCAGCGAAAAAATACTTGATCAGCGGCGGCGCTATCAGAGTGGTTGCGACGGCCATAAACAGAACAGAGGCGAAGAATGGCTTGCCGATAACACCGAGCCCCAATCCGACCTGTGCGACCACAATGCCGACCTCGCCTCTCGGGACCATTGCGACGCCGACCTGGGCCATTTCTCGTTTCGAAAGGCCCCAGGCGCCGAGTCCGCAGCCGACAAATTTTGTAACCGCGGCCAGGAACGTCAAAAGGAGGGCGAACGTAATGACCATACTGCTGCGAAAGATCGCGAGATCGAGCTGCATACCGATGTTGACGAGGAAAAACGGCACCAGAAACTCGGTAACGCCGCCGATTCGCCGGTGCATTCGTTCATTGTTTTCGGAAGCTTCGGCGAGGGCCATTCCTGCGAGGAACGCCCCGATAATGGCAGCGACGCCGACATAGACGGACGCGACGGAAAGTCCGAGGCACAGTATCAGGCCGAATGTGAAAAAGGGTTTGTCAAGGTGGAGGCGTTCGATGGTGGGAGCAACTCGGTTGATCACTCTGGCACCGACGAGCGCGACAAACGCAACGAAAAGTATCGCTGCTCCAGCCGTTTTTGCGAGGCCGGCATAGTTTAGGCTTCCCTGTCCGACCGCCGAGACGAGCGAGAGAATGATCAGGCCCAACACGTCATCGATCACCGCGGCTCCCAGCACTATCCGGACAGTCTGAGTGTCCAAGAGGCCCATTGAACCGAGCACTCGTGCGGTGATACCGACCGAAGTGGCCACCATTGCGGCTCCAATGAACATTGCCTCGACGAACGAGGCCTGCCACGCGAGGGCGATGAGATACCCGGCAGCAAAGGGAAGTACGACGCCCAACACGGCGACGATAGCAGCTCGTTTGCCGACCCTAAATATGGACTCGGGTTTAGTCTCTAGCCCAACTGTGAAGAGCAAGAAGATGACGCCAAACTCGGCCAGAACATTGATAACCTCAGATGGCGCGACCCAGCCCAAAATGCTTGGTCCGATGATCACTCCGGCGAGTATCTCGCCGACGACGGCCGGCTGCTTCAGCCGCTCGAATATTTCGGCCATCAGCTTAGCTGCGGCGAGCATGATAAACAGGTGCAGCAGGATAACGGAGCTTTCGATTTCGGTCGCAATCAATACAGGCATACCGGTAATTTATCAACAATTTTGGATTTCATCCGAGAAGACCTCACAAGTGTTGAATCGTCTGGCCTCCCGCTAGCGTTCGATCGCGGGTAAGACTGACAAACCTATCCGGACGACGGTGGGCTTTTTTAGTAGATTTTATTGTAGAATATCCTATCTACTAAAACTTGTTTGAACGTACGGTGAGCTGGCTTCTTGGATCACCAGCAGAACCGAACCCAGGAGATTGTATGGAAAGTGGATCAAGAAAGTCGATGGGAGTCCTCATTTTGTCGATCTGTTTCGCAACATGCACCATGATATATGGCCAGGGCGGAGATCATGACGTGCACGTTGGCATCAAAGCCGGCGTTAGTATTCCGAACCTTGTCGGCGGCGGCGGCCAGGAGATCACAAAAGATTACAAATCGCGCGTGGCGTCGACGTTCGGTGGGTACGTAGATATCGGTCTCGGCCAGCACGTTTCCGTTCAACTCGAGGTCGATTACGCTATGCAGGGCGGCCGTCGAAACGGCGTCCAGCCGATAACTTCGCCGCTTCCGGGCCTGCCCGCTTTACCGCCGGGTTCCTACTTTTTCGCCGATTTTAAGAACACCGCCAAGCTCAATTACGTCGAGTTCCCCGTCCTGCTTAAGTATTCGTGGCGCAAAAACGAGAGGCCTGGGGTATATGTCGATGGCGGGCCCTATTTTGGATATCTCATAAAGGCAACGCAGATAACCCGGGGTTCAAGCACTATCTATCTCGACAAAAACAAAACACCTCTACTGTTGCCGCCATTAGGACAGCCGCTGCCGCCGATCTCATTTAATGCCGATACGGTCGTGACATCAAGCCTTCACAGATACAATGTTGGCGTGACAGGAGGCGGAGGGCTCACCGTGCCGGCAGGTCGTGGGTCGATCTTTCTCGATGTCCGGGCCGCATACGGACTGACGACGCTGCAGAAAAATACGGTGACCGATGGATCGAGCAAAACCGGTAACCTCGTCATCTCCTTAGGTTATGCGTTCAAAGTCCGGGGGAAATAGTTACGAAACGTGACTTGGGTCCCTCCGCTGAAGGGTCATATGGATCCGCTTGCAAACCGAATTCGGCCCGATTCGTTGGACGAATATGTCGGACAGTCGCACCTCGTCGGACCGGGCAAGCCGGTCCGTCTGGCGATCGAGCAGGGCCACATCTTCTCGTTTGTGTTGTGGGGCCCGCCGGGCACCGGCAAGACTACGCTCGCCCGGATCTACGCTAAAGCAATAAACGCCGAATTTTTCGAGCTTTCGGCTGTGTCCGCCGGAAAGGACGATATCCGGCGGATCGTGGCGACGCGTTCGATCGACGATCGGCCGCGCGTTTTGTTTCTCGACGAGATACACCGGTTCAACAAGGCACAGCAGGATTTCCTGCTTCCATTCGTCGAAAACGGCCAGCTTGTGCTTATCGGTGCCACTACGGAAAACCCGAGTTTTGAAGTCATTTCGGCGCTGCTCTCTCGGCTTCGTGTTTTTGTTCTCGAGGAGCTAAAAGACGACGAAATGGCCGCGATCATCGACCGAACGGGTTATGAGCTCGACGCTGAGGCCAAAAACTGGCTTATCGAAATGGCCAATGGCGACGCCCGCCAGGCGATAACGATGGTCGAGAACACTTCCCGGCTTTATGATCGGATCACGCTCGAGACGCTCAAAGAGACCCTCCAGTCAAAGTTCCTTCGTTACGATAAAAAAGGCGAGGAACACTACAACGTCATCAGCGCGTTTATCAAATCGATGCGGGCGAGTAGGCCGGACGCCGCAATGTATTACCTTGCACGAATGATCGAAGCGGGCGAAGACCCGAAATTCATCGCACGCCGCATGGTCATCTTCGCTTCGGAGGACATCGGACTTGCGCAGCCAACCGCCCTTGTTGTCGCGAACGCTGTCTTTCGTGCGGTCGAGACCATCGGCATGCCCGAGTGTGTATTGAACCTGGCCCACGGCACGGCATATCTGGCAAATGCGGCGAAAGATCGCACTTCGACCAACGCCATCGGAGCTGCATCGGAGGACGTTAAACGTTTCGGCAATCTTCCCGTCCCGATGAAGATCCGCAATGCACCGACAAGACTTATGAAAGACCTAGGCTATGGGAAGAACGAAGGCAACGATCCCGAAGGTGACCTGATGCCGGCAAAGCTCCGCGGCAGGAAGTATTTTGAGAGGTAATTGAAGGGGCTCACGTTATCGGCTGCTCGCCCGCGTGCGAGCTTTATTTTTTTTCGCGGCTCGCATATGATGACCGAAAATCAAAATCGGTCTTCGGCCACAATAATGAAAGACGCCAATCGACGTAAAACGACGCGGGACACGATCCTCGACGCGACCGACCGGTTATTGTCGAGGAACGGGTATAAGAAGATGACGATAGACGACCTTGCCCGCGAAGTCGGCATCGGCAAAGGCAGCATCTACCTATATTTCTCCAGCAAAGAAGAGATCGCTTTGTCGCACATCGACCGGATAATAGAGCGGCTCAAGACAAGACTAAGAGAGATCGCGTCCGGAACCGGTCCCATCGACGAGCGGCTGGCCGAGATGCTTTGTCAGCGTGTGCTATTCCGATTTGACAGCGTGCAACATTATTCTCAGAGCCTCGATGATCTCCTGTCTCACGTGCGGGAGAAGCTTCTCAAGCGGAGGCGAAAATATTTTGAAGAAGAAGCACGAATATTCGGCGCTGTCATAGAGGAAGGCCAACGGTCGGGGCATTTCGTGTCAGGCGACGGGATCGATCTCGCCCGGTCGCTGTTGTCTGCGACGAATTCCCTGTTGCCATACAGCCTCAGCGCCGTCGAACTTGGTGACCGGTCCACAATCGAATCGCGTACGCGTAAAACGGCCGATATTCTTATTCGGGGGATCTCCGCGTAGGGGTGATCTACCACCCGTGTCATCGTTTCCAGTAGTTTTTTATCTTGTGATCAAGCATGGGAAACGCACAGTACTCGACGTTGCGGCCTGATTCGCGCAGCTTATGGACCATCGGTATCGCGGCATCGGCATTGCGTGTATGGACAATTATCGTAGCCGCACGTTGGAGATTGTGTCGCTCATACAGCCATTCGGCGATCGCATAGCCGGTATTCTCGTGATCCCCATGATCGTTTGATTCGTAATGGTGTGGCAATAGGTCGTGATCGAGAAAGATCGCGTCGTACTTGTTCTCGGTCAGAAACTCCTTGGCGTCGTCAACATTCTCGGCAATGTCTAGATAGTCGCCATCGAACCGTTTGGCGAACCACCTGTGCCGTCGCGTGTCGTCGTCGAGCAACAGTATAGATATGGGTGTACGTTCGGCGCTCAGGTCCGCGAGGTTAAGCTTGATGAGGAGACTTCGAAGCAATCCCATAAACGGTCAATGTCGATCACGGCGCGCCGGCTCTACCCAAAACTTGAATTGATCAATGCCGGTGCTATAATCCATTTTGCCATACCGTAACCGCGAACCAAAGATGCCTAAAGAAAAAGCGAAGCCCTCCCACCTGAAGGCTGTTCCGAAGCTGTCAAACACCGGCCGGATCGCCCTTGGCGAGCCTGGCGAGGAAGTCTGTAACATATGTTTCGGGACGGGCCTCGAAGTCATCGAAGATAAAGGTGCACGAATCTGCCGCTGTCGAGTCCGCGATACTCACACCGACCTACTGAAGGCAGCACAATTACCTGCGCGCTACGACGTATGTCATTTTCACAACTACAAGCCGCAAAACCCGTCGCAGGAATCCGCGTTTCGCTACTCTACTCAGCTCACGATGGATTACCCGGCGGTCGACCGCGGTTTGCTGCTTATCGGCAGCGTAGGCGTCGGCAAGACCCATCTGGCCGTTTCGATATTGAAAGGGCTCACCGAGCGAGGCTTCAAATGCCTCTTTTACGAATTTGGCAAACTCCTCAAGGAGATACAAGACTCGTACAACCCCAATACGCAAGCATCCGAGCTCGGAGTGCTTGCGCCGGTTCTCAATACTGATATTCTCGTTCTCGACGAACTCGGAGCGTCTAAACCCACCGACTGGGTACGGGATACGATGGCACACGTCATCAATTCGCGATATAACGACAAGAGACTCACGATCTTCACCACCAATTATCCTGACACCCGCCAAAGCGAACGAGACGAGGTGCTTGAAGATCGGATCGGAACGCGTCTTCGATCGCGCCTCTACGAAATGTGTCAGACGATCGTCATGACCGGCGATGACTATCGGCGAAAGCTCCATCAAAGAGCGTCACATGCCCGCTCACGGACCGCCGGGCCATGATCTGCACTCAAATCCCGGGGCTCTGAAAACTCATCCAAACAGCATCGAAGTTGGATTATTAACATTGTTCAACACCGTTGTGTTTGTTTGCCGTCTTAGCTATAATAGAGGCCTGTCCATCGTTCTCGGACCGATGGAACCTTCATCTCCTCATGTTCACATCCAAATCTTCACATCGCCTCGAGGCTTTCAGCCCCGACGGCTTCGAGCTCATCGACCGAGGGGAGGACTACGACCTTCTTGAATTGCCCGTCTTTCGGACGATCCATCGGTCGGCTTCGGTCTCGCCATTCGATGCGAAAGTTCTGAACGATCCGTATTCCAGCGAGGCTGGGACGGAATCTGTCCAATTCCTGACCACAGCCGCCCCGCCAGCAAAAAGTGCACCGAAGGTGCATTTAGTATCGTCGCCCGCTGACAGGTTCCTCGCTGATCGAGTATTCGCGACCGAGATCCTGACTCCCATCAAATCTTTATCGAGACCAGACAATGCGCCAAAAACGGGATCACCAAAGCGGTATTGGTTTGGTGTTAGGGCGCCCCTCGTCACGTTTGTAGTCGTGGTTGCCCTAGCTGGTCTGTTGGCCGTCATATTTCGCATAGCGGGCTCATCATCAAATGAACCGTCAACGGTTCGGCCCGATTCGGTGTACCAGGCCGGCGCGGACGCTGAGCACGATAATGTCCAGGCCGCGACGCCGGCGTCACTGCCGTCGACCGATAGTGCCCCTTCCGCCGTAACGGTGCACGCCGAAGACTCGCCCCACACCGAACGCGCGACGAATGCACCCGAGTCCAGACCATTCAAGCCGAGGTCTCGGGCCGCAGGCGACAAGATACCAATACGGGCCGCCACTGCAAGGGATGCCGGTGCGTCGTCAAAGAAAAAGGTGACGGTCGATGACCTCATAAACGACTACTGATCCTGCCTTTCTTCACGTGGAATGACTAATATGCCACCCCTTCGATCACGACCCTCAATATTCAGGCCAGCGATTTCGATCGCATTCATCGTGTTGACCCTACTCTTCGGGGCCGGATGGCTCGTACCTGTCTCAGCCCAAACCAGGCAATTGAGCCTTGCCGACATCCTTATCGCGCTGCGCTCGAAGAAGACCGGCATCGATGAGAAAAACCGGCTTCTCGCCGAAGCTGTCAGAAGCCGCGGGATCACGTTCGCTCCGACCCCGGAGATCGAAAAAGAACTCGTCAACACCGGAGCGAACGACGGCCTATTGGACTCTATCCGAACTAAAGTCAAGCCCACCGAAGCTTTGCGCGTCCCGACACCCGAACCGGCACCGCAGCCAACCACGCTAGCCAAGGCGCCATTGCCGGATTTTTCGTTCTACCGCAACCGTGCGAACCGAGCGATCGCGGAAAACAGAGATGAAGCCGCGATCGCGGATCTCGCAAAGGCTTTAGACCTAAAGCCAAAGGACGCGGGAACGTATTTCGCACGGGCGTTGGCCTATATCAGGCTCGAAAAGCAAGAAAACTCACTAAAAGATCTCGATAAGGTCGTGGAACTCGATAACAAGAACGCCACGGCCCGTTACATCCGCGGACAGGTGAACGAAAAGCTCGGACGAAGTGATCTCGCCCTGACCGATTACGCCAGGGCCGCAGAACTCGATCCCACCGATCACGAAGCGGCTGCGGCGGCGTCGCGCTTGCGTGCCGTGATCGCCGTGACCGCAAAGTCCCAGGAGGATCGGCCGCCCACAGTTAGCCGCGGAGATACAAACAGCGTTTCAGTTGGAGTTCTCAACTATTACGCGGTCTATCTTGAAAGACCGATCTATTCCAAAACCGACCGCTCAATGAGACTGCAGGGCCGCGTCACAGTCAACGTGACACTCAACGAACAAGGCAAAGTGGTCTCGGCGACTGCTGTCGAAGGCCCGCCGCAACTCCGAACCGCGTCCGAGAATGCCGTCCGCAGATCAAGATTCAACCCCGTACACTCGGGAACCAAAGCCGTGCGGGCGACGGGATACGTCGTCTATAACTTTCACCCGGATCAATAACCCGCTGTCGATGCCTCGGTCTTGATACCGCTTGCTTCCTGGGCTATCTTGACTCCGACCGAAGCACCGATGCGTGTCGCTCCAGCCTCGAACATGGCTCGTGCGTCATCGATCCCTTTGACGCCGCCGGACGCCTTGACACCAAGCGCGCTGCCGACGGTATGCCTCATCAGGGCGACGTCGTTTGCCGTCGCGCCGCCTTTGGCAAAGCCGGTCGACGTCTTGACGAAATCCGCTCCGGCGTTCTTGGCGGCGAGGCAAGCCCGCACCTTTTCTTCGTCGGTCAGCAGTGCGGTCTCGATGATCACCTTGCAGAGAATATGGTTCTCGTGAGCGGCTTCGACCACCGCTCGAATGTCATCCTCGACGAGGCAGTCGTCACCCGACTTGAGCGCCCCGATGTTGATGACCATATCGACTTCCCGAGCACCGTTAAATATTGCACGGCGAGCCTCGTAGGCTTTCACATCCGGCAGGGTCGCCCCCAGCGGAAAACCGATCACGGTGCATACCGGCACGCCGGAGCCCTTAAGAAATTCCGCGGACCGTTTGACCCACGCCGGATTCACACAAACGGACGCAAAGCCGAATTGCGCCGCTTCGTCGCACAGTTTGCGAATGTCCGCCTCCGAAGCCTCGGGCTTTAGCAGTGTGTGATCGATCAGGCTCGCCCAATCGTGAGCCGTCGCCGTCTCGCCCAGTACGATACCGATACGCTCTGCTCCCGCATCGACGATCCGCTGGACGTCGGCGTGACAAAATGTCGGACAATACTCCTCGCCGCTGATCTTGGCGAGGACCATGTCGGTGATCTGGTCGATCAATTGATCGTAGTTTCCGTTGGTTTGCATTGTTTTTCCTGACTTTGCGGCCTTTGCGCCTTTGCGTGGAAAAGACGAGTCTCACTCGAAGTCGCAAAGAACGCAAAGAAGTTCCTACTTCCGATACTGCTTCTCAATATTGTCGATCTTGCCCACGCGTTTTTTGTGCCGCTCTTCGCTGATATCGGTCGAGATGAATGCCTGGACGATGTCCTTGACTTCGTCAAATGAATTCTGCCCGGCTCCGAGTGTCAGGACGTTCGCCCCGTTATGCTCACGGGAATTGCGGGCAAGGGCGGCCGAATAACATGCTGCGGCCCTTACGTTGGGCACCTTGTTGGCGGTCATCGCGCTTCCGATCCCGGCGCCGTCGACGATGATACCGATATCGACCTGCCGGCCGCTCACGGACTTTGCCACCGCGTGGGCAAAATCGGGGTAATCGACCGCGTCCTTGCTGTTCGTCCCAAAGTCCCGCACCTGAACCCCAAGGTCCGTCAGCAGGTCCTTGATCTTTTCCTTCATTTCAAACCCGCCGTGATCGGCCCCGACGGCAGCCGAACGCACACGTGTCGTGTTCTGCCGCGACTCTTTCTTAATGAGTTCGATCTTTCTATCGGCGACGATATCGCTTGCAAGAGCGGTGAATTTCGCATTCTCGGCGACGCGAAGCCGGGATCCGGGCTCGAGACCGCGGAGGTCGTCCTCGGTGATCAGCATTTTCGACGATTCGTCGCGGTCAAACGCCTTTCCGACCTTGTCCTTTAATGAGTTTACGACGACATGTTCCGGCGCGGCTGCCGGTGTCGCTCCTTTCGCGTCCGCCTGTTCGGGAACCGTGGCCAAAACCTGCCGGACGAGTGCCCTTATGCGATCGCGTGTCTCAGTACTGGTTTCTGACATAATTTCAGGCGTCGAAAACGCCTCAACTTGAATGTTCTTTCTTGTTTGAATAGTATTTGTAATTACCTTTTCAATCAACCAAGCGAGGAAAATATGGCCGCCGAATCTACCCAAATGGATACAACTGAATTTTCCAACCCAAATCTCGAGGTCCTGTATTCCGAACAACAGATCCGCGACCGTATCGCCGAACTTGGCCGCCAGATCACAGCCGACTATCGCGGCAAGGAACTCGTGCTCGTCAGTGTCCTAAAAGGATCATGCGTTTTCCTCGCCGACCTTATGCGTGCGATCGACCTCCAATTGCGTATCGATTTTATGTCCGTCTCAAGCTACAAGGACGGCACCAAGTCTACCGGCGACGTCGAGATCCTCAAGGACCTCAGCAACTCGATCCGCGGCAAAGACGTTCTCGTCGTGGAGGACATCATCGACACGGGTTTGACTCTCTCTCGGCTCCTGGACATCCTCGGCACTCGTGGAGCCAGTTCGCTCAAACTCGCCAGTTTTCTCGACAAACCAGAGCCCCGCATTAAGAAAGAGGTGCGGATCGACTACACCGGCTTTGTGATACCCAACAAGTTCGTCGTCGGCTACGGCCTAGACGCCGCCGGCCGCTACCGCAACCTGCCGTTCATCGCGGTCGTAAAAGACCCGTCCGCAGCCTAGGCCGCACGATGAAGTCCCTCGGACCTAGCGCCTGTTTTCTATGGTGGACATTTCTTTCTTTTCCAGTTCCAGCTGATACACGCAGAGTGCAGTTGCGATGTTTGTCAGATATTATTGTCGCGACTGCGCGCCTTGCGATATAATCCATCAACACCGATTTTTAACCGACACATGATCTTCCACTGGGGTTGATCGAGCTTAATCTTGAGCTTGGCAGGGATGGGGGATTCTTTTGGCTCACGACGAACGTTCGAGTTCACCGGCCGTTGGCCGGTGTGGGTCGAGTACTGTGTGGCGATCGGGCTTGTCGTCGTAGCGGTGCTGATAAGACTGGCTCTCGAACCGGTGTTCGGCGATCGGGTACCGTTTCTCGCCATATTCGTCGTGTTGATGCCGCTGATGATGCTCGTTCGGCCCGGAGCGTTTCTCGCGGCTGCCCTCATTGGGCTCACTTTGGCGTGGTTTCTCGTCCTTCCGAAGCAGGTTTCCTTCGATATCTCATCTCCCGCCCAACTAACAAATCTGATCGGCTCGTTGGTCCTCGCCTTAGCAGCATTCTTCGCGACCTGGATGTTGTCCGTATCTCGAAAGCGCCATATCAAGGCCGCCGATGAACTCGCTTCTGTTCTCGAGGAGCTTCGAAATAGCAATGAACGCTACCGCTCTCTTTTCGAGGTATCTGTCGGAGGCATTCTCACCATCGACGAATTCGGCAAGATCGACTCGGTGAACCCGGCGACCGAGCGGATCTTTGGTTATTCGAGCGCCGAGATGGTCGGACAAAACGTCTCGATGCTGATGCCGACGCCCTACCGTGAGGAGCACGACTCATATCTGCATAATTATCTCGAAAGCGGGATACCAAAAGTGATAGGCATCGGACGTGAGGTCATGGGATTGCGAAAAGACGGAACGGAATTTCCCATCGAGCTGGCGGTAAGCGAATTTATGCTGTCGGGCAAACGATTTTTTCGTGGTGCGGTCAGTGACATAACTTCCAGAAAAGCGGCCGAAGAAGCGCAGCGCGAAAGCGAGGAGCGTCTGCGCGTCCTCAACGAGACCCTCAAGGAGAAGGTCGCCGAGCGTACAGCCGAATTGGCCGAGACCTACGCGGCCTACCAGGAAGAGGCCGAGCTTCGCGTCCGCGAGGAGCAGAATCGCATCGAGATATTGAGGCGCCTTGTGACCGGCCAGGAAGCCGAGCGCGAACGCATAGGCCGCGACATTCACGACCACGTGGGACAGCGCCTGACCGCGCTCCGTCTCCAGCTCGAATCCCTCAAGACAGAGATGAAGACAGATCCGGGCAGCAAGTCCGTGGCCCAACGCGTCGAGACGCTGGACGAGCTGGCACAGTCGCTCGACGCGGACCTAAGCCACCTCGCGTGGGAGCTGCGGCCGACGGCCCTTGAACGCTTTGGCCTGATCGAGGCACTGCGGCTCTTGGTTAAGGAGTGGTCAAAACAGTGCGGCGTCCCGGCCAGGTTCGAGGCGACGAACCTCCGAGATCTCTCGCTCGGTAAGAACGTAGAGACTCATCTCTTTCGGATCACCCAGGAGGCTCTGAACAATATAGCCAAGCATGCCCGGGCTGCCAATGTAGACATCCATCTGACGAACAACGTCGGGACCGTGTCCCTGATCATCGAGGACGACGGCTGCGGCTTTACGAATTCCGACAAGGCCCAGCGAAACCGGCTTCTTAGCGGCTTAGGGTTGACGGGAATGCAAGAGCGGGCCCAACTGATCGGAGGATCTTTTGAGATCAATTCCCGAAAGGGGAACGGAACGACGATCTTTGTGCGCATACCGGAGACGGCCACCAAGGCGGCCGTCTCGGAGAGCCGCGGCGGAACCTAATTCGCTGACGTTCGGCAACATGCCGTGAACAGCGGTGGATCCGGAACTCGACCGGATCAGGTACATTCCGGTTGGGGTTGACCCCGACCGGGTAAATCCGTATAATCTGTACTTTTCGATTGGCGCTCGCTGGAAGCGCCTATCGGCGGGAGACAACAGGTAAATGAGTTACGCGATCATACGAACAGGCGGAAAACAGTTTGCTGTCGAGAGCGGGCAGACGCTTCGTGTGCCGACCATCGAGGCCGATGCGGGTAAGAAGGTCGATATCGAGACCTTGCTTACGGGCACTTCGGTCGGTGCGGGAACGGTCAAAGCGACGGTCGTCGGCCACGGCAAGGGTGACAAGGTCATCGTCTTTAAGAAGAAACGCCGCAAGCAGTACAAGCGTAAGCAGGGCCACAGGCAAGGGTTTACTGAGATCAAAATAGACAAAATCTAGTGAGCGAACAGTGAATAGTGAATAACTAAGAACACTTTGCTCACTGTTCACTGATCACTATTCACTATTCACTAAAACAATGGCACATAAGAAAGGCGTAGGATCATCACGAAACGGCCGCGATTCGCATTCGCAGCGGCTTGGACTTAAGAAATTCGGCGGCGAGCATGTTCTCGGCGGCAATATCCTGGCACGCCAGCGCGGCACCAAGTGGAAGCCCGGCAACAACGTCGGCCGCGGCAAGGACGACACGCTGTTCGCGCTGATCGAGGGCTTTATCAAATTTGAGGACAAAGGCCGGCGCGGCAAGTTCATCAGCGTTTACGCTGAGGGAGCACCTGAGTTGGCTCCGAAGGCCGTAGCCGAAGCTTCCTTGTAAGCGTCTGACCGCGTGAGCGGTTTTTGTCACAGCACCTGCGATATCGGGTGGTCAGACAACTCAAGAGTAGAAAGGCACACGTCATTTGGCGTGTGCTTTTTCATTGGGCGTCTTGCCAGCTTCAAACACGCCTCCGAATGCTGGGTCTGACGAAAAGGGAAAAGGTCCCCGAGTTCATGCTTGCCTTTGGACGGCTCGCTAAAAACGTTACATCTGTCAAAGGAGTCCCTATTTACGATAACGCTTGTGTTTACCCTTTGTCGGGCCTTTGCGCCGGATGCCTTGTCCGTTGCCGGCCGTGGCGACCGTGCTTGCTCTATTGCTTTTCGTCTTTCCAAGCTTATCCGGGTCCCAGTTGTCCGTTACTACCCCATGAGTTGTTCGCTTCCGGCGTATGTTCGCATTGTCCGTGCCCGAACCGTCCTGTGCTCCGGAATAATTAAGTCGCCGGTTCGTTCGGAGAGTTTCGTTATTATTTACGGTCTCGGTGCGTGCCTTGGCCTTATCAGGGGCGAGGACTGCTCCATTTGATCCGGAGCTGGCCGGTTTGAGCTTTCTCTTCCCTTTAGAACGGATCACCGCATCCGGGCCGTCACCGTTTACGTCACCCACAGCAATATTTTTCTTGACTCTTCGCGGCGTAGCTGCAGCGTTAGGAGCGACACGATATGCCGGTGCAGCCGCGATTGGTTGAAAAGCATAAAATGAGACCGCGAATATCGGAACGATCGCCGCTATCACCATCAGTTCCAATTTCTTGTTCCGGGCGGAGTATCCGATCCGGAGATTCTGTCTTCTTATCATTGATCCGTCTCCCGTCTATTAAGGTCGCTCTAATAGTTGTCCTTGGTTTGACGAACAATATACTCCAGATCCGTATGAAAAACATAAAATAATGTCGAAAACGATGAATCGGACGTTTTCGAACCCACCAAACCGACCTTTTTCGAGCAAAGAAAAATTATTTTTTCGGATTATTTTTCATTACCCTGAGAGCACCTCCTACATTACGTTCGTTCGAACACCACATCTAATTTGTGCCGCTAAAACACTTGCCCACTTTTCCACATTTTAGTCCACATGTTTCCCACAGGATTATCCACAGAAAATCCACAGAAGCCCTATAAAATAAGGGCAATAGTTAAAGTACTTTCTACTTGACATTCGTTTTTTAGGGTATATGATAGCGTCATAGTCGAGATCGCTTACGGGCATTTTGACCGGCACCGGGAGGTGGAACGGAGGTGGTGACACGCCGTTCGAGGGCAGAAGGAGCGGAAAGCCGCTGCCTGGTACGTCCGGAGCCGAAGCCGAAAGGCTTGCCAAGGCTGGCAGGCATGCCGGCCGGGGTCGTCCGGATAAAAACGGATGACGCTCCCCGGGACTGATCGATCGGGAAGAGTGCGACGCCGCTCGATATGCAGCATCTTTCGGGATGAAATGCAGCGAGCCTCGTTGCCGGGAACGTAACCGGCGGTGGAGGAAAAGCCACCAGAACAAAAACCGAATGGCACCAGACACGAAAGTGTCACATTAGATCGGGCGAAAGCTATATCTGAGGTGCTGACCGGAATCGACTCTCCGCAGAGCGACTTCGGAATACAAAATCGGCAGTTCGAACGTGTACATGCGAGAACTGCCACCTCTTCGGAAAGCCTCGGCGGACCGAAAAGGCATAAAAAAAGAAAGCGTTATAAAGGGAAACCTGCGTAACGCTTTTTTTTTGCGTGTATGCTAATGCCCGGCCGCACCTGACCTGTTTGCGATAACAACCACCGCAACCTACAATCGGAACTTACCGATGTTTCTTGACCGCGTAAAGATCAGAGTGAAAGCCGGCAACGGCGGCAATGGCGTAACGGCGTTTCGCAGGGAGAAATTTGTCCCTCGCGGCGGGCCGTCGGGTGGTGACGGCGGCGTCGGCGGCAGCGTCTGGCTCGAATCAAGCGAAGGGCTTAACACGCTGCTGCACTTGCGATACAACCCCGAGCACAAGGCCGAGCGCGGCCATCACGGCGAAGGTTCCAATCGTTTCGGTAAAGACGGAGCCGACCACGTTGTTGGCGTTCCCGTAGGCACGCAGGTCTACGACGCCGAGAGCAATGAACTCCTTTTCGACTTTACCGAGGCCGGACAGCGTTACCGTGCCGCAAAAGGCGGCAAAGGCGGATGGGGCAACGCTCATTT
The DNA here is from genome assembly GCA_044228265.1 of Pyrinomonadaceae bacterium. Classification (GTDB taxonomy): domain Bacteria; phylum Acidobacteriota; class Blastocatellia; order Pyrinomonadales; family Pyrinomonadaceae; genus OLB17. Next base: position 18,219 of record JBGAVC010000020.1, read on the forward strand.
TGCGACGCCGACTCGTCGGGCTCCGAGATTTCATTACCAGGGCCGCCCTGGCGAAGAACGCGAACTGCAGCTCGAGCTCAAGCTGATCGCGGACGTCGGGCTTGTCGGTTTTCCGAACGCGGGCAAATCGACACTGATCTCCGTTATCTCGGCAGCCAAGCCAAAGATCGCCGATTACCCTTTCACGACGCTCGAACCAAACCTCGGCGTCGTCGATATGGGTGACTATCGGACGTTCGTCGTAGCCGATATCCCCGGATTGATCGAAGGCGCTTCGTCCGGAGCCGGGCTTGGCGACCGATTTCTGCGGCATGTCGAGAGGACGAAGCTGATACTTCATCTAGTGGACGTCTCGTCGCTGTCGGGCCGTGATCCGGTCAGCGACTACGAAATAATCAACAAAGAGTTGGAGGCCTACGACGAGGAACTCGGACACAGGCCGCAAATAGTCGTCGCGACCAAGATCGACGCGATAGACGATCCCGACCGGCTCGAGCGGCTTCGCGCGCGGGCAAAGAAGGATCGAAAGCCGTTTTTCCCCATCTCATCGGTGACCTCCGACGGCGTTAAGACACTGGTAGCCGCGGTCTCGGCGGCGCTTGATGCCGAAAAAGAAAAGCGAGCCGATGCTGCCGGCTAAGCAGCGAAAGAACGTTCCTGGCTCTGAAATGTCTGAGACAAGATCCACGCCGAACGAATTTGCAATGGGAAAGGGCACGTCCGAGCGACGCCGCGTGGCATTCTACGGCGGAAGTTTCGATCCAGTTCACAATGGACACTTGGCCATAGCTCGGGAGCTGTTAGAGAGGTTCAGCTTCGACAAATTCTGGTTCGTGCCGGCGTTCCACGCACCGCATAAGGTCCGCAAACGGCCGACTTCGGCCTATGACCGGTTTGCGATGCTCTGCATGGTCACCGGCGATGAGGAACGGATCGCGGTGTCAAAAATGGAGATCGAGTCACCCGATCGGCCCTACACGTTCGAGACTCTGACCGAACTGAATAAGGTGATGGACCCGTCGGAGATCTACTTCATAATGGGCGCGGATTCCTGGATGGAGATCACTCTGTGGCGAAATTGGGAACAAGTGCTCCGCCTGTCCAATCATATTGTTATTACTCGGCCCGGGATAGATATCGGCAGCAGCCATGTGACGGCCGATATACGCGGCAGGATCGTGGATCTGCGTGGAGGCGGATCGCTTCCGTCACGGGCCGACGACGCACCGAACGTGACGGCTGACGAAACCCAAATTTATTTCACCGATGCGGTCAATGTCGCCATTTCGGCGACCGAGATCCGGCAGAAGATAAGGATGCAGGACCACACGTGGCGAGACGACGTTCCGGACGAAGTTGCAAAATACGTCGAAAAATATCAGATTTATAGTTAATGGAAGAATCTCAGGAGAAATCCCTTCACCGCGAAACCGTCATTGCAAAGCCAGCTTCATCACCGATCCCATTTTCCTCGCTCGATCCCGAATTACAACTTGCGGTCGAGTGCATTTACGAAAAGAAGGGTGAGGATGTCGTCGGACTGGATCTGCGCGAGATCGCGAGCTTTACCGAATACTTTGTGATCGCGACCGGCGGCAATCAGCGACAGGTACAGGCGATCGCTGACGAGATAAACGAAAAACTGAAGAAACAGTTTTCCGCACGGCCAGTTCGGATCGAAGGCTATAACGCCGCCGAATGGGTGCTGCTCGATTACGGCGACTTTATCGTCCACATATTTGGCCGCGAAGCCCGCGATTTCTACGACCTCGCCCGCCTTTGGAGAGATGCCAGAAAGGTCGATCTCGCACACTTGAACTGAGCTTCAGGTCTCTCACCAGGCGTCAACAAATGAAATTTCGATTCATCTGGGTCGGAAGGACCCGGGACAAGAACTGGCTGGCGTTGCAGGAACGCTATCTCGACCGGCTGTCGCACTTTGTTCGAACCGAAATAGTCGAGGTCCGTGACGGGTCGGACCCGTCGGCAAAGGCGATCGAAGGCAAACGTATCATCGAGAAACTGAATCAAACTCCCCTTGTATGCCTGCTTGACGTCACCGGCAAAACGTTCTCTTCCCAAAAACTGGCGTCGATCATTGAGGACTGGCAGAACCGCGGATCAAGCGAGGTGACGTTTGTCATTGGCGGAGCCGACGGGGTCTCCGATCAAGTTGCCGAACGAGCCGGTCTCGTGCTATCCTTATCGTTTCTCACTTTTACCCATGAGATGGCTCGTGTGGTATTACTGGAGCAACTATACCGGGCATACACGATCATTAATCGCTTCCCGTACCAGAAATGAGTAAATTGAACTTAAAAGAAATCAAGAAAAAGCTGCTCGAAGAACGCGAGCTCTTGATCGACAAATTGAAAGGCAACGATCTATCGATCGATGATTCCGAAACGCCGGACCCTGTGGACCTTGCGGTCCGCAATTACTCAAAAAACGTTCAACTTGCTGTATCTGAAAACGAGAGCCGGCAGCTAGTTCTTATCGATGAGGCCCTGATGAGGATCAGTGACGACGAATACGGTTCGTGCCAAAACTGCGAGAAGGACATTAATCCAAAACGACTCGAAGCAATCCCATGGGCCCGATATTGCCTTGACTGCCAGGAGCTGCTTGAAAAAGGCCTTCTTGATGAAGAATAGGCCTTGACGATGTTCGAGGCCGTCCGCGATACCCTCATTTCCGTTTTCTTTCCCCGCGAATGTCGCGTGTGTGCGGGTCTCGTCGAGGGCTACGACCTCGGCCCGGCGTGCCGCCAGTGCTGGTCTGCAACACGCATATTTGACGGCACAGAAACGCTGTGCGTGAAATGCGGTGCTTATTCGGGTGACTCAGTCACTGTTTCAGCGGCTAACTGCGCTAACTGCAAAAAACACCACTACGACACGGCGAAAGCCGCTGGTATCTACGAAAAGGCATTGGCCGCGGCGGTCATCTCGCTTAAGAACGACCCCGTCTTGCCATGGGCCGCGTCCGACGCGTTTCTCACTGCATTTGATCGGTGCGATATGACAGATGGTTCCATCATCATGCCAGTACCGCTCTCGCGGCAACGTAAGATGGAACGCGGATTCAATCAGGCCGAGATATTGTGCAGCCTGCTTGAGAAACATCGGAAGGCTAAGGTGGACCGACAAACCCTTGCGCGCAAAGGCCACACGCCGATGCACCGCATCGCGATGGACGACAAGGCGCGCGAAGCATCGGTCCGGGGTGTGTTCGAAGTTACAAGGCCGAAGCTCGTTGAGGGCAAAGATATCCTTCTCGTCGACGATGTGCTGACATCAGGAGCGACCTCGAGCTTCTGTGCCGAGGTCCTCCAAAAAAGCGGCGCCGCCAGCGTAAGGGTCCTGACCCTCGCTCGTGCGGTTTTCCGCTAAAGATCAGGGGTTATCGTACGCCGGGACCGGAAGATCGTCGCTTGCACCAAATTGTCCGGCCAGCATTGACCCGTCGGAACTCTTCAACACGTACCATGACCCATTTGAAGGCCGGAATACGGCAATGTCGTCTTTGCCGTCCGCGTCATAATCGCCCACTGCCGGGACGTCATTCAATGATCCCCATCGGGTCGCCTGGAAACCGCTCACCGAACCCTGAACGTACCAGATCCCGGTCGTCCCCCTGAAAACAGCCGTATCCAGCCGCCCGTCACCGTCGAAATCTCCCGGGACCGGGATATCGCCGTTCGCACCGAACTGGCTCGCAACAAACGCACCGTTGGAACTGTTCAGACGATACCAGAAGCCGTTTGACGGCCGAAACACCGCTATATCGTACCTACCGTCATCATCGTAGTCGCCGGCCACGGGTATATCGCCCGTGAGGCCAAATTGAGTGCCGGAAAAACCACCATCGGTCGAGCGATATGTGTACCATGTCCCCGACGAGGGCCGAAACACGGTGAAATCCGCCTTACCATCGCCGTCAAAATCGCCTGCTGCCGGCACATCGCCGTTAGTTCCGAACGTAAGTCCTACAAACGTATTGTTTGAGCTTTGCAGGTAGTACCAGATCCCACTGGACGGGCGGAAGACCGCTATATCCGTTCGGTTATCGCCGTCGTAATCCTCGGGCACGGGTATGTCATCGAGAAGGCCGAATTGTCGAACGTTATAACTGCCGTCCGAGCTGTTGAGTATGTACCACGTGCCGTTCGACGGACGAAAGACGGCCATATCGGTCTTAAGGTCGCCGTCCATGTCGGCGGACGCCTTGGCACGGCTGATCTTGTCGATCTGGCCGTTGCTGTAACAAACGTAAAGTTCACCGACCTCGTCTTCACCAAAGGAAACGATACTTCGCGGCGTATCCTGCAGAAGCGTCTGGGCATTGTTGTTCCAGATCCAGAGCTCCCCTGTGCAATAGTCGGCGAATGTGTAGGCACCATTAGGGAGCGAGCCGATCCCGCCCCGATAAACATACCCGCCGGTCACTGAGCAGCGTCCTGCCGAGTGTGTGTATGTGAAGTACGGCGGTATCTGCGTGATCGGTGTGGCTCCGCCTGAACACAATTGCGGATCGAGACCCGTGCACTGATTACCTTCGTAAACGCGCCACCCATAATTTCCGCCGCCCGTGATAATGTCCAGTTCCTCGATCGTATCCTGCCCGACGTCTGCCAGGTAAAGCTGGTGTGTGCCGCCGCGGTCGAACGACCATCGCCATGGGTTCCGCATGCCGATCGTCCACAATTCCTGACAAGTATTGCCGGCGGTCGTGCTGCCGCCGTGGAACATTTGGGTCGATCCGGAGCATTTTGCCGAGCAATTGGGCCCGGTTCTGTGCCCGCGAACCGGGGTCGTTGGCCGACCCGCCGTCGCCCATTCCGATATACAGATAGCCGTCCGGCCCGAACTCGACCATTCCGCCGTTATGATTACTGAAAGGCTGTGGGATGATCAAAAGGATCCGTTCGGTCGAGATATCACCGGTATTTGCGCCCCCGGTTCCCGTGGTGGTCTTGTACTCGGCAATAACAGTCGCACCGTCGCCTGCTCGCGTGTAATCGACATAAAACAGGCCGTTTGTAGTAAATTGCGGCGAAAACGTCAATCCGAGCAATCCGCGTTCGTCGCCGGTTACGACGGGGACGACGATCTTCGAACTCAGGTCAATGAAATTCGTCGTCGCGGTCGCCCCGGGCTGCAATACCTTTATGATCCCTGTCTGCTGGACGATAAAAAGGCGTTTGGTCCCATCGTTAGCGTTTCGAATAAGGATCGGACGCGATAAACCCGTGAGGAACGGCTGCAGCCGCATCGTGTAAGGCGCGGGTACCTGGGAAATGACGGCTGTTGCGAATGCGATGGTGAGCCCGGACAACACGGCAAATATTTTGAGCAGTTTCATACAAAATCCCTGATTCGATGTGACACCGATGATCCTCGGTATTATAACGACGTGACAACCGTTAGACGTACAGTAAAGAACATTGGACGAAGGATCCGTCAAAATGTACGCGGGCAGGTTTCAAACCGTTTAAACTCTACTCAGATTGTATAGGCTCTTCCGACGTGTTTGCAAGAACTTTATAGCCGGTATCGTACTTTGCTTTTCCGCAGAAGATCATCCTCGTTTTCGAGGTTTTGGAGACGGAGCGTGACGTCGGCGGTCACGTCGAGTCCAGCCCTCTCGCCGCGGCTCAGATGAAAGTGCCCGGCGGCGGCGATCATGGCCGCATTGTCGGTGGAGAGATGCTTCGAGGGGAAATATACTGGCAGCCCGCGCCGCTCGGCCATAGTTTCGGCAGCGTTCCTTAGGGCCAGATTGCAGGCGACTCCGCCCGCGACGATCAGTGTTCTGGGACCGAGGTCGTCCGCCAGTCTATCCAATGTGCCGACAAGCGAGCGCACCACTGTCGACTGGAAACTTGCTGCAATGTCCTTTATATTTCCGGCCGGCGCGGAACTGTCCACAGCGGGTTTGATACCGTGGTCCCGCAGATAACACGACACCGCGGTCTTTAGCCCGCTAAAGCTCATGTCAGGTCGCCCGTCGGAGATCTTTGAGACGGGGAATTTGATCTTCAGGGCATCACCACCGCGCGCGGTCATTTCGATGACCGGCCCGCCTGGATATCCGAGCCCGAGCATCTTGGCGACCTTGTCGAATGCCTCGCCGGCGGCATCGTCGCGTGTTCTCGAGACGACCTTGTACTGGCCTTCTTCCGGGATGTAAAAGATGTTCGTATGCCCGCCGGAAACGATCAACGCAAGGGCGGGATATTCGATCGTTGGATTTTCGAAAACTACCGAATAGACATGACCTTCGATGTGATTGACGCCGATCAGCGGCTTGTTCAATGCATAAGCGAGCGATTTGGCATAACAAACGCCTACAAGCAGCGAACCGATAAGACCCGGCCCTTGCGTGACGGCCACAGCGTCGATGTCCTTAAATGAGATCCCTGCATCCGACAACGCTCGTCGGACGATGGGGTCGATCTTTTCGAGATGCTCTCTCGAGGCTATCTCGGGGACGACGCCGCCCCATGGACGGTGGGTTTCTATTTGCGAATAGATGACAGACGACAGGATCTCGCTCCCGTCGCGCACAACGGCTGCGGCAGTTTCATCGCACGAGCTCTCGATCCCCAACACGAGCATTTGATTAGCTTATCAAATGCCGGTAAAAAGCGTGGTCTCGTCGACAAAACAAAGCCCATTACCGAACGGGTCGCGGGCATAGAACGACCGCTCGCCCCAGGGGCGAACGGCTATCTCGTGCGACGGAGACCCGTGGACGTCCGATACTTCGAGGCAGTCCAACTCTTTGGCGCGAGTGAACACCGCCTCGAGGCTGCGGACCGAAAAGTATATGTGATCGCCGATCGGAGAGCCGTTGTTCTCGACCAAAGCGATTATGACTGGGCCACATTCGAAGTAGTGGCGGCCGCGATGGATCGTGCGGCCGTCGGAGTTGAACAGCTTACGATAAAACTCAATGGCCTTGTCGATGTCGCTGACCGGGACGAAAATGCGAAAAACGGACGGCGCGGTATCGCTCATTTGGGCTATCCTCGAAATGATATATTAGTGCTTTCCGTAAAATGACACCAACGGCATGAATACACAAATTGTCAGCGGCCTACTGGCGGAGCTATCAGAAGGTAAACGGTCTGCCGTTGACGATCTGATACCGTTGATCTACGACGAACTCCGGCGGCTGGCAGCGTCATACTTACGCCGCGAACGTGCGGACCATACCCTTCAGCCGACCGCGCTGGTGAACGAGGCGTATATGCGGATGGTCGATATTACGCAGGTTACCTGGCAGAACAAGGCCCATTTTATCGGGGTCGCCGCGAATCAGATGCGTCGGATCCTTGTCGATCACGCTCGGAGCCATAACGCTCTCAAACGCGGCGGCGAGTTTCACATTCTTACCCTAAATGACGAGATCGATAAAGCCGCCGAAGAAGACACCGAGCTTATCGAACTCGACGACGCCCTCAATGAACTCGCGAAGATGGACGCCATTAAAGCCAAGATCGTCGAGCTTCGTTACTTCGGCGGCCTCACAATGGAAGAAGCAGCCGAGGTCCTCGGCGTGTCGGTGATAACTGTCAAGCGCCATTGGAAAATGACAAAAGCGTGGCTATACGGACGACTCGCAAAGCAGTGATGGGTTTAACGATCGTCAATCACTAATTAGTAATTAGTAATTACCTAATTAATAATTATTCGGACCCTTTTGATCTCTCGGCTTTTTTCTCGTTTTTTCTTTTTCCCTGCTCCTGCTGATACTTTTCTCCTCGCGGCTTCGCCTTACGAGATGACGGACGGAAATTGTCCGAATATCTGATAAGGAGCTGCTGCAATGATAAATCACATATCTTTTGGAGTTAACAACCCTGAACACGTCGCAAATATTCTCGCCGAGCTTTGGGGCGGCGTCGCAATGCCCTTCCCGCCGAGTCCCGGAGGCTGGGTCGCGTTTGAGGATGACGGCAAGGGAACTCTTGTTGAGCTGATCCCGATCGACGTACACGCCATTCCCGGAACTGGCCTGCCCGAAGAAGAAGGCTTCTCTATCGAAACCATCACTGACGACTTTGAAGCCACGTTTACCGAAGGCAACGAGACCGCGCTTTTTGGTTCGGTCCATCTCAACATCAATTCACCGCTCGACGAGGCGTCGATCAAGGCCATCGCAAAACGCGAAGGCTGGCGATGCTTTACGGCAAATCGCGGCCGCGGGCTCTTCCAGCTTATTGAGTTTTGGATCGAGAACCGCTTCTTGGTCGAGGTCAACACGCCCGAAATGACCGAGGCATACCGCAAGACCGTGACGCCCGAGAACTGGGCCACGTTCCTGAAAATGTCGCTGCCGCCCAAATACGAAAAGAACTACGCCGGCGTGATCGGCTAACACTTCTCTAACTTCGTTTTTCCTTCATCGTCCGCCATTTTGCCCGCCACTAACCGGACCGAAGCATATTCGGTCCGGTTCTCCATTTGTCGATCTGGACGCAAACCAAAAAAGCCAGAATTTATTTATCAAACACTGATACTTTTTCTGCCACGCGTGCCGCATTACCTGACAGGGGCGGCCGCCGCCCGGAATTTATAAAGATAGACAGGAGACATCCCATGAAGAGCGCATTCTTATTTTTGTTGACGACCATTTTGTTCGGTACGACCGCGACGTTCGCGGACGTCAAGATCAAATCCAGACAGACTGCCGCCGGGCAGACGACCGAAAACACTACCTACATCAAAGGCAAACGAAAGCGGACTGAGCTGATGGGCGGGATGATGATCACCATTGACCAGTGCGACCTCGGACGCGACCTTCAACTCAACCCAAGCATCAAGACCTATATGGTCAACGCTTACGGTGTCGACGCTGCCGCCGCACAACCGGCTGTCCAACAATCGACGTCCACAGCCATCACCGCGGGCGGCACTATGTATATTACGACGACGACAAAGGACACCGGTGAGCGAAAACAGATATTCGGATTCACAGCACGTCACATCATACAGACCATCGAGACCGAATCATCTCCGGAAGCTTGCACTCAGACCAAGTCCAAAATGGAGATCGATGCATGGGTAATCGATGCCGAATTCAGCTTCGGATGCTCCCAGACGTCACAATATCGTCCATATAGCGGCAGATCCGGGGGATGCACCGATAAGGTAGTGACCAGATCAAGCGGCTCCGGTAAGAACGGCTATCCTGTACTGCAAAAAATGACAATGTTCGACGCAAGCGGCAAGGAGACGATGACGATGACCCAGGAAGTAGTCGAAATATCAAACGCTACGCTCGACCAGTCGTTGTTCGAGGTCCCGGCTGACTACCGCGAAGTAAAAGAAGCTTCACAATTGTACGCGTCGGCACCATCCGCCACTTCGTTAACGGCGCCAGCTGTCCCAGCAACGAATTCGCCATACAGCAGGCCCATTTCAACTGACTCCTCAGTCACTCGTTCGGATGTGACCACCGCGACGCAGCCTAAGAAAGCAGGCACAGTGCGTATCGGTTTGACGGGAGTGAAGGTTGCCGCCGTCGGCGAAGGCATAACAGCCGCCGACCTTGCTGCTGCGATCCAGAACACGCTTCGGGAAGACCTCAAAGGCACTAGAGTCGACGTCGTTTTCCTTGAGAGCAAACTTGTCTCTGCTCAGGGCGAAGAAGCGAAGCAGAAAGAGTGCGATTTCGTCGTAAGTTTGACCGCCTCGCACAAAAAAGGCGGTGGATTCGGATTTGGCAAGATGCTCGGACAAGTCGTAAGCCAGACGGGTTTCGGAGCCACCGGCAGCGTGGTCGGAAATGCTGTCGTCGGCGTTGCGGCAACGGCGATAGTTTCGGCGGCGAACCTTTCACGGAGGGTCAAGTCAAAGGACGAATTGACACTCGACCTCACGATACAGCCTATCTCTGGTGATGCAGCCAGCGTCACACGCCAGTACAAGGCACGGGCCAAGGCGGATGGCGACGACATAGTTTCGGCACTGCTCGAGCAGATCGCCAAGACGGTGCTCGGTACTGTGACGAAGTGAATAAGTTCGGAGCAAACTTCTAAAGAAGAAACGGGTTTCGGCCCGTTTTTTCATTGATACTTTTGCGCCGGAGAATCCGCCTTACTGAGTGAGGAAGTGCTAACGACAAATAAGGAGAATTCATATGTACAAATTATTCAGGATCGCTTATTTCATAATGATGGGCCTCGGCACAGCCATGGCACAGAGTTCTGCCGGGCCTGCGACTACACAAGCCGACATCACCGGAACGTGGGCAACAGGCGGCATGTCGATGATGGCGGACCGTAACACCGTTACGGGAGCCACCACGCCGAGTAACGGGAACACACAGAAATACCAGTTCACGGCTGACGGCCGGTTCGCCTTCGTCGGTTATCTGCAATCGACAATGTACGGGTGTACGACCGCCCTTTTTAACGACAAACAGGGCAGATACGAGCTGAGCGGGTCGGAGATCACGTTGATACCTACAAAGAACTTTTGGCGAAACTCTAACAGCTGCAGTCCGGCCTCTACGAAAGAGAGAAATTACACGCTCGAACGCGAGACCTTTGATCTTTCGTCAAATACGGATGAATACGGAAAACGCTACATCTGCCTTTCAAACGCCAAGGGCGAGACGTGCTACCGACGCGAAGAGAGACAGTAGCCTTTCAGAGCTTCTGTGTTTGAAACCCGACACGGGTCAGCAGATCGTCAAATCGTGGGTCGCCGTGCAGATTTTTGAGCCGGCGGCCCACTTTGATAAGCGTGAGCCAGTTCGAACGCTCCTGATATGCACGCTCCAGCCAGTAGAACGCCTTGTCCTTCTCGTTCAGGCCGGCATAAACGACAGCAGGCAGAAACGGCGAAACCTCTTTCCTGCGAACGCGTTCCTCGAGCTCCACGGCTATTCTTTGTGCCTCGGCCTTTCGTCCTGCACTTGCGTAGATATGCCCGAGCGCCATATCAGCGAGCGGGTCCAACGACAATTCGCGTGCCCGCTGGACAGCGGCGATCGATTCATCGTACTTTCCCTGTTCCTCGAGTATCTCGCCGAGACTCATGTAACCGCGGGCAAACGACGGATCGCGTTCGATCACCTTGCGGATCTCGGCGATCGCTTCATCGTTCCTACCCGAAATGTACATCGCCCAGCCGACATTGGTCGGCACGCTAAGCGAAAGCGGGTCTATCTGCTGGGCGATGCGGTATTCGCTTAGAGCAGCCTCACTTTTTCCCATCGCAACCAGGAAATTACCGTATGAGTAGTGTGCCTCCGCATTGTTCGGCCCCATTTCGATCGCGTGTTTATATTCCTGCTCGGCACCGGCATAATCCCAGTCGTAGGTGGCTTTGATCGAAGCCAGCGACACGTACGCAGTGCTAAGCGTAGGGTCGATCGCCAAGGCCTTTTGTGCCGCGTCTTTAGCTTTGGGATAGGCCTCTTGCGGGAACATCGCACCGTATGCCGGAGCGGAACGGTAAGCAAGTGACAATCCCTGATAGGCAAGCGCATAGTTCGGATCGTGCATCAGTGCATTTTGGTAAAACTCGATGCTTGCGTTTATGTCTGCTGGCGTTGCCTTCTGCCGGTGAAATTCGCCCTTTAAGTACGATTGAAAAGCGTCGTTGTTTTCGGTATAGCCTTTCGAAGCCGTTGTCGCCTTAGGTCTGTTTTGCGTGCCGAGCGTATCGATTATACGATTCGCCATTGCGTCCTGCAGAGCCACGATCCGGCCCGCTTTTTCGACGAAAAACATCGAAAAGAGCTTTTTTGCATCGTCGACCCGGATGAGATCAGTGTTGACCGTGAACTCGTCACCCTTGCTGGAAAGCGAACCCACGAGCACGGCGTCGACGCCCAATTCGCGGCCGATCGACTGAGGGTCCATCTGCTTGGTGCGGTAACTAAATGCCGCCGATCGAGAGATCGTGCGAATGTCGGTCAGGCTCGACATCCGGCCGATGAGATTTTCGCTCAATCCGTCCGAAATATAGTCGTTTGACGGATCGCCCGTCGCGTTCTCAAACGGAAGGACAGCTACCGAGCGTACCGTCGGGGACGAATTCAGCGGAATGAACCTGCCGTCTCTGAACGAAACCGTCAAAATGCCGGACCAATACGCCGCGATCAGGCTCACCAGAACCACAGCTGCAGCCGCGAGCTTTCCGTAATTCCTGCGGACAAAACTCTTTGGGAACGATAACGTCTGCATCTCCGACTCAATGCTCGTCGGCCGGTTCTCGTAGCCTAAAGACGAGTCGCCGTTGGGATCGGTGTCCACCAAAGCCCGCAATTTTCCGGACGAGATCGACTTTCTCGTCCGCTCAAGGATGTCCAGATAACGCTTGTCATCGCGGATCGGGCCAAGCTTTACCTCGGTTGCGAACCACGTCATCCAAGGATCACGCTCGTCGACCGATATCTCGAAATATTCAAAAGCCTCGTCGATCCGGCCGACGGCAACGGCCGCATAGCCGAGAAACATCGGCTTAATGTACTCGGTGCGCGACCTTTCTTTCATCTCATCGGCAGTTTCCTTAGCTTCTTCTATACGGCCCGCGGCGGTGAGAGCGAAACAATAGTGATACTGTGCAAGCGAGGATCCCGGCATCAGCTCCATCGCCCGTTCGATCGAAACGACTGCCTCATCGGGACGGCCCAGTTCGCACAGAACGTATCCACGCTGCAGATGTCCCTGCGCATAATTGCTGTCGAGTGCAATGATCTCACCGGTCTTCGCAAGAGCGGCGGAAAATTCACCCGCCTGGTAATAGCTCCATGCGACCAGCACCTTCGTCCGCAAAGAGAGCGGATCGAGTTCCTCAGCACGCCGGATCTCGGCCAGGCCCTCTTCGAATCGGCCGTTGCCGATCAAATACGCCGAATACCACTCGTGAGCGAGCGAGTAATGCGGATTTAGCTCGATCGAGCGGCGAAAGAGGCTCTCGGCCTTTTCATATTCGAATTGGTTCAGACGAATTAGGCCGAACGAAGCATAGGCGTCGCCGAGTTCTGGGTCTAACTCCAGGGCCTTCCGCGCTGCAGCGTTGGCATGCTCGTAAGAATCGCGAACCGGGATGAGCCCGTAAATGTTCGCCCAGATGTAGAAATCCGCTATGCCGACGTAAGCGAGAGCGTATGCCGGATCGATGCGGATCGCCGCTTCAAACGACTCGAGAGCCTTCGGCAGCGACTGTGATGTGAATTGGTTCCAGTAGAAACGCCCTCGAAGGTATGCTTCGTATGCCTGCGGGTCATTGGTGCCTCGTTTGGCGAGTTTCTCTTTTTCTTCACCCGTCAACTGAGGGATGAGAGCGGCTGCGACCTGCTCGGAGATGGCGTCCTCGAGCTCGAGTACGTCCGTGAGGTTCTCATCGAACTGGCCCGCCCAGATGGCCGAACCTGCATTGACGTCTAATAGCTGCAGCGAGATCCTCAGGCGTTCACCAAACCTGCGGATCCTCCCATCCAGGACAAAATCGACGCCCAGTTCGACCCCGGCTCGGATCGGATTGATCAGGTGCTCGTTGTATCGAGTGATCGAGCTGGTCGGCCGGACTGTCAGCTTACGCACGCTGGTAAGTCGAGTGATTATCGCGTCGGCCAACCCGACGGTCAGGTATGACTCGTCGGTGTTCTGAGTGGTTGTCGGCCCCATCAAGCTGAGAGGCAATACCGCCAGAAACTTTGAATCTTTGCTCACGCCGGACGACGCTCGCCTGACTCGCGGAAATTGAGGTTCGATCTCGACCGCCTCGCCTTTTAGATACCTTTCGATATCCTCACGGAACTTCCCGACATTGGAATACCGAGCCTCCGGCTCCTTGCGCATCGCCCTCAGAATGACGTTATCGAGCACGCCTTTTAGAAGGTCGGACAGCTTTTCGGGCGATCCGTTATCGAACATCACCGTTCCGGGTAACGTCGTCGCGACAGGACTGACCTTTACCGGCAGAAGGTCCTCGTCAGTGCCGACAACGGCTTCGCTCGGCAGGTAAGGATCATCATCACAGATCGCTCGGGCGACATCGTGCGGCGACCTGCTTGTCAGACGATACGGCCGGCGGCCGGTAAGGAGCTCGAAAAGTATGACACCCAGGCTATAGACGTCTGTCGAGAATGTGACCTTTTNAATTGACGTCTAATAGCTGCAGCGAGATCCTCAGGCGTTCACCAAACCTGCGGATCCTCCCATCCAGGACAAAATCGACGCCCAGTTCGACCCCGGCTCGGATCGGATTGATCAGGTGCTCATTGTATCTAGTGATCGAGCTGGTCGGCCGGACTGTCAGCTTACGCACGCTCGTAAGTCGAGTGATTATCGCGTCGGCCAACCCGACAGTCAGATATGACTCGTCGGTATTCTCAGCGGTTGTCGGCCCCATCAAGCTAAGAGGCAATACCGCCAGAAACTTTGAATCTTTGCTTACGCCGGATGACACTCGCCTGGCTCGCGGAAATTGAGGTTCGATCTCGACCGCCTCGCCTTTTAGATACCTTTCGATATCCTCACGGAACTTCCCGACATTGGAATACCGAGCCTCCGGCTCTTTGCGCATCGCCCTCAGGATGACGTTATCGAGCACGCCTTTTAGAAGGTCGGACAGCTTTTCGGGCGATCCGTTATCGAACATCACCGTTCCAGGTAACGTCGTCGCGACAGGACTGACCTTTACCTGCACAATGTCCTCGTCAGTGCTGACAACGGCTTCGCTCGGCAGGCAAGGATCATCGTCACAGATCGCACGGGCGACATCGTGCGGTGACCTGCTTTTCAGACGATACGGCCGGCGGCCGGTAAGGAGCTCGAAAAGAATGACGCCCAGGCTGTAGACGTCTGTCGAGAATGTGACCTTTTCGCCACGGACCTGCTCGGGGCTCGCGTAGTCGACAGTCATCATTCGCAGAGCTGTGGCGGTTGGCTGGAGGGTGTCGATCGCCATTTCGGGATCCAGCAATTTGGCAATGCCAAAATCCAGCAGCCGTGGCGTTCCGTCGCCGGTCACGATGATGTTCGACGGTTTGAGGTCGCGATGGATGACGCGACGCCCATGCGCGTATTCGACGGCACTGCAGACCTGGCAAAAAAGCTCGAGCCGCTGACGCAGGGTAAGGCGGTTCTTATCGGCGAACCTGTAAAGCGGCAAACCGTCGACGAACTCCATTACGAAGTAGGGCCGGCCGTCGTCGGTCGTACCGCCGTCGATAAGCCGCGTGATAAGCGGATGATCGAGGGCGGCGAGTATCTGCCGCTCGTTGCGAAACCGCTTCAGGACAAAATCGGTATCGACGCCTCGTTTTACGACTTTCAGGGCGACCCGGAGCCGAAATTCACCGTCCGCACGGGTCGCCTCGTAGACGGCGCCCATGCCACCGCGTCCGATCTCTTTTTCGACGCGGTAACTGCCCAGTACCTTGCCTATCATCGGGTCGTCAATGCCGTCGTCCAGAAGCGCCGACAACAGCCGGTCGCCGCGGCTGTCGATGATCGGCTGTTCGATGAAACTGCTTGCTTCCTCGTATTGCGACAACAGTTTTTCGACCTCAGCGAGTAACTCGTCGTCGCCTGCACACCGGCTTGCAAGCACGCTTCGGCGCTCGTCGCCGGCAAGGTCGACCGCCTCGTTGAAAATTTCCTCTATCTTAAGCCAGCGGGTGGGATCCATTAACAAAAGTGACCCTAGCGAGCACGATTTAGGCTCTATTTTACCCGTTTTGGGTCAACGTGACCATAACCTAATGTTCAGGAGCTGAACCAGGCTGCCCGCCGGTTCCTTGACTTCGAAGCTCGATCCGGTATAAAAAGTGAAAACCTGTAAAACCAGCAACCGATAACCCTAAGGAGAACCGAAATGGGAAGAAAGATCCTGGCCGTGGTCGTTGCGTTGATAGCCGCGTTCGCCGTGATAATGATCGTCGAGATGCTCAATTCGCTCGTTGTCCCGCCGCCTTCGGCCGACGTGATGAACGACCCGGCAAAATTCCGCGACTTTATGGCCCATCTGCCGGTCAAAGCGTATGTCGTCGTCCTGATCGGATATATTCTGGGTGCATTTGTCGGTGGATTTATCGTCACCAAAATGTCCCGGCGCGAAAGCCCGGGCTTGAGCCTTCCGATTCTGATCGGTGTTATATTTACTATCGGCGGAGTGCTGAATTTCTTCGTAATGATGCCGGGCCAGCCTCTGTGGTTTGTCTGCCTTTCGCTGATCTGCTATATCCCGTTTTCGCTACTCGGCCACCGCTTCGCGAGATAGGGCATAAACCACGAAAAACCACGAACATGCACTAATTACCGTTTTTTAGAATGATGTTGTTTTAGTATCCCTTTCGTGCATTTTTTGTGGTTACGGCTTCTTGCCTTCGTTCCACGAAGGTTTGAAATCAGTATTTATGAGCCAGATCACGGGCGCGACCATCGAGTTGATCGCCCGCGCCATGTGGTCAAAATCGATGGTCTTGACCTCGTCACTCGCGCGATGGTAATCGGTGTGCAGTCCGAAACTCGAGACCGTGTGGGCGATGATCCCCGCGCGTGCTAGCTGTATATTGTCGGAACGCTGAAAGAAATTCTGCTCGGGATGCGGGTCCTGGACGAGTTTGGCACCGCGTTTGGCGAGCTCCGGGCCAAGATTTGAGCGCTCGTAGCCCGTCAGCCACAGCTCGTCGGCCTTGACCGTGGCATCCGGCCGTCCGATCATCTCGAACTCAAGATTTGCAACAAGCTTTTCCTTCGGAAACGGCATGTTCTCGAGAAAATACCTCGCCCCAAATCCGCCTGACTCCTCGCTGCCAAAACAGACGAAATAGACGGTCCGCTTTGGCCGGGCTCCGGAACCTAAAACACGTGCGAGTTCCAGGACGGCGACCGAACCCGAAGCATCGTCGTCCGCTCCGTTAAAGATCTTGTCATCGCCCGGAGCGTTGTCGCGCACTCCGAGATGATCGAGATGCGAGGTCAGGAGGATCACCTCTGACGAAAGCGCCTTGTCCGAACCGGTGATCTTTCCCATGGCGTTCCAGGTGTGCTGCGGCTGGCTCGGTGCAAGCGTCCCGCCAAATTCGATCCTGGTGCCGTCGGGCTTGGACTGGATCGCCAGGGACGCTTCCCTGCTGACCATGATCAATACTGCCGGTTTAGCCCCCGAAGTGAAAGAGATCTTTCGTCCGCCCATCGCGGCCCAATTAGTACGCCATTGCGGTGTTTCCTCGACGATCACGATCGCCGTTGCTCGACAAGAGCCGCGCAACAACATCAGATTTCTTCATATTTCGGTGATGAACTGCTGTCCATTTCGCCGCGCCGGACAAAAACGGCGGCGTTTGGTTTGGGTGTCTCGCCAAATGTGATCTTGTGCAGTTCGCCGGCCGCACTTCCAGCGTTCGTCCGCAGTACGAGCATCTCATGTGTTCAGGCGTCGTTTCACCGAGTTTGCGCGTCGGGTCTCAAAGCTTCGCCGGTCGATGGTTACGCTCTGGACGTACGTCGGTTTCCCGTTCGGACCCATCTCACCGGCCGGTTCGAGTCCAAATTGCATGAATTGTGAACCTATATATTCGGCCGCGATCCGCTCGAACATCGTCCCGCTGCCCCGGCCCTGCATGGCGTCGCCCGCGAGAAACGTCATCTCGGCACGTACGTCTCGTTCACGGATCGGGGCGTCTTTCGACGTCTGTCCGTTGGAAACAAAGTCCGCGATAATCAAGAACAGTGCGGCTTTCGGGAAGTAACTCGCGTGAGAAAGTGATTTCATATCTGATTTAGTACGTGGGATTCGGCCTTTAGTTCGGCAAGCCCTGATAGAACCGCCATTTCGGCTTAAAGTCGCGATCTAGCTTTTGGTTCGTCAGGATCGCACGCACCATCTCGACCGGTATCTGGCCTTCGTGCAGGATCGCATCGTGAAACTGTTTGTTGGTCATTTTCTTCGAGTCGACCAGTTCCTTATGCAGGTTGTAGAATTGCAAGCCACCCATCATATACGCGATCTGATAGAGCGGTCCGTAATCGCCGCCAAACGAGCGTCGGACCTCGGCCGCCGCATTATCACGCTCGTGGCCGACGCGGTCGACGAGAAAATCGACACATTCCTGCGGCGTCATTTTCTCGAGGTGAAAATTGAGGCTGAAGATGATGCGTGCGCAGCGGTGCATCCGCCAGAAGAGTGCCCCGATGCGGTCCTCCGGCGTCTTGTCAAAACCCATGTCCCAAAGCAGGAATTCCCAGTACAACGCCCAGCCCTCGATCGAGAACGGCGTACCAAAGTCGCGTCGATAACGCCTATATCGCTGCGCCATGTAGCCCTGCAACTCGTGGCCCGGGATCAATTCATGAAAGACGGTCGCATGCGAAAAATGCGGGTTGTTGCCGCGCATCGACATCATCTTTTGCTCGTGTGTCATGCCGTCCGTCGGGTATGAAACGAGAATCGTCTCGCCGCCGAGGAAGAACGGCGATACAAGCTGCCGTTCGGGCGTCATCATCTCCATTCGCCACCCGTCGCGGGCCACTTTCGGCACGGTGACAAGGTCGTTCTTCTCGACAAAATCGATGGCCTGATAAGCAAGGTCGCGGATCATCGCCGGCTGCTTGCCGGGTTCGACGTACTTTTGCTTGACGGCCTCGAGGGCCTTTTTCCAGTCGTCGCCGAAGCCGAGGTCGCGTGAAGCCTTTTTCATCTCGGCTTCGCACCATGCAAATTCCTTGTTGGCGATCTCAACGAGTTCCTCGGGCGTGTATGGGATCATCTCGAATTTCAATTCCTCGATAAGCGCATCACGCCCGATCGGGTCGCCGATGATCGTCGTTTTGTCGTCCGGCTTGATACCAACGAGACGTTCCGTAATGAATTTGGAGTATTTATCGAGCGCATCATCGACGGATTTGTACGGTGCCGCGCACCACCAGGTGAACGTCGGATCGTAGAGGTTGTAGAACGTGTACCAATTCTTTAGCGTACGCCTGAGGCTGTCGACCGCTCGCACCGCCCGGTTGGCGACCGTCCGCTTTGGCTTGGCGGCGTTCTGGCCCCCAAATGAGGCTTGCGTCGCCGCGATCTGCTTTGCAAGTGAGTCGAGCACGGCCGCGGTCTTCGCCTGATCGATGTCCTTTAACGTGCGGCGAGTGTCTTCAAGGTCGCTGATCGTGCCGGCGAACGGAACCAGCGAAGACATCTCGGCAAGCTGAGCGTCGGAGCGATCCTGCTCCTTTAATTCATGGTCGAGGTAGTTCTTGAAAAGGATATAGTCGATCTGCTCATCGTGGTTCAGCGAGTCGAAATTCAGCCCATTCAGCAGTGCGATCTCGTCCGTATACATCTGCCTGAACCTCGCCGCCCTCTTTGACGAAAACTGAGCGGAGTAAAAACGGTTCAGAAAACCAATGTCGTCGTCGAATTTCTCGATCACGCCTCGCAAACGTGACGGCGGGTCGTTATACGCGGCAAGCTGGTCCCTGACGCCCTGCGGACAGACCGCTCCCGTCAAAACCGCGAGCAATAGCACCCAGATTCCCGGTTTTCTGATGAACCGATAAAACTTCGTTCGCATAAATATTCAACCTTTCACAAATTTCGCCTATCTTAATACACTTCCGCCGCTCAACGTGAACCAGGAATGCAGCCTTCACCGGAGCGACTTTTTTTGCCGGGAACGCATCGACGTTCCCGGCAAACGGTCTTGCGTTTTCGACGGCATCGAACATACCATTACAATTCCCGAGGCAGTGATATGGACCTTCAAGAACGTGTTATCGAGATCAGCAAACGTTAAAGAAACTCTACCCTGCCGGTAGTCGAGCTGGATTTTACGACGTTCCCAGGCTTCTTGTCAGACATCTCTTCTTGCGGCGCAGAATCGTGATACGACGATCAATAAGATCACTCCAAACCTTTTCCGAAAGTATCGCGGCCCGGCTGACTACGTTGCGACTGAGACAGCCGAGCTTGAGCAGGATATTCATTTGTCGGGATTCTTTCGACAAAAGACCAAGGCGATCAAGGCCCTTTCGCAAAATCCTGGAACGACGATTTCGTGAAGGTACGGAGCTGCTAACGCTGCCGGGAATTGGACGCAAAACAGCCAACGTGATCCTGAGTTTCGCAATGGGCAAGGCCGCGGGTATCGTGGTCGACACTCATCATTTGCGGCTTATGCCTCTCCTGGGACTGTCCGATCAAAAGACCGCCGACAAGATGGAAAAGGAGATGATCGCCCTCGTGCCGAAAAAAGACTGGATCATCTGGTCGAGCGCAGTCACGCTGCATGGGCGAAGAGTTTGCAAAGCTAGAAAGCCGAATTGCCCCGAATGCGTCCTGAATGATATCTGTCCGTCTGCTGTGATTTGATGATTAGGCGGACCGAATTAGAATACAATCGGTAACGGTTGCACCGAGCCATCGGTTATGTTTTCTAAGTGTTTTCTTCTAAGTAACCTCTTTTTGTTGTTCACCACGAGCGGCTTCTCCGCACCAACGGTGGTTCAATCAAGAACAGTGCGATTCCCGACGGCTGGTGATGTCATCGTTCAGGCGCGCGAAGAAGTCGGTAGGTTTCCTCAGATGGTTTTCATCTCAAAGAAAACCAAGAAAGTGTTGCTTCGTAGTTCCATTGAGGACACCGAGCGTTGGCTAATCCCGGAGAAGGATTCACCGCTGACCCAACCCGATCTAAGGTTTCGGATCATCCGGTCGGTCGGATTTTCAAGCCCGATGGTAATGTCAGTCGGACTTTACCACGGAGGCTCGGACGATGCGTTCTTCCTAACGGTTTTTTGCGAGGTGGGTGGTAGAATTCGTCGGCTTAACTCGAAGCCACTATTTGCGAACATCCAAGGAGGCTATTATCTGGGTTACCTAAACAAAAGGTTTGGTTACGGTTTGGCTGTTTGGAATTTCAACTGGGACGAGGGTGGTCATTATGAATACCATCACTATGAAATGGAAGTTTTCCGCGTCGATAGTATTAGATTGCGAAAGATCCTTCATAGGAACTCGCGTCGTAAATACGATCCAGAAAATGGCTTCAAGTCGCTGCGCGAAATCGGGATTTTCGCCGTGGACCAACGCCGCGGTATTCCAAGAATTAAGGATGCTCTGTAGTGATCCTTGAATAGCTTACTCGAGATGAGCGGGCATTTCCCTTCGCGAATTCTCCGAAAAATTAGCTCAACTCGTGCAGAAAGCTAACTCCATCCTCAAT
Source organism: Pyrinomonadaceae bacterium (assembly GCA_044228265.1). Classification (GTDB taxonomy): domain Bacteria; phylum Acidobacteriota; class Blastocatellia; order Pyrinomonadales; family Pyrinomonadaceae; genus OLB17. Next base: position 39,411 of record JBGAVC010000020.1, read on the forward strand.
TACCAATCCGTAATTCTCCGCGATCGTCTGTCCAATGTCTGATAAAGACTGTCGGGTGGAGAGGTTTACGCCTCCTTTCGCCGATTTACCGTACACGATCAGAGGCACGTATTCACGCGTGTGATCGGAACCTCGGTAGGTCGGGTCGTTCCCGTGATCAGCGGTCATTATAAGCAGGTCATCGGGTCGCATCGCTTCGATGATCTCAGGCAAACGCGTATCGAAACGCTCTAGGGCCTTCGCGTAGCCTTCCGTATCGCGGCGGTGGCCGTAGAGCATGTCGAAATCGACCAGATTGCTGAATATCAGGCCGCGCGAATCAGCATTCAGGGCGTTGATCGTCTGATCGACCGTCTGTTCGTTGTTCTTGGCGGTCAGGTCCTCAGTCACGCCGATCGAATCGTAGATCGAGGCGATCTTGCCGATGCAGACAACGTCGAGGCCGGCGCCTTTCAGCTTCGGTAAAAGATTGCCACCAGGCGGTGGCACCGCGTAATCGTGGCGATTCTCCGTTCGTTTGAAATCTGCCGCCGTATGGCCAAGGAACGGCCTGGCGATCACTCGAGCCACGGTGTCGTCGCCGTCAAGTATCTTTCTTGCGATCTCGCAGATCTCATAGAGCCTGTCCACGGGAATTACTTCCTCGTGCGCGGCGATCTGAAACACCGAGTCGGCTGACGTGTAGACGATCGGCTTGCCGGTCCGCACGTGCTCCTCGCCAAGCTGCTTGATGATCTCGGTCCCGCTAGCGGGAATATTGCCCAGAATGCCTGGAACTTTGGCCTGACTTACGAACGCGTCGATTATCCGCGGCGGAAAGCCGTCGGGAAATTTTGGGAAGCCTTTTTCGAGAATGATGCCGGCCATTTCCCAATGTCCGGTCGTCGTGTCCTTGCCGTCGGACTTGAGCGTGCATTTCCCGAACGATCCGGTCGGGCGGGCCGCGGGTGCGAGCCCTTTGAGCGGCGTGATATTGCCGAGGCCCATCGCCTGGAGATTAGGAATATCGACCTTGCGCGATTCCAAAATGTGCCCAAGCGTGTCAGCTCCGGCGTCGCCCCAGCTTGCGGCGTCCGGCATCTCGCCGATGCCGGCGCTGTCGAGGACCATCAAACAAATTCGTCCAAATCTTGTTCCCATATGATGATTTTGCCACGAATTGCACAAATTACACGAATATTACCCTTTCACATTTCATGTATTCGTGGCGGGTTCTTAATTTGATGGGGCAGTGTAGCCTTCGCGGGCGCGGACCTGCGTCCCGGGAGGTAAGCCCTTGATCTCGACCTTGATCTTGCGGTACGAGCCGTCGCGTTTCTCGTTCGTCGGATAATAGCCGATCGTAAATTGTGTGCCTATTTCGTCGGCCACGCTTCGGAAAGCACTGCGGGCCTCGTTCAGGTCCGCGACCGGGAATACGCGGCCGCCCGAGCTCTTGGCCAGGTCGGACATTTCCCGGTCAGCGATCTCGTACAGGCGTTTGCTGATCGCAAGGCGTTCAAAATCGCCGAGCTGGCAGAACGTGACCGCCTTTTCCGTGTTCGACTTCGCCCCAATGCTTCGGTAATACTTCCTGATCTGCGCCGGCGAAAACTGGGTCGCGCTGCGGCAGTCACCGAGCAGTCCCGATTCAAAAAAGTCACGCGTATCTACGTCGACAAAAAAACACACTATTCCCATTTTTTCGAGACGGTCGCGCACCTCGTCAAATTCGGCCCGGCTTGTCGAATCGACGCCGTCCGTCAACGCGACTATCGCCCGGCGGCCGCGAAACTGACCTTTGGGCGGATCGCGAAATACCATATCCGCAACCTGCAGGAGCGAATCGTAGTACGGCGTCCCAAAGCTCGTCCGGGCCTGTTCGATGGCAGCGGCCAGTACGCCGCGGTCATCGGTCAAAGGCGCCAGAACGCGGCTTAGAGCCACTGTCCGGCCATCGATCCGTTCGGTGTCGAATGCGGATATCGACACGCGATCACCCGCTCGAAGCGATGTGATGAATTCCAGAGCTGCCTTTTTTATCAGCTGCAGGTCGGAACGGGTCGACCCGGAAGTATCGAGGACCAGAGCCACCTCGAAGGGCGCCGCGGATGTCGAGAAATTCTCGATCTTTTGAAGCTTGTCGTCTTCGTAGACGACAAAATTGGAGATCTTGAGATCGCGGACGGGCCGGCCAGCCGACGACATCACAGACAGCGGAACGTCGACGAGCTGCGTATCGACACGAATGACGTCGTCTTTTTCCGGAGTCGGCTTCGTCTGCGAATAGGCGCCCATCGCTGCGACAGCACAACTCAACAGCAACAAAAACGCGATACGACCAGTCACACAAGGTGCCTCTCAGAGGTTCAAGCGTATTGTATCAAACATATTACCAACTTTTAGGGGTCGCCCAGCTTATTATCGTGTAGCTATTTGTCTCTTTTGTGTTATGATTTCGGAAAGTAAACTTTGCAGAACTCGCTGCGGTGTCCCGTTTGGATGTCGAACGCGTTTGTTGTCGGGCGACAGAGCGGAGCGAAAACTCTATTTTTTCGAGGAGAATATATGAAAAGAAGATCCATACTTGGCGTTATCTTTATCACGGCGTTGTTTGCCGGGATGATCTATATCGGAGCCGCGTCCGCGGAAGCTGTAAAGACCGGAGCCGAAACCAGCAATCGCCCGGAGTCGGTCGCCGATCATGCCTTGCTGGTTGATGATTTTACCGCTCCGGTCGGGACAATTCTCAAGGACGCGAATTGGTCGGCCCACAGCGGGACACCGACGAACGAGGAGAACGTCGTTTCGCCGGGCCTGACCTATAGTGGTTATTCTTCGTCAGGGATCGGCAACGCGGTGGCGGTCGCGGCAACCGGCGAGGACATAAACAGGCAATTCAATGTTCTTACTTCAGGGAGTGTTTACGCTGCTGCCATGGTTAACGTCACTTCGGCGACCACTACGGGCGATTACTTCTTCCATTTTCTGGAAGGCTCCGGATTCACGCTGTTCAAAGCTCGCCTATTTATTAAGAAGGATGCCGCCTCGTCAAACTTCGCATTCGGTATTCAGAAGAGCTCGACGACAAACGCCACGTACACAGGGTTTAACTACTCGCCCGGGACGACCTATCTTGTTGTGATCAAATACACCATGGTGCCGGGCGCGACCAATGACACGGCCGATTTGTTTGTAAATCCGACGCTTCCCGGCAGCGAGCCGGCGCCGACTGTGTCCGCGGTTGTCGGTACTGATGCCGACGTCGCTGACATTCGTGCCATCGCAATACGTCAGGGAGGCGCGTCGAGCGGGCCCGTGCTCACCATCGATGGCATAAGGGTCGCCACAAGCTGGGCTGGTTTGCAGGCGTCAGCGGTGAGGCATATCGGTGATTTTGACGCCGATGGCAAGACCGATCTGGCTGTCTTCCGTCCATCTGAAGGCAATTGGTATCTGAATAAATCCACCGCCGCCAGCACGACCGTGCCCTGGGGCTTGTCAACCGATACCATTGTTCCCCAAGACTTTGACGGAGACGGAAGGGCCGATGTTGCCGTATACAGGCCCGGGAGCCAATCGTTTTTCTACATCTTGAACAGCAATACGGGGACAATAAGTTCTTACCCTTTCGGCACGACCGGGGATGTTCCAGAGCCGGCGGATTATGACGGGGACGGAAAGGCCGAGATCGCGGTTTACAGGCCGACTGGCTCTATCTGGTGGATATTCAACACGCAAACCGGGGCGATCCAATCACTTCAGTTTGGTTTACCGAACGATATACCGCTTACGATGGACTTTGACGGCGACGGTAAAATGGATCTGGTCGCTTTCCGGCCGTCGAACACCTTTTGGTATTTCGCCAATGCGACTGGAGTACCTTCAGTGCAGTTCTTCGGCTTCCCGTGGGGCCAGGTCGGCGATACGCTTGTACCCGGTGATTATGACGGCGACGGCAAGGACGACGTAGCAGTATTTCGGCCGACCAACTCGACTTGGTATATTCGCAGGAGTTCGGACCTTGGGACGACATATCTCCAGTTTGGCACGACGGGTGATATTGCCGTCCCCGGCGACTATGACGGCGACGGTATCTTCGATCAGGCTGTTTACAGGAGCGGTGTCTGGTACGAGAACAGGTCAACGACGGGCTTTACCGTTGGAAACTTCGGTGGTATAGCAGGCGACCAGCCGATCCCGGCCGCTTATCATCCGTAGTCTGTCATTTGAAAAGCGGTGAGTCGAGAGTGAATGACCGCTTTTTGGATTTCTCACTCCAAACTAGAAAAGGCTGTTCGGATCTTGCCTTCCGAACAGCCTTATTTTTCGAGCAGCCTTATTTTTGTATCAATGCGGCCGCAACGGCCGCGATCCTAAACGTACTTCTCAACGACCTTAGCGATCGCTTCGCGCGAGACCGCTCCGACGATCCGTTCCTGTTCCTGACCGCCCTTGAACAATATCAGCGTCGGAATACCGCGAATCCCGTATTGGTTCGGCACGTTGAGGTTCTCATCAACGTTCATTTTGAACACGCCCGCCTTGCCGGCGTACTGCTCGGCCACCGCCTCGACCGACGGGGCGATCATACGACACGGGCCGCACCATTCGGCCCAAAAATCGACAAGCACCGGTTTGTCCGAATCGAGGACGTCGGTCTGAAAGTTGTTGTCGGTTATCTGTTTAGCAAAATTTCCCATTTTCATCTCCAAAATTTTTCTGAGCGAGATTATAGCTTAGCCGCGGCCCGTTCATCAAAATCGGCTTAGACACGTTGCCCGGCGCGGCTGGATCATGGGACTATTGTAACTCTAACAGTTACAATTGTCAACTCACGGATATTCGTTTCCGAGCCGGTCCATTTGGTTGGACCATTGTTCAAGCCGACGCGCTGAGGGCCTTTGCCGCTTCCATCGCTGTCAGCGTTTTGTTATATACCGCCGTGCCCGGTTGCTGCGATCGCCCGCCAGAGGATAGAAACCCAGTGTCAACGGCTGCGAACCCGATCTCCTCGATGAGATTCGCCACGATCTCTTTGGCCTCAGAATCGTCGCCGGCAATGAATATCGCCCGACGCTCTTCGAGTGGAAGTCCCCGGTCGCCTTGAGTCCGCAAATGCTCAAAGTATATGGTGTTGAACGCCTTCACGACGCGTGCGCCCGCGAGATGCTTTGCCAGCAGTTCGCTTGATGTCGTCGACTCGTCATCAAGCTCGGGAAAATGCCCGTCGCGATCCGGGTAGTAGTTATTCGAGTCGATAACGATCTTGCCTTCGAACCCCTGCGGCGGAATTTCCGTGTACTTGCCGAAAGGGATCGAGATGAAAACAATATCGCCAAAATCTACTGCTTCCGTGACACTCGCGCTTTCGGCATTGTCTCCAAGCTCCTCGATCAGGTCGTTCAGCGAATCGCCTCCTCGCGAGTTTGCGATCGCAACCTCGTGTCCGGCCTTGACGAACAACCTTGCGGCGTTCGCCCCTATGTGTCCCGCTCCAATAATGCCTATTTTCATGATCCCATCTCCTTTTGTCCTGCCGCCGATCTTTTCGTCAGCATGGTGTTAATTCAGATCGTAACGACGATCTTCCCAAAGTGTGTGCCGCTTTCCATGTGCCTTAGAGCGTCGCGAGCTTCGTCAAAGGCAAAAACTCGGTCTATGACCGGTCTTATGCCATTCTTGGCGATCGCCCTGTTCATGTCTTCGAACATGCGCCGCGAGCCAACGAAGATCCCCTGCAGCCGGATAGATCTCATAAATGCAGGCACCGGATCGAAGTCGCTTGCCCTTGTCAAAGCCCCGATCATGGCCACGTGTCCGCCGACGCGGGCGGAAAGTATCGATCTCGAGAGCGTACCGCCTCCGCCGACCTCGACGACATGATCCGCGCCGCGATTCGAGGTCAATTCCATCACCGCGACGTTCCAGTCCTCGCGTTCGCGATAGTTGATCAGATCGGTGGCGCCGAGGTCCCGCAGCCGCTCCAGCTTTTCGCCGCTGCTCGAGGTCGCGATGACCCGCGCTCCGAACATTGCCGCGATCTGGATGGCAAAGATCGAAACACCGCCCGAGCCAAGCGTCAGGACCGTGTCGCCGGCCTTTAGGCGACCAGATCCGACCAATGCGTGCCAGGCCGTCACGGCCGCGCAGGGCAGCGTCGAGGCCTCTTCGTAGGAGAGGTGCTCTGGAACGGCGACAAGGCCTTCCTCGTTGAAAACCGCATATTCCCGAAGTACCCCGTCCCAATGAGCTCCCGCCCCGAGCGCGGTTCGCCTGGTCTCGTCTGTAGATCCCCCATCGATCCAGCGCTGGACGAATATCGGCATCGCCCGATCGCCCGCCTTAAATCGGGTGACCCGGTCGCCAACCTCAACCACCTCGCCTGCCCCGTCCGAGAACGGAACGGCCGGACGCTTCATACGCGGGTTATAAGTTCCCTTGACGACCATAAGGTCGCGATAATTGAGCGAGGCCGCCCGCATCTTGATGACGACTTCGTGTGGACCGGGTTTGGGTACGTCGCTCTCTACAAGCCTGAGTTCATCGATCCCGAACTCATGGACCTCGTATGCTTTCATATCGGCTCTCGGCGGACCAGTGCTGATCCGGGCTCCCGTGTACTGCTATTGTAAAACGGGCGACCTGCTTTCTCTAAAAGCAGGTCACGCCGCCGCTGCTGTTGATGCACGTTCGCGGGCGGACCAGCTGTCGGCCAGCGACACGAACTCGCCTTGGAGCGATCGCCCGCGATCCTCGTTGTACCATCGCTGCATCTTCTCGTTGATCTCGGGCTTTTGCATTCCCTGCAATTTTAGCTCGAGAAAATATTTCTGTCCGGCAGCAGGCCGCGAACCCCAAGTCCCTAGGATATCGCCCGTTCGGTTGTCGATCGCGATCAGCAGCGGTATCGACCGGGCTCCGTTCGTCAGGTATTGGTCCATCAAGGCGAGGTTTTGGTCCCGCAAAACGTAAAGTGTTCTGATGCCCGGATTAGCCGCTGCTACCTTCTCTATGACGGGTATGTTCTGCGCCGCGTCGCCGCACCAGCCCTCTGTGATCGTCAGCCATGTCCAGTCGACATCGAGCGCGGCGATCGCAGATCGCGTCTCCGGCTCGAGATCTATCACCTTCGCCAGCCTCTTCATCCTTTGACGGTTGAGGACAGCATAATTGTACAGCGCCTCGGACTGGTCGGGCCCTGTCGTCTTGTGATCAAGAAGCAGGCCGTCGATCAGGCCCAGATATTCATCGAAAGTAAGCGCTTTATCTAAGTATTCCTTCACAATGGTCACCTCCGAGGTTTCGGCCCCGAGTGAATTCAAAGGCCCAATACGCGGACGATCAGTTTCAGCAGATCGACCGCTCTGGGCGTCCAGTTTATAAATAGCGCCGTCATCGTTTCCCCCTTGGTTTCCAACCTGTTAGTTGACCCTCTATGGTCTCGGCAACAGGCCGAATTGTAACTGTTATTGATACAGATCATTTCAAAATTTTTTTACGCGTAAACTCCCTCGACCATCTCGATCACGTTGCTGAGTTTGTACTGCCCGAGCTTTTCACCCACGCTTTTGTCGATCTCTTTCTGAAGGTTGCACAGAACGGATTCGATGTTCTTTCCGATCGGACAATCCTGGCTAGGCGTTTTGGAGTGGAGTGCAAACACTTCTCCGCACGACACAGCCTTGTAGATCTCACAAAGACTAATCTCCTCAGGCGACCGAGCGAGCCGCGTCCCGCCGAAAGCTCCCGTCTGAGATGTCACGAGCTTTGCCTGGGCAAGCTGGCCGAGCAACCGGCGGATCACGACCGGATTGGTGTTTACGCTGGCAGCGATACATTCCGATTTGACGTTCTCGTCATGCGATGACGCGAGCATCGTCAGAATGTGTACCGCCATAGCAAATTGGCTGTTTGCTGCCATATCTGTAACAAGTATAGTTACAATAGAATCGTTTGTCAAGAGCCGATCAAGAACAAAAAAAAGCCGGGGCACGATGAACGGCCCCGGCCCGGCACTCTCACAAATGTCGGCTATTTGGTAGGAAGTTTGATCTCGCGTCCGGCAAATAGGACCGAGTTCGGAAGCAACCCATTGAGCTTTGCGGTCTCGACAGCATCCGCGCCGTTGCGTTCAGCGACCTTTGCCACAGTTTCGCCGGCCCTCGCTTTGACTACGCGAAGGCTACCGGCCGTCGGAGCCGAAGACACGGCCGTAGGACGCGAATAGACTATCGTATTGACCTTGTTTCCACTGACCGGCACAAACACCTTGCCTTTCGGCGTCGTCATTCCCGGATTGGCCGCCATCAGCTCTGCGACGGCAACGCCGGTTCGGTTTGCGATCGTCTGCCAGGTCTCTCCGGCGGACGAATTAGCAAGGTTGGTGGTGCTGATCTTCGAAGCCGGGATGCGTTTGAAGAGGGCAACGACTTCATTCGCCTTTCCGGACGGAACATTGATGACATACGGCACAGGCGGCGTTATATTGCTGCGCAGGTGAGGGTTCAGGTATCGCAGATACTGGACGTTCGTGTCGGAAGCCTGAGCCAGCAGAGTCAGATTGGTCGACGCAGGTACACGAATACGGTCGTACTTTAGCATCGGCGCCGGGCGGATATGTCCGAAGCCGTACTGGTTTGGGTTATTGGCGATCAGGATCGTAGCGAGAATATTTGGAACGTAGTTGCGAGTTTCCTGCGGCAGGTACGGGAACGCCAGCCAGAAATTTTCGCTGCCGGCACGGCGAACCGCACGGTCGACATTTCCTTCGCCCGAGTTGTAGGCGGCCATCGCTAATTCCCAGTTGCCATGGTAGCGGTTCGCAAGGAATTTCAGATAGCGAGCCGACGCGTGCGTCGCTTCGTCAAAACTGTTTCGCTCGTCGACATACGCCGTCCTCTGGAGCCCGAATCGGGATCCGGTGCCTGGAATAAACTGCCACAGACCGGACGCGGCTGCCGAGGACAAAGCACCAGGTTTCCAGGCGCTTTCGACCTGCCCGAGCCACGCCATATTCTCCGGCACGCCTTCTTCGCGGAATATCCGGCGGGCCATCATCATGAACATACCAGACCGGTAGAGTCCGACCTCCATGGTCGTGCGTCCGCGTCCACGGTAATAGTTGATGAACTGCTGGATCATCGGGTGGACCTGGAAAGTGAACCCGAGCGATTTGTTCGCGACTGCGTACTGGATGTACTGGTATTGCTGCTGAGCTACGGGATTGTTCTCGACCTGTTGTTCGTCCACCGTGAGCTCGAGTCTCCCAAGCTCGTCAAGCGGCGAGGGCTCGAACTGCTGAGTGTTGAAACCCGAACGCGAGTCCGTAGCCTTCGAAGCCTGGGTCTGTGCGGTTTCCTCGCCCGGCGTTACATTCGCCGCGGGGCGTGCCAGCTTTGCGACCCCGTCGGACAAAGCATTCTCGATAGTCCAACCGCAGGTGGCCGCTAAGCTGCGCACCTGAGGAACCTGGGTATCCGAGGGAAACTCGATACGATAGACCGTTTCGACCAACTGGTTGTAGCAGGCCTGCAGACGCTGGTCCTTCTGGATATTGAGGGTTGAATAGAGGAAAACCTCGACAGCCTTGTTAAACCTCGAACCGGCCTCGGACCGGCGGTTGTCAACATATGCAGTAAGGCCGTCGCGGAACGATTTGCCCGACTCGGCAAGCACGGCATTTACGGCATCCTGCGCTTTAGCGATCTCGGGTGTACGAGTGTCGTCATTTGATTTCGAACTTGTGATCTGGGCGATTGACTGCGACGTAAGGACCGCAAATAGGGCAGCTGTGAATATTAAGGACCTGATAACGGTTAATTTCATTAAGTTCGTCTATACTCCTACAAATTCTCGGGGTTAGGGCGAATACTGTTAACGCACTATTAACTGATTAAAACGCTTTAGGTTCGAATAAGTTCCCGATGCCAGCGCACCCATAGGGAATACGCGGCAACGTATCATACAAAAATATCAATTATCAATACTATTTGTCAAAGTAATAGGTTCCGCGCCTCATGGATGTGACCCGGGTCACAGTCTCCTCGATCTTTTGTTTTTCAAACGGCCCGGGCAGCTTTTTCCTTGGCTTTAGGCTTTGGCACGATGCTCTCTCGAAGCGAGGCATCAAAAACCTGCCGCACGTTATCAACAAATATAAACGTCAAATCGTCAAGAACTTCCCGAGGCAGGTCTTCGAGGTCACGTCTATTGGGTTCGGGCAGGATAACGGTCTTGATCTTCGCTCGTCGTGCTGCCAGCAGTTTTTCTTTGACGCCGCCGATCGGCAGCACGTTGCCGCGAAGTGTGATCTCGCCGGTCATGGCGACATCCTTTCTCACCGGACGCTGGGCGAGGACCGAGACCAGGGCCGTCGCCATCGTAATGCCGGCCGAAGGGCCATCCTTCGGGATCGCCCCTTCCGGCAGGTGAATGTGGATGTCGAAGTTTTCGAGCACGTCGTCCGGTATCCCTAACTCCTTGGACCTGGCTTTCGCGAACGAAAATGCAGCCTGGGCGGATTCCTGCATGACCTCGCCAAGTTGGCCCGTAAGCTGTAGTTTGCCTTTACCCTTGGTCTTCAAAGCCTCGATGAACAGTATGTCTCCGCCGACCGCTGTCCAGGCAAGTCCCGTAACGATGCCGATCTGATCCTTTTTGAGTGCCCCTTCGCTAAAGATCTTGGGCGCACGCAGGTATCCGGCGAGGTTTTCGGGCATCACGCGCAGCGGCGTGAATTTCTCCTCGAGTTCCGCCTTTGAACGGGCGACCTTGCGGCAGATCTTGCCTATTTCCCGTTCGAGCTGTCTGAGGCCGGCCTCTTGTGTGTATTCGCCGACGATCCGTGCGACGGCGCGTTTGTCGAATTTGACATCGCCGCGCTCGAGTCCGTTCTCTTCGATCTGTTTCGGTATCAAGTGACGGCGTGCGATCTCGATCTTTTCTTCCTCGGTATAGCCTGAAAGCGTGATGATCTCCATCCGGTCGCGCAATGCCGGCTGGATGGTATCGAGCATATTCGCGGTCGTCATGAACATGACGTTCGAGAGGTCGAACGTTATGCCGAGATAGTTGTCGCGAAAGGCAAAGTTCTGTTCTGGATCGAGCACCTCGAGAAGCGCGGAGCTCGGGTCGCCGCGAAAATCGGCCCCGACCTTGTCGATCTCATCGAGCATGATGAGCGGATTGTTGGTCCCCGCTTGCTGTATCGCCTGCATGATGCGGCCGGGCATCGCACCGACATAAGTTCGCCGGTGCCCGCGGATCTCGGCCTCGTCGTGCAGGCCGCCGAGGCTGAGACGGACAAATTTTCGATTGAGAGCTCTTGCGACGGAGCGGCCCAGGCTCGTCTTGCCGACGCCCGGAGGCCCGACGAGACACAGGATCGAGCCCTTTGGCTTTTCACGCAGCTTTCTTACCGCAAGGGCCTCGATTATCCGTTCTTTTACGCGCTCAAGGCCGTAATGGTCCTCGTCAAGTATACGCTCGGCCTTTTTCAGATTGAGATTATCGTCCGAAGCGATCGACCACGGCAGTTCGGTCATCACGTCGAGCCAATTTCGGAGCGTCGCCGTCTCGGCCGTGTCGGGGTGCATCCGCTCGAGCTTTTTGAGTTGACGCAAAGACTCTTCTTCTGCGTTCTCGGGCATTTTGGCCTTTAGGATCTTGTCGCGGTACAACTCGATCTCTTCGTAAAGTTCGTTGCCTTCGCCAAGCTCGGCCTGGATAGCCTTGAGCTGCTGCCGTAGGAAATATTCACGCTGCGAGCGGTCGATGTCGGCCCGCGCCTGCGTATTTATCTCCTGTTGCACGGTCAGAACGTCGATCTCCTTGCTAAGCAGGTCGTTCACGCGACGCAGGCGCGGCACCGGATCAGCGATGTCGAGAATGCTCTGCGCGTCGTCGACCTTGAGTTCAAGATTAGACGCCGACAGATCGGCGAGGCGTCCGGCGTCCTCGAGATTGGCAATGATCGCGAGCACCTCGGGCGAGATATTCTTACCCAAACTTGCGGCCCTCTCCATCGAGCCGCGTACATTGCGGACAAGAGCCTCTACCTCCAGCGAATTCTCTGGTGCAAGCGGTTCCGAGATCGGAGTCACATTCGCTTTGACGTACTCGCCTTTGCCGTAAACCTTATCGACCACGCATCGGGACAAACCCTGGATGAGGATGCGGATCCGGCCGTCCGGCAGCTTGAGCATCCGCATGATGATAGCGACGGTGCCCATCACGTAGAGGTCGTCCTGTTCGGGCTCCTCTTTGTTTACGTCTTTTTGCGAAACGAGCAGGATCATCCGGTTCTCGGCCAGAGCTTCTTCGACCGCCCTTATTGACCGGTCTCGCGAGACGAACAGCGGCACGATCATAAACGGGTAAATAACGATGTCCCTGAGGGGAAGCACCGGCAGTTCCGACGGGATCTGCATCATCGGTTCCGTTATTTCGGCCTCGGCAAGGGCCACCGGGAACTCATCGATCTCTTCCATATATGAACTATGTTAGGGAAATGGGGCAGAAAGGGCAAAGATGCCTGCAACCGGGGAACCGGGAGAGTACGAGATGGCAAGCAGGACGCAAGCCGTCTCTAGAGGGTCATTTTTTCTTCTTCTTTTTAGTGGCAGCCGTACGCGAGAGCGACCGCGAGCCTACAAGCAGCTTGAGCTCGGCCATGAATTCGGAGACGTCGGCGAACTCAAGATAGACGCTGGCGAACCGTACGTAGGCGACTTTGTCCAGCGTTTTGAGCCTGCGCATAATGATCTTGCCGATCTCGGTCGTTGGGAGCTCGCGATCGAGCGAATCCTGAACGTTCTTTTCGACCTCGTCGACGATGTTCTCGAGCTGTACTGTCGAGATCGGTCGTTTCTCGCACGCCCTGAGCAGGCCCGCGAGCACCTTGTTTCGATCAAAGCTCTCCCGTGTGCCGTCTTTCTTAACGACCATATACGGGATCTCGTCGATCCGTTCGTATGACGTAAATCGCCGCCCGCAGTTCAGGCATTCACGCCGGCGACGGATCGAATCGCCATCCTTGGCCTCACGCGAGTCGACGACCTTGTCTTCTATATGTGCACAATACGGGCAACGCATAACTTCAGTGAATAGTGAATAGTGAATAGTGAATAGTGAACAGTGAATCGTTAAGCAGGCGACTCGGGGTTCTCCGCTCGCTAATCACTCACCACTCACCACTAATCACTTTCCACTCTCATCCCTCCGGCACGAAGTCCGGCGAATCCGTCTCGATCTCTCGCTCGGCGTTCTCACTCGAAAGCAGACTCCGGAACCGTCCAATACTTATATCACCATGGAACAGATAATATAACCCGAACACCAGTGCCGGCGCGAAATAGACAAGATGCATTACGATCGAAACCGCAAGAGCCTGGTCGCGATCGACGTTCAGAAATATCAGACTTCCGGCTGTGGCTGCGTGAAACGCTCCAGCGGCACCGCCGGGCGTCGGCACCAGCGATCCCATCGACGCGACACCCATCACAAATACCGCGTCCAGGAAGCTAAGTTGGAGCCCGAACGCGAGCAGCACAAGCCAGGTAGGGATCAGGATCGATACCCAGAGAGCCGTGGTCCAGAAACTCGCCCAGAATATCTCCGTAGCACTCTTCAGGATGTTGAGCGACGTCGCCATCTGGCGCATCAGGCTCAGAAAGAGTCCGCGAATTCGCCTGGGAATAAATCTCTTGTCCGTGAGGCGTTCGAAAAACTCTATTATCGGCGGCGAATATCGGTGATAGACGACCAGGCCGACGACGCCGGCAAAGGCACACGCAAGCAAAATATTGCCGGCAAGCTTGATCGACGCAAATTCAGCTTCGTGGCCCGGACGTGACTTGAACCAGATCAAACCGATCGAGAAGAAGCAGATCAGCGATGCCAGATCGAACACTCGCTCGACAAAGATCGTAACAAGCGCGGCCGACGGTTTGACGCGTCGGTCACGCATCGGCAGCCACATCGGCCTCACGATCTCGCCCGTTCGTCCGACAAAGAAGATGGCCGCAAATCCGACCGTCGTGGTTGCAAATAGTTCTTTCAAATTCGATTTCGTGATCGGCTCCAGCAACACCTGCCAGCGGATCGCCCGCAGCATGTATCCGACCGATATCACGACCGTCGCCGCTGCCAGATACCACGGATTGGCCTCGCGAAGGCTCACCGCCACCTGCGCCCAATCAAGATTCCGGAAGAAAAACCAGAAGATAAAGACCGCCAGCAGGACGAGAACTATGAATTTTAAGTATTTGCGCAAAATCGTAAGAACTCGGGAATAACGTCAGAGGCGTCGATGCAGGCTAACGCCGTAACGACAAATAAAGAAGATACAGTATTTCAGTCGAAAATTCTAAGAGCTGATCGCCGCCAGGCGTTACCTAATACGCGAGGACTCGTTTCGCGTCGCTATAGCTGGCCCGTGGAATCGTGGAACAAAGAAAGGTGCGACAAATTGTAGCTCAAATAAACCTGCCGCCGGCATCGGAAAACAGCGCTGCGATCGAAATGTGGAGCGGACGTGTTGTCGGATCTGGCCGACTGCGGCCGCGCTCCGTATGCCGGAAGAATAAACCCTCCGCCCGTCCTGGGAAAGAGTGCTACGATCGATATGTCAAACGACGATTGGTCGGACACTCTGCGTGAAGGAATTTGTACTGAACCGAAATCATTGGCTATTCGATCTGCTCGTATGTATGAGTCTCGGCGGAGTTGTTGAAAACCTCTTGCAGACGGAAGCGGATAGCGACGGAAGTCATCCAGAGTTAATTGCGTGGGCCACCTTTTTAGGATGTTTTTCGTATGTTTTAGCCTTTTTCTTTTCCTGGATCGCGTCTAGAAAATTTAATCGCATACCGAGTTATATTTGGCTAGGAACCGTCGGTTCGGTCATTCTGTCGCTCGAAATCGGTGTTATTCTATTTCCTGTCCAGAGTTGGAACCCCAACACATCCATTTCGATTCCGGAATACTTATGGTTACTTTACCCAATGATGCTCGGGAAGGTCGTATCCGGCTCAATTGTTTTCATCCTGCTTACAATAACTTCGATGGTCGGCCTTCGCGCCGTCGTCTATCTAAGTAGATCTTTCGTTAAACATGTCTTCAGAGGTCGCCGCCAACACTTGATTCGATAGAGGGACAGGGCGATCGGAACTGG
>JBGAVC010000021.1:0-53169 GCA_044228265.1 Pyrinomonadaceae bacterium
CAATGGCTTCTTCTCCGTGGCCTTGCGTTACCAAGAACAATGAATAGTACAGGTGCGACCTGTAATCATTTGGATCAAGTTCGATCGCGCGCTTGAACTCATGCTCCGCCGCAACCCAGTCCCAATCATATTGATAAGAGACCACAGCCAGAAATGCGTGAGCGGCAGCCTGCGTTTCGTCTATCGACAACGCTTTCTTAGCAGCATCTCGACCTTTCGGCTTCAACTCATGTGGGGGCGAATCCACTCTAAGAGAGTAATAAAGTGCCAATCCGCTATAAGCAAGTGCATAGTCCGGATCAGTGGCGATCGCTTGATTTAAGTAATCTAGACCTTGTTGCGCTACTTTTTTCGAGGAACGCAAAACCAAATTGATTCCCTTGAGATACAGTTGGTAGGCCTCAGGGTTCGTCGTTGAACCTTTGATCAGTTTTTCCCGGTCATCGCGCGATAGGTTGGCGCGTAATTTCTGTAAGATATCGCTCGCGATTTCGTCTTGGACCGACACAAGCTCTGAAATCTTTCGGTTATACTGCTTGCCCCAGATCTGATCTCCCGTATCTGTGTCCACCAGGTCGAGACTGACTGTAAGTTGATCGCCATGTTGAGCGATGCGTCCGTTCAAGACTGCCTGCACGGTTAATTCAGACCCGACCTGCTGTGAGTGTACATCCTTGCCCTTATAACGAAACACGATGCTGCGAGCTTTAACCGCTAGACCGGGCAGCTTCGAAAGGCTATTTATGAGGGAGTCGGTAAGTCCCTCCGACAAGTACTCAATTTCCGCGTTGCCGCTGGCATTGACGAACGGCATTACAGCGATCGAATCGATCTGCTTTGAAGGAGTTGGAGCAAAATACCTATAGCCCAGAAATCCTCCAAGGACAATGATGGCGAGCAAGATCGAAGCAGCCAAAAGCCGCCTATCGAGGCCCGGAGTCAGAGGCGAAGCATCACGATTGTTGCCTGTTAGGTTCGCGTTGTCATTCGAAGTATCGACTTGTGTGTGGGTTGGAGATTCGCTTGACGGGAAATCGGTCGCAGCACGTTCGCGTTGAGACTGGATCGCTGTCGCAGGCTCTTCCGGAGACAAGCCGTATACTAACTCGATCCCGTCATTTAGGCAGAAACTCAGGGTATCGTCATAATAATCCCGCCTGCATTCAGGACATCGTTTCATAGCGGTCAAATCCGTCGGATTCGGTCTCTCGAAATGAAGGCCGATGACTGCTCACATCAGATGAACATTGTCCCCGCGATTATCCTTGCCACGATTTACTTTGTGCCAGTTTCCCGCAAAGGGGCGCCAAGCGTACTATTTTGACCCGGCAGCAAGGTACTTGAACCGCTTTCACAACCAAAAATTGCATTGCGGCGTTGCCGCATCTGAAAAAAGTTCGCGTCCGTCCCTGCCTGAAATTTCATTCGAATCTTGGGCCTTTATCCCGAACGGCGCCCCTAAACTCCGAAGTGTACTCTGAACTTCGTTAACTATTGCAATAATCGAGAAACGGGTAAATAATCGAAACACATCATTTCTCCAGTGGAATTTGATCATGCGTCTCGGAGAGATTGTTCAAATCGTCGACGGAACATCGGATCCGGCCTTCGCGGTTGACGGGTTGGGCGAGATCGCTGCGTGGAACCGGGGTGCGGCCAAGGCCTTTGGCATTAAGTCGGCTGACGCAGTTGGTAACCCCTGCTTCGAGGTCGTGTGCGGAGTTGACGATGACGGGAAGATCTGCTCGAGTGAATGCGTGATCCGGCGTTCTGCCAGAGAGGATCATCTGCTACACAATTTCGATCTGCGGATCCATACACCAAAAGGTCGGGAGTGGTTTAATTTCTCACTTATCATTCTCGATCCCGCCAAGACATCGGGGCCCTATGTTGTTCATTTAATGCGGTCAATTGATACTTATAAGCGCTTAGAAAAGCTATTACGCGATTTCGTGGTCGGCGCGACGAACATCTCGCAGGCGAAAGCAGCGGCGCTGTTTTCGTCGACAAGATCTCTATCCCGAGAAGCGTCTTTGACCACAAGGGAGACTCAGATCTTGAAACTGGTGGCAAAGAGCAAAACATCATTGGAGATCGCTAACGATCTTCGTATAAGCCCGACGACCGTCGACAACCACGTGCAGCATATACTAAGAAAGCTATCCGCCCGCTCCAGGCTCGAGGCCGTTCTCAAGGCCGAGCATTCGGGTCTGCTCTAATGAAGCAATAACTTGGGTCTAGTTCCGACGGTGTCGGCGGACGTCGGTTTGAATGTGCAACGTTTTCGGGCGGATCGTGCAAGCTTAAGGAACGCTCGAATGCTCGGTCGGCCGAATCTCAGGTTTTTGGCGACAGAACCCGAGCGACGGCCTCGTGCCATTGCTCGATCAGGTCCGTTGCACGGACGGCGGGCATTTGGGGCTCGAAACGGCGATCGGCCTGCCAGTGCTCGGTCAGGTCGGCTTTTGAGGACCAGTAGCCGACGCCCAACCCGGCGAGATAGGCGGCACCGAGAGCGGTGGTTTCGGCCGTCTTTGACCGGACGACCGGCATTTGCAGGATGTCGGCCTGAAACTGCATAAGCAGCGAGTTGGCCGTCGCACCGCCGTCGACGCGTAATTCGTGTAACTCGACGCCGGAATCGGCGACCATCGCGGTGAGGAGATCGGCAGTTTGGAACGCGATCGACTCGAGCGCCGCTCTCGCTATATGTGCCCGGCCGGTCCCGCGGGTCAGCCCGCAGATCATCCCGCGAGCATCCTGGTCCCAGTGCGGCGAACCGAGACCCGCGAATGCCGGGACAAAATAGACTCCGCCATTATCGGGAACCGACGCGGCGAGGGCCTCGACGTCGGACGAGTTGTCGATGATCCCGAGAGCATCGCGAAGCCACTGGATGACCGCGCCGCCGATAAAGACGCTGCCCTCTAGAGCGTATTCGGTCTGGCCGTCGATCTGCCATCCGACGGTCGTCAGCAGCCGGTTCTCGGAACGTACCGCTCGCGTGCCTGTGTTCTGCAGCATAAAGCAGCCAGTGCCGTAGGTGTTCTTGGTAGCTCCGGCATCAAAGCAGGCCTGGCCGAACAGTGCGGCCTGCTGGTCGCCCGCGATCCCGGCTATCCGGACGCCGCGAAGCTCTGGAATGGTCTCGATCTCGCCGACGATACCGGACGACGACACGACCTCGGGCAAGATCGCTCGTGGAACGTCAAAGATGGAGAGCAGCTCAGGGTCCCATTCGAGCTTGTGGATATCGTAGAGCATAGTGCGGGAAGCATTGCTCGCGTCGGTTACGTGCACTTTCCCGCCAGTCAGCCGCCATATGAGCCACGTGTCGATCGTGCCGAACAGCAGATCGCCGTTCTCGGCCCGCCGGCGAGCACCGGCGACTTTGTCGAGCAGCCATTTGATCTTGCTGGCGCTAAAATACGCGTCGACCTCGAGCCCGGACTTCGAGCGGATAAGCTCGGCATGCCGATCGCGGACAGCATCGCAGATCTGTGACGTCCTCCGGTCCTGCCAAACAATGGCGTTGTGGATCGGCTCGCCCGTATGGCGGTCCCAGATCACGGTGGTCTCGCGCTGGTTCGTGATACCGACGGCCGCGATGTCGCCGGGCTGGAGTTTGGCGTTCCGGATAGCCTCGACGGCGGTTGCCGCTTGGGTTCGCCAGATCTCCTCGGGATCATGCTCGACAAGGCCGCTCGCGGGAAAGATCTGAGTGAATTCGGCCTGCGCCATGGCGATCGTCGCGCCGTCCCGGTCAAATATGATCGAGCGGCTGCTCGTCGTTCCCTGGTCAAATGCGATGATATACGACATTGGTCAGATCTTGCTCCGGCGGTTGTATCACATATTCGTCTAGCGTAATATGACTGGGCAGAGGCCCGTTATGGAACACAATACGCTTGAATCGTTAGAGAGCCTTTTTCTCTCGCTGTCCGACAAAACGCGGTTGAGACTGTTAGGCCTGATGAGCAATGACGAGGTTTCCGTCGGCTTTCTCGCCGATTCGCTTGGCCAGAGCCAGCCAAAGGTCTCGCGTCACCTTGCCTATCTTCGTAACACCGGCCTCGTGTCGACGCGACGAGACGGCAAATGGATCTATTACGCGATCCAACCGCCCGCGGATCCGGATGTCCGACAGGTGCTGTTTGACACACTCGCAACTCTGAGCCGCATGCCCTACGAAGCGGAGCCCAACCGGCCTCATATCGTTCAGCCCGTCGTCCGCGAAACCATAGAGATCGAGACCTATGACGATGCTGTAGGCATCGAGTCCGCGGCCAGCGACGACAGCGATTTGGAGATGGAGGTCCATTTACTTTGATGATGTTCCATCCTCATAGGGGCAATGCCGGCAGCCGCTGCCGCAGCACTCGCCGCGCTGGAGGAGGTACTTACGCGTAAGCACCATCATTCCGTCTTCGAAATAGAAATCGATGCCGTTGACAAGCGTCTTCGGCATCTCATTACGGCCGTCCGCGGCCTCAATGTAGTCGTTCATAGAGTGCAAGAAACTCCTTGTTCCCCTCGGCGCCGAGCAGCGGCGACTCGATCACGCCTACAGGTTGAAGCTCGACGGCTCGTGCAAATTCGTTGATCTCATCCACGACTCGCGCGTGTTTCTCCGGATCTTTGACAATACCACCCTTGCCTACTTCGCCGCGTCCGACCTCGAACTGCGGCTTAATTAGGACAATGATCCTTCCCTCGGGTGCAAGAAGCGGAATGACGGCCGGCAGCACCTTGGTCACCGAGATGAATGACACGTCCATCACCGCCAGATCGAAACGCTCGACAAACTCTTCCTGCTTCAAGTACCGCGCATTAGTGTTCTCTCGAACGTCGACGCGCGGGTCAGCTCGCAATTGCCAGACGAGTTGGTTCGTTCCCGAATCCACGGCAACGACCCTGGCTGCTCCGTGTTTCAGGAGACAATCCGTAAAACCTCCCGTAGACGAGCCCACATCGAGACACACATATTCGTTTGGGACGATATGAAAGTGTTGCAGTGCGGCTTCGAGCTTGAGGCCGCCTCGGCTGACGTACCTCGATTCGGGATCATCGCCTTTGATCCTGATGACAGTGGCGGGTGAAACCGTTTCGGACGGCTTTGCGATACGCTTTTCGTCGGCAAGGACAACGCCAGCCATGATCATCGCCTGTGCCTTTGTCCTCGACTCCGCGAAACCGAGGTCGACGAGCACCTTGTCTATTCGCTCGGGCTTTGTCACAGATCGATCCTCTGTCCGCGAAAGCTGACGCCGAACCCAAGCCTTCGAACCTCGGCGAGCCTCGACTTGATGCCTTGGACAAGCGGGTTACTGTGGTTGAAATGAATGAACGAGACCTTTGCCCGCTCATTTGCGGGCAGGCTCTGTAATAACTTCATCGTCTCCGTCACGAACGGATGCGGCACTTCGCTCATCGGACGGCTGATCTCGCCATCGGCGTAGAAAGTTCCGTCGAGAAATAGATGATCGGCCGAGCGGACGGTGTCGGCAAGCGATGTGGGCCATTTAGACCATTTATCGATGTCCGGAATGTAGATGACCGACCGTTTGCCCGATACGATCCGAAAACCGACGGTCTCAGAGAACTCGTCCCGGTGAGGAACGAGAAACGGTTCGACGGAGATGCGTGCACCGAGAACCACGCGGCGGCCGTCTTCGAGCGGCCTGATGTCGATGTTTCCGAGCTTTACGAGCTGTGACCACGGAGCGTTCTGTTCCAGCACCTGTTTCATGCGCGGCATTGCGTAAACGGGCACGCCGGCGGTGTTCATCGCCTCGCGGCCCAGGTACATGAGCCCAGTATAGTGTCCGATATGAGCGTGCGTGAGTAATATACCGCTGAGCTTGTTGGATCGATCACCGGTCTGCTCTTTGAGAAACTCGAACTGCCGCGGAAGGTCGGGGGTCGCATCAAGGATCCATCGATCGCCCGTATCGGGATCGACGATGGCTATCGACGCAACCTCCTGCACCAAGCTCGGGTCAGCCCACGCACGCCGGCAAAAAGGCGAGTCGCAGCCCATCTGCGGCACTCCTGCGTCCTGAGCTATGCCCAGCACAAAGACATATGGCGTTGCTGCAGGCGCTGAGGCGGCGTAGGCCAATAACATCGCGATAACTGCGATCCGGAGCTTCATTTTTGACGGTGGGCGAAAGTGATATTCTATCCGCTAATGGCGAGTGAAACAAAACAGGTCGGGTTTACCCGCTACGCGTGGACAGTGCTCGGTGTGAACATCGTAGTGATACTCTGGGGCGTATTCCTGAGAGCGTCAAAATCGGGCGACGGCTGCGGACAGCACTGGCTAACGTGTAACGGCGAGATGCTGCCTTCAGCCCCGCAACTAAAGACGGTCATCGAATACTCGCATCGCGTGAGCAGCGCGATCGCGTTCTTTGCGGTGCTCGGTCTGGTCATATGGGCATTTCGAAAATTCGCGAAAGGCAGTCCCGTGAGAAAGACAGCGGCACTGGCCTTCGTATTTATGATCACCGAAGCACTGGTCGGGGCGGGCCTTGTATTGACCGGCAACACGGCGGAGAATTTGACCGCCGCTCGGCCGTTCTGGATGGCAGGACATCTTGTTAACACGTTCATTCTGCTCGCCTTCCTGACACTGACGGCGTGGTACCCATCAAGTGGTAGGCAGATCAGCTTTGCGGTTCCGGGCAGACATAGACTCATTCTCTCGATCGGCGTTATCGGCATATTTCTCGTAGGTATTACCGGCTCGATCGCGGCGTTGAGCAGCATGATCTTCCCTTCGGGAACACTGGCCGAGGGGCTGGCAAGCGATTTTTCGGCGACATCCAACTTTCTTTTGCGGATCCGGCCGTTGCACCCGTTCATATCAGTTATGACAGCGGTCTACCTGATATTTGCTTCGGGGTGGCTCAAACGCGAATCGATCGATGACTCACAGGTCAAAAGATGGTCTGGCGTGCTTTCTATCGTGTTGCTCGTTCAGCTTGGGTTCGGTACTGCGACGCTGCTGACTCTAGCCCCGATCGTCATGCAGCTTGGGCATCTGTTCCTGGCAGATGCGGTCTGGATAAGCTACATAATGCTGGCTGCGGGCTTTCTATCGAGCAGAAGTGACACGAACGAAATTGTGTCACCGTGATTCTCGCCATTGACGACCTTGCTCGACAAGAGCATCCAGGGATTCCTGCATCTGGCGATGTGCTGAGTCGACTTCGCCACTAGTTGCATCAGGCGAGACATAGATCGGGTCGCCCACGAAAACAGCGGCAGACGAGAATGGAAAAGGAACCTGGAGCCGGTCCCACGAACCCATCATTTTGAAACGCCTTGATTCGATTATGATCGGAACGACGGGTCGACCGGTCCGTTTGGCAAGTACGATCGCCCCAACTTTCGACTCGTATCGCGGGCCCCGCGGCCCGTCGACGGTCAATGAGACGGCCCGGCCCTCGTGGATCCCTTCCGCCAAACTTGCGAGGGCTTCTGAGCCGCCGCTCGACGACGAGCCGCGAATTATCCCGTAACCAAACCTTTGAAATATGCGGGCTAAATACTCGCCGTCAAAGCTTCGGGAAGTGAGGAACAATGCGCCCCGGTTTCGAAGCAGATAGGTAGTGAGAAACATCCGGTCGTGCCAGTAGACATAAATTGGGGAAACGGCGGTTGCGGGGTCGAGGGAGTCACCATTGTGAAACCGCGTAAACAGGCCCACGGTTTTGATCGCAAGATAGAAAATATACCCCGCGAGCCTGATCGTGAAACGCTCTTTTATCGAATACGCCGACAGAGACGCGAAGGCGAAACGGTTATCCTTTTGTAAGCGCACAGTTAGAGAATAACTAACAAGTTAGGGTATTATTTGCAACAACGAGGCTAGGTAAATCGTAAATCCGTTTAGCCTGGAATGGGCGCCTATGCAGCGACGAATCCTCATCATCGACGACCACGACGACCTGGCAAGCTCGCTGCAGGAGGTATTCGTACATACAGGGCACTTTGTCCAGATCGCCAAAGATCGATCGGCTGCACTTGCCATCCATGATATCGAGTCCTTTGACCTGGTCATAACAGATCTCGATGTGAATGGCCCGGTATCCGATATCGGGCTTAACGGCAATGCAAAGGTCTGCCTTCCCTCAAAGATCATAGGCGGCGTCGGCGAGCACGTAAAGGCATTCAAGATCTGCGCTGCCAACTTTCGCCGTGATGAGTTCGATGAGGACGAATTGAAGTCGATGGTTGCGACCGTTCTGGACTACAAGATCAGGTATGTCGACAAAAAAGACTTTGTCAAAGATCTTCGCGAACACATCGAATTCGAGCTGCCAAGCGCTATCTCCTTGATGCATATCGTTCTTGAGTACCTGATGAAACGTGTCGAGAAGCTCGGCGTGATCAAGCCCGAGCGTTCGAATTTGTTCGTCGCCCTCGATGAGGCTTTCGTAAACGCCATCAAACACGGAAACAAATACGATACCGGCAAGCTGATCCGCGTCGCAGCCGACGTGTCGAAAAAAGAAGCCCGATTTACCATCGAAGACGAAGGCGAGGGCTTTGACGTACAGAACATTCCCGATCCGCTTGACCCCGAGAACCTGTTCAAGACATCAGGCCGTGGGGTGCTATTCATCTACAACATCATGGACGAGGTGACCTACAACGATCGCGGGAACCGGTTAACAATGGTAAAAAAGGCGACTGAGCCAACCGAACCGGCTTCCTAGTTCGTCGGTCTCAGAATCGAAAAAGATCTCATCCACCGAGTTAGAAATGGTCCTTTAACCGCATGAAAGTTACCATCGCACAGATCAATACAACTAACGGCGATATCGCCGGCAATACCGGGAAGATAATCTCGGCGATCGACAAGGCAAAGTCTGACGGCTCTGACCTTGTGGTCTTTCCAGAGGTCGCTACGCACGGTTACACGTCGCAGGACTGGTTCCAGGACGCAGATATCATCGACACCGCCGCTGAACCGCTCGAGAGCATCATTGCTGCGACAGCAGGGCTTACTGCGATCGTTGGAACAATTCGCCCGACGGGTGATAAGAACGGACGCCAGTTGTTCAATTCCGCAGCGGTGATCCACGACGGTCGGCTGCTGGGATTTGCTGACAAATCGCTCCTGCCCGAATACGATGTCTTCGATGACCCGCGTTATTTCCAGCCGTCCGACCACCGGCAGGTCTTCGATGTCAACGGCACAAAGATCGGAGTCGTGGTATGCGAAGATTTTTGGAACGACAAGACATTTTGGACGGAGCGGCTTTATACGAGCGATCCTACCGACGATATCATAGCGATGGGAGCCGACATCATTGTTTCGATCAACGCTTCCCCGTACAACAAGGACAAGATAAAGCTTCGCTGCGACATGGTCGCTCACCGCGCCAAAGCGCAGCGAAAACCGATCGTATTTGTCAATCTCGTCGGCGGAAATGACGGCATCATATTTGACGGAGCTAGCCTGATAGCGGACGAAGAGGGCGACATCATACTACAGGCGTCATCGTTCGAGGAGTTCGTTGAGACGGTCGAACTCGATGTTCACAAACCCGACGTACGGCAAGTATCCGGCGATACGATCGAATCGGTCCGCAAGGCATTAGTGCTCGGTATTCGCGATTACGCCCGAAAGAACGGGTTCACCAAGGCAGTGTTGGGTCTATCGGGCGGTATCGACTCAGCTCTCGTAGCGGCGCTGGCTGCTGAGGCATTGGGTGCAGGGAACCTGTTATGCGTGATGATGCCCTCACCATTCTCGTCTGAGGGAAGCGTCAGGGACTCGCAGAAGCTGATCGAGAATCTTGGCTGCACCGGCCGTATCGAGCCTATCTCGGACGCTTTTGAGGTGCTTCTTCGTCAGCTTGGCCTGCATAAACCGCTAAAGGGTGGAGAAAGTCTCGCGGCGGAGAATATGCAGTCGCGCATCCGCGGTGTGATTCTCATGGCCATCTCTAACTCCGAAGGCAGGCTTCTGCTCTCGACTGGAAACAAGAGTGAACTCGCCGTGGGCTATTGCACACTTTACGGTGACACCAACGGAGGGTTGGCGGTGCTGGGCGATGTTCTGAAGACCGAGGTTTGGAATGTTGCGCGAAAGATCAACAGCGACGCCGGACGCGAGATCATCCCGGTCGAGATAATCGACAAAAAGCCATCGGCCGAGCTAGCACCCAATCAGTTCGACCAGGACAGCCTGCCGGAGTACGATCTGATGGACCCGATACTTGAGATGTACTTCGAGCAAAAGGCGTCGCCGGCTGAGATCGTGGCTGCTGGCCATGACGCCGAGCTCGTTTACGGTGTCCTCAACAAGGTCGAGTCGCCCGCCAACGAGTTCAAGCGGCAGCAGCTGCCGCCGACGCTTATCATCTCGAAAAACGCGATCGGCGTCGGCCGCCGCCGGCCTATTACCCACAAATACCGCCGATCGATAAAAAACTCGACAGCGGCCGCAAGAAACGTCTAGAAACTCCGTTCAAGAGGACAGAGGCCGAAAGGCTCATGAGATCTTCTTGAACGGAGTAAATCGATGACAAGGTTCGACAGCCCGCTAAACAACATCAGAGTAGCCAGCCCGTGCACTGTGAATTGGGACGAAATGTACGGCGACGACCGCAAGCGATTCTGCGGCGAATGCAGGCTCAACGTTTACAACCTTTCCGGAATGACGCGTGAGGCCGCCGAATCGCTCATCCACGGGTCCGAAGGCCGGCTTTGCGTTCGGTTCTATCGGCGACCTGACGGTTCGGTCCTCACTCAGGACTGTCCTGTCGGTTGGGCACGCGTCAAGCAGCGCACCAGGCTGTTCGCGACGGCTGCGATCTCGATGTTCATCGCATTGTTCAGCGGGCTTTTCTTCGCCTCGTTCTCGTCAAAGCAGAAGGGAAACATAGGCCGCCTGATCAATCCGTTCGCTTCTCCAACGCCGCCTGTGGTTCCTACAATGGGAGTAATGGCAAGGCCGACACCTTCACCGACCGCTACGCCGACGCCAAAGACCGGCAAGCGCACAGTACCGCAGATAGGTGAGATCCCGTAAGCGCTATTTCTTGACGAAATATCCCTCGCGAGCCCGGACCTTCACCGCTCCGTGGTTTTGAACGCTGACGTCGACCTTTACGTATTTGTTAGCCGGGAAATCAGCTTCCGAGTAGTACTGAACAAGGTACTGGGCCCTCAGCTCGCTCGACAACTGCTTGAAGATACGATCCAACGCCTGGCTATTTGCCCGGGCGTTGTTCTCATTTTGGTAGTTGTCCTTGGTGTCGACCGGCTGGAACTTCGGCAGGAAAGCAGTTCCGCCCGTGTCGCCGGCGAACCGCTGCATATTCTCCTGGCCGAAGACGCTGATCTTGTTCAGCTGGAATGAGCTTCCACCCGGATTTATCGAATAAAAGACCGTGTCTGCGTCCTGCAGGGCCCGGACGACGCGGGCACGCTCCGCGGTCTTGGTCCTTTCCTGGGCGGCCGCGATGACGCTTCCCAGTTTCTTGTAATCGGGGTCGCCATTCCCGTCGACGATCTTGCTCTCAGTAAGGCGGCCCGCTCTTTGGACGGCTTCGCTGTAATTGTCTTCGCCATCCGAGATCACCAGGATGACCTTGCGTCTGCCTTCGGGAGTGTTCTTTCGCAGGTATTCGGCGGCCGCGCGAACCGTATCAAAGAAGGCGGTCGCTCCCTTGGTCGGCTGCAGCGACAGCAGGCTCGTCACGGAGCGGTCCGCGGTGTCACGTCCCTGGGTTTGTATCGGCTGCATGCCGATCGTGTAAATTGTTGCCCGGTCCTCGGACCTCATCACGTCTTTTAGGAATTTCGCCGCCGTATCGAGCTCGAACTTGAACATCTTGTCCGTGCTCGCCGATACGTCGAATAAGAGGGCGATGTCGAGCGGGACACGGTCCGCCGTCCCGAACGACTCGAGCTTCTGCACTCTCCCTTCCTCGGTCACGCGAAAGTCCCCGTTCGTCAGTCCCGTTACGGGATTTCCGGACTCATCGGTCACGGACACCGGCACGACAACCAGGCGCGACTCGACCTTGATGACGTCATCATCGACCTTTACCGGCGTCGGCGTCGGGGTCTGGGCCGCTGCCTCCAGTGCCAGTAACAGCGACATAAGGGGCAAAAGATAGGCGAGACGTGGGCTTTTCATGTTTTTGGGCGAAAGAAATGGCTTGGGGTGACCGCCTTTCGGCATGATGCTTCACCCCAAGCCGCCGTTGAGTCGGAGATTATTTCTCTTCGTTCTGGTCTTTTGTTGCCGGTTTGACCTCGACATTCTGATTGATGCCGCGGCTGACAAGCAGCTTGATCTCGACGCGGCGGTTCTGCTCGCGTCCCTCTCTGGTCGAATTGTCCGCTACGGCCTGAAGTTCACCAAAACCGTAAGACGTGCTGATCCGGCGGAGCGGGATATTGTGCGTTTCGATCAGGTATTCCTTAACGGCCGTCGCACGACGCTCACTGAGAGCCTTGTTCATCTTGGTACTGCCCTCTGACGAAGCGAATCCGGTCACCTCGATCACATAGCCTTTCAGCGTCGTGGCCTGAGTCGCAAGCTGATCAAGCGACGCCTTGGCATCCGGTGAAAGCACCGAACTGCCGACCTTGAAGTTCACCGTTGCCGAAGTCTGGACGACATAGTCATCGAGATCCGAAATGCGCTTGTTAGTAGCGTTGACACCTGCAACAGCGGCGTCAGCCGTATCCTGTGCGGCTTTGGCGCCGCCCTTGGCAGCGTTCGAGATCGCCATCAACTCGTCGATCTGGCCTGAGATACGCTGTGCGTTCTGCTCAGCGGCCGTCAACCGTTCTTCAGCAGGCGTTACGCGCGTGTCGATCGCGGTCGCGGTGGCCATGGAGCTCTTGTCAAAACGGACCTTGGTGGCAGAAACGCTGCCGGAGCTGTCACCAACGCCCTCGAGTTCGAGGTTTAGACCGCGAATGATTGATGTCGCCGGATATTTATCGCCGCCCCAAAAGCCGTTGCTCTTGACACTCGCATTGGGAGCGATGACCACCTTGGTGTCGACTCCGGTCGAGTCGCGAACTACAAACGAGCTGTCGTCTTTGGACACGACTACGCCCTTGATCTTGTACTTCTGGCCGCTTACGGCGCTCCTCATTTGGTTGTTCTGAGCGAATGCTCCGGCTGCGCCGATAAATAAGGCCAAAACAATTACAGAAATTTTCTTAAACATAATGGTCTCCTTCTGATCTGTGACAAAACTTACAAAGTCGGGGACATCCATCGTATATAGACGCTCCGAAAGTGGGTTGAGGTTGTCAGGAATATACTAATACACCTGTCAGCTACGACTTTATGTATTCAATTATACAAGAACGGGCAATAATCGACAACAAAAATGTTTCACAATGTAAAACACTTCTTAGATCGAGAACTGGAACTCCTCGAGGTAGCTCTTTAGATAGGCAAGAAACTTCTCCGCGTCGGCGCCGTCGACGATGCGATGATCGTACGTCAGCGCAAAGTACGCCATTTGTCTGATCGCGATGTAGTCGTCGCCGTCGGGCGACGTCATCACCTTAGGCCGTTTCTCGATCTTACCGACGCAGAGAATGGCGACCTGCGGTTGGTTTATGATCGGAGTGCCGAACAGCCCGCCGAAAACGCCCGGGTTCGTAATAGTAAACGTACCGTTCTGGACCTCATCGGGCTTGAGCCGCTTGGTCCTCGCCCGGTCGGCAAGGTCGTTGGCCGCGACCGCAAGCTGCGTGAGGTCAAGCGTATCTGCATTCTTGATGACCGGAACAATAAGCCCCCAGTCGAGAGCTACGGCCATGCCGAGATTGATGTCGCCCTTGTAAATGATCTGGTCGCCATCCACCTGCGAGTTGACGATGCGGTGCTCGCGGATCGCGGCCGTCACTGCCTGGAATATGAACGGCATGAACGTCAGTTTGGTGCCAAACCGCTGGGTGAATGCTTCCTGGTTCGCCGCCCTGAATTTCGCAACGCTCGTCATGTCGATCTCGTAAACGCTGGTGACATGAGCCGACGTGCGGCGTGAGAGCGTCATGTGGTCGGCGATCTTCTTTCGCATCACCGACATCTTCTCGATGCGATCCTCGGTCGTGCCAAAGGCTGGCTGTGTCGGAAACTGAAACTTCGCAGTCTGCCGAGCCGCGACAGGAACTGCGGGGGGACCCTTGACGAGCAGGTCCTGCGGCCGTAGCGCGGCACCAGTCTCGATAAACGACAAAATATCGTGTTTCGTTACACGTCCACTGATTCCCGAGCCCGGGATCCGCGTAATATCGATGCCGTGCTCGCGTGCGATGTTGCGAACCAGAGGGCTCGACTTTGTACGCCTCAGATCGTCCACCGAACGCGATCCGTTGCCGCCGCCATTCGTTCGCTGATCGCTGACCGCGGACGGCTGTACCGCCGGGACTGATACTTGAGATGCCGGCTCAATTGCCCCACTCTGGATCTGAGTCTCCGATCTTGGGGCTTGTGCTTCGGGACTTGGCTCCCCAGCCGAACCTTCGGCGCCGACCATCGCTAACACCGCTCCGACCTCGACGGTCTCACCTTCCTTAACGCTGATCGAAAGCAGCTTGCCTGCGGCGGGCGAAGGAACTTCGGCGTCGACCTTGTCGGTCGAGATCTCAAGCAGCGCCTCGTCCTTGTCGACACTATCGCCGACTTTCTTGAGCCATTTCGAGACGGTGCCCTCGGTTATCGATTCGCCCATCTGGGGCATGACGATCTCGACCGCTTGTTCGTCGCTCGTTGTTCGTTGTTCGTTGGCAGCGGATGGCGCCGCAATTTCCAAATCCGAGCCGGATACGGGCGGTCCGGAAGACGGATCTACTTCCGCTTCGTCCGTCCCGTTGTCCGACTGTCCCACTGTCCCACTGGTCCCATTGTCCCGCTGTCCCGCTGTCCCACCGATTTCCCGCAACTCGGTTTCCGGGATCGTGGTTTCCATTTTCTGCGTCGCTGCGAACGACCCATCACCTCCGGCGGCGGCCGCTGCCTCGCTTTCTTCACCTATAACCGCCAAAACGGTCCCGACCTCGACGGTCTCGCCTTCCTGGTGACGGATCTCCAGCAGGGTGCCTGCGCCTGGGCTGGGAACTTCGGCATCGACCTTATCGGTCGAGATCTCGAGAATGGACTCATCCTTTGCGACCTTGTCGCCGGCTTTCTTAAGCCATTTCGAGACGGTCCCCTCGGTGATCGATTCGCCCATCTGCGGCATTACGACTTCTACGCTCATACGGTCTCCGTACAAAAGAGGCTCAATTAAATAGAATACAAGAAAAACGGAGAATCGTCATCGGCAGGAGCTGCCGACTGGAGCCGCGAGTATCCCTGCTTGCAAGTTCGTTTAACCACATAGGGCACAAAGGCCGCATAGAGAGGATCTTTATTTTTGCTCTATGTGCCCTATATGCCCTATGTGGTTAAATGCTCTCCTACGGGTTCGCGACGAAATCAAACCCCGCGACGTCGTCTACCAGCCCGACGATGCGGCTGGGCGAGGCGAAGCGAAAGCGTTTCGATGAGACCGTCAGGACATACGTCTGGCCGACCTCTAGACCGCCGACCGAGTAGTAGCCGAACGGCCCCGTAATGACCGTGGCCACCGGCTGGCCGGAAAGGTCGGACGCGGTGATCATCGCATTCTGTATCCCGCGGCCGTCCCAAGTGATCACGCGGCCCGAGACCACGGCACTTGCAGCGGAAGGTCCGAGTATGCCGACGCCCCACTTGGAGAAGCTCGTGACGCCCGTGACCGTCGCCGTATGCGTGCCGGTGTTTAGGGTGCTTGGGACCTCAACGATCGTCGCGTCGTCGTTCTTGTACACCTTAAAGTCCGTTTCGTTCGCCGTTGCCGGGATATCCAAGGTCGAACCAAGATACGTGAACGCCATGTCGGCATTGATCGGGCCGCCGGTCAGCGTAACGTCCCAATAGCGCGAGACCGACTTGGTTGGATCGAGCCCGGACATCGTCGCGTCCGTGACAAAAACGGTCACCGCCGCCGGGAAGGTGCCCGAATTCACGGTCATCGTGAGCGGCGTGTACTCAGCCTGGTCAACCGCAGGCCCATCCGACATACTCGCGGCTTCCATCGTCGGCC
This sequence comes from Pyrinomonadaceae bacterium, assembly GCA_044228265.1. GTDB lineage: Bacteria > Acidobacteriota > Blastocatellia > Pyrinomonadales > Pyrinomonadaceae > OLB17. The sequence continues at coordinate 16,125 of JBGAVC010000021.1, forward strand.
GCGCACCGTTCGGCGTGGTCCCCGACGGGAACGTGAACGACCCCGCGCCGCATAGGTCCTTTTTGATGTTGCCGACGACGTAGTTATAGCCGCCCGCGCCGGTTACGACGCCGCTGCAAGCCATCTCGAGTGTTTTTGAGGCGGTCGAAACGGTGCCGCCGAGGTTGAGCGTGCCGGTGACCAAAATATCGCCGCCAAGCGTTGCCCCATCCGACAGTGAGAGGTAGTCGTATGTGCCGGCCGGAACCGGGGCGTTGCCGATAGTGTAAAGGTTCGGCGCCAGCACACCGCCGGTCGGGTTGATGCCTGTAGCTCCAGTGTTATCGGTCGCTGTAACGTAGTACGTGATCGAAGACGGGCTTGTGAGAGTTCCCGCTATCGTACAGTTCCAGGTGCCGTTCGTAGCCGTTCCCGTGGCAAGCGTGCAGGAGTCTCCCGGGTTGAAAGATCCGCCGTTGACCTTTGAGACGATCGCCATGCTCGAGATGCCGTCCGGGTCGGACGCTGTGACCACAACCGTCGGATTCGTGGTCGAAGTCGTGTTCGGTATCGGCGTGTACAAGATATTCGGCGCCGAAACGTTCGTCCACTTCGCATATAGCAGAAGGTTGCCGCTCATCGTGAACGTCGAGGCAGGGGCATAATTTGCTCCGTTGCCATTCGCCTGCGTGTTCCAGCCGGCAAATGTGTAGCCATTTCGTACCATGCTGCCGCCGCCGAGGACCGTGACCGTCGAGCCCGCGAAATACGGGCTACTGGCGTCAGTGGGGACCGTGCCGCCAGTCGCATTGTTGCCGTTGTACGCGACGGTTCCCTTCCACTCGGCATAGAGCGTCGTGTCCGAGGCCGGCATGGTAAAGCTGCCGCCAGCGTTGGCGTGCGTGCCCGAGCCGTTGGCGGCCGTATTCCATCCGGTCATCGCAAAGCCCGTCCGCGTGTAAGGATTCGCGGCCGTCGTCGTGCTCGAATTGTACGCCACGCTGCTCGACGCCGGATCGGTGCCCGTACCGCCATTGGCGTTGTAGCTCAAGGTGTAGTTATTGGCGGTCCACTGAGCGTAGAGCGTCGTATTTGCGGTAAATGTAAAGGTATCGGACGGCGCGTACGGCGTACCGCTGCCGTTCGCTGCGGTGTTCCAGCCGGCAAATGTGGTGCCTGCCTTGACTAGGCTTCCCGGGCCGGCGACGGCAATGGTCGTGTTGTAATTCTGGGTCGTTCCCGTAGGCGGCGTTCCGCCAGTGCTGCCGTTCCCGTTATAGGTCAGTGTGTAGCTGTTGATCGTCCACTGGGCGTAAAGCGTGAGGTCCGCAGTGAAGTTGTAAGATGCCTGGTCTGTATAGCTCGTCCCGCCGCCGCCTGCCTGCGTGTTCCAACCGGCAAACGCGTAGCCCGTCCTTGTAAAAGAGTTTGCCGTCAGGTTTGCGGCACTGTTGTAGTTCCTCGTCTGTGGCGACATCGAGCCGCCGCCGCCGTTCGCGTTGAACGTGACCGTGTGCTGGTCAATAGCAAAGTTTGCGGTGACCGATTTCGCGGTGCTCATCGTCACGCTGACCGGATTGGACGTGCTTGTTACGGAGCCGGTCCAGTTTACAAAGTGGCTGCCTGTCGAGCCCGTCGCCGTCAGGCTGACGTCCGTAGCGAAATCCGCGCTACAGGCGCTTGGGCAAGAGATGCCCGGAGGCGAGCTGGCAACGGACCCGTCTCCTGAGATCGCCACGGTCAAGGTATGCGGAAACGCCCAACCGACATTGTTCCCGCCATCGACCGAACCGTTGTTCGGCACGATCGTCGTTCCGGTGTTCTTGCTGTCCCGTACATTGACGTAGTTTGCAGTTATAGTCGTCCCAGCAACAAGATTCCACTGTGAGCCTGGGCTGGTTGAAGCAAGCGACAACAAATTGCCGGATGTTCCGGTCACGATCAGCCAATCGGTCACGGTTGTCGTGCTCCCGGCAGCGAATTTCAGCGTCTGCGGGGAAGAGACGGATTTGGTCAGATCGTAGAAGGTCGTGTTGCCCGATATTGTCTGGTCAGTCGAGCCGATCAGCGTCACAGTCCTTGATCGGGCGTTAAATGTTCCGTTGTTTGTAAAATTCCCCGCGACCTTGAGGTCACCGCCCGCCTGGTCTGAGAGCGTGATCGTGTCGCCATTTGATACGCTGCCGAGCACGGTCAGCGGCTTTGTCAGGCCGGTCATGTCGAACTTTGCCGAACCGAGCAGGTTCAGGTTTCCGGATATCTGGAAGGGCTGGTTCGTGGTTCCGTTTGCAAGGTTAAAGGTTCCAACCCCGAACATCGTGACATTTGTCGGATAGCCCGGCTGCGTTGTCGCTCCCGGTGTCCACTCGGCTCCGCGGTTGGTGGGGTTGGTGCCGTTATACGAGAGTACCGAGAACGCGCCGTACGAAGGAGCTGCCGAGAGCGACCCTCCGAACATGCCGAGAGTCCCGTCGATCTGGATCTGACCGTTGTTGATTATCGGACCGTAATCCTGTAGTTGGGCGCTGGGCGATATCGTCAGATCAGTGCCCGATCCGTCGTTGACAGTCAGCGTGACACCCGGAAACACTTTGAGGAAAGCGCCGGTGCCGACCGTCGTCTGATCGATCGTGACATCCGACGTAACCACCACCGTATCAAAATTGTTTATCGTGATCGCGTTGGCGGCTGATGTCGGCGACAATGTCGCCGGTACCCAGGTCGCATTATCAGGCGACGACTGCCACGTAGCGGGATCACTCCATGCTCCCCCTCCGGGTTGCGTTTGGAAATAGTCGGTCGGCGATGTCGCAACTGCCGACGTAGCGTCAAGAGCAGGTTGCGATCCCGGCCTGACGGCGGCGACCTTCGCAGATGGAGTAGGAGAAACGATCCCTTTTATCGAGTCGATAAGCCCAAACGGCGCGGCGCTCGAAGCGGCGGCGGCCAGAGAGAGCGCGGCGGTTGCCATGAGAGCCGTGACAGCGAGTGCCGCGAGCGTTCGGCGGCGGGCTGCACTTTTTAAGAGGCGACGGGTTGAGAGACGGGACGAATTGAGTATCGACATAGCTTTGGTTTACATCGGCACTCATTCAGGTATTGTGAGCAAAAACCGGCCGGCCTGCTGCCCGTCGCCGCCCGGGGACAGTTCGGGCAAGGACTTCGGGCCAATTACAAGCCGGCACGTTACTCTATTTAATTCTATGGATTATAAGGGTTTCCAGGGCAAAGTCAATAGAAATTTTGGTCGTTGTCGTTAGCACATCATTATGTCCGGTTGAATCAGCGGATGAGATGTCCGTTTTGAGCGATGGTGTGCGAAGAGGCGCAGCTGGATCGAGGCGGCTCAAGATCTGGGGATAAGCTGCCGGCATCTGCGGAGGATCAAGGAGAAGTACGCGGAGGTAGAGTCCGAAGGGCTGTTTGGCGGTCGGCGGGGCAAGAGGTGGCCGCGTCGGATACCAGTGGAGAAGGTCGAAGAGGTGTTAAGGCTATCTGAGAGACGGCGAAAAGATCACGACGCGTTAGACAAAAGGGTGAGCTCCTTTTGTCCAGGAAAACCAGCGTTTTATTGAGTCATACAAAGACGATCGTGCACTCGTCCGTGTTCCTGAACCCGGCTTTGACAAAGGTCTTGTGAGCGTCGGCAGAGCCCACGCTGCTGAGAAGGCAAATATTCTCAACGCGCTCGATAAGCTCGAGAGCGAGCATCGACAGACAGACCGATCCGATATTTCGGCCCCGATACTCAGGCGAAACCCATAAGCCCTCGAGGTAAGCGACGTTCTCGGTCTCGGCGATGACGTCGGCCTTGAATATCATAATATCGTCCTCGAAAGCCGCGAAAACCCGTCCCTGTTCTATCCGGCGGGCAACCCTTTTGATAAATCCTTCCCGGTCGCGGGCCAATGGATCGACGCCGCTTTCATCAAAGGCGATCTCGGCCTGGGCTTCGGCAACCGGCAACAGGTCTTCCATTGCGGCTCTCTCGATCTTCAGCCTGGAGCTTTGGACTTGGAAGGGAAACGCGATCTCAAACAACGACTCGATGCGGGTCGCTCGCGGTGCCGCGGCCCCACCGCTAAGGTGATCCCAAAATCGCTTGGCCACCGTTCCGCTCGACATGATCAGGTGGATCGGTGTTTCCGAAAACCTGGCGTGCAGAGCGAGTGCCCTTAGAGCATCTTCCGACCGGCTCTCGACAAGAGTGGAGTGTCCGATGAGTGCGACGCCTTCAAGCGAGCCATCGGAGTCTCGGTAACCGTAAAATTTGCCCCGGTTAAACTCGCTTTCCACACCGTTGTCATTGATAAGACTTGCCATAACAACGGCGTGTACCGGACGAACGTCCAGAAACTCGAGGATCTCTGTTGTATCGCCATTCGTCAGCTGGGAAGCCAGCATAAGGTTGCGGTCGAGAGTGGCCGGGCTGGCAAAGCCTGTCTTGTACGTGCTTGCTGATTTGCGATCGGTCTGTTTCAGCATTGTCGTTTTCTCCGGCTAACGACTCTCTCGTTCTTTCCGTTGTAAACCGAACTACTTACCGCATTGCCGCCGTATTGTCACCGTAGAGGACGTTGTCGCCCACGAGAACACCGTCACCCACAAGCACGCCGTCACCCACAAGGACGCCGTCGCCGACAAGCACGCCGTCACCGACAAGCACGCCGTCACCTACAAGCACGCCATCGCCGACAAGCACGCCGTCACCGACGAGTACGCCGTCACCGACCAGGACACCGTCTCCAACCAGACGGTGACATAGCGATTCACATTGAGACCGGAGGTAAAGTAATTTGCCGTGTCAAGGTTAAAACCGCCATTTGCGAATCCCACGCCGTCTCCGAACGTGTTTGAACGTTTATACGCCGATTGGAACTGCGAGACCATGTTCTGCCCTGACATCGTCGTGTGATCGCCGATGATCATCTGAGACCAGGGAAACGTGCTGTCGCCGATCGTCGAATTTGGCGTCGGCATGGTCCAGCCTGCGGGAACGGTCGATGTGCCGTTAGATGCCGTTTGAAAGTCCAGGTCTGTTCGCAGGGATCTTGCCAATCTGACCGCGCCGTCAATGTTGATCTCACCTGCGCCCTGTTCGAACGTATTCGCACCGGTCACCGGACGGGCCGTGTACTGCAGCAGCATCTTGATCATTCCGGGTGTGAGATTCGGGTTGACCTGCAGCAGGAGGGCCGCCGCGCCCGTAACTATGGGCGTCGCCATAGAGGTGCCGCTCATATACATCGTCGCATCGTCGCCGGTTTCGCCGATCGCGAGAGCCACATTGAGCAGCGGATTCTCGACCGACATCAGGTTGTTTGCAGCTCTGTACGAGATCAGTTTGTTGCCGGGAGCAACCAGGTCAGGTTTGATCAGGTTGTCATAGACCCTCCAGCCCGTCGAGGTCGTGAAATAGCTTCGCGTCGGGCCACGAGAACTGTAGGTTGCGATCGTGTCGTCAGCTACCGACGCCGTGCCATAGCTGTTCGCGGCACCAACGGTGATCGCGTAGGGGCTATTGCCCGGGCTGTGGATCTGGCCGTACAGCTTGGTGCCGGCGTCATTTTTGCCGAGGTTGCCGGCAGCGACGACGACCGTGATGCCGGCGTTGACCAGTTCCTTGACCTTTACGCAGACGGGATCGTTCGTGTACGAATCCACGGCGGTCGTGCCGAGGCTGAGGTTGGCGACCTTGATGTTGTACTGCGTACGGTTCTGGAGCACCCAGTTGAGGCCGTTGAGCAGCCAGGAAGTTTGGCCCTGGCCGAGGTTGTTAAGCACCTTTACGCTAACTATGTTGGCGTTCGGAGCGATACCGCGATATGCACCGCTTTGGTTGTTTGCGCTGCCCACGGCGAGACCGGCAACATGTGTTCCGTGGCCGTAACCGTCGGTAGTATCGTTTAAGGTGGCGTTCGTAAAATTGACGTTTGCGATGATACGTGACGTATTCCCGCTGTTTTTGAAGCCCTTGTGCGTTGCCTGGATCCCCGAATCAAGTACCGCAACGCCGATGCCGCTCCCGTCCAGCGTGTAGGCCGAACGGCCGTTGAGTGCCGGCTGCGACCGCATTGCCGAGGCACCGGTAGCATCCTCGACATGGCCCGTAACGGTCGTCGGGCGGTCGGGCGAAACATAATTGATCGTGCCGCTGGTCGAAAGCGTGTTGAGGACTGAAAGTGGAAGGTTGACGACGAGCGTGTCGCTGTTGCCTATCCGGTCGGCGATCCGGGCCTTGCCGGACACCAACAGAGCACGCAGAGAGGCGTTATCGGCATCTTTCGCCTGCAGAATGACGTCGACCCGCGTCCTGCCCGTCGGGTCTTTTGCCATCATTTCACGTAGGTCCGGCGAGATATTGTCGCCACGAAATTCCTCGTCGCCGGAGCGGTTGGCGGCGACGTTGTCGTTATTGCCGCGTGTCAGCCCGCCATCGATGCTGAACGCCTGGAAAATACCGCTGAGCCGGGCCGAAGATTCGATCCGCTCATCATAGCTCGCACGCGAACTGCCGCCGATGACGGCGACCTTGCCGGAGGCGACCGCCGATTCGATCTTGTCGACGGCGGCGTCGTTGCCAAGGTAGTTGGCAACCTCATTGAGATACAGCACGGCCTTTCGGTTTGACGCAGTGATAACGTCGACTATCGAAGCGATCGCTGCGGCCGATTCCTTCTCAGACCGTAAGTTTGAAAAGAGGACATCGGTTTCGACTTTGATGACCGGCACGTCTTTCAAAGAGTCAGGAACCGATCCCGCAGCTATCAGCCGGGCGGCGGATTCGACAATGGCACTCTGAGCGTCGCCCTTCTCGTCGATGATGACCGGTTGGCGAATACTGCCTGCGGCCAACGTGTCGATCAGATGCTGCGCATCTTTTTGGAAGCCGGGCGTCTCATGGAGCCGGCCTGTGCGTGCAAGCTGCGTAAGGTCGGTTGTAAACCGCGCATATGCCGAAGAGTTGGTCACCGCCTGCGGCGTCACGGAGGCAAATACCGTGACGGCGTTCGTGATGACGAATGAGAGGATCAAAAGCATCGAAACTGCCGCTTTGACAGAGGTTGTGGAGTGCTTTGCAGGATACATAACGTTTTTCCTTGGGAACGTGCTCTATGAAGCGAGGAGCACGGATTCTGCGGGCGAATATCGCCACCCATCCTTATCAATGGCTATGCCAAAGAGCTAAATGCAGCAAATACACAAGTTATGCCGCGACGGCGGCAGGCCGTACGGTCACCTTTCGTTCAAATTGAAACATCGGTCCGGTCAGGATGACCGAATTCGGATCTTGCGGTGAATTTGTAAGTGGGTAATGTGGTTAAACCGGGCGAAGTTGATCCATCTGGCGTTGGAGCCAGTTGTCTTGCAGGTAATGGGCGTCCGGGCTGATGGTGTGGATGGTGTACGCCTGACGCGAGCGGGAACTTGTATTGGGAAGGCTGTAGTGGGGAAGCAGGCCGTCGAGCACGACACAGGCGCCTTTTTTGACTTCGAGAGGGACTGCGCCGTTCGTATCATAGGGCGTGTGGTCGAAGCTCTCAAACTCGGTCCCGCCAGCTTGTTTCCTGCGAAATCGTGAACGCAGCGATGTCTTGTGCCCGCCTGGAACGGCCCAGAGACAGCCGTTCTCGGTCGTAGCATCTTCGAGGGCGAACCAAAACCCAACGCACGACGCTGGCTCGGTGTAGAGAAACGTCGAGTCCTGGTGCACGTCAACAACGCCGCCGATCTCGGCATGTTTGAAGATGTGCATGCTCTGAATGATGACCGCGCGCTCGAGCCCCAATTCGCTTGCAAGTTGTTTCATCTGCGGCGAGCGCGAAAACGCGCCATAGACAGGATCGAGATCATGCATCGCGTGGCCGATCTTGTTTAGCGAGCTGAAAAGGTCTCGTTTCAGCAGGCCTTCGGCGTCGCACGCATCCTTTTCGAAAAAGAACGAGATCTTGTCGCCTGAGTCGAGAAAGTAGTCGTCACTCGTGCGTTCCTGTTCGGATGTTTGAAAGATCGACGCCTGGCCATGGTAGTCGAATGCGTCGGCAAGCTCGCGAGCGTGGCGCATAAGAGTGTCGCACTCTTCAGAGGTATTGAAACCTTCTACAACGACGAAGCCGTCTCGCAGGAAACGCTCAAGTGTGGTCGGCATACGGCGGAAAGATAACATATAGCGGCCTGCAGTGTCAGAAACCAGCTGGAACGTCAACAAGCTCAACCTTTGGCATCGGATGCGCGTAACGTAGCGCACACTCCCTACCGGTCGTGTTTCCGCCCGCCTCATGGCGCTAAGAAGCCCCGAACAATAACGGGGCTTCCTGTATCCGATGACGAACGGCGTTTTCAAATATTCAGAATATCGACAAGCTCCTGGACGGCCGCAGCGCTCTTTTGAAGGGCGGCGCGTTCGTCGCCGGTCAGGCTGATCTCTATGATCTGTTCGACACCGTTCTTGCCAAGCTTGACTGGAACGCCGACGAAAAGGTTCGAGATGCCGTATTCGCCTTCGAGAAAGACTGCGCACGGCAGGATCTTTTTCTTATCCTTGAGGATCGCTTCAGCCATTTCGACGGCACCGAGTGACGGAGCGTAAAACGCAGAACCGGTTTTGAGTAATCCGACGATCTCGGCACCGCCATTGGCGGTTCGCGCGATGATGGCGTCGAGTTTGTCCTTAGGTATCAACTCCGTGACCGGAATGCCCGCACAAGTTGAATAACGCGGCAATGGCACCATCGTGTCGCCGTGGCCGCCGAGCACAAAGGCCGTGACGTTTTCGACCGAGACGTTCAACTCCTCGGCGAGGAAACAACGCATTCGGGCCGAGTCAAGCACGCCCGCCATGCCCATGACACGGTTCTTCGGAAATCCCGAGCGGCGAAAGGCGACTTGCGTCATCGCGTCGAGCGGGTTCGAAACGACGATGATAAAGGCGTTTGGCGAGAATTTTGCGACCTGATCAGTGACGGCGCCGACGATGTCGGAGTTGGTCTTTAGCAGGTCGTCGCGGCTCATGCCGGGTTTTCGCGGCAGACCGGCCGTAATGATGATGACATCGGAGTTTGCGGTCTCTTCGTACGAGTTCGAGCCGACCAGTTTGACGTCAAAACCGTCGATCGGCGCGGCCTGTGCGAGATCGAGCGATTTGCCCTGCGGAGTGCCCTCGACGATGTCCACAAGGACGACGTCCGCAAGCTCTTTACTAGCGATCCAGTGAGCGGCGGTCGCTCCTACATTCCCGGCTCCGACAACGGTAACTTTGTTTCTTCCAGCAGCCATTTTTATACCTTCCTATGAGAAATATTAGTGTAAAAATAAGAGATAATTTTCGCATAGTTGACTGAAATCGGCAAAAACGTACCGAGCCTCGGCCCAGAGAGTTTGCCGCTATACAGGTTTGGTGCTATTTTTCGCTAGAACCTATGAAAAGCACACTGATACGTTTCGTAACGGCATCGTCCGTTCTGCTTTCGTTTGTGGTCCAGATCGCCGCGCAGACGGATCCGGCATCATTTTCCGGTAAGCGAGTAAAGCGGATCGTCATTCGCGGCGCGATGGTCGTCGATGGCAGCGGCAAGCCCGCCGCCGGCCCATTCGACATCGTCGTCGAGGGCGACACGATCGCTCAGATCGTCGCCTTTGACACAACTTCGCGTGCGAGGGCCAACCGCCCGGCTAAGGGCGACCTCGAGATCCAAGCCGAGGGGAAATACGTGTTGCCCGGCCTTATCGATCTTCACGGCCACGCTCAGGACGAACGCGCCGGCGTGCCGCAGCCTATCGAATACTGCATGAAAATGTGGCTTGCGTGTGGCATCACGACGGTGCGTGAGGCGTGGGCTTCGAAAAAGACGCTCACATGGCGCGACCAGACGGCGTCGAACCAGCTCGCCGGGCCGAGATTGTACCCTTACGGCGGATACTATGAAGCGCCGATCCCAACGACCGCCGAGCAGGCACGTCAGCGTGTCCGCGACCTCAAAGCTGCCGGCTATGACGGCATCAAGCTCTACACCATCGATCGCGACCTGATGGCCGCTATGATGGATGAGGCCCATAAGCTCGGAATGCGTGTGATGCACCATGTCGGAGTCGAAGAGACCAATGCGTGGGACGATATCAAGTTCGGCGCGACTTCGATCGAGCATTGGTACGGCATCCCGGACGCGGCGATAGAGAGCGGAAGGCAGAACTTTCCCTCGACATACAACTACAATAACGAGGTCGACCGGTTCCGCTACGCGGGTCGGCTCTGGCGCGAAGCCGACTGGGACCGCTTGCTGAAGGTACTCGACGGCATGGTCGCGGCAGGTGTCGCGTGGGACCCGACACTGGATATTTACGACGCTTCTCGGGACCTGCAGCGGGCGCAGACCAATCCGGCGTTTGCCGATTTTCTGCATCCCGTGCTTGAAGAGTATTTCAGGCCGAACCCTTTGAATCACGGCTCGTATTTTATCGGTTGGACATCGACGGACGAGGCGTTCTGGAAGGAGAACTATCGGATCTGGATGAAAGCAGTATACGAGTTCGAAAAACGCGGAGGCTTGATCGGTACGGGCGACGATGCGGGATTTATCTATCAGATGTACGGTTTTGGGCTGATCCGCGAGCTCGAGCTTCATCAGGAAGCAGGTTTTTTGCCGCTAAAGGTCATTCAGCACGCCACATCTAACGGAGCAAGGATCCTCGGCAAGGAAGACATCATCGGCCGCGTCCGAGTCGGTTACAAAGCCGACCTCATCGTCGTCAACGGCAATCCGCTCGAGAACCTCAAGGTACTTTATCCGACTGGTACCGATATGGTACGCGATGGCAAGGTCGTCCGCGGCGGAGGTATCGAATGGACGATCAAAGATGGGATCCCGTTCCACGTGCCGACCGTTTCGGCTGAGATCAAGTCAATGGTTGCTGCGGCCAGGTCCGGTGGGAAACGGACCTGAACCACCACAGCGATCTATATTCGAGATCACGCGGTGCGCTCTCGAGTTTTGGCACCCCGGGCGATCCGGCGACGATAACGATAATAGGTCGAAAATCCCTCGCCGGCGATGCCTAGTATCGCCCGGCGATTGTCAAAAATTAACCTCATCCACGCGAGTTTGCCCATCTGCGGAAAATATATGCCGCGGAAAAAGAGCCGCGCGACCAGGTGACTGACCCGCACGTCGATCGGAGAATGCCGTATCGACGTTATCGCTTCGCGGTTTCGCCGCGGGCTGTATGAACGGGTCCATGCTGCTCGTGTCTCGATCTTTGCTTGTTCGATGTCCATTTTGAGAGGGTCGTGGGCCATCACAAAGGGAGCGAAATCGAGCCAGTGGATCGGCCGCTTTAGGCGGCCTGCCTTGAGCAGCCGGTCATAAAGCGGGGTCGACGGAAACGGCGTGAGCTGTCCAAAGACGGGAAGTCCCGGCGGCCACTTCTCGATCTCGTCCACCGTGCGGTCGGCCACTCCGGCCGTGTCGTTGTCCATTCCAAAAATGAAGGACGTGATCGCGTAAAGATCGCGGCGGGCGAGTCCTTCGAGAACCGGCTTGTAATTCTCAGGACGCGAGAAATTCTTGTTGACATCGGCCATATTCACCGGGTCGATCGATTCCATTCCGATGAAGATCCACTTTCCGCCCGACTCAGCGATCAGGTCGACAAGCTCCTCGTCGGCCAGCAGATTGGCACTGATTTGGGCGACCCATGGCAATTGAGCATCGGCGGCGATTATGTCGCGAAGCAGTGATTTCAAGCGTTTTTTATTTATGGCGAGATTGTCGTCAATGAAAAAGACAGCTATCTGGCCCCTTTCCTTTCGGGCCCTTTCTTTCAGCCGAAGGAGTTCCTCAACAACGCTTTCATTTGAGCGGAATCGGATCGAGTCGCCGAAGAAGCCGGTAACGGTACAAAACTCGCAGCCGTAAGGACATCCTCGTCCAGTCTCGATCGGGACCACGAAGAATTTGCCCCAACCTTTGCCGACCTTGTCCATCAGGGGGCGAAACAATTTCGGCACCAGCGAGAATTGTTCGAGATCAAGTGATTCCCACGGGATGTTCGGATATGGCTGCAAACCTGGCTTGACGTCATGGCCGTCGGCGTCGATCTCAGGATGGTAGACCTCGTTTAGCTGGCCGGCCGCGGCGTCGCGGACTATCATCGGCCAGGTGTTGTCGGCTTCGCCCAGAGCCACAGCATCGGCGTGGCGTGGCCCGCCGTTGCGGCCCAATGCCTCGTCGGAACATTCGGTCACATGCGGGCCGCCCATCACTACCTTAAAACCCTCGGCCCTCAGGGCATCGGCGACCTTGTAAGCACGGGCGATCATTCGTGTCATCGCTCCGATGCCGATCAGGTCGACCTTGTTTTCTTTACAATATCTGACAAGCTGCTCCCTTGTCATGGCGTTTGCGTTTCCGTCGATCAGCAGCACCTCGTGCTCTGGAGGCGTAAGAGCCTTGAGCAAAAACATCCAGAGGTGCGGCATAAAATTGCGCGTAATGCCGTTGTCCGGACTGTATAGTAGGATCTTCATACTAGACTAGAAAATTGAACCTATGTACGTCTAAGTGGTGAAACCGATGAACGAGCTTTCCTGTGGAAAGAGGAAAAATTGCGGCTGTTTCAAGGGAATTCAGCGGGCCCATTCTAAACTGAAACCACCATGGCCCAGTCAAAGATCGTCCGATCGCGAACGTTAGAGTAGGGGGACACCTAATCATGTCCATTTTCATCGAAAAAAGCAAGCTTTGCGGAATCTTAATGAAAAAGCCCGCCGTGCTCTCCCCTTCACGTCGGGCCTTCTCAAGTATGGCCGAAAGGTTTCTCGCCAACGGCCAAACTTCAAAATCTGAAATTTTCAATAATCGAGGACCGGTAATACGACCTCTTTCCTTAGCACGATCTCAAACTCGGTATTCCGCTCTATCTTTATCTCGGGGCCCTTTCGGGCAAATACGATGCCTGTGCCGATACCTGCTCCGATCCCGGCTCCCAACGCCGCTCCGATCCCCGATCGAGTAAGCCCCCCGACCGCGGCTCCCGCCGCGGTGCCGCCGAGAATACTCAGAACACTGAACGATCCGCTCCGCCTTGCTCTGAGCTCGGTGACGAGGACAGCGTCGATCGGCCTGCGCTTTTCGCTCGAGAACATAAGCGACTCAAATACCAATTCGAGCTTGCCGGCGTGGCCCGACCGGGCCGGACGGGCTTCAGTCACGCGTCCCTCGATCATCGTTCCCGCGGGCAGGACGACCGCGTTTCGGACGGTCAATGCCTCGGACAGTGAAGCCAGAAACGTGTCGTTGACGCCCGCAGACCTTGAACTGAGATCGGCGTCGAGCATCAGCTTCATTCGCGTGCCAGCCGGCAGTCGATAGATCGAGTCCGGTTGAGCGCGAGCTGCGTTGAAACTAACAAAGATCACGAGCGAAACGATCAGGATACGCATTATGCCGGTGCTAGAGGTCATTTCGAAACTCCCGGCTCTCGCGTGACGAGATATGTCGCCCGCGGAGCGAATATGCAAGGTTCGTGCCAATGGTCAACTCATTCGAATTTAGCGAGAAATGTCTATATATGAAGGCAGTTGCAGGCGTTAAGTTGCTTGGGCAGCCAAATTTTCGCTACCTAATGGTCTAGTCGTTGCACCAAATCGGGCGTATTTAGGTTACTGCAATAGTATTTAGGTTACTGCAATATAGGATGCCCGCCGCCTTTGCTGTGGTCGGCTGTCGCCGCGTAACGCTGGCGGTCGTTGGCATATAAAACCAAATGTTCGCCTTCGTAACGAACGACGTTCGAGATCCGCTCGTAATTCTTGGTGTGTTCAGCTATTAGAAAAGCGCATGGGTTCAGAGCCACGACCATGCCGGCGGCGTAAATGTATCCGCCTTTGTCATAAACCGAGCCGGCATACTGGGCTGCCGCGACGGCAATGTCCGGCGAGTATTGACCGGCGCCGTCCTTTGTCCGGTCCGCTTTCCCGATGTAGATCGAGTAATCGCGATAGTTTAGCTTACTGCGGTAGCGGTTCTTACGGGAGACTGCGAATAATTCGGTCAAGCCTTTGTCGATGGCGTTCAGTGTTTCTGCGTTGGGCTGGTTGACGGCGTAAACATATGCTCCGAGCGGCGTTCGCGTCGTAACCATGAACCGGTCGCCAGAAATCCTTTCAGCTTCGGCCTGGACCGTCCGGTTCTGGGAAGACGCACCGTCGGAAAGGGCAGCCATCACAACTATTGATAGCGTTAATTTAAGACCGAACGAACCTGTTTTCATCGTTTACCTCCCTTTGACGCAGGCAATCAGGATACCAAAGAAAATGGGATGCCACCCGGTACGGCTGACATCCCGCATTTTTTATATACGATCCGTTGGTACTGGGGACGGGAATCGAACCCGTACGTCCCTAAGGACACAGGATTTTAAGTCCTGGGCGTCTACCAATTCCGCCACCCCAGCACGTCTTGGTTATGAGATTATCATTTAGCTCTGCGGTTGTCAGCAAAGTCTAATGTGCTCGCCCGGACATATTTCGTGTATATTGAACTCAGTAGCAGTTAATTGGATCGAACGGCGCGACGTCTTGTGGAACAAGCACTCTGGTTAATTTGGCTGGTCCTTGGCGTGTCCTTGATAATAGCCGAGATCTTCACGCTCGGGTTCGTCCTGCTCTGGTTCGGCGTGGGTGCCCTGGCCGCCGCGCTCGCGGCCTCGATGGGTGTGGGGCTGGGACTGCAATTCCTGATCTTCGCTGTCGTTTCGGTGGCGTTGACCGCGATGTCCCGCACGATCTTCTCGCGCTATTTCTCACACGCCGGAGGCCACACACAAAAAATGGGCGTCGATTCGCTCCCCGGACAGGTCGGCACGGTAACGGCAGCGAGCAAAGGCGCTCTCAACGAAGCGGCAGTCAAAGTATTCGGCTCGGTTTGGACAGCGTTTCCGGCCGACGGCGAGACAGCCCTTCTCGACGGCGAAAAGGTCGAGGTCGTCGAGATTCGAGGCTCGTCGATTTACGTGCGTCGGGTGGTCAACGAGTTGCCCGAGTGGAGGCAGGAAGAAAGGCAAAAATAACGGGGCGAAAAATAGGCCCTTTCTCTCACTTTACTGTATTTCAGTAATGTCTTGGTCAGCGGTGTCGTGGATGCCGCCAAGATCGATCATTTCTAACTTAACCTCGTCCCCTTCAGGTTCAGGCAGTTCGTCGCCCAGGCATTTTGTGATCACGACAGTGATGTTGTCTTCTCCGCCGTTCTCGTTTGCCTCCCGAACCAGCTCGACGCAGGCATTCTGAAGATTGTTGAAATTATCGAGTATGGTTTGCTGCATCGAACTCGCTGGCACCTTGTTCGAGAGACCGTCGCTGCAGAGGATCAAGACGTCATCCCGATGGGGTTCGAGCCGGGCCGACACCGGATAGATCTCGTTCTGGGCGCCCAGTGCCTGTAAAATGACGTTCTTGAGCGTGTGAGTCTCGGCCTCGGCTTCGGATATCTGCTGGGCGTCGATCAATTGCTGAACGAGCGATTGGTCTTTGGTGATCTGATAGATCTTTTCGTTGCGGACAAGATAAGCCCGGCTGTCTCCGACCTGAATTATGTCGACGGCAGTCGGGGTCACCCCGAGGCCCGTGAATGTCGCACCCATACCTGTGAATTGCGGATCGGTGCGGCCCTGATTGTGGATCAGATAATTTGCGTACAGCGTCGCGTCGTATAACTTAGAGATCAAATGCTGGTCGAGTGCGTCGGGCTCAAGCGTCTTGTCCAGATCTTCATCAAGCAGGCGTTCGCTGACAGCTTCGACCGCCATCGTGCTCGCCACTTCTCCGGCGAGGGCTCCGCCCATTCCGTCCGAGACCGCCACGACAACCCCGTTATCGTCGATCTCGAACCGCTGTGATTCGATCACGAATTCGTCATCTTCCTGCGATCCGGTCCAACGCTTGGCGCCGGAAATATTGAGGACAAGGAAATTGTCTTCGTTGCCTTTGCGGACCCGGCCGATGTGCGAAGTGGCGTGTACCTCAACAATGAACATAGTCAATCAAACATGCGACTCTGAGTTCCGGTGCTGGGGATACAGCAGTCCGCTTCTACTCCGAACTCAGAAACCGGCAAGGCCTCTACGCGAGGGCACGGTCCAGATCTTCAATTATATCTTCAACGTCCTCGATACCGACCGAAATACGCACCAAGCCATCCGTTATGCCGAGACTCTCGCGTTTTTCGGCAGGAACAGACGCGTGCGTCATCGATGCGGGATGTGAGATCAGGCTTTCCACACCACCGAGGCTCTCGCCAAGTATACACAATTTGACGCCTTCGAGGACCCTTTTTGCGTTCTCAAGCGAGCCGGTCTCAAATGCCACCATCCCACCAAACCCCGACTGCTGCCGTTTGGCCAGTTCGTGCTGCGGATGCGATACGAGGCCCGGGTAATATACCTTTTCGACCCGCGGATGTTCAGCGAGAAAATTCGCGACGACACGGCCGTTACGGTCATGTGCCTCCATCCGCACGGCCAGCGTTTTGGTCCCGCGAAGCACGAGAAACGAATCGAACGGCGACAGTATCGCACCGATACTGTTCTGGACGAATCCGATCCACTCGGCGTCACGCTCGTCGTTCAGAGCGACAAACCCGCCGACGCTGTCAGAGTGTCCGTTCAGGTATTTCGTGGTCGAGTGCACGACCACGTCAACGCCGTGCTCGATCGGCCTCTGAAAGTAGGGCGACATGAACGTGTTGTCGCAGACCACCTTGGCCCCGCGCGAATGTGCAAGTTCAGAGACCGCGCTCAGATCGGTGAGGGTCATCACGGGATTGGTCGGCGTCTCAACGAAGACCATCTTGGTGTTTGGCTTGAACGAGCTCTCGAGATTGGCGACATCCGACGTGTCCGCCAGGTCGAACACGACACCGTATTCGCTCAATATCCTATTAAAAAGGCGAAATGTTCCGCCATATGTATTGTCGCCAAGAATGACGTGGTCGCCGGCCTTGACAAGCTTCAGGGCGGCGTCGATCGCGGACATTCCCGACGCGAACGCAAAGCCGAACCGCGCGTTCTCCAGCGCCGCGATGTTCTTTTCCAGAGCTGCTCGGGTCGGGTTTTGGGTGCGCGCGTATTCGTAGCCTTTATGCTTTCCGAGGCCTTCCTGAGCGTAAGTTGAGGTTTGGTAGATCGGGACGCTTACGGCTCCGGTCGCGGTGTCCGGTTCATTGCCTGCGTGAATGGCTTTCGTAGCAAAACCCATAAATTAGACCATATGTCGATGGGCCTCCGGGTTAGATCACGGTATGCCGTTCGAAGCGTTTCCGCGGCAGCGGGACGCGTAACATAATGAGCATTTATGGTAACTTGCAGGTATTCAAATTGCAAACAAACGAGAGGATGACAAGACGACCCGGTATGTAGTCGAAAGGTGTGTTCGAAGGCTTTACTTCGCGTCTTTGCGCCTCTGCGTCCGCCGCAACAAAATTCTCACGCGCAGCCGCAAAGGACGACAAAGGAAGGCTAGACTGTTGAACCTATCGCAGATAGACCGGACGCTGCGCGGCGAGCTTCGAAATCGGCGATCTTCTCCTCGTGCTGCAGCGTCAAGCCAATGTCGTCGAGCCCGTTGAGCATACAGTGGCGGCGAAACTCGTCGATCTCGAAGCTGCGTATAAAGCCGTCGCCGTCGGTGACGGTTCGACTCTCAAGGTCGACCGTCAGCGTATAGCCCGTGTCGTCAGCGGCCCTGCGTGCAAGATGTTCGACGTCCGCGTCAGCAAGCACGACCGGCAACAATCCGTTTTTAAGGCTGTTATTGTAGAAGATGCCCGCAAAACTGGGTGCGATTACGCTTCGAAATCCGCGATCGGTCAGGCTCCACGGAGCATGCTCACGCGATGAGCCACAGCCGAAATTATCGCCCGTGATCAGTATCGACGCTCCGGCGTATCGCGGATCGTTCAGGACAAAATCCTCGATCAGGGAACCGTCCGGCCGTCGGCTCCAGTCCCAAAAGAGAAACTCGCCATACCCGCTTCGTTCTATCCGCTTGAGGAACTGCTTCGGAATGATCTGATCGGTGTCGATGTTCGCTCTGTAGAGCGGGGCGGCGATGCCTGTATGTTTGGTGAATTTGTTCATCTGTTCATCGGGTCATTGATTCATTTTTTGAACTTCGGCGAATTTCGTTTAGCTGTGATTTGCGAGGCGGCAAAGATCGCCAAAAGTTCATTCGCTTCATCGAGCAGCGAATTCAGTTTTGCCGCTGTCACAATTTCAGATTCGAGAAGGAGCTCAAGCCAAAAGACGGTTTCATATCCCATTAATCATCAAATGATTCAATGACCAAATGATTCAATCCCTAAATTCCCAATCCCGCACGTCGACAAAATGCCCTACGATCGCCGCAGCCGCTGCCATCATCGGGCTGACGAGATGAGTTCGTCCGCCGCGTCCCTGGCGTCCCTCGAAATTGCGGTTGCTGGTTGAGGCGCATCGCTCGCCCGCGGCAAGAACGTCTTCGTTCATCGCCAGGCACATCGAGCAGCCGGCGTCGCGCCATTCGAAACCAGCGTCGATGAAAATGCGTGCGAGCCCCTCGTCTTCAGCCTGTTTCTTGATCTGCATCGAGCCCGGAACGACCATTGCACCCACACCTGCCGCGACCTTATGCCCACGAGCGACGCGAGCGGCCTCGCGAAGGTCTTCGATACGCGAATTCGTGCATGAGCCAATAAATGCCCGGTCGATCGCGATATGGTCGATTGGCTGCGATGGTTCGAGTCCCATGTAATCGAATGCACGAAGGTAAGATTCACGCTCCGAGTCCGATCTAGCGTCCTCGATCGTGGGTACGCGGCTTGTGACCGGAACAGACATCCCTGGCGACGTGCCCCATGTCACAAACGGCTCGAGAGTCGTCGCATCGATGATGACCGTTTCGTCGTAGATCGCTCCATTGTCGGTAGGCAACGTGCGCCAGTACTCGACTGAGCAGTCCCACGCCTCGCCTTTCGGGGCAAATGGGCGGCCCCTCAAATATTCGAACGTAGTTTCATCCGGTGCGATGAGTCCCGCCTTGGCACCGGCCTCGATGCTCATATTGCAGACCGTCATCCGGCCCTCCATCGATAGCGAGCGAATGGCGTCTCCGGCGTACTCAATAACGTAACCCGTCGCACCGCCCGTGCCGATTCGGTTGATGATACCGAGTATTACGTCCTTTGCGGTGACGCCGAACGGCAGCTCGCCGTCGACGCGGATAAGCATATTCTTCGCGCGTGTTTGCTGCAGGGTCTGGGTTGCGAGTACGTGCTCGACCTCGCTCGTGCCGATGCCGAACGCAAGAGCGCCGAACGCTCCATGCGTAGACGTGTGTGAGTCGCCGCAGACGATCGTCATTCCAGGCTGCGTCAGGCCCTGCTCCGGGCCGAACACGTGAACGATGCCCTGTTCGATGCGGTCGAGGTCGTAGAGCGGTACGCCGAAATCGCGGCAGTTCTTTCTCAACGTCTCGACCTGCTGGGCGGCGATCGGGTCGTTGAACGGCAAATTGCGATTGATGGTCGGTATCGCGTGATCGACCGTCGCGAACGAGCGGCCCGGCTGTCGTACCGTGCGCCCCGCGATCCTCAGTCCTTCAAATGCCTGCGGCGATGTGACCTCGTGGATCAGATGCAGATCAACGTACATAAGGGCCGGTTGCCCGGCCTCCTCGTGTACGATATGCGATTCCCAAAGCTTGTCGTAAAGCGTTTTCATCTACGGTCAAACAGCGTGGTAAGCGTGGCTAACATTCGCAAGCTCGACGGCATAACCGGCGACAAGCGCGCCGGCTTCGGACGTCGAAACCGAGGGTTCGCCTAATGCGGCAATGTCGATGGTTCGATGGCCTTCTGCGAGAAACCGGTCGATCGCGTCTTCTATCGTTCTCGCGGCCGGCTCGTTCTTCGCCGAGTAACGCATCATCATCGCCGCCGACGCGATGGCTCCCAACGGGTTCGCGATATTCTTGCCCGCGATGTCAGGGGCCGAACCGTGCACGGGTTCGTAAAGGTCGATTTCACCGCCGATAGTCGCCGAAGCGAGCATCCCAAGCGAGCCCGTCAGCACCGCAGCCTCGTCAGAAAGAATGTCGCCGAACAGGTTTTCCGTAACGATGACGTCGAATCGCGACGGCGACGTCACCAAGTGCATTGCGCACGCGTCGACGAACAAATGATCTAGAGTCACATCGGGATAATCGGCAGCCACAGCGGTCACAGTCTCGCGCCAGAGACGCGAGGTCTCGAGGACGTTCGCCTTATCGACAGACGTAACCTTTTTTCTGCGTCCGCGTGCCGTTTCGAACGCAACGCGAGCTACTCGTTCGACCTCGTCGCGCGAGTATCGCATAGTGTTAAACCCTTCACCGCCGTTCGCCGAAAATCCACGTGGCTCGCCGAAATAGAGGCCGCCGAGCAGCTCGCGGACGATCATCATATCGGTACCGGCGAAAACCTCGCTCCGCAGCGGCGACGAGCCGATCAACGCCGGAAAAGCTCGGGCCGGCCGAAGATTGGCAAATCCGCCGAGAGCCTTTCGCAGTTTCAACAATCCGATCTCAGGACGCTGTTCCGGCAGCAAATGATCGAATTCGGGTGAACCGACTGCCCCGAGGAGTACGGCGTCGCTCGCTAAACAAGCGTCACGCGTCGCATCGGGAAATGGCGAGCCCGTCTCACGGATCGCGGCACCGCCGATGAGGTGTTCGCTAGTTTCGATCTTCAGGCCGAAGAGAGGAGCCACGTGCCCGAGCACGTTCAAAGCCTCTCGAGTGACCTCGATACCGACGCCGTCACCGGCCAAAACTGCCAATTTCAGAGATTTCATGCTGCGATAGCGACCGGCCGGCTAACCGGGGCAAGGGCAAGCAAGTCCTGGTCGTAAACGTTCTTCTTGCGGTCCGCCAGCGCGATAAATCGCGTATAGATCTCGGCGATCTCATTGTCGCTGAAAGTGAAGCCGAGTTCCTCGTAACGAGAAATAAGGGCATGCCTGCCCGAGTGTTTGCCGAGAACGAGATTATTGTGAGACACGCCTACCGATTCCGGCGTCATTATCTCATAGCAAAGCGGGTTGCTAAGAACACCGTGCTGATGAATGCCGGCTTCGTGAGCGAACGCGTTGCGGCCGACGATCGCCTTGTTCGGCTGTACTCCAAAACCGACGATCGACGACAACAGCTGGCTCGACGGGTAAAGCTGTTTGGTGTCGACGCCGACCGAGTAGGGAAGCTTGTCGCCGCGAACGGCAAGCGTCATCACGAGTTCCTCAAGAGATGCGTTGCCGGCGCGCTCGCCGATGCCGTTGATCGTGCATTCGACCTGTGTCGCCCCTGCTTCGATAGCTGCCAAGCTGTTCGCCACCGCGAGGCCAAGATCGTTATGGCAATGGACGCTGATCGTTACGTCGCGGTCACGTACCACCCTATCGTGGACAGCGCGGATGAGAGCGGCAAACTCACCCGGCAGCGTGTAGCCGACGGTGTCCGGCACGTTGAGAACCGTCGCACCCTCGGCGACAGCGACCTCAAAAATCTGACACAGAAAATCGACATCGCTGCGCGTCGCATCCTCGGCCGAAAATTCGACGTCGTCAACGCACTCACTGGCGATGCGGACAGCGTTCGCGGTCATCTCCAGCACCTCGTCCCGCGATTTCTTTAGCTTGTATTGAAGATGAATGTCTGATGTGGCCACGAACGTATGGATGCGGGCACGTTTTGCGGGCTTTAGGGCCTCAGCGGCCTTGTAGATGTCCGACGGAACGGTCCTGCACAGGCCCGCAACGGTCACTTCGCTGCATCCGGCCGCGACGGCTTCTACCGAACGAAAATCGCCTTCTGAAGCAAATGGAAATCCGGCCTCGATGACGTCGACTCCGAGTCGCTCAAGTTGGCGGGCCATGGATATCTTCTCTTCGAGATACATCGAGCAGCCGGGCGACTGCTCGCCGTCACGCAGTGTAGTGTCAAAGATCGCGATCTTTTTTGCGGTCATAAAAGTCTCCTGTCGTTTACCTGAATTTTGTAAGACCAAGGTCAGAACATCAATAACGAGATACTATCGCCGCGAATTTGAGAAAGTCAACGTTATTTTTATCAACTTTGCATAACATTTTATGATGATGTTATAATGAATAAGGAAACGGAAGATGGATATCAACCAGCTCGAGGTTTTGGTCACGGTGGCCCGCGAACGCAGTTTTTCGCGAGCGGCCGAGGTTCTCGGGCGCACACAGCCTGCCATCAGCCAGGCCATCCGTAGGCTTGAACAGGAGGTCGGCGAAAAGCTCTTTGACCGCTCGTCAAAGGATGGAACGCTTACCTTCGCCGGCGAGGTACTGCTCGACTATGCGCGGCAGATGCTCAACCTTCGGTATTCGGCCCAGACCGCCTTGGTCGAGATGCGCGGCCTCCATCACGGCAAGGTGACGATCAGCGCGAACGAGCATACCGTGTTCTATCTGCTGCCGGTGATCGCCGAGTTTCGCCGCCGTCATCCGGCCATCAAGATCGAGGTCCAGCGCGGCGTCGCAAGCCGCATTCCCAAAGAGATCACGGCGCGAGAAGTCGAACTTGGCGTAATTTCGTTTGTGCCGCACGACGACTCGCTTCGGTCGGTTCCAGTGATGACGGACGAATTGACGCTCGTCGTTTCGCCAAATCATCCGTTCGCCGGTAAAAAAAGCGTTTCGATCACCGAGCTAGGCGACGAGACCTTTGTTGCTCACAACGCTCCTTCGCCTTACCGCCAAAAAGTGATCGAGTCTTTCGACAAATACAAGACCCGCCTCAACATCGCCGTCGAACTGCCTTCACTTGAGGCGATCAAGAAACTCGTAGAACTCGGCGTCGGCGTCGCTCTCGTTCCGCGCCTTTCTGCCCAGAGCGAGATATCAGCCGGCCGCCTCGTCGGCCTTTCCGTCATCGAAATGAAGCTCGAGCGCAAGCTCAACATCATCTACCGCCGAAACTCAGAACTGTCCCACGCCGCCAAAGCGTTTCTGAAGATAGCGAGGGAATTCGGGAAGGGATCAGACTAGCGATCAAGTCCAAAATCTGGACTCTGTTTGTGGTGACGAAGGGAAATAATGCGAATCACTAATTCGTCGGCAATTCGATAGACGATCTGATAAGGGAAACGATCAAGGTTGGCGCATCGCAAATCTCTCGCGACCGTTGGATAAGCTTTCGGGTTTCTGAGGATGAGAGCGACTCTCGACTCTAGCTGCGCAATGAACTCATCGGCTACTTTCGGTCCCGCTTCGTGCTTGTAGTAATCCAGTGCCCGTTTTACGTCTCGATGGGCTGCCGAACTATAGATCGCCCGATTCACCGGGTCCGTTTCCTGAGCGACTTAAAGAACTCTTCGTGTGTCATTACTGAATCTGGGTCCTCGTCCATTTCGCGGTCACGTCGAACAGCTTCCTCCACCCAATCTTCATCCTCTGCAACAACCGGAGATGGCAGGGACGCGATAAGTTTTTCTGCGAGCTTCGCGCGGCTGGCGTCCGGTAGCCTCAGTGCCTGTCTTACGGTCTCAGCTTCTGTAATGCCTGACATACGTTTACCTCACCTTGCCGAAATTATATCATTCCCCGCTGCTCAAGAACTCGCAACAAAACCTAGACCTGCTTATAGGTAATCCCGTTTTTCATGACGAACCTCACGCGTCGCAGCGCGGAGATATCCCTGGTCGGGTCGCCTTCGACGGCGATGAGGTCGGCGAAGAGGTTGGGGCGAACGCGGCCGAGTTTGTCTTCGAGTTTCAGGGCCCGTGCGTCGACCGAGGTTGCGGAACGCAGAGCATCGATCAGAGGCATTCCAAAGTTGACCATCGCTTCGATCTCGCGGGCGTTGTCGCCGTGGGCAAAGACGCCGACGTCGCTGCCGCTGGCGATGGTGACGCCCGCCTTTAGGGCTTCCTGAAAGACCCCTTTCTTACGGTCGGCGTTAGCTCCTGCGACCGAAAGTGTGGGACAGAAAGCGGTGCCGTGCTCCTTCATCAAGCGAAAGATCTCAGGCGTGCCGCCGTCGCCGTGTTCGATCGTGTCGACGCCGGCGAGAATGGCCCGCCGCATGCCTTCGGTGCTGGTCGCGTGGGCGGATACCGGAATGCCGGCACTGTGTGCGACCTCGACCGCCAGCTTTAGCTCGTCCAATGTAAACGTCGGATGTGCAGCGCCGCCGGCTCCCCAGCGATAGTCGGCGTAGAGCTTTACCCAATCGGCGCCTTTGCCGATCTGCTCGCGGACGACACGCGTCAGGCTGTCGACACCGTCGGCCTCTTCAGCGCCCTGAGGCACGTTCCATTCGGGCACGTAGCCCTTGGGGCCGTAGGTGTTCGTGGCAACGATCGCCCGCGTGGCAACGAACATTCGCGGGCCGGGAATGATGCCCTGGCTGACCGCTTGTTTCAGTCCGACGTCCGCGTAACCCGCGCCTTCGGTGCCAAGGTCTCGAACGGTGGTAAATCCCGCCATCAGCGTCGAACGCAGGTGGTTGGTGGCCCGGGCAACGCGCAGAGCCAGAGCTTCGTGGGCGACCTGATCGTTCCACGATGTCTCCGAATACGGATGAAGCAGCACATGCGAATGGGCCTCGATGAGTCCGGGCATGAGTGTTAGGTTCGGCAGATCGACCGTTTTTGCGTCAGCGGGGGCCTTGACCTCGGCGGCCGGACCGGCCTCGGCTATCTTTTCGCCGCGTACGAGCACGACCCAGCCGCGATGCAGCTCCGCCGATTCGCCGTCAAAAACCGCAGCCGGACGAAGCAAGTAGACAGGCTCAGGCGGTTTCGTTTGTTGGGCCTGGGTCGAGAACATGTCCTGAAAAGACAGACAAACTAACAGCAGGATAATCGATAAAATGATCTTACGCATTCGTGTCACCTCTTTGGCCGGAAACCGCAACGGAACATTAAGAATAGCGCCGATCTTTGCGACGTTATACCAAAGAACAATATTCCTATCCATCCGTGAAGATTATGGGTTAGAATGTCACTCAAGTTGGGATTCTCTCGACTTGTTCTTCAAAGTTAAGCCTCTTGGGACGAATATATTACGATGACTGAAAAAAACTTCGGCGAAGCTCTTTCGCCGGCCGAAAGACGTGATTTTGACCGCAAAAAACTCATTGTCGACGTTCGATTTGAGGGCGGCGACGACACCGGCATCGCAAACACGCGCGACATCGGTATTGGTGGTCTTTACATGACGACAAGCGCGCCGCTGCACATTGGCTCGCCGATCGTAATGTCGCTGAGCGTCGAGGGACGTGCGATGAAACTTGGCGGCGTCGTAGTATATACCGATCCCGGCCAGGGCGTCGGCGTTCGGTTCAAAGATGCTTCCAATGACGACCTCGATTTCCTACGCAACGAACTTGGACTGAACTAGGACGTTGGGGGGAGAACATATGTTCGATCAGTTCACGCTCGGTATAGAAGAGGAGTTTCAGATCGTCGATCCCGAGACTCGCGAGCTCAAATCTCACGTTTCGGAGATCCTCGAAGAAGGAAAACTTCTGCTCGGTGAAAAGATCAAGCCCGAGATGATCCAGTCGATGATCGAGGTCGGTACCGGCGTCTGTGCGAACATACAGGAAGCACGCGAAGATCTTTCCAAGCTTCGATGTATCATTTCGGGCCTAGCACAGAAAAAGGGAATGGCGATCGTCGCCGCATCGACTCACCCATTCTCCAAATGGTCCGAACAGGAGATCTACGACGGTGACCGTTATAAGTTGCTTGTCGATGAACTGCAAATGGTCGCCCGCTCCCTGCTTATCTTCGGGCTGCATGTCCATGTCGGCATTCCGGATATGGAGCAGCGGATCCAGGTGATGAATGCGGCACGATACTTCCGATCCCGGCCAGGGCGTCGGCGTTCGGTTCAAAGATGCTTCCAATGACGACCTCGATTTCCTACGCAACGAACTTGGACTGAACTAGGACGTTGGGGGGAGAACATATGTTCGATCAGTTCACGCTGGGTATAGAAGAAGAGTTTCAGATCGTCGATCCCGCGACTCGCGAACTCAAATCTCACGTTTCCGAGATCCTCGAGGAGGGCAAGCTTCTGCTTGGCGAAAAGATCAAGCCAGAGATGATCCAGTCTATGATCGAGGTCGGTACGGGTGTCTGTGCCAACATTCAGGAGGCCCGCGAAGATCTCTCCAAGCTGCGATGTATAATCTCGGGTCTCGCACAGAAAAAGGGAATGGCGATCGTCGCCGCATCGACGCATCCTTTCTCAAAATGGTCGGAACAGGAGATCTACGACGGTGACCGGTATAAATTGCTGGTCGATGAACTGCAAATGGTCGCCCGCTCGCTGCTCATCTTCGGGCTGCATGTCCACGTCGGCATTCCCGACATAGAGCAGCGGATCCAAGTGATGAATGCGGCACGATACTTCCTGCCGCATGTGTTGGCTCTGACGACCTCTTCACCGTTTTGGCTGGGATTTAACACCGGGTTGAAATCTTATCGCTCTGAGGTTTTTAAGAAATTCCCTCGCACCGAGATCCCGGACACATTCGAGTCATATCAGCAGTTTCAGGCCTACGTTGACCTTTTGGTCAAGATGAACTGTATCCAGAACGGTTCAAAGATCTGGTGGGACGTGCGGCCGCATCACCTGTTCCCAACGCTGGAATTTCGCATCTGCGACATCCCGACCCGCGTCGACGACACGATAGCCGTCGCCGCCCTGTTTCAGGCGATCGTTGCAAAACTAATGGTCCTCAACGAGGGCAATATCGGATTTCGCATCTACCACCGCCGCCTGATTCTCGAGAACAAATGGCGTGCTATTCGCTACGGCCTCGACGGCATGCTGCTCGATCTCGGCAAACAAAAAGAAGTTCCCGTAAAAGACCTCATCCGCGAACTCCTCGAGTTTGTCGACGAGGTCGTCGACCCGCTGGGCTCACGCCAGGAGATCAACCACATCTACACCATCCTTGAACGCGGCACCTCCGCCGACGAACAGCTCCGCGTCTTCGAAGAATCGGGCGGTGACTTCAACGCCGTTGTCGATATGCTCATGAAGAACACGCTCGAAAACGTGCCCGAGAATTGTTTTGACTAGGCCGCTCGGCTCCGTACCTGGAATAGTCAAGCTGGACCAAAAAAGTTGATCATTAAATCGACGCCGATACTGTTGTTTTTCGCCATTGCATTTGCGTCTTCGGAACTAAATAAATAGTTCGCGAAGGTGGCCCGAGCGTTTAATCAAGACCTTTCGCTGCTGTCGCCTTTTCCGTATCGAGCTTGGCCAGTTTCGCTCGTTCAGTCTTGATCAGCCGCGTCAAAGCCTCTGCATCGATCGCGCCGGGAATGAGTTGGTCGCCGATAAGGTATGCCGGCGTGCCGGTGACTGTCAGTGCGTCGGCGAGGCGGATGTTGCGGTCGATGGCCTCGGCGATCTTTGGATCGAGCATGTCCTTTTGTAGCTTTGCATAGTCGAGCCCGAGGCGTTCGGAGACGGCTTTTAGCACGTCGTCCCCGGCGCCGTCGGCGGAGAGCATTGCCTGGTGAAATTCGGTGAATTTCCCCTGTCGCTCCGCGGCAAGAGCGGCTTTTGCAGCAACTAATGACTGCGGTCCGAGGATCGGGAACTCCTTGTAAACGACGCGAACGGAGCTGTCATTTGCAAGCAGCGTCTGGACGGCCGGCAGGGTCCTTTTGCAATAGCCGCAGAAATAGTCGAAGAATACGACAACAGACACGTCGCCCTTTGCGTTTCCGGCCGTTGGCGAATCGACATCCGAGTAGATCTCGGTCCTGAGATTCTTCATATTCTCAGCCGTGGCCTGACTCTTCTGCTTTTCCTCCTTCACCTGAAGGGCCTGCATGGCTTCGCGAACGACTTCAGGATTTTTGAGCAGGTACGCACGGACGATATCTTCGATCGTTTCGCGTTGTTGTTTAGAAACGGCAGCAGCCGGCGGCTTGATCGTTGACGACCTCGGTTTCTGAGCGACGATCTGCGTGGTGCAAAACGAGATCACAGCGATAAAGACGGTAAGCGAAGCGTTTCTTAATTTGTTGTTCATTTTCGACTCCTGAGAAAATCGTTGCGGCTCGATCAGTATTTATAGAGTGGGTTCACCATCGGTATCGGCTTGTCGTCGAGACATTTCGGGCTAAGGAACGCATTTACGACCGATACTACTCCGGTCGGCTCGAGTGACAGGGCGGTGAGCACGTTCTTAAAATTGGCCCACTCGTTCGAGTCGTTGGGATTTCGCAACTGCAAATGCTGCAGGCCCCACTGTTTCTTGACCCAAACCCGTCCCGCGGGACCGAGGCCGAATTGCGTATCGATCTTTCGTGCGATCTCGTCGCTCGTCAACAGGGCAAAATTGTCGCTGAACTCTTTTTGATACTGCTCGACCCTGCCCTTTACGGTTAGCCCGACGGTGAGTGCTACGCTGCCGACTTTGCCGACCTTCGGCAGAGCTTCTTTTATGTCGTTAAAGATGGAGGTGAGTTTGGATGATTCTCGGGCCAGAGCGGTCGAGCCTGCCACGGCTCCGTTTACCTCGCCTTCGGCCGCCCCAGCCGCGCCGAATGTCGCTATGTTGATGGCGAGCATTCCGACAGCGATAAACTTACCGCCCGCGTCGAATACGCAGCTTTTTGTGTCCTTGGCACAGCCCGCGAGGCAGCCTACCGGGTTTTGGCTGGGGCATGACCCGAAGCATGTTGGGCCAGCAAACGTGTCATTTTTGTTGGTGCAGCTCTCAAAACACCCGCCTGCGGTATTCAGGTACGACGTACTGCCCGGCATACAGCGTGATTCATACGAGTCAGTGTGCTTCTGGGCCACAGTCTGGGCCGCATATGCCGTCAGTGCAGGAGTCAGCGGCCTGCAGGTGGTGCCTTCGTCGAGAAAATCCTTGGGACAATCGGGGCTGCAGATATTGCACCCGACCGGGTGGAAACCGGGCTTGCATTTTTCGTATATGATTGCCAGGCACTGCTCACAGCCGCCTTTTCCGTGTTCCTTTTCACACCGGGCGGTGGCGCCGTCGAGATTTATGCCGTCGAATTGCCACGCGTAGCCCGCGCCGCGACCGTAAGCCGCGGGCTTTCCACACCTACCGTTCGCTACCTGCGTGAGAGGGTCAGGGCAATACTTCTGTCCGGTACACTTTCCTTGTTCGTCCAGAAACTTGCCCGCCGGACATGGTTCCATGCAATCCACCAAGCTGGTGTTGTCCTTTTTGGAAATGCATTTGCCCGCAGGCACGTAAGGCGTCTTTTTCCGGGCATACGATTGTCTGTAGCAGAAAGGTAATTGCTCGGCAGAAACCTGTACCGCGATCCATTCCATTACTTTCGTTAGGTCCTCGGCGTTCAAAGCGGGATTTTCGGCCGGGACTGCCATATTGGTGTTTTGGACCAACCTTTTCCACTTGAAATTGTTTGACCAGGTAATGGTGCTCCCGTCGGCGGACAGTGTGCCAGTCAGGCCATTCGAAGCGGCAAACGAACTCCCGCCCGCGAGGGCAGTGTCTCTCGAACCATATCCATTGTCGATCGTGAGATTAAGCCCGGATGCCGTAATTTCAGCCGTCTTTGGAAATTTTTGACCGCTCGCGTCGTACATTTCCCACTTACCGACAAAAGGAGCACTGAGTTCCGCGAACGATTTGTTTACCGCATCGTTCGCGGCGGCCACTTTTGCTGCGTCGACCTTGTCCGATGCACTCTTGGTAAGCCAATAACCGGTATTCGTTCCGCGTGGGCCGATCCAATCTATTCGCGAGCCGTCGGAGGATACGAAACCGGTATCGCCCAACCTAACGAATGTATTGTTATTGATGACCGAGGTTGTTTTGAATTTATCCGGAGTGGTGACAGTCAGGTTGTTTCCGGTCTGCTCGATCGTTATCAATCCTCTCGACTTTACTCCACTGTTATCGTACGCGACCCACAATCCCGAAATGCTCGGAACCTGACTCGCAGCCGCCACGTGCAAAACCGTTATCATGAATGTGGCCAGTAATAAATTCTTTGATCGCTCGAAGTTGTTCATTGTCTATGCTCCTCAATGCTGTTGTGCGACACCCGTGTTGCCAGCGAGTATCGATCCGAGTTCGAAAAGATTGTCTTTCAACACAAACCCGCAAACTCCTGCCGCGAAAGCCTCATCGCGTATTTCCTCATCGTCAATAGCCGTGACCATACAGATATTCGCTTTTGGAAATTCGGCGATTATCTCGCGGATCGCCGTAATGCCATTCATCCGCGGCATCTCATGGTCCATCAGTACCCAATCCGGCTGGTGCTGCCGATACAATTGAAGTGCCTGCTCGCCGTCCGAACATTCATAGATCTCGTCGGTCGCGTCCGGAAGATAGTCACGAAGGAGAAGTCGTATTTTTTCGTTATCGTCGACTATCAGGATTTTCATTTGGAGATGCCGATCTGTCAGCGATCATAAAATGGATCGCAGAGCGCGGAAATTCGCATTTCCACGTATTTTGCATACGTGGAAATACGTATTTGCTTCATCTTCTTCGATCGGTGTTGGATGTTACGCCCTTACTTACGTGCGGGCTTCTCCAAGATCAAAGCAGCTCGGATCTATGCGAGAGAGCGAATTTAAGCAGGGAGTGGCTGCCTTGCAGACCGAGTTTCTGGCAGATGTTTTCGCGATGTTTTTCGACGGTGCGCGGACTGATAAATAGCTGTTCGCCGATCTCTTTCGTAGTCAGATCTTCGGCGATCAGTCTAACAACACGGCGTTCAGTCGGCGTAAGATCGCCGATCGAAGGTTGTGTTTCCGCCAAGCCGATGGCGCGGCGGCTGCGGTTTATCAGGAAAGAGGTCAAGGCGTGGCTTGTGTAATGCTGTTCGGCAGCGACCGTTTTGATGCACTCTATGATGTCGGTCAAAGCGCTGTCTTTTAAGACGAACCCCTTTGCGCCGAGATCGATGGCTTCGTTAAAAATATCTTCGTCGCGGTGCATTGTGAGAAAGATGATCTCGGTCGACAGGCCCTTTTGACGGATCGCCCGCGCCGCCTCAAAACCGTTCATCACAGGCATGTCGATATCGAGTATCGACACCCGGGGCGAATGCGTCGAGATCGCTTCGACCGCTTTCTCTCCGTTATTCGCCTCGGCAACAACACGCAAACGCCTGTCTTCCTCTATCGTCTGCCGCAGTCCCTGCCGCACGATCGGATGGTCGTCAGCGATCAAAATGGTGATCTCGTCGTTCATTTATCTTTTTGCGAACGGTAGGGTCACCCGGATCGTCGTTCCTTCGCCCTTCGTCGATTCGACCAGGAACTCGCCTCGTAAAAGCTGAGAACGCTCCCTTAAACCCACGAGACCGAGGTTCCGCCGTTCGGTGCTTACATTTGCCGTGTCGAACCCTTTACCATTGTCTTCGATCGTAATTGAGACGACCTCCGGGCCGCGATCGATACGCACTGATGCGTTCGACGCATTGGAGTGCTTGATCACATTATTGATCGATTCCTGCACGATCCGGTAAATACTGATCTCGTCATTTTCAGAAAAGAGATCGTCGATCTCGTCGATCTTAGCGTCAATATCGATCACGCCCGCTAATTTCTTGAGCATCGCCTGAATTGCCTTCGTTAATCCCAGACGGTCCAAAAGCTGCGGCCGAAGGTTGTTGGTTATGTCCCGTACCTCTTCAAGCGCCTGCGACGCCGATTCCGAAATGCTCCCGAGTTCCTTCGCGACACGCTCCCTGTCATCACCCTTGTTAAGCCCAAGCATCGCCCGGTTCTTAATAATAACGAGACTCTGCCCCAAACCGTCATGCAGTTCCGACGCGATGCGCTTTCGCTCAGCTTCCTGCGATTCGATCAATTGTCTCGAAAACTCAGTTTTTGCGCCGGCGATCGCCCGCAGGCGTGACACACGAGTGTGATAAAACCACCAGATCACGAAACCCAGTCCCAAAGCCAAAAGTACGATAAACCACCATGTTTGGTAGAAAAACGGGCGAACCACTATCTTGATCGCGGTTCCCTCGTTGTTCCAAACACCATTGGCATTTGCGGCGATCAGCCGGAAGGTGTACGAACCTGCAGGCAGGTACGAATAATCCACGCTTCGCCTCGTGCCGGCCTCGACCCAGTTTGATTCGAGCCCTTCGAGCCTGTAGCGAAATTTTATCTGTTCCGATTTGATGAGGCTCAGGCCCGTATAGTCGATCGCAACATTGGATTGGCCCGGCCGCAATTCCACCTCGGTGTTGGTCGCTTTACGATCGACCGGTTTTCGATCGATCGAAATGTTCTCAATAACAACAGGCGGCGGGTTCGGATTAACGGTCTCGGCCTCAGGGTCGATAATGGCAACTCCTCCCATCGTCGGAAACCAAAACTTGCCGTCGTTGGTCTTGATGGCCGCCGGCATGCGTCCGCCGTTGCATTCGGCGTTGAGCATGCCGTCCTTTTCGTCGTAAGAGACGCTGTTGAGTTTAGGGATCCTGCCATCGGCAAGATCGTTAAGCTCCTGTTTGCTGACGCGATGGATGCCGCGATTGCTCGACATCCAAAAGTTGCCGCGTTTGTCCTCGAGTATCGCGAAGACGCCGTTGTTGAACAACCCGTGTTCGACGCGATAGTTGAAGAACTTGCCGTCCTTGTATCGAACCAGGCCGTCGCCATAGGTCCCGAACCACAAAACGCCGTCCGCATCTTCATAGATCGCGCGGACGAGTCCTTGCGGGCAATTCGGCTCTGTGGTGTAGTTGATAAATCTACCGTCCGCGAACCGCGACAGCCCGTCAAAGGTCCCTAACCAAAGATCACCGCTGCGATCCACGTGGATCGTGACCACGCGGCCACTTGGCAACCCGTCTGCGGCAGTATAATGAGCGATCTCCTGGTCGTCTTTGAATTTGAATAAGCCTTCGTCCGTTGCGATCCAGATATTACCTTCCCGGTCGGAATCAAAATCAGTAGCCCCGCTTGGAAGCTCGCCTTTACCGACATGTACGAGCGAGCCAGGCTCCGCAAACCTCCCAAAGCCGCCTTCGCCCTGATAGCCCAGCCAGAGCCGTCTCTGGTCGTCCTCCCAAAAGCCGCGCATATAGAGCGGCTGTTTGGAACTGTAGGTCAGCCCCGTATTCGTGATTTTGCCGTCCGCGTATCGATTCACGCCTTTTACGGTCCCGATAAAAATATCTCCGCCGGACGTCTGGATCAGCGGATACGTTTCGTTGCTGTTGAGGCCGTCACGAGCGGAGAGAGTCGTGATAAGTTTCCGGCGTAAACGTCGTAATCCGGTCGACGTTGCCAGCCAAAAATTGCCTTCGCGGTCCTGGAGGCTCGCGATCGGACCGATCGCCTCGTTCAATTTGTACGAAGCGAATTGACCGTCTTTGTACCGTACTAATTGGTTCTGTTTAGGTGCATCGATGCCCGCGAAGAGGAACCAAATGCTGCCATCGTCATCCTCCTTAATATGCCGCGGATAGAGTTCGTTGAGGGCGGATATCTCCCTTTTCGTAAAAACCGTGATAGAGCCATCCTGCAGCCGCCAAAGCTCGAACGCAGGAAGCCGCCGGCTCAGCCACAAAGCACCCTGACGGTCCTCGAAAAGCACCGGAATACCGGGTGTGGATCGTTCCTCGCTGGTGAGATCTAGTGGGTAGAATGTGGCCTGGTCGCCCTGGTATCTTGTGATGCGGTCTCGCCCGACAACCCATCGTGTTCCCGATCTGCCCCAATAGACCTGTTTGACGGTCGGGTCTTTTTGGTCGGGCAACAACACGAAGCGGTCTCCCTGAAGCGCGTAGTATCCTTTCTCCGTTTCAAAGATCACGCCGCCCGCCGCATCGTCGACAACCGACGAAACCGGCTCGCCCGCGGCGGCAAATTGAGAATACGAAGCGAACTCGTTATTGCGGTAGACGGTTACAGCGTTATCTTCGGTAATTGCATAAAGCGTTCCCTCGCGATCCGAGAAAAGGCGGGCAAAACGGTTATTGACGATGCCCTTCGTATTGCCCTTATCAAATATCGTGAACCTTACGCCGTCAAAGCGGGCCAGGCCGTCAAACGTACTGAGCCACAGGTAACCGTCAGGCGTCTGCACCACGCCCGTCACCGTGTTCTGCGGCAGTCCGTTGGCGGTCGTCCATACATCAAACCCGTATTCCTCAGCACGCGCCGCCAGCGTTGCCGCCAGGAGCATTATCACGCACCCAACAGCGAGCAACGGCCGTTGCTTGATTTGACAGTCCATCCCTTTGTTGTTGCGAAATACTTAT
Source organism: Pyrinomonadaceae bacterium (assembly GCA_044228265.1). Classification (GTDB taxonomy): domain Bacteria; phylum Acidobacteriota; class Blastocatellia; order Pyrinomonadales; family Pyrinomonadaceae; genus OLB17. The sequence goes on from JBGAVC010000021.1 coordinate 50,411, forward strand.
AACATATTCCGCCTTTGGGCGGATGCCGGCTTGTGCCCGGCCGAGGAGCCAGGATTTTAGGATGCCGGGCCGGTTGGGATCGGTGGATAAGTACTCTTCGATCAGTTTTCGATACTGATATATCAAAATCACCCGGAATTTTCACAACGCGTGATTCACAGGATCGGGCCTTCCATCGGGCAGAGGGTTAAGCATTTCGGTCTGACGCTTTGATATTGCCGGGCTAACGTCTATCATTTCCGTTGTCTACGAGTCTACGAAACGAGGATAACGATGGCTTGTAAAGCTTCAGATCTCGCACAGGTGCAGCTTTTCGAGCTGCTGGATGAGAACGAGTTGGCCGAACTCGCTTCGGTCATCGATTCCAAATCGGTTCAGGCCGGTGAGATCATCTTTCACGCGGGAGACTTTGGCGAGTGCCTCTACATCGTGCGAAGGGGCGAGGTCGAGTTGTACGTTCGTGACACGGCAGGGCAAAAGATCGTCCTGACCGTCGCCGGCGAAAATGACCTTTTCGGAGAGCTTTCGATGCTGGACGAGCGTCCGCGTTCCGCGTCGTCCGTTGCTCTTGTCGACTGCGAGCTGCTGATGCTCGACCGCGACGACCTGTTATTGCTATTTCAAAAACAGCCCGACGCCGCGCTCAACATGCTTGCCGCGATGAGTGCGATGCTCCGCAAGGTCGACCGTCTGCTCCAGACGCGCGTTTCGCGTAATGTGAACGAGGAGATGGAAGAGAAGCTTCCCACTCTTCAACGCATCGCCGACTGGATCGCCTGGTTCAGCGGCAGTATGCAGTTTCTGATCATCAACGGGCTATGGTTCTTGACATGGATCGCGGCGAACACCATACCGCCCGCTGACCGCCAGTTCGACCCGTTCCCGTTCGGGCTGCTTACAATGATCGTTTCGCTCGAAGCGATCTTTCTATCGTGTTTTGTCCTGATCTCGCAGAACCGCCAGGCGGCCAAGGACAAGATCCGTGCCGATATCGAATACGACGTCAACGTCAAAGCAGAGCTCGAGGTGGCCCACCTTCACGAAAAGGTCGACCATATCCACGAGCAGATGACCGCGAAGTTTATGGATTTTGAAAAGCTGCTGCGGGCGAATGACCGCGGACGGTAGTTAACCAAACTTAGCGGGTATGTTATCGCGGTACGCAATCGCCGTACCAGTTGGCTTCCGAAAAATTGGCGCCGACACGATCATATGCGGCCTTAGCCCCCGCCTTTGACCGGGTCGTAGTCGACGTGCGTCTGAAACTCCCCCATATTTGTTTGCCCAGAATATCAAATCTGACCAAGCCGCTTCCCGCATCGTCTTTCCACTCACCTACGTATCTTGTATGTCCGAAGCGGTAGTTCTGAGATTGAGAGCCTTCGAGTTTTTCAAGTTTCAAGATGAACGAGCCATTGTTGGTCTCGTACCTGCCCGCGATCCCGCCGTCGTTGTTTTTTTCGATCTTGACGCGACCGAGGTCGAGGTACAGGGCCGGTTTACCGGCGTACGACGACTGCCCTATCCAGGCTCCGATTATCGAATCGGTGCAGCCGCTAGTCGGCAGATCGCCCTCATACATCTCTCGTGACATTAGGGCGATCCGAACGTCGGGTGTCGCCTCTCCCCAATAATCCGCGATCCGCAGGAATCTTGGAGCACCAAAATAAACCTTCGCCTTTTGATGATCACGGACGCGCACATCCGGTGTGACGGCATAGCTAAACGCGGGATCGATCTGTCCACCCATCTTATCGGGATCGCACGGCCCGCAGATCATCTCGATCCGCTCGGCACGGGCCGAATCGGAGCCATCCGCGTACTGGACAAAAATCTTATCGGCGAAATCGGATCTGCCGTATTCGATCAGTGTTTTACTTACGGAGCGGACCGGCTTGCCGAGCACGCGCTCGACTTCCGGCCGTTTTGAGATGCCGGGCGTGAGGCCTTTGTACGAGCTTTGCCCGAAAACTAGCGGGCAAAGAAAAACGATGAACGCCACAAAAAGGACATATCGACGATGTTGTTGCAACGACATTGTTTCTCGTGCTGATTCCTAACGGTCGACGATGAACCTCACCGGACCGGCTACGACGCGTCCTCGGGAGTCGTACAAATAGGCATCAAAGGTCCCCGCAAACCGGTTTGTGTCCCAGTTAAAGCCAAAGCTCTCGCCGCAGACACCCTCGGGCAAGCCGCTGTCGGTGATAGGCTGGTTGGTGCCGGCTCGATATACTCGAATTACGCCCGGTGAATCGCGGTCCGGCTTGCTCCATGGGAAATGTAGAACGGAGTAACCCGCACTCTTCTTGTCTATCCTCGGGGCACCGAGACCGAACGATCCTCCAGTGCAGCCCCCGCCAGTTTGGGTGCCGGTTGACCCTCCGCCCGATGGTTGAGACGGCTGGCTGTTCCCGGCCCGTATCGATTCACCGATCGCCCGGCCGAGGCTGTCCAGGATACCGCCGTTGGGGTTCTTCGGCTTTGGCGTTTTTTGAGGTTTTGGCTGCTGATCGGTCGCTGTTTTTGGGTTATCCGTGCTTTCACTTTCTGTGACTTTCGGAGTCTCGATAGCTTCTTCAGGAATTTCCTCGACCTTGGGCTTTGCTCCGGTTCTCGCGGTGTTCGAAGCGGTGTTGACTGACTCATCAGGGATCTCTTCGACCTTCGGAGGTCTGCTGCCGGCTTTGCCGCCGGTGTTATCATCCGCAGGCTTAGGCGACGGTTTCGTCTGACCGTTGTTGGAAGTGCTTTTGACG
>JBGAVC010000120.1:0-6910 GCA_044228265.1 Pyrinomonadaceae bacterium
CACAGGAGCGCATTACCCCCGACCCATATCATCCCGTTTGATTCGACCATAATGATGCCCAGCCCGCGTCAGGATCGGGAAGCAATTCACCTTCATGGCGGCCTGGTGCCGTGGGCGAGCGACGGCGGGCCGTACCATTATGTTTCAAACGCGGCTAACCCGGGCGGTCTTCTGACGGGGGCATCCGTGGTGAGCTGGCTTCCGGACGCCACGGGAGCTCTGACCAACGATCTGTATTATCCGAACACACAAAGCGCACGGTTAATGTGGTATCACGACCACGCGATCGGCACCACCCGGATGAGTGCGTACGCCGGCCTCGCAAGCGGTTATGCGCTTACAGATCCGGGTGATCCGGTTGAAATCGAACTTAACTCATACGGGTATTCACCCACTCAACTGCTGATGGTAATTCAGGATAAGGTCTTTTGGGACCAAGCCAAGGACCCGGGTTTCGGAACATACGTGCCGGGCGCTCAGCCGGGCGATCTCTGGTATCCGTACATTTACGAAAAGACCCGCTGGAAATTAAACGGGACGGGCAAGAACCTCCCGCTGCCATCCGCGATACCTGAGTTTTTCGGCGACACGATGCTGGTTAACGGGCTCGTAACTCCGTTCCAGACGATATCTGCCGACCGCCATCGTATTCGATTGCTGAATGCGTGCAACGCACGATTCCTGAACCTGAAATTTGTCTACGACGCCGGTAACGGTGAGCCCGCCGGTGGATATTTGGCCCCAACGGTCGCACCAGTTAACGTTTGGAAGATCGGAACCGAAGGAGGCTTCCTTCCCAAGGTCGTCAAGGTGCTGCAGAACGGGTCTCCGATGCCGGGCTTTTTGCCGACTGTTTTCAGTCCAGGGCCGCTGCTCATGGGTCCCGCGGAAAGGTTCGACCTCATCGTCGACTTCTCAGCATGCCAGGGCAAGCGCGTCATCCTTTACAGGTGCTGCAGAACGGGTCTCCGATGCCGGGCTTTTTGCCGACTGTTTTCAGTCCAGGGCCGCTGCTCATGGGTCCCGCGGAAAGGTTCGACCTCATCGTCGACTTCTCAGCATGCCAGGGCAAGCGCGTCATCCTTTACAACGACGCTCCCGGCCCGTTCCCGATGGGATCGCCGCTTTACGACTTTTATCCGGGAGCCGCGAAGAACCCGGTCGTCACGACGCCGGGACAGAGCCCGAACACGAGGACGATAATGCGGTTTGACGTCGGCATACCGACCTCGACCTTACCAAAGCCGCTGCCCACAGACGCAAATATGGCAGTTTCAAATCCAGTAATGCCGACAGTCGCGGATACCGTTAATGGCGGCCTCAAACTCAATATGCTGCCAGGTGGAACCTTTGTTTACAATGGTGTGCCGCACACTTACATCGCAGCTACCCAGGAGTTGACGCTTAACGAGAATTTCGACATGCAGGGGCGTCTCCAGCAGTTGGTCGGAACTACCGTTCCGCTTCTCAAGGGAACATTCGGGCGTGCCTATTCGGACCCGGCGACGGAGTTCGTCACCTACGGTACTATACAGATCTGGAATATATACAACCTGACGGCTGACACCCATCCAATGCACGTTCATCTCTTCAACGCGATGATCCTGCGTCGGCGGCCGTTCAAGGTGAGCTCTTTCAATGGCATTCCCGCCTGGACAGCACTGGGACGCGGGCCCGATCCGGGAGAAGAAGGCTGGAAGGATACCTTCAAGATGAACCCGGGCGAGTGCACGACGATCGCCGTGCTCGTAGAGCACCCTCTTCCCGGAAGGACCGTGAGTGTCACGCCAGTCGTAGGCCCTCCTTCAGTCGTGCAACTGCCGGTCAGCCCGCGGCCAGGTATTACGGGCGATGAGTATGTCTGGCACTGCCACATTCTCGAGCACGAGGAGCACGATATGATGCGCCCGCTTGTCGCCAATTAGCGGCATAACCGGCGGATGGTTTTCCGATGATCAGACTAGTCCCGGCAGCCAGCGGCTCCGGGACTAGTTCGCGTATGGGGCACGGCGATCCTCGCTCAGGACTATGGACCGCTTAAACCAGTCAGAACGGGTGTATCATTGAACCAACGAATGCCGGACATCCGGCATCTGTTAGTGAAATGAAGAAGCTCGCGGTTTTTTGTTTTATCGTTTGCCTCGTCCAATCTACTTTTGGGCAAAGTGCACCCATTACGCAGGCGGAGTTCGTCAGGATGCTCTATGCCCTTCAGAAGACGCCGGCAGTCCGGCAGGACATCGTCGACGCCATACGCAAGCGCGGGATCGATTTTGCCGTCACCGACGGTATCCGCGATTTCGTCCGCTCAAAGGCGGGAAACGACGTTGAGATCGCTCGTGCCGTCGAAGAAGCGGGCCGCCGCCGTCAGGATCCGGCCGCTGCCAAACTGCCGGACCCGGCCGACGCCGAAGCGGTGCTCGAGCTGACACGAAAGAACACGCTCGAGGCGGTCGGCGAGATGCCGGACTTTGTCGTTAAACAACAGATCCAGCGCTCGTGGGCGTTTGCAGGCACTAACAATTTTAAGAACCTCGATCGGCTTGTCGTCGCCGTCAGTTACCGCTCGACCGGCGAGGAAGACTATCGCGTCCTGTCGACCAACGGCATTATCAACACGGACCCGAAACCAAAACAGAGTTACGAAGAAGTGGGCGGCACGAGCTCGACGGGTGAATTTGTCACCATGCTTGCCACTGTCTTCAAGCCCGAGAGCGAGACCCGCTTTCAGGCCGTCGACACCGATCTGATCCGCGAACGCAAAGCGATCGTGTTCGATTTCGAGGTGACCCGTGATAAAGCCAGACAAACGATCGTCTCAAGTGACCGTATCGCGTCCGAATCGACGATCTCCGGAATGAAGGGCCGAATCTGGGTCGACCGCAAGGACGCTCGTGTGCTTAGGATCGAAAGCGAAGCGACCGAGATCCCCGCTACTTTTCCCGTACGAACTGCCAAACGCGTGATCGATTATGACTGGGTGAAGATCTCCGACGGCAAATACCTGCTCCCGTCGATCTCCGATGTTCGTCTGACCAGCCGTCAGGACAAGCAGCTTTACGAGACCCGGAACGTCATTCGGTTCAAGGAATATCAGAAATACGGAACCGAGGTCGTTATCCGCGACGACGACGTCAAGCCCGAGCCCGAGGTCAAAAAGCCTTAACTGTTTCGAGTTTAATTAGTTGACGGAGTAATAGGCTCCGAGGGCCAGTATCCCGAGCCAAAGCAGCCCTTTTCCGAGGAAGAAAAGAAATGCAATGATACCCGCGCGTTTTGTCCATTTACGTGCGGGACACGTTTTTTGGAGATCGCCGTCTTGCATCCGTTTTAAAATACCTATTCCTTTGCCCGTTTTCAACCACAAACTTTATTCTATTACGCGAGCGATCCGTCGAACATTTGTACTAGGATCTTCGATCGCGGCGGCGTGCGTGATCCTGGTTTCGAGCGTATTCTGCCAGACGGGCCCGCCTAAGAAAGAGAACAAGAGGAACGCTTGCCTTGATCGAACTCATAACCCTTGATAAGACAATAAAACTCGACATCCGATACGCGACCGCAAACAACTTTGTCGGCCGGCCGGTTTACACTGAGGCCCGAGCCTTTTTGCAGCGGCCCGCCGCCGAGGCTCTGGCTCGGGTGCAAAAGGCTTTGCGAAGAGAGGGCCTTGGGCTCGTCATCTTTGACGGCTACCGTCCGTGGTCGATAACAAAACTGTTCTGGGAGGTCCTACCCCGCGACAAACGCAAGTACGTCGCGGACCCCGCCAAAGGCTCAAAACACAACCGCGGCTGCGCCGTCGATCTGAGCATTTACGATCTCAAGACAGGCATGCCAGTTCCGATGCCTTCGGACTTTGACGAATTCACGACGCGGGCCTCGCCCGACTATACCGGCGGGACAGCCGAGGAACGTGCCAATCGCGACAAACTCCGTCGCCTCATGGAATCGGAAGGATATGTCGTCAACCCCAACGAATGGTGGCACTTTGACTCCAAAGACTGGCAACAGTTTGCGATCTACGACGTATCCTTTCCGGATGCCGTAAAGAAGTAGATCGCACGAGTAGGACCCATCGTGGATTCGGAACTGGTAAAGCTATTTTTCGGTCTCCTTGTATTGCCAGGATACTGATTCGTACCCCATCGACATTTCTTCGAAGGCGTCCTCATCGTTCCGCGCCTTGCCGCCGGGGCGGATAGACGTAATTTGCACGCCTCGCATTATGATCTTCGCGAGTTCGCCAGCGCTTCGGCCCTGGAAACTTTTTTCTAGGCTAAGAATTGCCGTTGGGAAACGTTTTCCGTAAGCGCACGCCGTGAACAGATCAGGCGATGACGCGTCGATTAACTTCACGACACGCAGCTGCGCGCGTTGAGCACCGATATTTACCTCCGAGACGTTAGATGAAACTTGTTGTCCCGAACCCACGTCATATGAATAACTTCGGACATCAATTTCACCTAAGTGCCGCGGGTCCTGCGATGGTCCCCTGATCCCGTCTAACCAAAGAAACGACAAATAAGCCATACCGATCCTCCTCGTCCATTCCGTGGGAAAAGCATGATCTTCTCATTCGTCGATCATATCACCCCAATCAAGACGTAAACGGACCGATTTCTTGCCGGCGCCGGTGGTTATTTGATAGCGAGACTGACAGAAAATCGCGCCGAGCGTGGGGCTTTGACGCGTTTTTTTCGAACGAAGAACTGGTAGTCGCCGGTCTCAGGCACGACGAAGGTCAGGACCGGTGAGCTGTCGAACTCGGTCTCGAAGTTGGCCTCTTCACGAAAGACGCGAACGTCGAATAAGCCGGTGTTCGAGTTTCGGATCGTAACGGTCTGACCTTTGGCGGCGCCAAATACGTATTCCATTTCTTCGTCATTGGACAGTGTGGCCGTGAGCGTTTTGCTCGAAGTGCCGCGAGCGAACTCGATCCGGTTCGGCTCGGCTTTGCCGCCGCCCTGTCCGTAGACCGCGGCCGCCGCGAGAAACAAAAAGATGAGTAGGAACAGTGAAATGTTTTTCATTTGATATTCGATCTCCCCCAAGGTAAACGAGCGCCGACTTTGTTAATATAACGAATTATGAACCGACCCGAAACTGACGAATTCGCTCCGTATTACAACACTTACGTGTCGCTGATAAAAGACGAGGACATCATGTCCATCCTTGGCGGCCAAACCGCCGAGTTGAGCGGGCTGATCTCAGGGCTGCCCGAGTCAAAAGGCACCTTCGCTTACGCCGACGGCAAATGGACGCTGAAAGAGGTGCTCAGCCATCTGATCGACGGCGAGCGGATGTTCGCATATCGCCTTCTGCGGATCTCACGAGGCGACGAGACGCCGATCGAGGGATTTGAGCAGGATGGCTATATCGAGAATTCGAACGCCAACAACCGTCCGTTCAGCGAGCTGCTCGAAGAGTTTGACCTTCAGCGGAGGTCTAACCTGCTTCTGCTCTCGAACCTCGATGAAGCCGGCTCGAAACGAATGGGGACGGCCAGCAACAATCCCATTTCGGCCCGCGCTCTCGTCTATATCATGGCCGGGCACGTCAGGCATCATTTGGGAATATTGAAAGAGCGGTATCTCGCCTAGATGCTGTACGACGCCGTGATCGTTGGCGGCGGTGCTGCCGGGCTGTTTTGCGCGATCCAAGTCGCGAGACGCGGGAAACGCGTCGTCGTGCTCGAGCACAATTCGGAAGCGGGCCGCAAGATCCTGATCTCGGGCGGCGGCCGGTGCAATTTCACGAACATCCAGACGACAGCGGATAATTTCATCTCGCAAAATCCTCATTTCTGCAGGTCTGCGTTGGCGCGTTTTACGCCCGAAGATTTCGTCGCACTCGTCCGCAAACACAATGTCGCATACTTCGAAAAAAAGCTCGGACAGCTATTCTGCGTTGACAGCTCGCGGCGGATCGTGGAGATGCTCCTCTCCGAATGCCGCTCGGCCGGCGCAGAGATCCGCACCGGTTGCACAGTCAGCAGCATAGAACGCAGGGAAACGTTCAGGATCGAAACGAACCATGGAATATTCGAATCGCCGGCACTCGTGGTAGCCTGCGGCGGCCTATCGTTTCCCAAGGTCGGCGCAAGCGATCTGGGTTACCGTATCGCCCGGCAGTTTGGACTCAAGGTGGTCGAAACGCGGCCGTCGCTGGTCGCTCTCGTTTTCGAGGGAAAGACCGATTGGGGCATCGCCGGCGTTTCGACGGAAGCCAGGGTGTCGTCGGGCCGGACGTCGTTTCGAGAGAACATACTGTTCACGCATCGCGGTCTCTCAGGCCCGGCGATCCTGCAAATATCAAATTATTGGAAGCCCGGAACGCCTGTCTCGATCGACCTGATGCCCGACGCCAACGCGATCGATCTGATCATGAGCGATCGCTCGGAACGTCGGAAGTTGTCCAACTACCTGGCATCGTTCATGCCCTCAAGGCTTGCCGCTCGCTTCGCGCAACTCGAGGCGGACGACAAGCCGCTGTATCAAATGAACCGAAACGAGATCGAATCGATCGGCCGCAAATTGAACGATTGGCAGGTGTCGTTTAGCGCTACCGAGGGCTGGGACCGGGCCGAGGTGACCCTCGGCGGAGTCTCGACGGACGAATTGTCATCGACAACGATGGAGTCGAAAAAGGTGTCAGGGCTTTATCTTATCGGCGAAGTTGTCGACGTTACAGGCTGGCTCGGCGGCTATAACTTTCAATGGGCCTGGTCGTCCGGATACGCGGCGGGAATAGCGATCTAATCTTTACGAAAATCCTCGATGTCCATTCCGTATTCTTCTTTGACGTGGGCTGCCGCCGCTTCGTTGACGCTGCGAAGGTTCGCGAGCCGGCGCTCGGCCTTGACGATGAATGTTCGTGTTCTTGATGCGATCTGGGCGAGCATGTCGCG
>JBGAVC010000022.1:0-53170 GCA_044228265.1 Pyrinomonadaceae bacterium
GCCGCGGAACACATTCAGCATCTGCGGCAGCTCGTCGAGGCTCGTGCGTCGCAGCCATTTGCCGACGCGTGTGATACGGGGATCGTCGCGCACCTTGCCAAAGACCGGCGTTTCTGTATCTCCCGCATTTGCAGATTCGTCGCCCACGATATTCCGGCTATACGCTGCCCGATGGAGTTCCTGGTCGGCATCCATGAACATCGTGCGGAACTTGTAACAGAGAAACACGCGGCCGTCCATGCCGACGCGCTCCTGTTTGAAGAGGACCGTGCCCGGAGAATCGAGCTTTATAGCGATGGCCGCGACGAGCCAGACCGGGAACGTCAGGACCGACGCGATCGTTGCGAACACGAGGTCCGATAATCTCTTGAGAAATCGCTGCGTGTCGCTCAAAGGCTCGCGAAAAAGCGTGACCATCGGCAGCACGCCGATCTGCTCGACGCTCGTTTTTTGCGGCAGAACGTTGAACATCGAGGGAGCGAATCGAAACTCCACCCGCTGCCGACGCCCCAATTGCATCATCGCTTCAAACAGCTTTTCGCTCTCGACGCTGTTATCGGTGATGATGACCTCTTTGATGTCGTAAGCCCGAACGGCGTCGGCGAGGTCATCGATGGTTCCGACGACACGCACCTGCTCTCCGCTCTCGAGCCGGACCGATCTATCGACCGCCTCACCCGCCGGCCGGACGATGCCGATCACGCGGTATCCGAGATAACTGCGTCGGTTAAGTTCGCCGATCGTCTGCTCCACTTCGGCGTCGTTGCCCACGACAAGCGTCGGGATGAGATTGATGCCCCGCTCGCGAAAGCGCGTCTGAGCGTACCTTATCAAGATGTGGAAAAGACTGAATGCCGCAAGAGAAATAGCGAAATCGAACAAAAACACGCCGCGAGAATAAGAGAATTCGCGAAACGAGAACCCGCCGCGGAACAGAAACGCCCAAGCAACCGTCAGAAGCGAGCCGACGAGCACTGCCTTGAAGATCCTGAAGGTTTCCTGCGTATACGAGAACGCTCCGTAGAACCGGTACAGCCGCTGATAGAGCATCATCGCGAGACGTACGGCAACGACGAACAGGAACACGCCGACATAAGGCACGAATTCGCGGGACCAGGCGAAAGTAGTTGCCGCAAAGACCGGCGCACCTTGGCGGAGCTTAAATGCCGCGAGGAACGAGCCGGCTGCGATCGCACCATCCGCGACGAAGACGGCAACAGTGATCGCCGGCATTACCCACGACGGTACGCGATTTAACGGCAATGCAGGCTCGGCCTGAACGGTGATCGATTTTGCGGCTTTCACGGGTTCTTTATCGATAGAGCACTATTATATCCGTTTTCGGAAAGGCCAAAACGCGCGGGTTAGCGAAATGCCGGCTGTTCAGTACTTGTCGAGACGCGGCGGGCTCGCCAATTTGAGATCGACGCTCTCGAGAGAAAGATTTGGATTGAAGTACTTATCTAGCCTGAATTGATCGGGCCAACGCACCTTTAGTCGCTCGAGCGACTGTTTGTCTAGTTCCTCGTTTCGGCTCGACTGAACGATCTCAGCCCAGGGCGTCCAGACGTTTCTGTACCCTTTCTCCAGCAAACGCAAACAAAGATCGACGTCACCGCAGCTATCGGGAAACGATTCGGCATCAAAACCGCCGATCTCGTCGAACACCGATCGGCGGACCATCAAACAATCGACCGGGACCGCGGAAACATTCTGGATCACCGCCAGCCGGTAGCTGTTGCCAAGATCGGTCGACTTTTTACCTTGAAACAGGCTGCCGACTCCGCCCCGAAGGCCGATCACCAACCCCGCTGACTTAATAATGCCATCCGGGTAAACGAGCTTCGCCCCGACCGCTCCCACCTCTGGTTGAATGCCAAAACCCGCCATTTCAGCGATCGAGCCGGCCGACATCTCGACGGTCGATCCGTTCAGGAAAAGCAGCAATTCGCCGCGTGCCGTTTTCGCAACGGCGTTAAGTTGTTGATAAAGGCCCTTCGTGGACGATCCGGCTAGACGACTGTCGGTCGCGATAACCTCGACGGAGTACCCTGCCGCAGTTCGGGTGATCGCATCTCGACCGGTCGCGTCGCCGAAGCAGATCGCGGTGACGAGCGGCAGCGGGTCCGGTACGTCGAATTTAAGTCGGTGCGTCTCGCCGACGCCTTTCACGGCTGTGGCGGCGATACCACTTTTTCTCAAGTGTTCGGAGATCGCCGTCCTTGCCCGTTCATGTGCGTACTGTTTCTCATCGGAAGCAAGCGCGACCGATCCGCCGATAGCCCGCCAGTGATAGAGCACACGCGGAATGTGGCGAATGTTCCCGGCCGGTACTTGCCGTATGGCCCGAAGGGCGAGATCGTAGTCCTGGCTGCCTTCAAACCCGAGACGAAAACCGAGCCGCTTTATCATCGAGGTCCGGTAAACCACCAAGTGCGTGAACAGGTTGAACGAGTTCATCAACTCCGGGCTCCAGTCAGGCTTAAAGGTCGGGGCAAATCGAAGTCCTCTTGCATCGATCTTGTCTTCATCGCTAAAGATGATGTCCGCCGCAGGACACTCGTTTATCTCTTTGGCCACGAAATAAAGAGCGGTCGGCGAAAGCACGTCATCGTGGTCCATGAGCGCCGTAAACTCGCCGTCAACAAGCTCGAGCGCGGAATTTGACGCGGCAGAGATGTGCCCGTTCTCCCCACGATAAACGACCTTGATGCGGTCGTCAGCTCGCGAGTAGTCGTCGAGAATTTCGCGAATATGTGGAACCGTCGAATGATCATCAGCGATGCATAACTGCCAGTCGGGATATATCTGTTCGCGGACTGAGTCGATCGCCATTCTGAGCCATTTGGCGTCGACGTTGTACACGGGCATCAAAACGGATATTAAAGGCTGATGCCGAAACTCTTCGACTTTCCGCTTTGCCGCCTCGATCTCGTCATTTGTCAAGGTCTCGTATCGCTCGATCCAATCACGATAGTCCCGGTAATACTGCCTGCGCGCTGCCAATGATCGGCCTCTATCGACAAGGGCCGTAAATCCATCCTGTTTGAGGACCCGCAGGCCTTTTTTTGCGAGCTTGATCATCTCGGCTTTCGGGCGATGCGTTCAAACAGCTTCTCGTACGCATCGGTCACGCTGTCCCAGTTGTAGTTGGCGGCGACATGCTCACGGGCGAGGGTTCGATACTTCTCGACCCGCGAAGGATCTTCGAGCACGTACCTGAGTTGAGAAACGAGGCTTTCCACATCTTCGAACAAGATGCCCGCCGACCCAACGACTTCGCGATTTTCCACCGTGTCGAGTGTCAAAACGCAGTTTCCGAAGCCCATCGCCTCGATCAACGCCGGATGCGTGCCGCCGACCTCGGTAGCATGGACGTAGACGTATGCGTTCTGCTGAAGCGCCTTGTATCCTTCACCAAATACGAACCCTGTAAAGATAATACGCGGGTCGTCTGCAGCGATCTGTTTCAGTTTGGCCTTGTATTCGTTTGCGTACGGCGCGTCGCCGACGATCACGAGTTTGAGATCGGTCTCGACCAACCTGAACGCTTCGATGACCATCGCGGCATTGTTTTCGGGCTCGAGCCTGGAGACATAGAGAACGTATTTTTCGGGCTCTATCCCGAATTTCTCGATAGACGCGGGATCGCATCGCCGCACGACCTCGGCCCCGTACGCGATCATCGTCGACTCCGCACGGTACTCGTTGAGGTAGTAATCCTTGATCGCTGCGGCATCGGTGACGACCGCGGTCGCGAACCAAACGGATGCCCGCTCGCCGAGGCGGTAATACGCCCGGCCGAGCCAATTCCACTTCTTCCGTTTTCGCTCGAGTCCATCCACATTGACCGCGACGGGCGTGCCGGTCCACGTCAGGATGGGAATGAATATCGAGTTAGCCGCGTTACAGACGAGCACAGCGTCGAACCGCTTCGATACGGCGCTCAGGGCAGACAGGAACGTGTGAACGACCGTGTCGAGATACTTTTGCCGGATCGTCGGCAGTATGCAAAGCTTCACCCCGCGATACTCCTTGATATCGCGGTCGACATATTGAGAACGGCAATAAACGGTCACTTCGTGTCCGCGTTCGACCAGGCGTGTCGACAATTCTTCGGCAAACGTTTCGAAGCCGCCGTAGTTTGCCGGTATTCCGCGAGTACCGAGGATCGCAAGTCTCATATTAGAGATATCTTAACCGCGATCGCCGATCAGGCGTTCATGACCTTTTCAAAAATGTCGAGAGTTTGCCGCGCCGTCCGTTTCCAGGAGAATTGTTCAGCACGTTTGAGGCCTTTTTGGCTAAGTTCGTTCCGAAGGTTCTCATCGCTCAATAACCGTTGGATCGCCCCGACAATAGCTCCGACGTCAAACGGGTCGACAAGCAGGCCAGCGTCGCCGACGACCTCGGGCAGGCTTGTGCGCTCGCCCGCAATCACCGCCGTCCCGCACTGCATGGCCTCAAGAGGCGGCAGCCCAAACCCTTCGAAAAACGACGGATAAACAAAGAATAGTGCCGCCGAGTAGAGTGCCGGAAGGTCCTCGTCCGGAACAAAGCCGGTAAAACGCACCTTTTCCTCGAGGGCGTGCTCACGGATCGACGCGAGCGTTTCTTCAAAGAGCCACGCGTTCTTTCCGACGAGAACGAGCGGCGGAAGGTCGGCTCCCGACCGGAGGAGCTGCGAATACGCCTCGATCAGCCTGCCGAGGTTCTTGCGCGGTTGGATCGACCCGACTCCGAGGATATAGCTGCCGGGCATATCGTATTTCTTACGGATCCGGTCAATTTCCGCGGTGTCCGTTACCGGCTTGAGAAACTCGGGAGCCGCAAGCGGTATCGCCGTCACCTTTTCCGGAGGTAATGCATAGGTCTCGATCAGGTCACGCCGCGAGTATTCGGACGAGGCTATCACGTGATCTGCCGCACGCGCAGTACGCGGTATCGTCAAACGCATCTGGAACCGGCTTCGCCTTTTGAACGTCTCGGGCAGATGCTCGTACGAAATGTCGTGGATCGTCGTTACCAGCTTGCACGGCGGTTTGATAGGGCCCGAATACTGCACGAGCAAAAGATCGACCGGCCTCAGACGCAGCTCAGCGGTCAGCGTGATCGGGATCCGGATCAGCGGAAAATGCGGCAGCGTGCGCCGAACGATGAAATTTGGCCAGCGGCCCGCGTACCGTTCGACCGCCTCGGGTTTTGTCACATAGATCGTGTACTGATTGACAGTGTCGATCTCGGCGAGTGCTTCGATCAGGCTGGTAATGTAAGTAACATTTCCCGCAAGCTGTGTACCTACAGAGTGAGCGTCAATGGCGATATGCATTTATGGCTGATCGATGGCGGCACCGTACTCGTTGATGTTTTTCGCTCGCATTGCCTTTCTCCGTTTGAGCAGGAAACTCGACGGCACTAGGATCCTCAGCAGCGAGCGGACAAGTAAAACGATCGACGAAGCTCCGCCGAGATTATGAAACAGCAGCTCGCGGGCTTTTTTCTTGTTCCCGGCCCGGTCAAATTCACCCGCGTAAAAGAATCGGGTTTGCGTGTTGACCGAACGCAGTTTTTCTTTCGGCCAGCCGAGCTTTTCACCGACGCGCGACTGTGCGTTTAGGCATTCGGCCAGCATGAAATCCAGATCGCGGCTCGTATTCGCCGAGTGCTGCCGCCATGCCGCCAGAACGTTAGGATCGAAAGCAAATTCGCCATCTTCCGCAAGCTGCAGGTAAAGTTCATAGTCCTCGAGCTTTGCGTTCTCGTTCCATCCGCGTTTTTCAAGGGGGCCGCGACGATAAAAGACCGTTGAACTGATCGGGGCCGTGCCTATGTAGAGCATCGGACGCGGGTCGCCGTCGGGAAAGCTGAAATTCTTCCAGTCGGCCGTACACTCGAATATCTGATCGCGGTCGTCGATAAGGTAACCGTGGCCGTAGCCGAGAACCGCGGACGGCCGCTTTTCGAGCAGATCGAGCCGTGATCTCAAAAACTCGGGAAACCAGAGATCGTCCGAGCCAAGGTACGCAAAATACTCGCCCCTAGTCTTGCTCAACCCCTCGTTCAACGTCGCGCAGAGCCCCTGGTTCTCATTGACTATCAACTCAGCCGGGAACGAACATTCGTCGAGAACTTTTTCAATGATCCGCGGCGAACCATCGGTCGAACCGTCGTCGATCACCAGGAGCTTTGACGGGCTGATCGTCTGGCCGATGATCGAACGCAGGCATCGCTCGACAAATTGAGCATGGTTGTAAGACGGAACAAAGACCGAAACTTTTTCTGAGATCTCGAGTGACATCCGCGGCCTTTAGCTGCCAGGTAGTTATTCTGACCACGACGAAACGAAAACGCAAACTTCGCCGGCGCGGACCGTGAACCCCCTTTGCCCTTTTGCCGAAAACACAGGATAATAAAGGGTTACTGCGGTCCAAGATCAATGAAACTGCTCACAGATATCAAGCTCCTCTTGTTGGGCGTCTGGTTAGGTGCCGCGTGCTTCTTTATCGCGGTCGCACAGGTCGTATTCGCCGTCCTTCCGACACGCGAATTGGCGGGTTTGGTCGTCAGCCGCTCGCTCGCGGTGCTTAATTTCGGAGCCATCGGAGTGGCGGCGGTTGTTTTGGTGATGTCGCTCATCGGGGCGGGACGTGCAAACAAGGCTCTCCTGTGGATAGAGCGGCTGCTGCTGGTCCTTGTAGCGTCGGCGGGTGCGATCGGGCAGTTCGTCATCGGTTTTTGGCTCTCATCGCTCAGGACCCAGATGGGACGCCCTATTGACGAAGTTGCCGCGGATGACCCGCTGAAAATACAGTTCAACACGCTGCATGAGTACTCCGTGTGGGTAATGTTTGCCGGCATGGCGGCCGCACTTTTGGCGTTCTTCATCATTTCAAACCGGAAGACGGCCGCCGGCAAGAAAGCTCCGGCCGAGGTTTACGATTTCTCCAAGGAATTCAAAGTTTAGCGATATGCAACCGATCGAAAACAAAGCAGAATTCGCGAGCCGATTCTCGCGATGGAACGGCGACGAGAATCTCAGCCGTTATCCGTTCGTCGAGAACCGACACGCTCCGTTCACATCCATGAAGAGGGCATTGCCGATGATCAATCTGGGACTGATCTCGTCGGCTGGGGCGTACATCGACGGCACCGAGGCGTTCGACACGCAGTCTAAACGTGGAGACGTGAGCTATCGTGAGATACCCATCGAGGTCGATGCGGCGGACCTGTGTTACTCGGCTCGCGGCTATGACACATCGGCGGTAAAGCAGGACCGAAACTGCCTGATGCCTATCGACCGGCTGCTCGAATATCAGGAAAACGCGGTGATCGGCCGTTTAAATTCCGCAGTTTGGAGCGTCAGCAGCTACATCCCAGACGCCGCTCTGGTCGCCGACGAGCTAGGCCCACAGATCGTCGAACGGCTCGAACGGTACGACGTAAAGGCCGCTCTCTTTGTGCCGGCGACGCGGCTTTGTCATCAGACGCTCGGCATCATTGCCCGTGCAGTCGAGTCGGCGGGCATTCCCACTATGTTATTGTCGGTCGACACTTCGATCACGGACAAAGTCCGCCCGCCGAGAACCGCTTACTACTCTGGCGAGATCGGAGCGGTCGCGGGCAAGCCGAACTGGCGCGAGTATCAGCTGCGGGTTCTTGACGAAGCGCTTCGATGGATCGAGACATTCGATCAGCCTGGATCGAGAAAGCTCGCCGTGGACCTCGAATCGCACGTCGAAGCGGCACGCGGCGAACGATAGACGCATTAACGCGTCATTTGCCAATGCTTAACGGCATCGATCGGCCAAATGAGCATGATAATGTTGACGACCAGGCTGTCGTGTATCCAGAACAGCAAGACGACTTCGGTCGCCACGAATACCGCGAACGAGCGCCAAAATCTCAGTTGCCTTGCCAATAGAAATCCGCCCGCACAACAAAATATGTCTGCGATCGAATTGATGACGGAATCGCCAAAATAACTGAGCGAGATCGTCTCCGCCCTGTATCGCTCAATGATGTAAGTCGAATTCTCGGCGATCTCCCAAGTGCAAGCTATACAGAACGACATAAGCATCCTGTAGCCTAGCGGGACACGCCGAAACACTAGCGTCAACAACCAAAATTCGAGCACGCCGTGCAGGACGTGCGTGAACGAATACGGGTCCAAGAGATGCTGAGAGTTGTGGGCCGTCCAGATGTCGGACGACCATGGCGAGAGATCACCGACAAGACACCACCACACTCTGCCTTCGTACCGCAAAAATGCGATCGAAAAAACGAGCAGCGCGGCCATCGCGACGAAAGCGGCCGGACGCTGTTTCAATTCGGTGAACAGAGGAGATCGTGTGGAAACGCCGTCGGACATACGACGAGATTTTCCATGTATTTATGAGGATTTACAAGCGCGTCGTGTTCAAGCGACCTTTAGGTTTTTCACCATCGTGATCCGGGTGCCGTCGTCCGTCTGATCGATCCGCACATCGTCCATAAGTTCCTTGAGCAGCCGCAGGCCCCAACCGCGACGTCCTTCGTCCGGCGAGGCCTCGGTCGGCTGGCGGTCGATCAGCCGCAAGCCGCGGTTCGCGATCGTGATCGTCACCTTTTGGTCGTCGATGGCGATCTTCTGGAATATCCGCTGGTCCGGGCTCAGTGAATGCTCGGTAGCGTTGATACACGCCTCGACTAGGGCCGTCTTTATCTGATTGATGGTTCGCGCCGGGACGTTATGACGTTTTGCAATGTCCTCGACGGCATGCGCGGCGATCATTTCGGTGTCCTGGCCCATCGGGATGACTATTTCGTATTCGTCGGCCTTGGCCGGCTTTTTCTCGGCGGCCTCGCCGCTCTCGAGAATACGCCGCAGCATCTCGGCCTGTTTTCTGCTCGAGCCATATGCGCTCCGACTCCGGAGTATCTCCAAGGCCTGGTCCGAGAATCCTTCCGGAGCTATCAGCCAGAGCTTGTACTCTTCAAATCCGCATGAAACGGCGACCATTTCGAGCCGGTCGCACCAGAATTCGGTGGTCTCGGCATCGGCCTCAAGCTTCGAGTCGATCTCGGCGGCCAGCCACACCGCCCGGTCACGATAATCGGCCTCCTCGAATCCCAGGGCTATCGTTGATCGTTCATCTTCGATCAGCTCGCCGATAGGCGAATAGAAGGCTGAGGTGTGGGCTGTATAAACGATCTGGGGCAGCGCGATACTGTCGCTCGAAGCCGCCAGTTCCCTTTCGATCTCGGAGTCGCTAAGTCCTTTGAGGCTCGCTTTGTACTTTCCGTAATCGATCGCAGCGGTTGCGACCTCCTGCCCTTCAAAGTCACCGAGCAAAACGCGCAGCCCGAGGGCCGCGTTTCGGCGATAAAGACGGGCCATAAGCCGCGGCGCGCGGGCGAGATTGCCGGTCATTGCTTCGCCGACAACGAAAGCACGGGTAAGCTGCGGATCTGCCAGCCGCGTCGTTCCGAGAATATGATCTGAAAGGACAAGGTCCGAGACCTCGCTGAAGACCTTGCCGGCGTTGACGCTGACGAACTCGAAAATGTTCAAAAGCGACAATGCGTCTTGAAACGCGGGTTCTGGCAGCCTCAGACGCTTCCGCCAGTGATCGACTGAAACGGTTCCGGCTGGACTGCCGAGGCCCTCTGCCAGCAGCCGCGTCACAGTGGATCGAGCGCTTTCCGGTACTATTCGCTCCAGTAGCTTGTCGTAATGCCGCCCGATCCGGCCGCCAAAGATCTCGTCGGTATAGACCGTCTCAACGGACCGGAAATCATCGAGGCCGGTCTCCTTTTCCGCTGCCGCTGCGAAGAGCGATGTCATGTGTGACGGATAGCCTCCAAGCTGGACCGCTATCAGGTCGCGGGTCTGTTCGTTCAAGCTCACGTCGAACCGTGAACCGAGCGAATCGCAAAGCTCGCACGATGTAACAAAATCGAGCGGCCCGAGTTTAATGGTTTCTGCGGCGAGTTTTCCGTACAGAAAGCGACGAGCGCCCGCAAATATATACCCCGTTCCCGAACGCCCATAGACATCCAGCAGCTCGTTCAGAAACATCTCGCCCGCGGGCGTGGTCAGGCTGAGTTCGACGTCGTCGATCATGACGAAGAATTTCGAGCCATGGGCGGACGCCCGCAGCGGTGCGCTTACCAGGCTCCGGATGAACGCACGTGTATCTTCCCCTTCGTCATCTGCCCGTGCCGTGCGGATCAGGGGGTCTATCCAATAATCGTCTGCCGATCTTGCAAGGTCCGACAGCTCGTCGAGGCTGGGGGCCGAGCCGACGATCGACGGGTCGTTCGACCGAAACGCAATGGTCTGCGTCAGAAGATCGTGAAGGAAACGCTGAGCTGTGCCTCGCGGTTCCAGGTCCGAAGCCTGAAGAGCGAAGTAGAAGGGGATGTACTCGCCATTCGCCGAAAACAGGTGATCGTAAACCTGACGCAGCAGCTCCGACGTCCCCGATCCAGGCGAGGCAAGCAGCGCAAGCCCGCAAGGCGTCTCGCGCTCGGCGTGAGCGAGCAGACGTTCAAGCTGGGGCCCGCGGCCAACAAGATCGCCGGCGGGGATGGTGCCCAGAATTCGCTTTACGCTGTTTTCTCCCATCTCAGTCAATGTCCATCTCTTCGTAGATCTGGACGGAATTTCGCCCCGCGTGCTTGGCCGCATAGAGAGCCTTGTCGGACGCCTTGACGATCCCTTCGGTCGTGCACAGCTCGCTCGAACAGCTCGCCACGCCGATACTGACTGTGACTTGTCGTCCGTGGAATTCGGCAGCTGCGACGTTTGCCCGCAGACGTTCGGCGATCGCGGCGGCCTCGGGATTCGTCGTTTGCGGCAGAAGGATCGCAAACTCCTCGCCTCCGACGCGTGCCGCGACGTCGGCGCCACGCAAGGTCTCTTTCAAAATGTGAGCGACTGTCTTGAGTGCCTCGTCCCCTGCCGGATGCCCGAAAGCGTCGTTATACGATTTGAAATGGTCCACGTCCATCGTCAGATAGCTCATCGGATAGCCGTGACGGTTCGAGCGCTTGACCTCTTCCATGAGGCGTTCTTCGATGTAACGGCGGTTGAGGAGTCCGGTAAGGGCGTCGGTGACCGACAGCTGTTCGAACTCGCCGGCTTTTTCCTTGAGCAGCGCGCGATCTATCGCCACCGCGATCTGCGGCGTGAGTTCCTGGAGCAGATCGAGGTCCGAACGGTCGAAGGCCCCGCCGTTGGCCTTGTCCGTAAAATTGATCACACCGATATTCCGTCCGCCGATCGCGACCGGAGCGCTCAAAAACGACGAGGTCTTGTACGCTCTCTCCTTGGGCGCGGGTCCGAGTCCTGTCCGCTCGACCTCTGCAACGACTGCCGGCTTGCCTCGTTCGAGGATGATCCGTGCGACGCGCGAACCGGGTTCCGTCTCGCTCTCCGGATCCGTCCGCAGGCCGACGGCAGCTTTGATCTCGAGCGATCTGTCTGCCTCGTTCAACACGAGCAGCGAGCCCCTCTCGGCCTGCATCAACTCGGCCGCGATCTGAGTGGCACGCAGCCAGAAATCGTCCGCGTCAACATGTTTGAGGTCGTCGCTGAAACGTCGAACGGCCTGCGACAGCGACTCGCGTCGCGTGACCTCGTGCCTGAGCCGCAGGATCTCGACTTGCGGGCCGATCGAATGGCAAAGCCGTGCTATTTGACGGCATACGGCTTCGTCCTCGAGGGGATCGAGAATGGCCAAAGCAGATGGAATGTCGCTGCCGACCGGCACCGGAAACAGGTTCATATGGCGCAGTTCACCGTCAGTTTTTCGAGACCGCTCGGTCAGAACGACGGGCTGTTCGTTCTTCACGGAGTCCCCGAGCCGCTGGTCGTCCGCCGAGATGCCGAGCCGCAGCTTGCTGCCCTTCATTTCACCGTGTCCGGTTATTGTGACGAACTTGCTATCGCGACGCTCGAGCCAGATGAGCGACTTAAATCCGTAGTGCTGGGCGAGCATCTCGAGCATCGCATCACAGGTCGAAAGATAGTCCTTGTTAAGTATCGAACTGAAAAATGAACGCCACGCACCGGCGTCAGCCGGTGTCGGGGACGTCGGTACCCGCGTCTCAGGTTCCGTTTCCGGCTTGCCTGCGGCCTTTCGGTTTATTTGTTCAGCCAGACGGGCGATCTCGGCCGCCAACTTGTTCGCCGACATGGACGGTTTCGAGTGTTCGCCTGCCGCGGTGTGCCCATTCGACTGATCGTCTGCGGCAGTCTGCTCTGAAACGGACGAGATCTCTTCTGGCAGCGGTTTGGCCGCTTTCCTGACCGAGATAAGCGTCTTTTCTAGCACATCGGCCGATCCGGCAAGCAGAATGTTCTCGAAGAATTCCGATGGTGGAAATTTTTGCCAGTCGCCCGTGATCGCGCGTTCGGTCGCCTTGCGGTAGTTCTCCGACCTTACAAAAGTGCGTCCGACGATGATCGCCGCCGGTTTGCCGTCGTGCACCATCGCGTCGGCGCTGCATTCGAGCCCGGCGTGGCAGGTATAGGACACTGAGGACCCAGCCTCTGTCGCTTCTTCGAGCGCAGTGCCGCAAAATGCGGCGCAGACGCCCGTCATTCGGCCTTCGGGATTGAGGTTGCGACAGATCGAGTTATTGTTGGACGCGGAGACCTCGACGCCGTTGTTATCCAAAACAACGACGGCAACGCCGTTCTCATCGGCGATCTGGTCGAGGACCTCGGTCCTCGGAATTTCCCGCTTTCCGTTCATCTGTCGAGTAGAATACCGCCCCTTTAATGTCGCTGCATTTTACGATCGACCAACGTCGAGCGACCATTTATGTACTCGCTAAAACGCTTAATTGACCACTATTTTCATGAAATCGATGCGGCCGGAGAGACATCGACCGATCGAGTTGGAAGCAATTTGACAGCCCTGTGCGCGGTAGCAAACATAAACTCCGGCGGTCTGACGATATTCTTATCTTCGGATGGTGCCTACGGCCAAGCTCGAGCGGCGTCGGATTCCCACGCAAGCATTAAGGTTCGGTTCAACAGCACGTTCAAATATTTGGAGGTAAATAAATGGAAAACCAGTACGAAAACACGCCTGTAAGCAATTATGGTACGACAAACTCGAACGTAGAATCTAACGACGATGTGGTCTCGCTACTGAACGATCTCATCCAGACCTGCAAGGACGGCCAGGAGGGGTTCAAAGAGGCAGCCGAGGGTGTACGCAGGTCGGACCTCAAGACAATTTTTTATGAATTCTCACAACAACGGGCCGAATTTGCGGGCATCCTTCAAGAGCTTGTACGCGGCCTGGGCGGCGATCCGGAAAGTTCCGGCAGTCTATCCGGGGCCATTCATCGCGGCTGGATGAACATTAAGGCCGCAGTCACAGATAAGGACGAAACGGCGATCCTAAACGAATGCGAACGCGGCGAGGACCAGGCAAAGGACGCTTATGCCGATGCTGTGGAGCGGTCGTTGCCTTCAAATGTTGCCGAAGTGCTCGGCCAGCAATATCACGCGATACTGTCGGCTCACAACCGCGTCAAAGCGCTTCGTAATACCGAATCGAAAGCCGCCGGCAGCATAAGCTAAAAAGTCGGTGCTTTGAACGCGGCTCTTACTCGCCGATCGCACCGAGCCCGTCGGCTGCGTTTGCTTCGATATCAGGCCGCTCGCTATTGATGCGGATGCAGGCGGAATAGTGGAGCGGCCTGATCTCGACCAGTTTTGGTGAGATGGTCTTGCAGGCGTCGATGGCAAATCGGCAACGTGTGTGAAAATGACAGCCTGAGGGCGGGTTCATCGCCGATGGCACATCGCCTTTGAGGATGATCCGCTCTCTTTTTGATTCGATCTCCGGATCGGGGACCGGGACGGCCGAGATCAGCGCCCGCGTGTACGGCATGAGCGGATCGCGGTAAACTTCGCGGCCCGGGCCAAGCTCGACTATCTTGCCCAGGTACATCACCGCCACTCTGTCCGAGAGATGCCTGACGGCCCTAAGATCGTGTGAAATAAAGAGATAGGTCAGGTCCTTTTCGGCCTGCAGTCGTTCGAGCAGGTTCATTATCTGGGCCTGGATAGATACGTCCAGGGCCGAAATGGGTTCATCGGCAACGATGAACTCAGGATCGACCGCCAGCGCCCTGGCTACCCCTATACGCTGCCTCTGTCCTCCCGAAAATTCATGTGGATAACGCTTGACGAAACGCCGGCTGAGGCCGACGGTTTCCATCAGCTCCTGCACCCTTGAGTCGATCCCGCCGCCGCGTGCCAGTCTAAATGTTCGAAGCGGTTCGGCGATGATGTCCCCTACAGTCATCCGTGGGTTCAGCGATGCGTACGGGTCCTGAAAGATCATCTGAAGGTGCCGTCGTTGCTCGCGCATCGCGCTTTTCGGTAGATGTGCAAGGTCGCGTCCGTTGTAAAAGACCTTACCGCCCGTAGGTTCCGTCAGGCGAAGGATGGCCTTGCCGAGCGTCGATTTGCCGCAGCCGGATTCTCCTACAAGTCCCAGGGTCTCGCCCTTGCGAATGTCGAGATCGACACCGTCGACCGCCCGGACGACCTTAGCTCCGCCGAATATGCCGCCGCCCGAACGGTAGTGCACCTCGAGGCCGCGGAGCGAGATCAGATTGTTTTCGTTTGCTTCCATCTGAACTAGCTGACCGGCGCCTCGATCGTGACAGGCGTTTCCGTGTCATAATTGACGGTCATTTGCTTTAATGTTCCGTTATCGTAGGTCACGTCGATCTTTATCGGCAGGCCGCTGCTCTTGCCGACCCAGATCTTTGAAGTGAAAGGATATTCGCCCTTGGGCGTGGCACTCTTGTAGCTATAAACATAAGCCGGCTTGCCGTCGACGGTGTCCTCGCCGATGAATTTGACGTCGTTGAGCGATTTGAGCCCTTCCTCGGTGAACGAATCACGCAGATTGGGAATCGACTCACCCGTATTTACCGGAGACTTCATCCATTTTCCGCCAGCTTTCATATACATCTGCTTGCCGATCATGATCATTTCCATACCGGCACCCGTCCCGCCAGTGTATGTAATGTGAAACTTGTCGGGTGCGGCGTACTCGACCTTCGAGTGGATCTCGCTCGTACCCATGCCGTCCATTTTGGCCGAGAACGCCGGAAGGGCAATAAATTTCCGCGAAGCTGCAACGATGTCCGCTTTAGGATCGGCACCGGCGGTCGACGACGTGCCGGACGAGGATCCGCTGTTTGACGGGCTGCTTTCGGAATTCGAAGAAGGGGCCGTGGCCGTATTCGCCATTTCCTTGATCCGCGAGCATCCAAGGACGGCGAGACAGATAAGCAGGACCGGTATGAGTGCGTTATTTTTCATTGTTTTATCTCGGTTTGCCGCAGCTCAGGCTCGCGCCGGGAGTCCGCGTAGACCTCGGTCGCGAAGTGGCATAGGGAATGATGTCCCGCACCGACCTCGACGAACGGCGGAAATTCACGGTGGCAAATGTCCTCGGCCCGGTCGCATCGCTCGGCGAACGGACAGCCCGGCGGTAGATGGGCGACGTCGGGCGGCAATCCGGGTATCTGGTACAGCTCGCGGCCTTGCTCGTGCGCGGGATCTGGAACGCTCTTCAAGAGTCCTTTGGTGTATGGATTGGCAGGTGCAGCAAACAGTTCACGCGTCGGCGCCTGTTCGAACACCTTGCCGGCGTACATCACTACGATCTTGTCCGTCATGCCCGCGACGACCCCAAGATCGTGGGTTATGAGTATGACGCTTGTCCCCATTCTCGCCTTGAGGTCCTTGATCAGTTCGAGTATCTGGGCCTGAATGGTGACGTCGAGGGCCGTCGTCGGCTCGTCCGCGATCAGGAGTTCAGGATCACAGCTTAAGGCCATCGCGATCATCACACGCTGTCGCATGCCACCCGAGAACTCATGTGGATAGCTGTCCATTCGATCCGCAGCGTCCGATATCCCGACCAGCTTCAGCATCTTGATGGCGTGGTCGCGTGCCTGCTGCTGGGTGTGTCCCAGATGGAGACGCGTGACCTCCGTCAACTGGGTCGAGATCTTCAGAAACGGATTGAGCGACGTCATCGGGTCCTGAAAGATCATCGCTATCCTTCTGCCGCGGATCTTGCGAATACCCTCGTCCGAGAGCCCTAGCACATCGATACCGTCAAAAACGACCCGCCCGTCGACGATCTCGCCCGGAGGCTCCGGGATCAGCCGCATCAGCGATAGATTGGTAACCGATTTGCCGCTTCCGGATTCGCCCACAATGCCGAGCGTCTCGCCCTTTTCGAGCTCGAACGAGATGCCGTCGACGGCTTTGACGAGCCCGTCTTCCGTATGGAAGTAGGTCTTCAGGCCGTCGACTGAAAGTAATGTGCCGTTATCGGTCATATCGCAACGCCGCGCTTGGGACGGCAAGACGAGCTTCCTCTAAAACTTCCTCGTTTGTGGGTCAAGAGCGTCGCGCAGGCCGTCGCCCAGGAAATTCAATGAGAACAGCATCAATGCCATGGTCGCCCCTGGAAAGATCAACTGCCACGGAAAGACGGCGAGACTCTTTATGCCGTCAAGTGCCAAACTGCCCCACGACGCGTACGGAGCCTGCACACCGAGACCCAGGAACGACAGGAACGCCTCGGTCAGCATCACGCTGGGGACGGTAAGTGTCGCGTAAACGATGACCGGTCCAAGTGTGTTCGGCACCAGGTGGCGAAAGACGATCCCTGCCGTCGAGACGCCCGTCGCCTTGGCCGCGAGCACAAACTCCTGGTTCTTGAGGCTCAGAATCTGTCCGCGCACGACTCGCGCCATAGTGAGCCATGACACGAGGCCCAGCGCAAAGAACAGCAGCAATATCTGCGTCAGGCCCTGATTCCCTGCCCCTCCCAACGTCGTCGAGAGCCACTGTATCCAAGCCGGAGCGCTCGGGCCCTTAAATACCGAAAGCAGAACGATCACGATCAGGATGTAAGGGATCGAATAAAAAACATCAACGATACGCATCATGACGTTATCGACGCGGCCGCCCAGATAGCCGGAGACCGCCCCGTACGTTACGCCGACGATGAGACTGACAATGGTCGAGATGATACCGACCATTATCGATATTCGCCCGCCCTGCAGGACGCGGGCCAGAATGTCGCGGCCGAGGTCGTCGGTTCCCATCAAATGGCTCAGCGACGGGGGCATCGATTTGATCAACGCCGGGTCCGCCGGCTGCGAGTCGTAAGTGTATCCAAGCGTCCACGCGATGATCGCCGGGCCGAACACCACGGCGACGATCATCACCGAAATGACGACGAGGCCAAAGACCGCGAGCTTGTTTTTGAGCAGCCGGCGCCACGCGTCGCGAGCCAGAGACGTGCCTTTTATAGCTTGTACTTCGTCGGCCATTTGGAAACTATTCGTACCTGATCCTCGGATCCAGGAACCCGTATGTAATATCCACCAAAAGATTGAAGACCATGATCAGGATCGACAGGAACGCGGTGATCCCGAGCACAAGCGGTTCGTCGCGATTGCTGACCGCCGTTATAAAAATATTGCCCAGGCCGGGAATGGCGAACACCCGCTCGATCACGATCGTTCCGGCAAGCAGGCCCGCCAGAGCAGGCCCCGTGTAGGAAATAACCGGTATCAGGCCGCCGCGAAACGCATGCCGCAAAAGGATCGTTTTTTCGTCAAGACCCTTGGCCCTTGCCGTGCGAATGTAATCGGACCGCATCACCTCGAGCATACCGGCACGCGTTAGACGAGCGATGTAAGCCGCGTAAACCGCCGATAGCGTCAAAACCGGCAAAATGATCGCCGTAATGCCGCCCCAACGCGCCGGCGGAAACCAATAGAGCCACAAAGAGAACACAAGCACAAGCAGCGGCCCCAACACAAAGCTCGGTACCGCCAGGCCAAGCATCGCGAGCGACATCGAGCTATAATCGAAACCCGAATTCTGCCGAATAGCCGATACAGTTCCCGCGGAGATGCCGATGAGCAAGGCAAGCAGGTAAGCCAATACGCCGATCGTTGCCGAGTATGGCAAATGCCGCTCGATGATCTCGTTGACAGTGTTGCCCGTATATCGCAGCGAGCTGCCAAAATCGCCGCGCACGATATTGGCCATCATCATGCCGTACTGCGTGTACCACGGCTTATCGAGTCCGTACTGCTTGCGGATATTGGCTTCGACGGCCGCAGGCAGCTTTTTCTCGCCGGAGTAGAAGTTGCCGGGAGCGATCCGGATCAGGCCCCAGGTGAGCGTCACGACGACAAGGGCCATCGGGATAATGATCAAGAGCCTTTTTAGGATGAATTTGAGCATTATTCTACTTTGCCGCGACCGCTTTTTGCGTACTCATCAGCTCGTCAAGCTGTTTCTGGACCTGCGGGTCCACCTCGGTCATGATGTTGTCGACATCGTGGTCCCACTTCGCCGGGTCCGGCTCGATATAGACAAATTTCCACGGCAGCAGGGTCATCGGATTCGGATACATGCCCTTTACGTAGGGCTTCTTCATCCAGTTCGTGGCATTGATCGTTAATGTTACGACCGGCATCTGGTCACGAAGATAATACTCGGCTCGTGCCATCATCTCATAACGCTTTTGAGTGTCGAGTTCGGAATTGGCGTCGTCGAGCATTTTCTCGAACTTTGCGTCGTGAAATCCGGTGTCCCCGTTCGCCGCTGCACCGTAATAGAGACTTAGGAACGTATACGGGTCCATGTAGTCGGCCGACCACAAAGTCTGGGCAAACCCGGGATACTGCAATTCGTGCCTGAACGGCAGAAATGTCTTGAACTCCATGCTGTTCAGAGGAACGGTTATCCCTAGATTCTTACGCCACTGCGCCTGGACGAATTCGGCGATCTGGCGGTTGGATTCGGCGGTATTGAACGCGACTTCGGCCTTGTCGATCGGAAAGCTTGGGCACGAATAATCGTCGCCATTCTTGATCACCGGGAAGCCTGCCTCGGTCATCAGTTTACGCGCTTGTTCGGGATCATACCCTTCTTCACCGCCCGGTTGGCCCCCATTTTGCTTCTCCAGCTCTGCACGAACCCGCTCGCGGGCCTTGTCGTAGTCGGGAAAAACGCCGCTCGGCGTGACCGAGAACATAGGCTTCGTGATCTTTCGGAAATTTGACAGCCCAACGCGGTCCATCGCCAGGCTGAACGCCTTTCGCACCTTGGGGTTGTCGAACGGCGGCTTTGTGATGTTCATCCCGTAGGCGGAAGTCGACGCCTCGGGAAAATTCATGTACTCATGCTTGTATTGTTTGATCTCATCGATCCACGGCAGCAGGATCGTGTGATTGAGAAATGCATCGACCGAACCGGCTTTGTAGAGATTGAGCTGCGTCGTCTGTTCCTCGACAGGATAGAAGTCAATGCCGTTAAGATGGACGTTCGCTGCGTCCCAATAGAAAGGGTTCTTTACGACCGAAAGCACATCATATGGCCGGTTCACATTGACCTTGAATGGGCCGTTCGTCACGATGTGCTCTGGCCGCGTCCAATCCTTGCCCCATTTCTCGATAGCCTGCTGGGGAACAAGCCTGAAAAACTGGTGTCCGAGCAGCCCCAAAAAGAAAGGTGCGCTCTGCCGAAGGGTAATCCGCAGTGTAAAGTCGTCTATCGCCTCTACGCCTATATCCTCGGCATTTACCGGCACGAACTCAGCGCCTGCCGTGGCCGCCTTGAGCTTGGGGTCGGCATCGATCTGTTTGGCGCGTTTCTTTTCGTCGCCGTTCAGCGTGAGGCGTTCAGGCGTTTGAATATACTTGTGAAAATCTGTTTCGGGGCCGATCGTGCTCGGCGCGGCCGCCGCGTCTCCGCCAAAGTCCTTAGCCAGCAGATAGTCGTTGCCTTTCTTAACAAATACGTCGCCGCTGTTGTACGCCTCGGAGTATTTGACAAAGAACCCGAGGTTGGCTGTCCTCGACAGGGTCTCCGGCTTGAACCCGCGCCGAATGCTGTAAACAAAGTCCTTCGCCGTTATCGGCGAGCCGTCGCTCCACTTGGCGTTGTCGCGAAGATGAAAGAGGAATTCATCGACGTGCTGGCTGATCTCCCAGCTTTTTGCGATCGCGGGTATCGGCTGCAGCGTTTTGGGCTCGTACTCGACCAGGCCGTCGTAGAGCGCCATCAGGATCCGGGCTTCGGGCTGACCGTCCGGGACCTGAGGATCGAGTGTTTCGGGTTCTGAGCCGCTAATGTACCGCAAAACGTTGTCGTTAGGGGCCGAAGTCTTTCCAAAATACTTTCCGGCCGCAGACGACATGCAGCTCGTAAGTGCAACTGAGACCAGTAATACGAACGCAACCGTCTTGAGCATCTGGATCTCTCCTGGATCAAAAAGTGTTCACCGTCGCCTTACGGCCGCCATTCGAGATCGATAACGACGTCTTTCAGCGAAGGCGAATCCAACCCGTTCGTCTCAAAGTTTCGCACATATGGACGGACAAGCGAATACGCCGCCGGTGAATATAACGGTATTGCGCGCACCTCGAAGATCGCATCGTCCTGACTGAGGGTAGGCTCCGGACGAGGTTCTACCTTCGCAGGAGTCGAACCGGCAATTATCTGACCCGGCGTCTGGGACCTTTCGGCGCTCACCTCAGCTCCCGGCAAGCGCTCGCCGTGAATTTCGGGCGAGCGGTCATCACGACGAGCCGGCCGGGCCGCCATGGTTTCCGGATCGGCCGGGCGGGTCAGCACGCTTCCTAAGCTTACTTGTTCGTCGGTCGTAGGCATTACCGTTCCGCGGCGGAGAACGTCGTAATCACCGTCGGAGCGGACCTTTTCGATCTCCGACGGTTCTTTTACGATGATATGCGTATCAAGGTTCAGGGCCTGTTTCCACATCCTCGCGACCGTGCGTGCCACGCGCTGCTGCGTGTCGTTGCGATTCACGACAAGCCGGATGACCGGAAAACCGGCTCCGTTAGGATATCCGGCTTTAGCAAGATCGTCTTTTGCACGTTCGACGTCATACGCAAACGTGTGCCCGCCCGCAGGCCCAAGCGGCAGGAACGAATACGCCGGCTGCGTCGACCCCTCGAGTTCGCCTTCGGTCAGCTTTTCACGGTCGATCGACACAGCCAGGGCCTCGCGCACACGGCGATCGCTAAAAGGCGCATTGCGTTCGTTGATCTCGTAGAAATTAAGCGAACTGTGCGGCGTCCGGCGAAAATCCTCGTACGGTGAAAGCAGTTTTACCGTCAGCGGCTCGAAATTGGCGTTCGTCACGGCATCAACAGCACCGGCGCGATACGCCTCGAGAGCTGTTTCCGCAGACTCCGAAGCCACAAATCGCACGCGTTCCAGCGCGATCGTTTTGCGGTTCCAATAGGTGTCCGAGCGCTCGAGCGATATGCCGCGGTCGTCAATGCCGGCGATCTTGAACGGCCCGCTGGTAACAAGGTCGGCGTCGAGACCGTCGTCCTCAAATTCGACGCCATCACCGTAGATGGGGCGAAATACGGGGTTAGCGACGAGTTTTGGCAGATCCTTATCGGGTGAAATAAGCGTTACTCTCAGCGTCCGGTCATCCACGGCCACCGCTCCGAATTCCGGCTCCACCGGTTTCTTGCCGGTTCGCCCTGATTCAGTTTCTTTATCGGCTGTTGCGGCCGGAGACAGCTCCGGATGCGGCGGGGACGTTCTCGAAGCAGGATTAGCCGGCACCGGCGTCGACTGTAAAGGCGGCGTCGCCGTGGGCAGGGTCTCGTGGACGAAATCCGGTGGCTGGCCTTCACGCGCGGCCGCAGCGAAAGCGCGCATCCCCGCTATGTTTTGATAAAGGTATGAGTTGGCCGCCTTTTCGCGAAGCTTTACGAGCCGCTTCCACGAAATAACGAAATCCTCGGCGTTCACGGCCTCGCCGTTTGCCCATTTCGCATCCTTGCGAAGATGAAAGGTCCAGACCCGAAGATCCGGTGACGACTCCCACCGTTCGGCAATTCCCGGCACCTCCTTGAGAGATTTGGGATCGATATCTGTCAGACCTTCGTACAGGGCCCGGACGACATCGGTCTCGGGCGGCGAGGCGGCCCGGGCCGGATCAAAGCTCTTCGGCCGCCTGCCGTTGCTCCAGCGAAACTCCTGTACCGCGGGCGGATCGGACTGTGAATAAAACGGCTCAGCCGCCGGACTGCCGACCTGACGGCAACCGGGAACAAAAGCGCCGAACAATAAAATGGTGAGAGCAAGTCCCGTCAACTTCGACAGGCGCTCTACTTCGGTTGGATAGGTGATACAGCAGCTATTCGACATCGATCTACGAGGCCATTTGGCGCAGGATCCCGGCGATCTCCACTGTTTGATGCCGTGTGTCTTCGAGGCCGTTTGAGGTGTCGATCAGGAGATCGGCAAACCGCTTCTTTTCTTCTTGGGACATCTGCGTGGCGATCCGTTTTTTCGCTTCTTCTTCACTCAGATGATCGCGTAACTGTAACCGCCGCAATTGTATCTCAGGTTCGCACCAGACAACAATCAGTTTATCGAACCGTTTGTAACCGCCGGATTCGATCATTAATGCTGCATCGATGACCGCGACCCCTTGCGGATCGAGCTGTTCGCATTCACGAACCCAATGGTCCTGCGCCTCGATGACGCGAGGATGGACGATCGAGTTCAATTTCGAACGCTTCTCGCTATCCGCAAAAACGATATCCGCCATCTTCTTGCGGTCGAGACGGCCGTCCGTAGTGAGCACGCCTTTACCGAACTCACGAACTATCTCGGCAAGTCCTTCGGTTCCCGGCTCGACGACCTCGCGGGCGGTCTCGTCGGCATCCAGCACGTGAAATCCGCTCTCGCGTAAAATGCCGCAGACGACGGACTTGCCGACCGCGATCGAGCCTGTGAGACCGACCTTTAACATAATGGAGAACGGAGAATGAAAAATGGAAAATCCGCTACACGCTGTGTCTTTTGGCGAGCTTGCTCACGTTATATTCCGCGATCTCCGTCAACGTCAGGTCGAGTTCGTCGGCACAAGCCGAGATGTACCAAAGGACATCGCCGAGTTCGTCCTTTAACTTTGCTCGGATCTCGTCCTTGAGCACGCCGTCGTGATCACGCTGGATCTTCTTTACGATATTCGCGACCTCGCCGGCCTCACCAGTGAGGCCCAACGTCGGGTATTCCAGATTTTCGAGCCTACGTGGATAAAGGGCCGTCTTACGGGCCTCAGATTGATATTCTTCAAAATTCATATATTTGGTTTTACCGCCGAGACGCTGAGACGTGGAGAGAGCCAATTTCGGAGGTTTCTTATCTCCGCGTCTCAGCGTCTCTGCGGTTATAGCTTTCTCCGCATCTTCGCCGCCTCGACCGTGTTCTTCATCAGCATGGCGACCGTCAGCAGACCAATGCCGCCGGGAACGGGAGTGAAATTAGCTGCTTTACGGATCGCGTCCTTCGGGCACACATCGCCTACGAGCGTTGCGCCGCGTTTTTCGATCGCCGCAAGACGTTTTTCCATGTCCTCGGCCGGAAACATATCGGCGGCCGCCGCTTTGTCGGAGAAATTATTGATGCCGACATCGATGACCGTCGCTCCCTCGCCGATATGTTCGGCGCGGATGAACCCGGCGCGCCCGATCGCGGCGACGAGTATGTCCGCCCGTGAGCAGACGCCGGCGAGGTCTTTCGTCTTCGAATGGCATACCGTGACCGTCGCGTTCTCTTTGATCAGCAGCATTGCCATCGGTTTGCCGACGATGTTGCTGCGGCCGACGACGACCGCATTGCTGCCCGCGATCTCGATGTTCGACCGCTTTAGAACCTCGATCACTCCCGCGGGTGTGCACGGCACAAGCGAGGGATAACCCTGCATCAACCGGCCTGCATTGATCGGGTGGAATCCATCGACGTCTTTTTCGGGGTCGATACGCTCCAGCACCTCGCGTTCGTCGATGTGTTTTGGAAGCGGCAATTGGACTAGAATGCCGTCTACGTCACCTCTCCCGTTGAGCCGTTCGACGACGTTGAGGATCTCTTCCTGCGACGTCTCGGCAGGCATGTGCACGTGTTCCGACACGATGCCGAGTTCTTCGGCCGTCTTGACCTTGCTGCCGACATAGACCGCCGAAGCAGGGTCCTCGCCTACGCGGACAACGACCAGACACGGAGAAAATCCATGCTGCTCACGCAGGACGGCGATCTCGGACGCGACCTCGCTTTTGATGGCTTCCGCGATGGGCTTCCCGCTCAATATATTGGCTGGCATATTTTTACTTCGATTTTATCTTAAATGCCGCCGCTTTGCTAAAATCGCATTTTGATTCGATTGGGGCAATTTATGCGTCTTATTGTATTTCTAATAGGTCTCGTCCTCCTTGCTTCGTCATGTCAGCGACCCTCAAGCTCGCCGAATGACGTTGCCTCGCCGAACGCAAAGCGCTACCCGCTCAAAGGCCGCGTCGTTTCGGTCAACAAAGCAGCCAAAAAAGCGACGATCGATCACCAAGACATTCCCGGATTCATGGACGCGATGACCATGGAGTTCCCAATCCACGAGGACTGGGTCTGGAACGAACTCGTTCCCGGTGCCGAGATCCGAGCCGAACTGGTCGTCGACAACGTTGCCAAAGACCCGTTCTGGCTTGAAAAGATCGCAGTCACCGCCGCCGCCGACCCAAATAAGCCAGCAATTCCCGTAAACAACGAATTCGCCCAGATCGGGCAGCCGGTGCCAGATTTTACGCTCACTAACCAGGATGGCAAACGTATTTCGATCAAAGATTTTCGCGGGAAAGCGCTTGCGATCACGTTCATCTACGCCAAGTGCCCGCTGCCCGATTACTGCATCCGGATGTCGACCAATTTCAGCGATCTCGCGAATCAGCTCAAAACCGACGCCGAGCTCAGGGACAAGATCCGGCTGCTTTCGATCTCGTTCGACCCGGCAAACGACACGCCCGAGAAATTGCGTTCATATGGCATCGGGTATCTTGGCAACGACCCAAAGGCGAAATTCGACATCTGGCAGCTCGCCGTCGGCAAAGACGAAGAGGTCCGAAAAATAGCCGACTACTTCGGCCTCCGCTACGAGGTCGACCCGCAGGACAAAACCAAGATCAATCACTCGCTGCGGACGGCCGTGATAACGCCCGACGGCACAGTGGCAAAGATCTTCTCAGGGAACGACTGGAGCGTTCCCGAACTCAAAAAGGCGCTGACCGAAACCCTTGCACCGCGGCCAAATTGACCGGGCCGGAACGCGGACGCCCTCGTCCGCTGCCGGGTCGCGGACGCCTCGTCCGCCATTGACGACTATTGAGCCGACGCGGACAAAGGCGTCCGCATTCCATTTGCATACTTGCAATGGATAAACAAACTGCTACCCTAGCCGTATTATTCACGTCAAAATCCAGATCCGGAGGCTGCATGCGAAAACTAATAATTCGGCTGTCTATAGTCGTACTTGTATTTGCCGTAACGGCGTCGGCACAAAAACGGAACATCACCGAAAAAGATCTGTTCGATTTCACGTGGGTCGCAGACCCGCAGATCTCGCCTGACGGTTCGACGGTCGCCTTTGTAAGGGTGACGGTCAACGGCCAGAAGAACGGCTACGACACTGGTATCTGGACGGTTTCCGCGGATGGAAGCGGCGAACCGCACCGTTTGACGAGCGGGACGCGTGATTCGACGCCTCGATGGTCGCCGGACGGCAAGTACCTCGCGTTCGTTCGCGGGACCGACGGCGGCGGTGCTCAGCTCTTTATGATGTCGATGGCGGGCGGCGATTCGTTCCAATTTACCAGCCTGCCGCGCGGCGCCGGCGGCCCGATCTGGTCGCCTGACGGCAAATGGATCGCGTTTTCGAGCGGAGCGAACGCGGAAGAGGTCGCGAAAATGAACAAGCAGCCGGTGCCAAAACCCGCTGTGCCGCCCGCGAACGAAGGCCGAGAAACAGACGTCCGCGTCATTACGCGGGCAGTTTATCGCTCGAACGGCGCGGGCTATCTCGAATTTGGCCATCCAAATCACCTGTGGATCATCGCGGCCCCGCACACGCCGGAGGACAAGGTCACACCGACGCAGCTTACGAGCGGTGATTTCTCAGAGGGAGACTTTAACTGGGCGAACGACGGTTCTCAGATCTACTTCACGTCGAGGCGTGTCGTCGAGCAGTACTACGAGCTGCCTAAGACAGAGCTGTTCTCGGTCCCGGTCACGGGAGGCACGCCCAATAAGATCACGACGATCGATATGGGTGTCGGCGGAATGGCACTAAGCCCGAACGGCAAGCAAATGGCGTTCGCGGGCTCGGTCAATCAACCCGTCAGGTCGTATTCGCAGCCAGACCTTTGGGTGCTCGATATTGCACAGGATGCAAAACCCCGAAACCTTACCGCTGGCTTCGACTACGACGTCGCCTCCGGCGTAGGCGGCGACAATGCACCTCCGCGCGGCGGGGGTGGAGGCGGTCTGGCATGGTCAGCCGACGGCAGGTCGATCATCACCGTTTATGCAAAAGAGGGAAGAGCGAACCTGGGTGCATTTGACGCAACGACGGGCAAATTGACCGACATGACGACCGGCGACCAGTCGATTACGGGCTTTAGGGCGACTCGGGACGGATCGCGGGCGGTTTTTTCAATATCGACGCCCACCAAGGTTGGCGACATTTACGCTATGGACCGCGGCGGCAAACCGCGGCAGTTGACGCGGTTTAACGAAGGCCTGTTCTCAAAACTGAACCTCACAGAGCCCGAGGAGATCTGGTACCAAAGCTTTGACGGCAAGCGGATCCAGGCATGGGTGCAAAAGCCGCCCGACTTTGACCCCGCGAAAAAGTATCCGCTCATCCTCAACATCCACGGCGGGCCGCACGCGGCGTACGGTTGGGTCTTTGACCACGAATTCCAATGGATGGCCGCCAAAGGCTACGTCGTTCTCTACCCGAACCCTCGCGGCTCGACGAGCTACGGGCAGGAGTTCGGCAACATCATCCAGTACAACTATCCCGGCGACGATTACAAGGACTTGATGGCAGGCGTCGACGAGCTGATCAAACGCGGGCTTGTCGACGAGAAGAAACTCGGCGTCACCGGCGGCAGCGGCGGTGGAGTGCTGACCGACTGGACTGTGACAAAGACCGACCGTTTCGCGGCCGCGGTATCGCAGCGTGACATCTCAGACTGGTCGGCATGGTGGTACACGGCGGACTTTTCGCAGTTCCAGCCATCGTGGTTCAAAGGAGCGCCGTTCGAAGACCCGGGATTCCGCGAGCGTTCGGCGATCACCTATGTCGACAAGATAAAAACGCCGATGATGTTCATCTTGGGCGAGGCCGATTGGCGAACACCTCCGTCGGCTGGCGGCGAAGAGCTGTTCCGCGCTCTCAAATACCGCAAGATAGCGACGGTCATGGTCCGCTTTCCAGGCGAATCGCACGAGCTCTCTCGCTCCGGCCAGCCCTGGCACCGCATCGAACGGCTTCAGCACATCGTAGGCTGGTTCGACCACTATCTGATGGGTATGCCAAAGCCGGAATACGAGGTTTCGCCGGTACGTTGATCAGCCAATGCGCTGATGCTGCATTGATTGCGTTCACTTTGGGCTTCGGTCCGTAAACCTCGAGTGACGGAACGACTGGTCAATATATGTCGCAATCCATTATCCATACAGAGTACTGCATCGAAATGATAAAATGTCGCCTATCTTAAAACCGGCTAAGAGGAGGTCCGCATGAGATATAACAGTGACGAAGGCGGCAGCTGGCGAATGGTTGACTTCAACTATCTGCTTACAAAGACTCGGGGCAAAATGATAAAGTCTGCCGAAGATACCAGAAAGAAGAGCGGCGACGACGATGGCCTTATTCTGTACCTGACAGATGGTGCAGCTGTACAGTTTCTATATGAGCAGGACACGATCGGTATCTATTATATGACCCCATAGCAAACTGGGCCGCTTACTGGTAAATGGTCATGATCCCTTTCTCGACAAGGAAGGCCGGCGGATACGACGCGTTTGGCTCAAAATACCGGGCGAATTGATAGTAGTCGCGATCAAGGAAGCGTTCGCTGACGATCTGGAGGTCAATCAATGAAAAAGAAACTTGCCGTAATCGTTGGGAGTCTGTCGCTTGCAGCCGTCGCGTTCGGTCAGGCGGGCCTGGAGAAGTATGTGGGGCAGTATCAGGTGACGGGTGCGCCGATCATGATCACCGTGACCGCGGTGAGCGGAAAGTTGTCGATCGAGGCGACGGGACAGGGCAAGGCTGAAATTGAGCTGGTCTCGGGCGAGGACTACTCAGTGAAAGGGACGCCCATCACGCTTACATTTCAAAAAGATGCGGCCGGTAAGGTAACTGGGATGATGATCCACCAGGCACCCGGCTTGGATGTTCCGGCTCCGAAGATCAATTCGTCGACCGAGGCTCCGAGCGACAAATCGCCGCATAAGTCGGCGTTTGTTACCGCCAACGGCATCAAGATGAACTACCTCGACTGGGGCGGGACTGGGGATATCATCGTTCTGCTAGCGGGCTTGGGCAACGACGCGCACGTGTTTGACGAGATCGCTCCGAGCTTTACGGACAAGTTTCATGTGATCGGCCTTACGCGTCGCGGGTTCGGCGAGACGGACCGGCCGGCGTCGGGGTACGAAACGGCTACCCGCGTCGAGGATATTCGCGCATTCATGGATGCCATGAAGATCACGCGCCCCAATCTCGTCGGACACTCACTCGCGGGTGACGAGATGACGCAGTTTGCGATCCAGTACCCGGATCGTGTCAGTAAAATGGTCTATCTCGACGCCGCCTACGATCGGAGGAAATTCTTTTCATGCACGGATGACCGCCCGGGTGGTCTGCCGGCGAGCTATCAGCGGATCGTCGGCGAGGCGCTCAGCTGCCCGGGATGGCAAAATATAGTCGCATCGGACCTGCCGCCAGCCGATCTCTTAAACGTTCAAGTGTCCACGATGAGGGCCGCAATGCAGTTTCGCCCCGGCTATACCAAGATCAAAGCTTCCTCGCTCGCGATCTATGCAGATCCGGACATTGCACAGTCGACCGGCAAACTCGACCCCGAAACTCAGAAAAAACTTGATGCCTGGTGGAAGGAAAAGGAGCGTCCGGTCGCGATCGCCAGCATCGAGCAGTTTCGCAAGGAAATGAAAAACGGCCAGGTCGTCGAAATAAAAGGCGCCACTCACTACGTCTTCGTCGGTCCATACAAGGACCAGGTGATAAAACTCGTGCGGGATTTTCTCGCGAAGTAACTGTCGGAATTCGCTCCTCTTAAACCGTCGATAGCGGCCCGCGAGAAGGGATCACAAGTCCGGTTCGCTCTTTTCGCGCATTAACTCGCATCGCTCCTTCAACCCGTTTGCCTCCATCACAAGGTAACGATGGTTGAGATCGTTCGTTATTCGTGCGACAAGCGGGGTGAGAATGCCCGAGAATTCGATCGACAATGTAACCCGTGATCCTGTATCGGCCGGTTCGATCGAGTGGTGGGCAGCGACCCGGAGCAACGGACTTCCGGTGATCGACGTAAGGTTTTTGCCGGGTTCCAATTCTGTGACCCGCCACATAGCGGGCGGAAGTTTCGGCTGGCGGATGATC
The DNA here is from genome assembly GCA_044228265.1 of Pyrinomonadaceae bacterium. Taxonomy (GTDB): domain Bacteria; phylum Acidobacteriota; class Blastocatellia; order Pyrinomonadales; family Pyrinomonadaceae; genus OLB17. The sequence goes on from JBGAVC010000022.1 coordinate 29,571, forward strand.
ATACGGCTACCGACCGTTAGTGGGCCAGCCTCTTTCTTAGTGATGCTCGTCACACTGGGCGTCCATTCATGCCAATGTTCGACGTCTTCCATCACGGACCAAACGCGTTCAGGCGGTGCGGCGATATCGATCGAGATCTGAAATTCTTTCATTGATGAGTGTTTTTAGCCGCTGCTCCTCCGATAGATCTCGTTGCCGCTAACGATCGTTAGAAGGACGTCGCGTGCGTTCGAAGAGAAAACGAGAGCAGCATGGATGTCGCCCACTGGCTGCTGGGCCGGAGCCTCGAGAGAAATGACTGCGATATCCGCCTGTTTCCCGGGTTCGAGCGTTCCGATCTGCGAATCGAGGCCTAGTGCTCTTGCACCGCCGAGCGTGGCAGTCTCAAGCATTTCCTTTGCGGAAATGAATCTCGCAGAGCGTTCGCGATTTCGGGAAGCAAGGGCGGCGAATCGGGCCTCTTCGAGCATATCGCAGACGTTGTTGCTCGCTACCGAATCACTGCCAAGGCCGACCGCGATTCCGGCATCAAGGAATTGCTCGAACGGAGCATAACCGTGGCCGAATTTGGCGTTAGATTTTGGGCAATGTGCGATCGAGGCTCCGTACGACGCGATCTTCGCGATGTCAGTGCCAGAGACCGCGACACAATGTGCCAAAAGTGGCCGGGCCGAGAGCACGCCGAGGCGCTCGAGATATTCGATCGGTGTGCAATGCGGACTCGTCCATTCGACGCCGAATTTCTCGTAAATATCCGTAAAGAAGCCGTTTCCCGATGTCATCAGCTCAAGTTCTCCGTTTGATTCGGCCGCGTGAATGGTGAGCGGCAGGCGGTTAATGATCGCGTATTCGGCGATCAGTTCGAAGAGCCGCGAGCTGACGGTGTACGGCGAATGGGGGGATAGACCGATCTTAACGAGATCGGTTGCGGACGAGTGCAGCCGTTCGAACTTTGCGGCAAGATCGACGAAATCCTTGTCTGCGGTCCGAACGTCGGGCGAGAACTCGGTCTCCTGATAGACGATGCCCCGCAAGCCGACCTCGGTCAGCGCCGTGAGGCCGACATCGCCGAAACGGCCGATATCACCCAAACAGGTGATGCCGGCGGCGGCCGCCTCGCGGACTCCTAAGACGGCGAATTTACGGATCTCATCGTCCGAGAGGCCGGCCCGCAGCGAATTCAATTTGAGCAGCCACGAGCGAAAATCGTGCTCGACATCGTCGAGGCTGCCACGCATCGCAGTGATCTCGAGGTGCGAGTGACAGTTGACGAAACCGGGGAGGATCGCGGCGTTGCCAAAGTCACGGGTCTCGGCATCCGGAAATCGTGACGAGACCTCGCTACGTTCTCCGACGGCCGCGATGAGACTGCCGTCAACGGCGACCGCACCGGCGAGGAACGGCTCGGACGAGACCGGCAAAACATATTCGGCGGTGTAGATCTTCATTCGGACTTTAACGCAGGCTGAGAGCGATAGCGGTGAAGGATATCAGTAACGTACGCCCGCGTCGACCCGATCGAGATCCGGGAGATGAAATCGGATTCGGAGATGTTCACAGGGTCGGCGTCGCGCGACCATTCGTCGACGCGGCTCGGTCCCGCGTTGTATGCTGCGAGCGTCATTGCCGTTTCGGCAAGACGGCCGCGGTAGGGTTCGCGGAGCTTTTCGAGATACCAGCAGCCGACCTGTATGTTGCGTTCGGGATCGGACAGAAACTGCCGGACATTGTCAGCGGCCTGACGCTCGATCTCCTTGAGCCCCGTCTCGCGTGCCCATTCACGGGCCACGACCGGTGTCACCTGCATCAGCCCGACCTCGTCGGCCGCGCCGATCTTCCAGGCGCGAAAGTATGTCTCCTGGTAGATGAGGCTCCATACAAGCTTTTCGTCCAGCCTATAGACCCGGGCCTGACGGGCGATCAATTCGTCATACCGGTGGACCCAGTAGTCGGGAAAGAACAGCGCCGCCGAAGCGACGATCGTCACGACGATGAACAAAATGGAGGCAAGATATCGATACATTGCGGCCGGATGGCTTCGCGGCGGACTTTTGCGGTTATTTAACCACTTCAGCGGGGTTGTAACAAGTGAATATCTGCGGCCATTCAGCGAGCAGCCGGTTCCGGTTCGCCTGCAGGCGAAACGACACGGCGGCGATGCGAACGAGGGTTGGCCATTCGTTTTGGTTTCGGGCTATCAGGCACGGAGTCACCATTTCGCACTCGTTCAACGAACAGGACGACGTCATAGTCGGCTTCGTGGGCCATTTCCTCTCGAATCTCGAGCAGGATCTCAACGAATTTGGCACGGCGGTACATAAATAGATCGCTCTACGATGTTAACAGAATGGCCGAGAGGCGGGAATCTAAAGTTGGAAACCTAGGCCTTTTGTGAGAGTTCCTTTTCGACGCCGTCCAGTTGGGAAGAGCGGAACGCCAGCTTGTCGCCTTCGCAATAAACCTCTACGATGCTGCCCTCGCTGACCTCGCCCTGTATCAAGGCTTCGGAGATTTCGTCTTCGATGTATTTTTGCAAGGCACGTTTAAGCGGCCTGGCACCGAACTTGCGATCGACGCACGTCCGCTGGATCAACCACGACTTAGCTTCATCCGAGAGCGATACCAACATGTCGCGGGGTTTAATGATCGCATTGAGCTTGGCGATCTGGAGATCAACGATGTTTCGCAGATCCTCGCCACTCAGCTCGTCGAAGATCACGATCTCGTCAAGACGGTTAATGAACTCAGGCGCAAACGCTTGTTTTACTGTCGCCATCACCTGGTCGTGCACCTTTTCGCGAGAGGATTTTTCGTTGTTGGACGCAAAACCGAAGGCCGCGTTCTTCTGAATGATCCGGGCACCCAGATTCGACGTCATGATAAAGATCGCATGTTTGCAATCGACGACCTGGCCCAGCGAGTCGGTCAGTACACCGTCCTCGAACACCTGCAGCAGCAGGTTGAACAGATCGGGATGTGCCTTTTCGATCTCGTCGAACAGGACGACGGCGTACGGCGTGCGGCGGAGCTTTTCGGTCAGTTGGCCGCCTTCGTCGTGGCCGACGTATCCCGGAGGCGCTCCGATAAATTTCGAGACCGAGTGTTTCTCCATGAACTCGCTCATGTCGAATCTAATGAGCGACTGCTCCGACCCGAACAGGAACTCGGCGATGCTGCGCGCGACCTCGGTCTTGCCAACGCCGGTCGGCCCCAAAAATAAAAATGACCCGACCGGACGGCTCGGGTTCTTGAGTCCGGCCCGCGAACGCCGGATGGCTCGTGCAAGGGCCGAGATCGCCGGCCGCTGCGATACGATGCGTTCATGAAGTGCCGTCTCGATATTCAGCAGTTTTTGCGCCTCGCCGAGCTTGATCGACGCGACCGGTATTCCCGTCCAACGCGAAATTACGTCCTCGACATCGTCGCGCGTCACCTCGACCGCAAAGAACGAATCTTCGAGCGAACGCAGTTCATACGATATCAACTGGTCTTCGTTAGCAGACGCGCGTTTCCAGTTCTCGACCGTTTCTTTCCAGGACGATTCTCCTCGATTCTCCTGCTGGTATCTCAGTTTGGCACGAGCACCAGCCTCATCAAGTACATCGATCGCCTTATCGGGGAGAAACCGGTCAGAGATGTAGCGGTTGGACTGGCGGACAGCCGATTCGAGGGCTTCTTTTGTGTAGCGTATTTGGTGAAATGCCTCGTAACGCTCAACGATGCCCTCGATTATGATCAACGCCTCGGCCTCGCTTGCCGGATCCACCTTGACAGCCTGGAAACGCCGCTCGAGCGCGCGGTCCTTCTCGATAGTCTTACGGTATTCGCCCGGAGTAGTAGCCCCGATGCACTGAATATCGCCGCGCGAAAGAGCCGGCTTGAGTATGTTCGCGGCGTCCAGGGTCCCTTCGGCAGAACCCGCACCGACGAGCGTGTGGAGCTCGTCAATAAATACAATGTTTTCGGGGTTCTCTCGCAGCTCAGCCATTATCTTCTTGAGGCGCTCTTCGAACTGGCCGCGATATTTAGTACCAGCCACAACCAGCGACAGATCGAGCGAGAGCAACCGTTTGTTCTCGAGAAAGCTTGGCACGTTGTGCTCGACGATGCGCTGGGCTAGCCCTTCAATAATGGCGGTCTTGCCGACGCCAGATTCCCCGATCAGAACAGGATTGTTTTTGGTCCGGCGGCAGAGTATCTCAACCAGACGTTCGATCTCGGCCTCGCGGCCGATCAGCGGGTCAAGCATGCCTTCGCTCGCATCGGCCGTTAAGTCGCGTGTAAATTCGGTCAGGCTCGGTGTCTTTGCGCTGTCTTTGGCGGGAACGAAAGTCGCGGGCGCCGCCGTATTCTGTCTCGCCACCTCGTCACGAACGTCCTGGAGCCTCAAACCGTACCCGAACAATATCTCGGCAGCGACGGACTTTTCTTCACGAACAAGCCCGAGCAGAAGATGCTCGGGCCCGATGTGACGATTCTTTGCCTGACGGCTTTCTTCGTTTGCGTAAAAAAGGATCCTTTTGGTTACAGGTGACAGGTGAAGTTCTGCAGATTGAGGGATCCGGTCCCTCAGTACTATGCGTTCTTCTACCTCGCGCCTGATCGTTTCGACCGACATTGTGTGGCGAAACGGGAAATACCGGCTCGTAAGCGACTTATCTTCCCGCATGAGCCCGAGAAGAATGTGCTCGGGAGCTATGACGGGAGAACCGTATTGGAGTGCCTCATAGCGAGCGAAGAAGATAACCCGACGGGACCTCTCCGTGTAGCGTTCGAACATAAAAATTCAAATCGACGGCGGTTCTGGTAAACGGATGTTATTATACCCAAAAGCCGAAGGTACGCGTGTAAATTTCCAAGTTTTTCTAACGAGCTTGAGGAAATATAGTCCTAAAGGACTGACCAATCCAGAAGTTCGGTCGAAAAAACTAAAATTTACTGTTTTATTTGATCAATACCGTCGGCGAGGGCCGCGCTTGGTCAATTTGGCAGCGACGAACGTGAATCGATCGCGCTGTTTTTCTGCCCAACCTCGCGAACGAGCACGGCGTCTTTTTTGGCGATGCCGCTCAAGATCTCACCCGCCGGAGCAAGCTCGACACGTGACGTTATTATGCGGGACACGCGTCTGGGCAAGAATTTTGGCGCGATGCCGGCGATCGAGTCGGCCAGCGCGACAATGTCGCCCCCGCCCGACCAATGTTCTCGCACCACATTCTCGTCAGTGCGATTGACGAGCCGGAGCAGAACGAGTGCCACCACATACAGGTCGTCAACCTGTCCGATGAACGGAAAGACGTCCGGAATGAGGTCGATCGGGGAGATGACATAAATGATCGCCGCCGCGAACAGCGCTTTCTCGGCCATCGGGACACGTATGTCCTTCAGGAGTCGGCCAAGCAGCAGCACCATGTTCGGCAGGAACATCAGGAAACTGTGCAGGCGGCCTTTCAGCTCGCTCTTTTCGCTGCGCTTGGAGATCTTTTTCGGCTCTCGGCTCTTGCTCATCCTTGTACGTCCTTTTTCCGGTTTCATTTAGTCTAGAAACAACCTGTGCTTTGTGCAAGTTTTGATCGTTGTGGTTGTATGTTAAATTCGAACTTCGAACCTATGATCCTCAAGCAAATACGTGAGCGTGCGGCGGCCGACCTGCAGCATATAATCCTGCCCGAGGGCGAAGACGTGCGCACGGTACAGGCTGCCGCGATCTGCTCGGCTGAACGCATCGCGAAGGTTACCGTAATCGGCAATGAAGACAAGGTCCGCTCCATCGCAGCCCAATCGAGCGCGAACCTTAATGGAGTCGATATCCTCGATCATCGAAAGGACCATCACGTCGTTGGCAAGATGGCTGAACTCTATCATCAGCTTCGCCGGGCCAAGGGAACCACTCTCGAAGAGGCTGAACAAGCCGTCAAAGACCCTTTGTATTTTGGCAATTTGCTGGTCCGCGAGGGCAAAGCTGACGGCTCAGTCGCCGGTGCTACCAACACGACCGCCCACACCGTAGCAGCGGCTTTAAGATGTATCGGCGTTCGTCAGGGGTTTAAGACTGTCTCGAGCTTTTTCCTGATGGTTGTGCCGGACAAACGATTTGGGGCAGGCGGCGCGATGATCTACGCCGACTGCGGCGTCGTGATCGACCCGGACGCAGGGGCATTGGCCGAGATAGCGATCGCTTCGGCCGAATCGTGTAGTGCATTGCTGGGCGTCGAGCCACGCGTCGCGATGCTGTCGTTCTCGACCAAAGGCAGTGCGAAACACCAGCTTATAGACAAGGTCGTCGAAGCGACCAAGACTGTCCGCGCGCGTATGCCGGACCTCGCCATCGATGGCGAACTGCAGGCTGACGCGGCACTTATCGAGTCGGTCGCCCAGTCAAAAGCTCCCGGTTCGCCGGTCGCTGGGCGTGCGAACGTTCTTATCTTTCCCGACCTCAACGCCGGAAACATCGCCTACAAACTGACCGAACGGCTAACCGGCGGCACCGCCATCGGACCGATCCTCCAGGGCCTCGACCGCCCATGCAACGACCTCTCACGCGGATGTAAGGCGGAAGATATCGTTGATGCGATTGCGATCACGGCGGTGCAGTCGCAGGCGAGGAAGGCCTAACAAAACTCTAATAGCCAGACGGCGTATTTTTGAAATGCTTTGTTGGATGAGTTCCTGAGATCCAAAAGCTTCTTTCGAGAGTTATCGGGATGTAGTTGCACCAGTTCGATCAACGCCGTTGTGAATCCGTCATTATCCAACCCTTCGTCATAGCCACGCTGAAACGCGCTAAACAATTCTGGAAGTACCACAGGTCCGCCGACGATCGCTAAAGGCCAAGCAGCAGCTTCCCTGACAACGGAGCTTTCGTGCTGAAGTAGCTCTAATAACCTGGGAATGTCGGGAGCCTCCGCCTCATTTTGCAGGAGGTCGCAGGCCTCAACCATCAACTCGATGTCATCTCCCTGGATCTCGGTCACGAGTTGACGCCAGCGATCATCTTCCATAGATCTCAAATCTAAGTCATTACTATACAGGGTTCAATTGGGGCATATATTTAATGCTATTCTTTTGATTCAGCCCCCATGAACAGCAAATACCATCCGATCAAAAACATGCTCGACCGGCTGGGGCCGGGGCTCATCACGGGTGCTTCGGATGACGATCCGTCGGGGATTGGGACGTATTCGCAGGCCGGAGCGGCGCTCGGGTACGCTACGCTGTGGACGGCGATCGTTACGCTGCCGCTGATGGTCGTGGTGCAACATATCTGTGCCAAGATCGGCATGGTTTCGGGCCGCGGGCTGGCCGGCGTTCTGCATCGCTATTATCCGAAATGGCTATTGTATCCGGCCATCATCGGCCTGGTCGTCGCGAATACGATCAACGCCGGCGCCGACATATCGGCGATCGCCGCGGCGATCAATATGTTCGTGCCGATACCGATCTCGGTGATGGTGGTGCCGATCGCGGTGGCGATCGTGGTGCTGCAAGTCTGGGGCTCGTACCGTCTGATCGTCAAGATCTTCAAGTGGCTGACGATGTCGCTGTTCGCATACGTCATTGCCGCGTTTTTGGCCAAGCCGGACTGGTACGAGGTCGTACGGGCGACTTTTCTGCCGCAGATCACGTTGAGCAGCGAATACATCACGACGATCGTCGCAATACTCGGCACGACCATCTCGCCGTATCTCTTCTTTTGGGAGGCGAGCGAAGAGGTCGAAGAGGAAAAAAGCGGGGGCCGCACGCATCTCGCCGACCGAAAAGGTGCCACCGACGCCGAGATCAAAAAAGAAAAGATCGACACCGTCGTCGGCATGATCTTCTGCAACGTGGTCTTTTATTTCGTGATACTCGCGGCCGGTGCGACGCTGCACGTGTCGGGCAAGACGGACATCCAGTCGGCGACCGACGCGGCGCAGGCTTTGCGGCCACTGGCGGGAAATCTGGCGACGGTTCTGTTCGCGGTCGGGCTGATCGGAGCGGGCCTGCTGGCGGTGCCCGTGCTGACAGGTTCGGCGGCGTACGCGGTGGCAGAGACGTTCGGCTGGCCGTCCGGACTCGACGAAAAGCCGCGTCATGCCGTGAAATTTTACGCCGTCATCGCCGCCTCGACCATCGTTGGCGTAACGATCGATTTTCTCGGCATCAACCCCATCAAAGCCCTCTTCTGGACGGCCGTAATCAACGGCGTCGTCGCTCCGCCGCTGCTGGTCGTCGTGATGCTCGTCGCCAACAACAAACGCGTCATGGGCACGCGGACCAACGGCCCTGTCACCAATATCGTCGGCTGGCTAGCGACGGCGGTAATGTTCGCCGCGGCGATCGCGATGTTCGTGGGGTGGTCGTAACCCCCTATTTTTCAGCATTTGTTTCGAACGCTCCGCACGCTTTCGTTCTTACAGGTCATACCCGAGCACAATTTTCATTTTTATAGGTGAACTCCCGAACCGTTAATACAATTCATTTTCTCCAGGCGGACGCGTTTTCCATCGCTTATGTATCCAGATCCATTGATCTGGGTATCGCCGTATCATTCGCTCCAATGCCGCTGTATACAGGGCGGTCGTGCCTTCGATATCGCTTTTGCGGTCGCCAGTGTCAAGCGGCTCGATAATGTCCTCGCTAATTACACGATACTTGCGTCGTGATTTGTCCCAAACAGATAGGATGGGTGCGATCACGGAGTTCGAACGCATCGCGAGCATAGCAACGCCGCCGGCGGTGCACGCCGGAATGCCAAAGAACGGCACGAACACGCCTTCCTTCGGGTGAGAATTGACGTCGGCCATTATTCCTACGACTCCGCCCTTTCGCAGCACCCTCAAGATCGGCATCGTTGAGTTGGTCTTGTCTATCTGCTGATTTCCAAATCGCGTGCGGATCCGCACGAACATTTCTTCGATAAGAGGATTGTCCATTCTTCTGGCAAGATAACTCAGGGGTGAAAAAAAGACTGCGTACGAAAATGCGTGAAGCTCCCAATTGCCCATGTGGCCGCTTAGGATCACGCGGCCGCGGCCTTCCTCGCCGGCCTTCTCATATTCAGCCAGAAAATCGGGATCAAGCGTCCAGTCGATAAGGTCGCCCATGTCTGCGGCTTTGACGTTTACCATTTGGCCGACGAAGCCCAGGATCCTCCCGAGATTTCGGAAGACGCCTTTTAAGATGGCACGTCGCTCCGCAATAGGCATTTCCGGATAGGCGAGCTCGAGATTCCGCATTCCAACTTTGCGGAGATGAGGCAGCATCCAGTAACCGATGACCCCTGTCGTTTCTCCGAGCTTGGTTGCCCACCGGCGCGGAAGGATCGATAAGGTGCCGATCGCGGCTTTAGCGATCAGGTACTCCGCCCATATCTGTGGTTTGCTTTTTCGGGCCATTTTAAGATCGCGGGACCACTAATACTTTAGTTTTACAAACCTCATATTTCAATCACGGCGGACCAGAACCCAACTCTTACAAAACTCTTACAATTGTTGAAGTTAAAACCTGTTAGCCTCATATTAGGGCGAGACATCGCCGCTATGAAGTTTATTTACCGAGGCTATCATCACAAGTGCAAAACGTTATTGATTTCGAACCATCCCGTGCCAATTCATACAATTGGAGCACCATTTTTTTCGTAGCGGCGTTCCATCTTGCAGCTATTGCCGCAATATTTACCTTTAGCTGGCAGAATCTGATCGTTACTCTCGTTCTGTGGCTGGTCGCCGCGAGTTGGGGCATCGGGATCGGATATCACCGGCTGCTAACTCATCGAGGCTTTACGACATCCAGGTGGATGACACGTGTTCTCGCCGTTTTCGGCACGCTGGCTCTGCAGTCGGGCCCGATATCCTGGGTCACGACGCACCGGCTTCACCATGCGTTTACAGACACCGACAAAGACCCGCACAGCCCGCAGAAAGGTATTTGGTGGTCGCATATCGGCTGGATCTTTAAGGGAACTGCCCAGATGCAATCCGAGGCCGTTATGCAGCGATACTCGCCGGACCTGATGAAGGACCCATTCCTTAGGGTCCTTGACAAATATTATTACCTCACGACCATCGCGTTGGCGATCGGGTTATTCGCGGTTGGCGGACCATCGATGGTCATTTGGGGGGTGGCACTGCGGATCGTCTTGAGCTGGCATTTTACGTGGATGGTCAATTCCGCGACCCATCTTTGGGGTACACGTCGGTTCGCGACGCGAGACGACTCGCGAAACAACAAGCTCGTCGTGGCTGTGACCTTTGGTGAAGGATGGCACAACAACCATCACGCCATCCCACGTTCGGCCCGGCATGGGTTGACGTGGCGTGAGCCGGACCTCAATTGGATGCAGATCCAGCTTTTAGAAAAAATTGGCCTTATACGCGACGTGTACGCGTATGACATCAAGGCCGAGGGCCTGGCCGCAAATGAGATGCGAAAGGCGGCCTGACTCATGACCGAAGCTTGAAGGCTCTTTTAACATTGGGCGGTTTGCATTTAACATTGAACTAAATGCGACGCCGGAAGACCGCAATTTTCTTCCTTGTTTTTGGCATATGCCTGTCGGCGATTGCGGTCGCTCTCAACATTACCTGGATCCTGTTAAACCTGCGAGAGGTCGCTCTCCTGGTTTTCGGGATCATTTTTTTTGCGTTGATCATCACAGGGCTGATCCTCAACACGATCTTCCTGCTGCGCGAGATACGCCGCAACGAGCAGCATGACGCGTTTCTCAACGCTGTCACACACGAGTTGAAAACGCCGATCGCCTCGATCAAGCTTTATCTCGAGACCCTCAAGTCGCGCGATCTGGACAAGAAAAAACGCGACGAGTTCTATGACATTATGCTGTCCGACAACGCGAGGCTTTTGGGTACGGTCGAGCAGGTCCTACAGGCGAGCAGCACTCGCGAAAAACAACGGCAGCTCAATCTGTCCGAAATAGACCTCGGCGAATTGGTCAGCGACACGGTGGCGACGGTGCGCGGCCGCAACCGTCTGGATGACGATGTGATCCGCTTTCACGGCCCTGCCGAACCGGTCAAGGTGCTCGGTGACCGAGTCGAACTGCAGACGGTGTTCGCGAACCTGCTCGACAACGCGATCAAATACTCGGGAGCTGAGCCGAAAATAACCATCAGGATGAAAACATCGGATTCGGACAAAGTGGATGTTTATGTTCGTGACAATGGCATAGGCATACCCCGTGCCGATCTAAAACGAATTTTCAAACGCTTTTACCGGGTGCCCAACGCTGCGGCCGACGCCGCCAAAGGTACCGGGCTCGGGCTCGCGATCGTACAGTCGATCGTCGAACGCCATGGCGGTAGGGTCCGGGCGCAGAGCCCCGGAACGGGAAAAGGAGCGACATTCCTGGTGCGGCTGCCGCTCGTCTGAGAGGATAATCTGGAATTAGGACCTTAATGGTCTGAGAACCTTGCGGAGTTATGTCGAAGATCCTGATCGTCGAAGATGAGCAGCACCTGGCCGAGGGGTTGAGATTCAATCTCGAAGCCGAGGGTTTTGAGACCGACGTTGCCGGCGATGGCGAGGCCGCTCTCGAGTTATTGGCCGGCGGGCAATACGAAGCCGTCGTACTCGATGTGATGTTGCCAAAGCTCGACGGTTTCGAGGTCGCCCGGACCATGCGCTCCCGGGCCGATTACACCCCCGTGCTTATGTTGACAGCCCGGGGCCGGCCCGAAGACGTCCTTCGCGGTTTTGAAGCAGGAACCGACGATTACATTTCAAAGCCTTTTGATCTATCGATATTCCAGGCGCGGCTGAACGGCCTCATCAGGAGACGCGAGTGGTTTGGCAAGTCTTCGGAAAAACCTGGCAGACGGGGAACGGTACACGTCAACGGCAGAACGATCGATCTCGAAAATCTCGAGCTGCGCCACCGGGACGAACGGGTTCCTCTGACGCTGATGGAAGCCAAGCTGCTCGGCTACCTGATAGACAACGAAGGCCGGGCCGTCTCGCGAAAAGTGATACTCGAAGAAGTGTGGAACCTGCAGGAAGATACCGACACCCGGGCGATCGACAATTTCATCGTCCGTCTTCGCAAGTACCTCGAGGATCGCCCAAGCGACCCAAAGATCGTCCAGACCGTCCGCGGCATCGGCTATAGATTTGTCCGTCCTGCTGACGACTAACGTACGTTCGCCGCCGGAACGGGAACGTCGCCGTTTGCGCCCCATTGCCATGCGAGCAGCGAGTGATCGGAACTTTTCCAGACGTACCAAGTCCCGTCCGAGGGACGCCAAACCGCCTGATCGTAGCGTCCGTCACCGTCGAAATCGCCTAACACCGGCAGGTCCGTGGAGTTGCCGAAGACCATGCCGTCAAAACCGCCGTCCGAACTCCGCAGGATGTACCAGGCACCTGATGACGGCCTGAAAACAGCGATGTCGGCCTTGCCGTCGCCGTCATAATCGCCCTGGACGACCTTGTCCTCGGCAGTGCCGAATTGTGCGGCGTTGAATGAAAGATCGGAACTTTTCAGGATGTACCAGACACCGCTCGACGGCCTGAAGACCGCGACATCGTCCTTGCCGTCGCCGTCGAAATCCGCCTGTGCCGGCTTATCGCCGTTGGTACCCCATTGGGTCACCTGCATCGCGTTGTCGCTCGACCGGCGAATATACCAGTTGCCCTCACTTGGCCTGAAAACAGCCACGTCGGCCATTCCGTCGCCGTCGTAGTCGGCGGGTACCGGAATGTCGGTCGGAGCGCCCCACTGTTGATAGATTATCGGACCGTTACGGTCGACAACGAACCAAAGGCCTGTTTCCGGACGGTAAAGACCGAAATCCGCTAAACGGTCGCCGTTAAAATCGCCCGAGATGATCGTGTCGGTCGGTCTTGCGAACGTCATGATCGAGCCGCCGAACTGATTAAGGCTGTAAATATACCAGGACTGCGTGGAAGGGCGAAAAACGGCCCAATCCGTCTTACGGTCGCCGTTATAGTCCGTGAGATTGCCCTTTGCCACTTTGCAGCTATTGAGGAGGATGGACACGTCGTTCGACCCAAAGTTGACGGAAACGACATCAGGTTTGCCGTCGCCGTTAAAATCACCGGTGCGGACCGCGTTTGGGCTCTGCCCGACGGTGATGCTCGTCGTGGCGTCCGACATCTTTACTTGATTGGAACCGGCTAGAGCAGTAGCAAACGTAGTCGACCCTGCGCCAAGAAAGTCGGCCGATGCGACCGAGACGGGATTTGGGCTGACCGTCGTCGAGTTGGCGGTACAAGACCCAAATGTCCCCACAGCCGTGCCCGGGCATTTCATGACGCTGTCGCTGTTGTAATTCGCGACGATCAGGTCACGTATGCCATCAAGCGTGACGTCCGCGACGTCTACCGCGACCGGGCCGGAACCGACTGTTAGATTCTGGCTGAGCTGGAAGGTGCCTGCGCCCGTGCCAAAAAAGGTCGAGACGCTGTTCGAACCGAAATTGGCTACGATGAGGTCGAGATTATTATCTCCATCGAGCCGGACTAGCTGCACATAAGCGGGCTGCGTCCTCGTACGAACGGAGTTGCCTGCTGTGAATGTGCCGTTCCCGTTCCCGAGCAGCACCGACACAGTCCCGGTGAGAAATCCGCCAAAATTTGCGACCACGAGATCCATCTTGCCGTCGTTATTGATGTCGCCCGCAGCGATCGAGATCGGGCTCGCGCCGACGAAATAGTTGACCGGAGCGGCGAATGTTCCGTTGCCGTTGCCGATCAATATCGATACCGTGTTTGAGGTCGAGTTTGCGACCGCAAGGTCGAAATTATTATCAGCGTTGAACTTGCCGGCTGCGATCGCGTATGGTCCCGAACCGGCCGAGGCGGTCGGCAGAACGGCAAAGGTGCCGTTGCCGTTGCCAAGCATTATGGACACGTCGTTCGAAACCTGGTTCGTCACAGCGAGATCTTGCTTGCCGTCGCCATTCAGGTCAGCCACAGCTGCGTTAGTGGGCCCGATCCCGGCGGCAAAATTGGATGTCGCGAAAGACGGTGCGGAGCATGAAGGAGCAATCGGCGGGGTCGCCGGAGCGGTCGTAATGTCAAGACTCCATCCGCCAGAGATCGAGCCCGAGTTGTTCTGGTTGTCGTCGAGCACATAGAGCCTCCAGTCGCCGTCGGGACTTGAGCCGTTAAAGCTGCTCAACGGACTGCTGAACTGAAGATATGGCCGCAGCGGGGCCGGACTGGTGAACGTGTCGAAGTTCTCCGAGCTGATGTCCGTCGGTTTGTACGTGCCGGTCGCCACGGTCGTTACGTTGTTCGCCGCGGCGTCGTCGAAGGTTAAGTTCGCATTGACCGCCGCCGTCGACCCGCCCGCGTCCGAAAGCAGTACTAGCCCTTTGCCCGAGGGACTGACGAGCAGGATGTCCACATCAGCCGGAAACTGATGCGACAGTCCGTTAACGTTGACCTTAAGATTTGAGATGACGCCGGTCATGCCGGAGACGTTGATCGGCGTTCCATACGGCGTCGATGGCGTTACTACGTCGTTGAGCACTATGTTCGAGCTATTGGCGAACGACACGGGAGGACCGTTCGTCGTCACGGTCAGTACCCAGCCGTCGTTTATTGCACCTGGATTTAGAAGAGTGTCATCGACAACATACAGAGACCAGACACCGTTCGGGTCGGTACCGTTGAAGACGGACGCGAACGACGACGACGACGGCTGACTGTAGGGACCAGACGGAGCCGGCGCGGGAAAGACGTCAGCGATCGCGTCGCCGCTCGTCGGTTTGTAAGAACCGGACGGCGAGTCGCTGCCGGCGGATATTACCGATGCCGCGTCGTCGCGGATATTGAAAACCCGGTCGCTGACCATCGTTGTTCCGTCAACGTCAGAAAGAAAAACGTACTTGGCACCCGTCGGGCTGACAAGAAGAAAATCGAGGTCCTGCGGCCTCGTATGAGTAAACCCCTTCAATGTGACCTCGACCTTTGTAGTTGTACCGGTCATCCCGGACACTGTCACGGTTGACGGATAGAGTGAGGCGACCGTCGGAGCCGTAAGGCCGCTAGCCGTGTTTATGGTGATGCTTTGCGTATTGCTGAAAACCGTCGAATTGGTTCCTGCCGACACGTCAAATGAGCGGCCGAAAGCGAAAAGCAGGCAGAATAACGCCGCCACGGCAAAAGCCGCGGTCAGGATACGAAGTTTTGAACCGTACATTGGACCTCCGGAAAAGCATGGGTGAAAGCGGGTGCCCGCAGAATGGGTGAATTTGGCACTCGCCCGAATTATAGCGCGAGCGAGCGGACCGGAAGAAACTGGTCGGGAGGGCCGACGCGGCCGACGACCCGGACGGCGTCTCGCCATCGTTCGTGCAGCTCAAATCGCCATATTTCGATCTCCGGCGAAACCGCCCGGGCAAAAAACTCGTGATCGTGATGAAAGCTGAGTGCAGGCGCGACCAGATAGACAAGAGTCGGACGGTCGGATATCTCGCGGCCGTCAAAGAGGTTGGCCTCTGCGAGGACACCGCGCCGGCGCTGGAGTTCGATCTTTCGCCAGTAGTCGGCTGCCTGGAAGACCATCTCGCGATCTGGTTGGGTTTTTAATTCGATGACAACAAGCCGGCCGTCCCTTCGGAGCGCCAACAGGTCGATCTTGTCGCGAGACGAACGAAATTGGTTATAGATAGGTGCCAGGATGAGGTTTGCGTCGAGCAGGGTGATGTTTCTCCTCAGCAGAGATTCAAGCCATGCTTCAGGAGCCGCTCGGTAAAATTCATGACGGACATTCGGCGGATCTGCGGACCTGTGAAGGGTGACGTCGTCGACGAGGCGTTCTATTAGGTCAAGATTTTCACCGTCGAGACGCATCCGGCGAGGGCCCGCGCCAAACCAGGCTTGCTCGCCCGACGACGTGCGTCGAACACGGGCGACGGGCAATCCAAGATAACGAACGGTCTCGCCGTGCTTCGAGTGAATAATGTCGAGGTTGTCCGGCGAAAGACTGACGATCCGCTTAGCTAGCCCGTTTCCATGGATGTTTTCCGGCAGATCGAGTTTTGCAGCTTTGTCGCGCCACAGATCTGAGATCCTTCGTTTCCTGAGCAGCGAGATCGAGGCCGGATCGGATCGTCGCGAAACCTCGGCCACCGTTATGATCGCCCGCCATCTGTCGGACAGGAGCGTATGCAGTTTTTGAAGCTGCCTTGCTACACGTTTCTCGGCGACCAACCAGATGTCAGATACCGGATTCTTACTTCGCGAACTCAGCTTCTGATGGGTCAGCATAGCCGACGTGAGAATGGCTTCGGGCGTCATTGTCGCGGTCACGTCCGCGATCGCCGCGATCCAGGACCTGTCCCAGGTGAATATGATATTGGCAAGGCGGCCGTTCTCCTTGTTCAGTGCGACCCGGTGAACCTTAACATCATCAAAGCTCTCGACCAGCATCCGTCCCGTCTCATTTGCCTTCGTCAAGCGGGCAAGCTCGATCTCGGCCGCAAGTTCAGCCGCCGAAGTTCGCGGGACGAGCCGCAGCGTCTCCCGCAGACGTCCAAATGGCCCGGCGACATCGACCGCTATCTCGCGGCCGTCCGCCTTAAAGCGGTCGAGTCTCCAAAGGTGAAAGCCTTTATCATCGGTAAAGCCGAACATGCGGCGTTTTCCGTCCTCCGCGACCTCGATCTCGGTCTTGTCGAGAGAGAACGAACGGCCGCTTTCGCGCACCAGCAGCCACTCATGATTGCCGTCGATCAACGCCCTGAGTTCGCCGGTCTCTACCATTGATGGTTTTCTGAAAAGTAGCGCATCATCGCGGCCGCCCAGTCGGCATAGCCTTTCTCAGATGGATGTATCCCATCGGCAAAGAAACCTTCGACAGACACGTCGACCGGCTGAGGGTAATAGAAGACGCGCTTGAGAGGCGCCGTGAATTCGCGAATGTTAGCGTCATGCAGCTTGGACAGTTCCCACAGCAGTTGCTTGGACGGCGGCGGTATGGCGTTCGTCATAATGACCATCGGGCAGTTGGTTATGAAGATGACGGCGTCGGGGTTTCTCTTTCTCATGATCCCGATCAACTCGAGCATGTCCGAGCGCCATCGCCGCGGACTCGTGAGCTTCATAACGTCGTTGCCGCCGATGCCCAGGAGGATGTAGTCAAAAACTCCCTCGGGCATTTCGGGAACCAGCTCGTCGATCGTCCGGCGTGCGGTCACGCCGTTTTTCCCGAACACATGCCACTCGATCGGGCGGCCGATCCGCATAGAGAGATGTCTTGCGAATTGTCCCGCGAGCCCAACGTCATGAGTACTCGCGCCGAGACCCGCAACCGTCGATTCGCCGAGGACAAACAGTTTTGCCGGGTCGTCGCCTTCGCCGACGATGCCGGTTTTTGGCCCGGCGGCGTCGGGCAACACGCCTACTTTCCAACGAGTCAACGCTCCTTGCAAAAACAGCAGCGGCGAAACAGGGGCGATCAGCGCCGCACCGAGTGCAAATCTAGCCTGCCATCGCCTCAAATTTCGCGTGTCGTTGCCCATCGGGTCCCTTATGTTAAGATTTAAGCACTAAAATGCGAATGTCAACCCCTTTGAGTATTCTGGCCTCGCCGGCCATCATTTTGTTCATTATGACGAGCTGCGGCGGTCCTAAAGCCGACCAGAACCCTTCCATTCCGCCGCAGGATGCGGTTCGAGTCGAGCCGCCATATCAAAACGCCGAGCCTGAGACTTACCAGACCGAAGTGTGGCAAGTAACCCAGCGCGGCACAGACAAGTTCCTGATCTCGCGAAAAGGCGACAAATGGCGGATCGACAGCGCCGTCGGCGACCCGAGCCAGACAGCGTCGCTCCGAAACGGCAAGTACTACGTACTGTCGATGGCAACAAAGAGCTACGCTGAGTACGACCCGGGGCACGGGTACGACGATCGGGCCGATACCGTCATCGCCATCACAATGGGCCTGATCGGCGGCCGTGAAAAAGCGGTTTATGAAATGACAGGCACCGCCGACGGCCAGACAAAATACCGCGTCACGGGCGCGCCCGGTAAACCCGTCGAGTCGATCGTCACTGTCGACGGCAAGGTAGGACTGCCGGTAATGAAAGAAGTTTACAAAACGGACGGCGAGCGCGTTCTCGATATGACCGTCAAGCTCAATGGCTTCAAGACCGAGGTGGACGACTCGGTATTTGAATTGCCGAAGGACTTTAAAAAGGTACCGCTCGAAGAGATCAAAAAGACGCTGATCGCTCCCAAGTAAGCCCGCTATGACAAAGCCCGAAAAGCGGACCGAGATCACGCCCGAACAGCGCGCCTTTGCAGAGAAAGCACTTCACAGCCTGCCTTTCTCGCGTCTTATCGGCATGCGCCTCGTGGGCCTCGAGCCTGATGTCGCGACTATCAGCATCGAGATGCGTGACGACCTGCGGCAGCCGAGCGGCGTGCTGCACGGCGGCGTGACCGCGACATTGATCGATACCGCGATGGCGTTCGCTGTGAGAACAAGGCTCGCTCCGACCGACGCAACGGCGACCATCGATCTGACTGTGCATTACCTCCGCCCGCACACTTCCGGTCTTTTCACTTGCACCGCAAAGGTCGTCCGGGCCGGAAAACGCATTTTCACCCTCTCGGCCGAGGTACACAACGAAGAAGGCAAGCTGATAGCAACCGGATTGTCTACCTATACAAGAGTTTGAACCACATGGACACATGTGGTTAGTTCGGAATGGAACAGCTTCGCAAATTTACCAGGTACATCTCACCCTATAAAGGCACGATCGCGCTCGGGATCCTGTGCATACTCTTCTCGATGGCGTTCGGCCTGTTCGTGCCGTTCATGGTCGGCAAGGCGATCGACGACCTTCGCGAAGGGATCACCCGTGAAAAGATCATCTTCTATCCGCTCACGATACTCGGCATCAACCTAGCGAGCGGCGTCTTTCTGTTCTTCCAGCGTCGGCTACTGATAAACACCTCGCGGCACATCGAGTACGATATGCGGCAGGATTTCTACGCCGCGCTGGTCGATCAGCCGCTTGAGTACTTTCACAGCACACGCGTCGGCGACCTAATGGCACGGGCGACCAACGACCTCGCGGCAATACGCCAGATCGTCGGGCCTATGATCCTTTACAGTTTCCAGGCCATATTTGCTCTCTGTATCTCACTGCCGATAATGCTGAACATCTCGGTCAAGCTCACACTGCTGCTGCTGATCCCGATGCCGCTAGTCTCGCTGACGGTCAAGATCTTAGGCGAGCAGATCCACAAACGTTTCGAAAAAATACAGGCCTTTTTCTCCGACATCACGGCGCGAGCCCAGGAGAACCTGACGGGGGTCCGCGTCGTCCGGGCGTACGCCCAGGAAGACGCTGAGATCGAACAGTTTCAGAAGCTCAATCGCGAGTACGCCCTCAGGAATCTGCAGCTCGTCAAATATGCCGCGGCGATGCGCCCCCTACTCTTTTTCTTTATCGGGCTCGGATTCGTCATCATCGTCGCCGTAGGTGTGCCGATGGCGGTCCGTGGCGAGATCACGGCCGGTGACTTTACGGCGTTCATGCTCTATCTGCAGCGGATGATATGGTATCTGATCGCGCTCGGTTATGTCGTCAATCTCTATCAACGCGGTACAGCGTCGCTAAAGCGTTTCAACGAGATTCTCGAGGCGGAACCGGCGATCAAGGACGCGCCGGACGTCGCCCAACGGCCGCCGGTCGAAGGCAAGATCGAATTTCGCGACCTCACTTTTGCGTACAACGGCAAGCCCGTATTAAGCGACATCAACCTGGTGATCGAACCCGGCATGACAGTCGCACTTGTAGGACGGACGGGCAGCGGAAAATCCACTCTCGTAAGCCTCGTGCCGCGGCTGCTCGATGCCCCCGAAGGCAGTGTCTTGGTTGACGATGAGCAAGTTCGCCGGTACCCGCTCGCGCAGCTAAGGCAATCGATCGGCTTCGTTCAGCAGGAGACGTTTCTCTTTAGTGATACCCTCGCGGCGAACATCGCATTCGGCGTTGAAGAGTCTGAACCGCCTCCGTCAGGTGGCGGCCAGTCTGATGGTCCAACGATCCGCCCGCCCGTTAACGCAGGCAGTTCTGACATGATGACCGTCGAAGATGCCGCACGTATCGCAGGGCTTGCATCTGACGTCGGACAATTTCCGGGCGGCTATGAGCAGCTTGTCGGCGAGCGAGGCATTACTCTCTCGGGTGGACAGAAACAGAGGACGGCGATCGCGCGGGCCGTCATGCGCGATCCGCGAATACTGATCCTCGACGATTCGTTGTCGGCCGTCGACACATATACCGAGGAGACGATACTTCACAATTTACGCGGCGTTCGTTCGGGCCGAACGACCCTCATCGTCTCGCACCGCGTTTCGACCATTCGCGACGCCGACCTGATCTGCGTACTCGACAACGGCCGCATCGTCGAACGCGGGACCCACGACGAATTGATCGCCCTCGGCGGCGAATACGCCGACCTCTACGAGCGTCAGCTGCTCGAGGAAGAACTCGACGCAACCGAATGATCGCGACCCTTATCCAAAAGCTGACGACGGGTCAATCCCGTTTCAGCGTCAGCGAGATCTCCTTCGCCGCCCACGGAGTGTAATCGTTGCCGTGGTACGGTGGGTGCCAGTCCTGCTTCGCTTTTTCTTTCAGCGTCGTTGTGATCGTCAGCGTTTCGCCGCCATAGCTGAATGTTGCAGTGCCATTGCCCGAGATATCCTTAGCGACGTCATGGTATGTGAACTGCCAGAACCTGCAACTCATCACGTTCGGCTTGACGTCGCAGTCGGCGGCATTGCCGGTGTAGCTGTTCGGTTTACGGCCGTAGTCTGAGTCGGTACCCTTACAGATCAGGGAACTTGCGGTCTCGTTGATCGAAAGAGTGCATTCGCCAGTACCCCACGGTGTCGTCCACGTGCCGGTTCCGTTAAATCTGACCTTCGGTTCATAACGCCCGCTTATATCCTTGGGGTTCCCGACCGTACTCTTGACCCGCTTTGCGATCCATGAGTACGGGAAACCGTTGCCCACCCTCAACTCAAATTCGTCCTTATCCCGCCTGAGCCTGCCGGATATCGGAATGGTGTCTGCTACAGACTTGCCAGTACACTGAACGTCGAGCTGCGAGGTTTGCGGAATATATTTGCCTGAGATCTTGCAGAAATGGTGCTCCCATGAAATTTCACCCGTTACGTCGAAACCTGTCCGAGTCTGCGTGATCAGGATCGTGACCGTGCCACTGTTGGGGCCGGACGCAGCACCATTATCCCCCTTATAGGTCCATTGAGTTCCCGGACCAGTCGTCTGCGCGGCCGCTGCAAATGCAAACAGAGCGATCGCGACGAACGACAAGAACATTGTCTTTTTCATCTCACCCTCCCCGCCGTTCCGAGGTCGCGCCCGCGCGCCCTGAAAAAGTCGTTCCAAAGGCGCACGACGATCGATACTCGTTCAAGTACGCCAACTGCAACTCTTATACCAGTCGAGCCGTTCGGTTTTCGGGCTGATTCTGCGGGCGAATGCTTCCGCTGTGTCGCCGATCGGTGTACAGCCGCGGACTAAAGGCGCGAAAATCTTCGCGATCGATTGCGACATGTTGCGGCTCTAATACTTCAATCCAACCACTTCCCACCGCTGATCATTTGGGAATGATGAAGGGCAAGGTATCGATCTTGCTCGTTCGGGTCAAGGCCAGCTCGGCCAGCGTTTCGCCTATTGCGGCGGAATGCTTAAATCCGTGCCCCGAACACGGAGATGCGAGCAGCACGTTATCGTCAACCCAATCGATGACGAAATTGCTGTCGGACGTGGACGTGTAAAGACAAACGGCGGAGCGAACGCATTGGGGGCCGACGCCCGCAAGGCGGCCCGAAACGTATCTGTTAAAGATCGAGGCCGCTTCTTCCTCCGTCACACAACGGTCGACGTGCTCAGGCAGCGTGGTTGTTTGATACTCCTCGCTCGCGAGTTTCAAGCCTCCACTTGCGCCATCGATCGCCGGGAATCCGTATACGAAGTCACCCGCGAAACGTCCCAACGACCAGATAAAGACCGGAAACGCACCAGGCTCATATTGCTTGTATGCAGAGGACACATCGAACCAGTGGAGGACCTGTCGATATACCTTGAAGCGATCCGCTGCGGCGCCGCGGGTGAAGTCACCGACCCATGGCCCGGCGGAAATTATCGCAGCCGCTCCGCTGTAGCTGCCGTTCTCAGTGACGACTTGGACACCTGACGCTTCCCGCTCGATTCGTAAGACGCGTTCGTTCAAGCGGATCTCGGCCCCGAGTTCGCCGGCAAGCCCTAACTGGGCCTCGACACACCGCTCGGGACGCAGGAACCCCGCCCCATCCTCAAAATACGCGATCTCGTCACCGTCCAATACGAACTGGGGAAACTCCGCGGCGATCTCGTCGGCCTGCAGCACCCGATGACGGATCCCGAATTTCTTTGCGGCGTCGATCGTGGTTTGCAGGAAATTGGCGCTTCCGTGCAGCGGGTGCCCGCGAGCCCCGGACATTATCAAACCGCCGGTGGTCGTCATCAGATCGGCACCTGTCTCGCTCTCAAGCTCGCGCCATATTTCGTGCGACCGACAAGCGAACGGGACAAAGTGCTCGCCCTCGCCGATCGCCAGCCGCGTGATGCGCGTGTCGCCATGCGTCGATCCGAGCGTATGAGGCGGGGAATACCTGTCGATGCCAATAACCCTCGCGCCGCGCGTTGCGAGTTGGTACAGAGCAGCGCTCCCGACGGCGCCGAGACCAATAACGATGACGTCCGGGTTCATTACTTACCCCGCGTGTGTTAGACCCAGCCCTTTTCTCTAAAGCTCCGTAAGGCGGTGCAAAAGGTCTTCATTTCGCCTTCGAGGCCAAGCGTCACGCGGCAGTGATCTTCCATCGGCGGGAAGGGGCGGCCTACGCGTATGTTCTGCGCGGCCATTCTCTGGTTAAATTCCCTTATATTGCCCTTCAGCTTGAACATAACGAAATTCGTCTCGCTGGGAAGACGTGCGATCTTGAGCTCATCCAGGGTCGCCAACAGGATATTGCGGGAACGCTCATTCGTGGCCAGGCTCTCTTTTAAGAAATCCTTGTCACGCAGCGAAGCCGACGCAGCCAGCAGCGCGAGATAATTTACTCCGTTTCCGGTCGAGTAGGCCATTAAGCGGCGTCGCGTCGCGGGCGTCGAGATGGAGTAGCCCTGCCGCATGCCGGCCATCGCGTATACCTTGGAAAAGGTGTGGGCGACGATGATATTGTCGGCCTTCGCGGCGTGCTCGGAGAACGAATAGAACCGCGGGTCCTTTGCAAACTCGTAATATGCCTCATCCATAAAAAAGGTCACCCGCGACGGAGCCGCACGGATCCATTCCTCGATCTCGCGACAGTCGGTTATGGTCCCGGTCGGGTTGTTCGGATTGCAGATGTACACGAGCACGGGCCCGGGATGGGCGGCGGCAAGCTCGCGCATTTTGGCAATGTCATGCGAATAATCGGAGCGCAGCGGCAACTTCACTAATTTGGCGGGAAGCGGGGCCGCGTTGTCGGCAACCGACTCGAAGGTCGGATCGGCTATGAGTATCAATGCCCCGCTCGTGTCGTACGCCTGCGTCACCATCTG
>JBGAVC010000023.1:0-53053 GCA_044228265.1 Pyrinomonadaceae bacterium
GCGGCGGGGCAGTGACCGCAACGGAATCTATGGCCGAAGAAGAAATTCCGCCCATCGAACCATCGACCGAGCCTGAAGCAGCCGACAACGGCAACAAGCGGGGCCGGCAGATCGTCATCGCCGTCATCGTCGGGATCGCTCTGATCCTTGGAGTACTGTTCATTTATCTCAAACGATCGCCCGTCGACACGGACGACGAAAAAGAGAAGAAGGAAGAGACCGTCGTAAGCGTCAAGGTGGCCAAGGCCGAGACGGGCGAGATCGCCCGCGAGTTTACCGCCGTCGGAACGGTCGCCCCGGCGGAACAATCAACGATCGCCGCGAGCATCTCGGCCCAGATCACTGACATGCGGCTCTTGAAGAATGCTGTCGTGCAAAAGGGCGAAATACTTGCCATCCTCGCCTCACGCGACATCGCCGCTCAAAGAGCCGAGGCAAAGGCTGCGGTCGACGAAGCCCGGCTCAACCTGCAAACACTGCAGAATGTGACCATTCCGCAGACGTCGGCCCAACTCGAAAAGGAGTTGAGCGACGCCAAAGCGGCCGCCGACAACGCGCGGGCGACATACGAAAGGCGTCGTGACCTGTATGCAAAGGGCGGCATCTCGTTAAAGGAACTCGAATCATCGCATTTGGCGCTCACCAATGCCGAGAACGCTCTCCACCTCGCCGAGCGGAACGCAAAACTGAACACGACGGCCGCCAATCCCAACTCGAAGGCCATCGCCGAGAGCAAGATCCGCCAAGCCGAGGACCGGCTCAAACTAATAGAGACACAAGGCAGTTTCGCCGAGGTCCGGGCCCCGATCTCGGGCATCGTCACCGATCAGTTCGCCTTTCAAGGCGAATTCGCGTCCGCGGGTTCCAAGCTGCTGACGATCTCAGACATAAGCTCGGTCATCGTCAAAGCCAACTTTGCCGACACGGTCGCCGCCGCGCTCAAGAACGGCGATATTGTTTCGCTGACGACGTCCGCCGCTCCGGATGAGAAATTGACGGGCAGCGTGACGCTCATCAGCCGCTCGGCCGACCCGCTCAGCCGCTCCGTCGAGGTCTGGGCACGTTTTGCGAACGGCCGCGGACTGCTTCGCGCGGGCGACTCGGTGCAATTCACAGTTGAAGAACATCCCGAGGAAAAGGCCGTCATCGTACCGGCGGCGGCTGTAACGCTCGAATCTTCGACCGGTGACGAGGGCACGGTCATGGTCGTCGATACCCTGAACATCGCGCGAGAGATCAAGGTCAAGGTCGGCATTCGTTCCGGCGACAAGATACAGATAACCGAAGGGCTCAAGGGCGGCGAAACGGTCGTGGTCGTGGGCAACTACGGCCTGCCCGACGGCTCGCGGGTCGAGATCGCTGCGGACGAGGACGAAAAGAAGGACAAAGACAAGGACTAACACGGCTTGAACTTCGCCAAGGTCATTTCCAGACACTCGCGTGCCGTCGTCGTGACGGTCGTGCTGCTCTGTATCGCGGGCCTCTACGCCGCGTTCAGGCTGCCGACGTCGATATTTCCGAACACAGACTTT
Organism: Pyrinomonadaceae bacterium; assembly: GCA_044228265.1. Classification (GTDB taxonomy): domain Bacteria; phylum Acidobacteriota; class Blastocatellia; order Pyrinomonadales; family Pyrinomonadaceae; genus OLB17. The sequence goes on from JBGAVC010000023.1 coordinate 1,533, forward strand.
CCCCGCATCATGATCACGGTCGAGAACGGCGAGATGCCGGCCGACCAAATGCTCGCGAACGTGACGCAGCCGATCGAAGAGAAAATGAACGGCCTGCCGGGCATCGTTCGTGTCCAGTCGACGACGTCGCGGGGTGCGGCCGGTATCGGGCTGTTTTTCGACTGGCACACCGATCCTAAAGAAGCCCTTGCATTGATACAGGCTCGTCTGCCCGAGATCGCCCTCCCGCCGACCGCCACGATAACGCATGTCGAGCGTCTGACGTTTGCGGTTTTTCCGGTCATTGGCTACAGCATCACGTCGGACAAACGTGACATGACGACGCTGCGCGATATAGGCGAATACACGATACGCCCGCAGCTCGCGCGTTTGGCCGGAGTGGCGACCGTAGGTGTGCTCGGCGGCGACAAACGCGAATTCCACATCGAGGTCGATCCCGCGCGTCTCGCGTCGAGAAACGTGACCATCCAGCAGATCACCGACGCCGTCAAGAACTCGAACGTCCTCGAATCGCCGGGCCTGATCGAAGAGAACCATCATCTGGAACTTGCTCTCGTCAGCGGCCAGGCTGTCTCGCCGGACGAACTCAACTCGATCGTCGTCGCGACCGTCAACAACGCCAACATACTCGTATCCGACGTCGCCACCGTGCACGAGGGGAGCGAACCCAAGTACACGATCGTCACCTCGGATGGAAAGCGTGCGGTCCTGCTTAACGTCCTGCGTCAGCCTGACGCCAACACCGTGACCGTCACCGACGAGGTCAAAACGCAGCTCGACGAAATAATGCGAACGCTGCCCAATGACGTAAAGATCGCGCCGTTCTACGACCAGTCGCTGCTCGTTCGCGCGTCGATGACCTCGGTCCGCGACGCGATCGTTCTCGGCCTGATACTCTCGGTCGTCATCCTCTACGCCTTCCTTCGGAATATTGGGACTACCTTTGTTGCCGTTCTCGTCATTCCGGTCACGATACTCATCACCTTTCTCGCGATCTACATGGTCGGGCTCTCGTTCGACCTGATGACGCTCGGGGGCATCGCGGCGGCCATCGGGCTGGTCATAGACGACGCCATAGTCGTTGTTGAAAATATCTATTCGCATCTGCTGCACGGTGAATCGCGCATCGCCGCCGTTCAGGCCGCGGTCTCCGAGATCACCGTACCGATCGTCGGCTCGACGATCACGCCGGTCGTCGTTTTTCTGCCTCTGACGCTATTGACGGGCGTCACGGGCGTGTTTTTCCGCTCGCTCGCCCTGACGATGGCGGTCGCGCTGATCACGTCGCTGGTGCTTGCTCTCTCATTCACTCCGGTGCTCGCCGAGCGGTTTGTCAAAGTAACTCGCCGGGTGGGCCACGAAGACCTCGGCCGCATGATGCTGCTCATCGTGCGGCCTTACGAATGGCTCCTTCGCCGGGCTCTCAACAACCGCGGGATCGTAATGGCGATCTGCGGACTTGTCATCTTCGCGTCGTACATCGTTTACACGCAGCTCGGGTCTGAGTTCCTGCCCGAATTTGACGAGGGCGCCTTCATCCTCGATTACGTCGCTCCGCCCGGCAGTTCGCTCGAAGAGGTCGACCGCATACTCAACCACGTCGAAGAGATCCTCAAAGCGACGCCCGAGGTCGAGAGCTTTTCGCGCCGTACGGGACTGCAATTGGGCCTGACAGGCGTTACCGAGCCGAATACGGGCGATTTTGCCGTCAAGATGAAGGCAAAGCGGACTCGGGCGACCAAGCAGGTGATGGACGACGTTCGCGGTGAGATCCAGTCGAGCGAGCCGGCGCTCGACACCGAGTTTATCGGCATCCTCTCGGACCTGATCGGCGATCTCGCGAGTGCCCCGCAGCCGGTCGAGATCAAGCTGTTCAGCGATGACGCTGCCGCTCTGCATTCAAAAGCCGAAGAGGTCGAATCCGCGATCAAGAAGGTTGACGGTGTGGTCGACACCCTTAGCGGCGTAGTGGTCAGCGGCCCGGCGGTCACCTTTAAGGTCGACAAGCAAATGGCCGCAAAATTCGGTGTAACTGTCGCCGACATCGCGGCGGCGGTCGAGACGTCGATGAACGGCACAAAAGTTTCGTCGATACTCCAGCGCGGCCGTCCGGTCGCGGTCCGCGTCGTGTTTCCTGCGAGCGCGCGAGGATCCCTGGATTCGGTCCGGGGACTCCAATTGCGATCTTCGACAGGTGCTCTGTTCCGGCTCGACCAGGTTGCCGCCGTCGAATACGATCCCGGCCAGACCGAGATGAACCGCGAAGGCCTGCGGCAAATGGTCGCCGTCACGGGCCGGATAACCGGCTCTGATCTCGGCGGGACCATCGACAAGATCAAGGCAACACTCGGGAAAACGGTCAAATTCCCCGCCGGTATGACGGTCGAATACGGCGGCTTGTACGCAGAGCAGCAGGCCTCGTTCCGCGAGCTTGCGATATCACTGAGTTTGGCAATTGTGCTTGTCTTTCTCGTGTTGCTGATCGAGTTTCGTTCGTTCGCTCATCCGTTCGCGATCGTCGCGGGTGCCGTCCTTGCATTGAGCGGCGTGCTGACCGCGCTTTTGATAACGCGAACCACGCTAAATGTCGTCAGCCTGATGGGGATGATCATGGTCGTCGGCATCGTCGCCAAGAATGGCATTCTAATGCTTGACGCCGTCGAAGAGAACCTGCACAAGACCGGTGATCTCGTCGAGGCACTGATCATATCAGGCCGCCGCCGCCTGCGGCCCGTTCTCATGACCTCGCTCGCCGCCATCCTCGGCATGCTCCCGCTCGCCCTTGCCCTCGGAGCAGGTGCCGAACTCCTGCAACCCCTGGCCATCGGCGTCATCGGCGGCCTCGCCTTTGCGCTGCTCCTTTCACTGGTCGTCACCCCCACCGTCTTCGCGATCATTACCAGCCGCAGCCTCTCACCGTTTCGTGAAGCATGAGTTTCAACTGATTCCGTTACCTGTGGTCTAATGGGACCCAGATCCGGTCTTGGGGAATTTCCCGGTGAGCTCACATCGAAATAACGAGAGCGACTCTGTTCTGGCTGCGTTTCTGGCGGCAGGTGATCGTACAGAGTCGAACATCTTGCTTACCGAACTGATCGACGAACATGTCGATCCCCTTGTGCGAAGACTTGTCCGCTTTAAGTTTCAGGTATCACTTCAACCTTCAGATGATCGACAGGTAAATCAGGACGGACTCGATCTGGCCAGTGAGATCAAAACACAGATCGTCGCGAGGCTGTCCAGTTTGAAAGCAGGCAACGGCGCCGGCCCGATCGGGAACCTAGAAGCCTATGTAAGAACCGTCGCAGCCAATGCATTCAGCCACAAACTGCGCAAGAAATACCCCAATCGGCTTCGCCTGAAGAATCAGCTCCGGTATGTTCTGACGCACGACCGGCGCGTTTCGCTATGGGAATCAGCGGACAGTGAGTGGCTGTGTGGACGTCGTGAGCAGCACGCAACGGGCGCGCCGATTGATGCTTTTGTCGTCAACGACGTAACAATTGATCAAATTCGTACAAAGCTCGAAGCCGCAGGTCTGTCGCCTGAACGCAGTGAGCTCGTCGATCTCGTTGTATTTGTTCTTGAACACATCGGAACGGCGCTTGGATTTGACGACTTTCTGCGCATAGTTTACAACCTGAAACGAATAAGCGAACCCATCGAGGTAACCGAGGACGAGGCTGCTAACTTCATGTCCCCGACACTTGGCGGCGGCCTGCCGGAACGCATGGAGCAGACCGCATTTTTGTCGGCTCTTTGGGAAGAGATCTGCCGTTTGCCCTTGAGGCACCGGACCGCACTTTTGCTCAATTTGAAAAACACTCACGGTGAGGGCTTGATCACGCTTTTGCCGTTGACCGGCGTGGCGACGATCAGGCAGATCGCCGAGGCACTTGAGTTTCCGCCCGAAGACTTTGCAGCCGTCTGGAATACTCTGCCTTGGGACGACCGGGCCATCGCAGACCATCTGGGGTTAACACGTCAGCAGGTCATTAATCTTCGGCAGTCGGCCCGCGCGACCCTGCGGAGGCGGCTTAATTATGGATAAAGACTTTTTTGTTTAACAAAGCAATGTTCGACAGGACTTTACATCTACTAGTAGCGTAACCATATGTCGCAGCACCTATCGCCAGACGACATACGGGATTTTGTTGATCGTACTTTGACCCCGGCGCGCCTGCTAGAAGCGGACGAGCATCTAGCCGGATGCGATCTTTGCCGTTCAGCGATCAAAACAATGACGCGATCTATTACCGTTACGTCGGCAGAAAATGAGGTCCTTTTTGGCAGAGAGCCGAATGAGCACCTGTCGTACGAACAACTGACAGCGTATGTCGACGGACATGCCGGCGACGTCGATCGTGAGATCGTCGAAGTTCACAGGTCCGTGTGTCCGGAATGTTCCGCGCAGATCGCCGAACTCCTGCATTTACGCACGACGCTCGAGCTTGCCGAGCCGGATGCCGTGCCGCAAAGAAGGCTTTCGCCTATTTCATGGATCTGGAAGGGACTTGCGACCGGCACGTCGCTAAGATTTGCGGCACCGGTCTTCGCCCTGCTGCTTCTTGCAGTTGTCCTATCATCCGTATGGCTCTTGATGCGCACACGACGGCCAGAACTTGTGGAGGCCGTTGATCCGGTGTCAAATAGTGTCACCGTCAGCAGTAACGCGATCGAACCGCAGCTTGAAGTTCCTGCTAATTCCGATTCCACGCAGCCGAAAGTCACAACTTCGCTGATTGACGGCGGTGCGGTGATCGCGCTCGACCAAAACGGGAATCTGACTGGACCGGTCGCTCCGCGGTTTGAAGCTCGAGTAAAGGCGGCCCTGACTGGACCGACTCTCGAGATCCCGCCCGGTGTACGAGACCTGCGCTCTAGTTCAGGAGTTATGATGGGTGACGGCCAGTCCGGGACAACATTTGCGTTGACGGCGCCCGTCGGCCGCGTTATCGAGCCCGATCGTCCGCAATTCCGCTGGCGGTCGATGCCGGGAGCGGAGTCCTATGTTGTGACCGTGTATGACGACAATTTCAACAAAATTGATACGAGCCCGAGCCTCCGGAACACGGCTTGGACCGTTTCAAAACCCCTAAAGCGAGGCGGCGTCTATAAATGGCAGGTGACCGCGGTAAAAGACGGCAAGGAAACGATCTCGCCCACCCGCCCGGCTCCGGATGCCCGTTTCAAGGTAATCGATACATCTGCCGCGGCGGATATCGACGCAGCGCGCCGGACCAGCGGGAGTTCGCATTTGCTGCTCGGTATTGCCTACGCGAACGCCGGCATGCTGGCCGAAGCCGAACGTGAATTTCAGGCCCTGTTGCAAAGAAATCCGGGTTCGGATGTCGCCCGGCGTCTCCTGCAGAGGGTGAGATCCGCACGATGAGCATCGCACGGCGCCGACCAGCTACGAACCATCGCCGACCATTACGAACCCAGCCCAATACGAAGGGTGTTTGTACTGTGGCATTTTCATCAGCTTCAGCTCGGCTCGGCGAAGGGCTTCGGCCTTGGAAACTTTGCCGATAAGAAGCTGCCGGTGAAATTCGAGCATCAACTCGGTCGTACTCGACGACTCGATCTTCCACTGGCTGGTGACAGTTGTCGGAGTGCCGGCAATGAAAAGAGCCCACGACATGCCGATAACCCCCTCGCCATTACTGATTCGGCCGCGAGCCGTGTCGCACGCTGACAGCACGACCATGTCTGCTTTTAGATCTAGGTCTTTCATTTCCCATGCCTCGAGGAGGCCGTCTTCGTTTCGGTTCTTTTCATCCTGCGAAAGCACAAGATGCGAGTACATCGGCGAGATATTGTTCAAAATACCGTGGGTCGCGAATTGTACAATGCGGTATTTCGGGGCCTCCGATTTAGCGGTCTCCTCTCGTGCCTGGCTCCCGACATAGACCTTGCTCCGGTTGGCTCCGTACATTTTCCCAAGTTCGTTAACCAACCGCTCGGATTCGGGGAGTGGATCGAGCTTTTCGCCCATGAAGACCTGTTTGATCCGAGCTGACGTTTCCTTACCTACGATTGGGTTCCCAAACGCGACTAGTTCCAAATCGCCGTCGGGCTTTCTGGCCTTGGCCTTTTTCGCCATCTCCTTGAGTGCCGTCAAACTCGGCGCGTAGCTGACCGCCGCCTGCTCGACCAAATACCTGCCTTTGCTATCCTGCAGCGCCTGAAACGGCAGGTCCCACAACGGCCCATCGGGCACGATGAGCAAATTGGTCTTCCCCGCAAGCTGTGCCGCTGCGGGCTTTAACAGCAGATCGTAAAGCTCCCGCGAGGCATCCTGAAAATCGAGGCCGCCGTTCGCCAACTTCGCGCGATATGCATCGATCCGTTTTGCGAGTTCCTCATTCTTAATATCGACCGCGAACACCTTGGGCGACACTTTCTTCGCCGCATCTTTCGTGATGACAAACAAAAACGTCTTATCCTCAGCAACTGCGAATTCGGCTATCGCCACCTTCTCATCCGGAAGCAGATCCGTGGTCTCCTGGAGCGAGATCGGCGTCATCTCACCGCGTTGAACCCGCAAATCAGGGTGTAAGGCAAACATCCTTGTTTGAAAGTCTTCAAATTCAAGTCGGGCCGTGTTGAGCTGCCTTTCCAACTCAGCAACCAAGTTGCTTGATTGTCCGGTCAGTGCTTGGTTCTTCTCGATTTGAGCATTCAGCGAGAGAAGTTTCGTTCTAATGCTCTTTTCGCTCAGTATCTCTGACTCCGTCATAGATGTTCTGGAGCCTTTGGGGCCATTCTGTAGCGAGTCAAGTAATGTCCTTGATCTCGCTTGCTCTACAAGGATCCGAGCTTCGTCTAACTTTCCCTCTTCCACATCCATCTCGATCATTGAGTAGTACGGCTGCAGATATTGCTCGAAATAAGCTGTTTGCTGCTCGACGCCGCCGACGGCTTGCGATCGCAGCGCCTCGATCGTTGCTTTGGCTTCAATGAAGTATTGCCAGGCTTCCTTTCGTTTGCCGAGCCTTCGGCTGGCCGACCCCGCCGCGGTCAATCCCATGAAAAGGTCCTTTTGTGCTCTCATACGCCGCGCGACGTCAATGCAATGGATCGCCGCCGCAAGAGATTTTGCATGGTCCCCTTCGATAGCATAAGCTTCGGCGTCGCCTAAATCCGCGGGCGCATAATTATCCTTTGTAATATTTCTCGCTTTAGCAAAATATTCATGAGCCGTCTTGAAGTCCTTACGGTATTGATAAATAAGACCGATATTGCACAGAGCAACGGGATCGTCTCCGCCAATTTGAATAGAGATCTCGTTCGACCTCTTCAGGAAATCAAGAGCTTTGTCGTAATCGCCCAAGGCCATGTAAGCATTCCCAATATTGTTCAGGGCGTGAGAGATTTCTTCCTTATTTCCGCTCGCTTCAAATAGCGGCAACGCTTCCTGGGCGTATTTTAGTCCGAGGTCAAAGTTTCCCTGGTCACTATGGATCTTGCCAATATTCAACAGTGCCCAGGGAGCTGGCTTGCCTGGAAACCATTTCTTGCCCATTTCGATCTGCTTTTGTTGATATTCGAGACCGCGGGCATAATCGCCCCAGTCCGTGTAAAGTACGCCGATATTATTGTAAATATTGAGAATCGCAGGCCTGTAATCGATCTCCTGAGCTAACTTCAACGCATCCAGATAGAGTGACAAAGCTGCATCTGAATCGCCCAGGTCACTGCGAACCAGACCAAGCCCGTTCTGGATCTTAACCACTGCCTGTTTATCGTTCTCGGATCGGGCAATCGCCAGCGCCTTTTCAAAATACTCGATCGCCTCGGCATATCTACCGTTATCCTCATCGATACTGCCGATACGTGTCATGATCACGACACTTTCCTTTCTATCGCCAACGGTTTCGAAAATGGACAGAGCTTCCAGGTTGTACCTTAATGCAAGCTCAAAATTCGGAAGAAATTGATAGAGTCGGGCAAGGCCTTCATTGGCCTGAGCTTGACTGAGGCGATCGCCAGCGAGTCCAAAATTCTCGATCGCCAATTTGTATTTCTCGACTGCCAGATTCGTTGATTCCGGCGATGTCTGATCGGCGATCGACTTTGCGATTTCCATTGCTTCAAGTCCGGCTACCAGATACTTGTCTGTATCGACCGCAGGTCGGAATTCAGCTATTCGAATTTCGTATTTACCGGGTTTGGCTCCGGTTTCGAGAGAGCCGATCTCAACCGTATATTGCCCTGATATCTTCGTTACGAACCAAAAAGGCTCGGGGCCTTCGGCGCCGTTTGGACTGTCGACCTGACCCATCTGCTTCCCGTCCGGCCCTGTCAGAATCAGGACGACGTCGATACCGCGTTGATCAGCAACGATGTTTAGAAATTGTCCGGCTGCGAGGGTTAAAGCGTATTTATGAACTTCACCCCCTTTCAGCTCCCGTTCGATGGGCCTGCCGACCACGAGTGTCTCGGTAATCTGTCCGTGTGCTTCGAGTGCGGTCGCAAGGAACAACAGTATCGGAAACAAGGCTAAGATGAAGTATTTGGTAACAATGAGGAATTTCATAGGTTCGTTTATTCGAAAAGCGATCGACACGACAGCTACGCTCTCCTATTGGGAAATAGGCCCACTAATTAGGACGTCAAAACACAACGCTTATTGACAGATGGAACCACCACGACAATGACACGGGCGGAGGCTCGATGTAAAGATTTTCTTCAAAATCAATATGGGCCTGAATTTTTCGTCTAGTAAATTCGATACAGACAAAAAGTCATTCCAGTTACGGTAGGAGTATAAAATGCGAAGAACTCTCGGCACCAATCTTGCGATCGTTGCGATCGTGGTCACTATCTATGCGGCAAACACGTTTGCGCAAACCTGCTCGACCCCCGGATGTGTCGATACGACATTCGGAATAGGCGGTATGAACGTGGTCACTCCGCCGCTTGTTGACGATCCGGTCTACACCAACGCCCTTGACATGGTCTTTCAGAACGACGGCAAGATCGTGGTCCTTGCCCGAGCCAAAGACCTGGCGTCTACGTTTCAGACCGTGCTGGTCCGTTTCACAGCTGATGGTCAACTGGATGCGACATTTGCGTCAGGCGGATTTTTGTATATCCCGGCTGAAGCCTATCCGGGGACATTTGCACGACGCCTCATAAAGCAGACCATCAGCGGGCAAGAGAAATTCGTGCTCGCGAGCGGCGACAAGTGCGGCGCGGCGGATTGTATTCGGGTCGTACGTTATACCACCGCCGGGGTCTTGGATACGGGTTTCGGAACGGCGGGCGAATCGACCTTGCTCGTTGGAGGTCTATTTGTTACCGCGGCCGCCGTTCAAGCTGACCAAAAGATCCTTCTTGGGCGTGTCCAGGGTTCACTCATCCGTTTGAATGCCAATGGTTCGCCCGACACTTCATTTGGTCCGAACGGGGTTGCAACGTTCAACGACTCGAGAATGCTCGTAGGGTCAATGATCGCGCAACCCGATGGGACGATACTTACGGCCGGGTCCTACATAGGCGGCAGTTCGCCGGATTTCTACGTTGCCCGGTTTAGATCCGACGGAAGATCGGACGCCTCTTTTGGTTCCCAGGGGAAAATGGTCATCGATTTCGCCGGGTTGGATGACGGAGCATCCGCTCTTGCGGTAGATTCGGCGGGCAATATTATTGCGGCCGGCAGTGCCAATATCGGAGGCCCGATGTCCTCGCCTCAGGGACTTGATGCCGTCATTGTTCGCCTCACATCAAAAGGCGCTTTGGACAAGAAATTTGGGACAAATGGAAGGACAGCCTTTCTTAATATCGGCGGTGGGGAGGATTCTTTTCGATCGGTGAATATCCAGTCTGATGGCAAGATCGTGGCCGTGGGAAAGGGCTCCCTGCCGAGTAACAGTCCGGACATACTCGTCGCCCGCTACAACACGAACGGGACACTTGACACGACGTTCCATGGAAATGGTTGGAACCTTACGGACATCTACGGAAGCGGCGATAAGGGCATGGCTGGACTGATCCAGGCCGATCCGGGATGTTCGTGCAGCAAACTGGTCGTAGCGGGAACCGCCTTTACGGGAGTGGAGAATCAGTTTCCGCAATACATCGTCGGTCTTAGGTACAGATTGTGAGAACTGCTCAGTACCGGATTGATATGAGGGCCGATCGAAATGATCGGCCCTGTTTCGCGCATCGTCGAAACATCGACTCTGCGCAAAATATTCGTTGCGCTAATTCCGCGCTATGATGGGTGTGAAGCAGACCCCCATTTAGTTTCGGAAAAGTTAAAGGTTCGAAGCACACGCCTGTTGGTGACGAGAGTCGTCCGAGCCGGAGCAGAGCACAACCTGGCAAGAACTGTTCTCCAGTTGGCAATATCAGGACAAGAATCTATGAAGCTATTTATCATTGTCATTTTTGCCCTGTTTGTAGTCAGTTCGCTTTTAAGTATCGAAAAAATAGTTAACGCGGACGCTGTCGTTGCAACGGCTGCCGCCGGCACCGGCCCGTGGGGTGTCGACGTTAATACGGTCACGAATAAGATCTATGTTTCCAATCTCAGCAGCGCGAATCTGACCGTTATCGACGGCACCGACAACACTACTGCGACGATACCGGTCGGAGTAAATCCGCGTACCCCGGTTGTCAATTCCGTAACCAACAGGGTCTACGTACCAAATCGAGGAAATAACACTTTGTCAGTGATCGATGGGACGAACAACAATTTGCTCGCAACCGTCGCGGTCGGCGCGTTTCCAAATGCTGTAGCCGTCAACACCAATACAAATAAGATCTATGTTGCAAACGGAAACAGCGCTACCGTCACGGTGGTCAACGGCGCCGATAATTCGACAATCAATGTTCCTGTGGCGCTAAGTCCGTTGTCCATCGCTGTAAATCAGGTGACGAACAAGATATATGTTCCAAACTTCTTTTCCGACAGCGTCGCAGTGATCGATGGCGCCAGTAACTCAGCCGTAGTCATTCCGGTTGGCCACCATCCCGGAGCTGTGGCTGTTAATCAAAACACGAATAAGATATATGTCACCAACGCTGATGACGACTCGGTAACGGTGATCGACGGATTGAACAACACAACTACAACCGTCGGTACCGGGTCGCAGCCAATAGACATTGCAGTCAACCCAGTGACAAATAAGGTCTACGTGGCAAACCTAAACAGCGCAAACGTGACGGTCATAGATGGAACGAACAACTTGGCACGAATAGTCTCAGCAGGTGCAGGACCACGCGGCTTGGCCGTTAATCAGATGACAAATAAGATCTACGTCGCAAATCGAAATAGCGATAACGTGACGATCATCGATGGGGCTAACGATTCCACGATTTCCGTTGCCGCGGGAACAAATCCCACTTCCGCAGGTATCAATCGCCTCACCAACAGGATCTATGTTTCGAATTCAGGTTCTGGCAGCGTTACAGTTCTTGACGGATCGATAGGGCCGTTCCCCACGCCCACACCGACGCCTCCGTGTGCGGCAAATTCCAATAACCTCCAAGATGGAGGATTGGAACAGAACAAAAATTCAGCAACAAATCCGTTCTGGGGCTCAAGCGGTACCTTTTTTGGCAGTTCACTTTGCACAAATGCCCTTTGCGGAGACGGCAATGGCACCGGCGGTCCCCGGACGGGCAACGGATGGATATGGTTCGACGGCACCGATAATGGCTCATTGGGAGAAGCCGGCAGTGCAGCACAACTTGTTTACGTTCCGACGGGCGGGACGGCGACCTTAAACTACTACCTACGAATCGGCTTCGTGTCTCAACCGTCGAGTTCAACCTTGGTGGTGTCCATCGACGGCAATCCGCTGCAAACGATCAAGGAGCCAGCGGTCGCTGAAGATCTTTACACCCTTCGATCAGTCGATGTTACATCGTATGCGGACGGACATCAGCACGTCCTCAGATTCGACTACGATCGCCCGGGGGATGCAAGAGGAAGCGACAATTTCACGATAGATGACGTTTCGATCATAAACTCCTGTCCGGCCGGACCGTCGAACCGTTTATTCGATTACGACGGTGACGGCAAATCGGATGTGTCCGTGTTCCGTCCGTCGACAAACATCTGGTACGTCAACCGCTCGACCGCGGGCTTCGCGGCCTACCAGTTCGGCGATGTGGGTGATGTGTTAGCGCCGGCTGACTTTACAGGTGACGGCAAGGCGGATGTTGCCGTTTGGCGGCCAACTGACGGTGTTTGGTACATCATGCGTAGCGAGGACAACACTTTTTACGGTGCCCAATTCGGCACATCTGGCGACATTCCCGTTCCTGCCGACTATGACGGTGATGGCAAGGCGGACCAGGCGGTGTTTCGGCCTTCTTCGGGGATCTGGTATCTGCAAAGATCGACAGCCGGATTCTCGGCTACCCAGTTCGGTGCCTCCAATGACTTACCGACCATCGGCGATTTTGACGGCGACGGTATGGCCGATATCGCCGTGTTCAGGCCCTCGGAGGGCGTCTGGTACCGTTTGAACAGCTCGAACGGGTCATTCTTTGCGATACAGTTCGGCACCGCCAACGACAAGGTCGTTCCCGCAGACTACACTGGCGACGGCAAGACGGACATCGCTGTCTGGCGACCGTCGAACGGCACTTGGTACGTACTCAGGAGTGAGGACCTAGGGTTCTACGGAGTTCAGTTCGGAGCATCAAGCGACCTGCCGGCACCGGGCGACTACGACGGCGACGGCAAGGCGGACCCAACGGTCTTCCGCCCTTCGGAAGGCAACTGGTACATGCTCCAGTCGACCACCGGGTTCGGCGCCTTCCAGTTTGGTACTGCCGAGGACAAACCGACCGAGAACGCTTTCGTTCATTAGAAGCGACAGTCTTCGAACATTTGAATCGGGGCTCCGTTGACCGCGGAGTCCTGTTTTTTTCGCGCCGGTCACCGAATTATCACAAAGGCGTCGATTCTTGCCTCAAGATCGCTTTGGGCATAAACTTTGATGGAGACAGTTTTCCAACAGATCATTAACAATTCTATATAAAACGCGCAGGTCTAAATGAGATTTTATAACGATGTTCTCGGGCTGATCGGCAAGACGCCGTTGGTGCGGGTCAACAATTTAACAAAGAAACACGGGATCAAGGCAAAGGTACTTGCCAAGATGGAGAACCTTAATCCGGGGTATTCGGTCAAGGACCGGATCGGGATCTCGATGATCAACTGGGCCGAACGCGAAGGGCGTTTGAAAAAAGGCGGGACGATCATTGAGGCGACGTCCGGGAACACGGGCGTCGGGCTCGCACTTGTGGCGGCTGTGCGCGGCTACAGGTGCATTTTCGTCCTGACTGACAAGGTATCGGTCGAAAAGATGCGGTACCTCAAAGCTCTCGGTGCCGACATCGTCGTTTGCCCCGCGGCGGCAAAACACGGTACACCCGACCATTACCACTCGACCGCCAGACGCATATCCGAAGAAACGCCGAACTCATTCTATCCCGACCAGTACAGCCATCCGGCGAACCCGGAGGCCCATTACCGGACGACAGGGCCAGAGATCTGGGAAGACACGGAGGGCAAGATCACGCACTTTGTCGCCAGCATCGGTACCGGCGGAACGATCAGCGGGACGAGCCGCTATCTCAAGGAAATGAACCCCCAGATCAAGGTCATCGCGGGCGACCCTTACGGGTCGATCTTCAAGCCGTACAAGGATTCGGGCCACGTACCCGAGGCGACGCCGTACCTGGTCGAAGGCATCGGCCAGAATCTGCCGGTGGCCAACGCGGACGTAAAGGTGATCGACGAGATCATCAACATTACCGACCGCGAATCGTTCGAACTGGCCCGCGATCTTTCGCGCCAGGAGGGCATATTCTGCGGCGGCTCGACCGGGACGATATTTGCCGCCGCGCTCAGGGTCAGCAAAGAGCTCGATGAGAACGCTGTCGTAGTCTTTATCGTTTGCGATACGGGCGAACATTACCTCTCGAAATTCCACTCCGACGAATGGATGAAGGAAAAACTGCTCCTCGAACCGCAAAGGATAACAGCAGGTCTGATCGCGGAGACAAAAAACTCGGGAGTTGCAGGCAAGCTCGTCTCGGTCGCTCCCGACGAGACCGTTGCCGCCGCTTTGACGCGGATGAGCGACAACGGCGTTACGCAATTGCCCGTGCTCGACGGCCACGCCTCGGTCGGCAGCATCAGCGAGAGCCATGTGCTGGCGTTGCTCCTCAAGGACCGCGAAATGCTTGATTCGCGGGTGAGCGAAGTCATGGACAAGAGTTTCCCGATCGTGGACGTGGATGAGAGTTATGCACACATTAAGAACAAGCTGACGAAGTCGCCCGCGGTATTGATCGAGGATTTCAAGCGAATTACTGGTATAATCACACGATCGGATATTCTGGACCTGCCGCACTAAAGCGGCTCGATGACCTTCGATCGACAATGAGCGAAGACAGATCGGACAAATGGGAACTGCCTGAACCGGTATTTCGCAGTTCGACCGGCGAACTGGTCAAGCCGTCGGAACGTATCGAGTTCGATCCCGAACCGGACACGCTCGACCCGGGATTTGCCGAACAGGAACAGGACGAAGAAATTCATGACGGGGCCGAAGCAACTCCGCAAGCGGCGGACAGCGTAGATCTCGCGAGCCTCTACGCTCCGGTCGAAACCGCCGGGAACGATCCGCCAGCCACCGCCCCGCCAGCCGCGCCGGCGTCAAACATAGACATCGAACCTCAGCCGCAGATCTCGGAACAATTCACTCAGGATGACCTGGAGATCGAGACGGATGTGCCCGAGCGCAAGTCGGGCGGTGCTCTCCGGACCGTGCTGCTGACATTGCTGTTTCTCGTTCTCCTAGGCGTCGTCGGTGTCGCAGGTATCGCCGCTTACTTCTATTTCGCAGGCCGCTCACTAACGGGCCCGTTCTGAGGTGCTTACGCGCCGTTTCTCAAACCGTCAAAGACCGCAAATTGTCTGATACGATATCGTCGTGGAGTTATGCCGGACGCGTTACTAAAATTCGACGGGCGTGAGTTTGCGTTGGACAAGGACGTGACCACGATCGGCCGCGTGACCGACAACGACGTCGCATTCCCTGACGACTCGAACGTCTCGCGTTACCACGCCGAGATCGAGCGACGCGGGGGCGACCATTGGCTGATAGACCTGCGCAGCAGCAACGGAACGACTGTCAACGGTAAGGCGGTCGGCGATGCCGTTCGCCTTGAATTTGGGGACAAGATCGTTCTTGGAGGCTCGAGCGAGGTTGAGTTCTTATCGCCGGAGAGCGTCAACGAGTCTTCCGACGCTGGCGAAGTGCCCGGACTCGACGAAGCGGGCTCGGAGCTTGGCTCTCTCGGACGCGAGGCCGGTGATCACGTCGCCGACGCGGCTCGTGAATCGATCATGGGCGGAGCCGCCGAACCAGCAGCGGCCGTATCGGCCGGTGCCGCCGCCGAAAGCGGTTCGAACCCGACAGTCCTCATCGCGGGCGTCGCGGCGGGCCTCGCTGTCGTCTGCCTGGTCGCGGCCGGCGCGTTCTATATGACGCGTGGCTCGTCCTGCAACGCAAAAGCGTCGATCGTAAAGCCCGAGCCCGGCGACACCATCAGTGCGCCCGTGGAGATACAGGTACAGGCTGAAAATGCAGGCTGTGTGCAGCGCGCCGTTTTCACGGTCGACGGGCAAGAGGTCGCGACCGCCGAAGGTCCCGAGTTCGCTGCCACCCTGGATCCAAAGGACATCCCGGAATTGTCCGACGGGCTCGACCATTCGCTGCAGATCGTGCTCATCGACGCAAGCGGGCAGAAGATGCAGCAGCCGGGCAGCGTGCCGCTGGCGTTCGAAACGCGGTCGATATCCAAACCGTCCCCGACCCCGGTGGTGGCAGTCGCCAACACGAACCAGCAGAAAACGAACACTCGCGGAATGCCTTCGCTTGTCGAGACCAACCAGATGGCACAGCAGTTCGTAAAGCTGTTCTCGGGCAACTTTGCCTACAACGTCTCGAACAAGCAGTTTCTTCAGGAAGTGCAGAAACGGTTTCCCGAATACGCTCAGGACGGATACTGGCAGCGGGCCGCCCCGTTCCGCGACACTATCAACGTGGCGTTCGTCCGTGAGCAGAACATCGACGCGCCGCTCGGATTCGTGCTCGCGATGAGCCGGAGCAAGTTCGTCGCGGCCAAACAGGGCGATCTCGAAGGTCTGTGGCAGCTCAGTGGCTCATTTGTTGCCGACAACAAGTACAACGGCCAGTGCGGATCGGAAACGCTGTCTGACCCGCAGCAAAACTGCGCGGCGCGCTCCGCGGCTCTGTATATCAAGGCACTCGTTTACGGCGTCTTTGACGGAGATGCGATCTACAGTGCGGCCGCATTCGGCAAATCGCCGCAGGACGCCGCGGCGTGGAAGGCAACTCTGCCGGCAAACCGCTCGGACGTCTGGGCATCTATCAAGACGCCGGCCGAGCGCGAACAGCTTGCAAGGTTCTTTGCCGCCGGGATCGTTTCGGAGAACCCGCGTGCCTTTGGCCTGGCAAAAGACCGGCCGCTCTCCGAGCTTTACCGCGTCACGATGTAATGATGGCCGACATTTCGCTGACATATCCAACACCCGAAGGGTCGCAGACGATAAAGCTCGACGCCGACAAGATGTCGTTCGGGCGCGGCAGCGAGGCCGATGTCAGGTTCGCGGACGACGGACTTTCACGGCTTCACGCGGCCATTTATCGTGACGGTTCGCGAGTTTGGATCGTCGATCAGGGGTCGACCAACGGCACGTTTGTAAACGACGTGCAAACCGCGGCGTCTGGAACGCCGCTCAAGGACGGCGACCGGATCCGCATCGGCAATCATACCGTTCTGACCGTTCATTTTTTGGAAGCCGCGGCTGAGACCCCGGCAGCAGAAACTGTGCCGGTGCAGCCAGCCTCCGCGAGCGCGTCTGCCGCTCCGGCGCACATTCTTCCGGTCGTCATTATCGCCGCAGCGATCTTTATTATCAGCGTCTCGGCGGTCGTCATCGGTTTCGGCCTGATCGGCGGTGGAACTGAGGTCGCCCAAAATCGCGAGATCATCGATCGCGACGACGACCCCGAGCCAAAAAATACGCGCACGCAAAAGCCTTCAAATACGGCAACACAGACCGGCACGCCCGAGGCCACCGACGCTAATGATCTACCGCTAAACTCGAACTCGCCGAAACAAACGGACGTACCGAGCGGCAAGAAATATCTCGAGATGTCGGACACCGAGCGACGCAAGTACCTCGAGGCCAAGGCGATGCGGATCGCACAGATCATAGGCAACAGCAGCAGCGAGGCGATCCCACCAGCAGCGGTCGACAAGATCAAAGGCTTCGCCGACGGCTACGCACAGCGGATCAAGTCAAAAACGCAGAGCGGATGCCATTTTGGCGACAACCTGCAAGCGACCTACGAGCGGGCGAGCAAAAACGCACCATTCGTCGTCCGGGCGTTCAACGAGAAAGGCATCGATCCGCGGATCGGGCTCTATCTGGCGATGATCGAATCGGAACACTGCGTTTGCCTGCAGAGTCCGACAGGACCGTTGGGGATGTTCCAGTTCACGAAAGGAACGGCCGAGCTGCACGGGCTCAAGGTATTTTCAGGGGCTTCGCCATCGAATCCGGACGAACGCTGTCAGCCCGAACCGGCTGCGCGGGCCGCAGCTTCGTACATGAAGGCCCTGACCGGCCGCTACGGTACCGGCCCGTCGAGCGTTCCGCTTGCGATCGGCAGCTACAACAGCGGCGAAGGCGGCCTCAGCTCGAACCTCGAAAAGGCGTTGTCGACCAATACTGGCCTTCCCCGCGATTTCTGGTCGCTGATCGCAAAGGGCGATATACTTTCGAAGCAGTTTCAGGCCGAGAATTTCAAGTATGTTCCGAAATTCTTCGCAGCGGCCATAGTTGGAGAAAACCCGGCCGATTTCGGGCTTAACCTGCAGCCGATCTCAACGTATACGAGATAGACCCCGACAGAGTGCGGTTTGCCCTTCGAGCTTCGATCGATGCAAGAACTTTGGCTCAAATTCACGGACCCGGACGGTGACGAACGCCGTGTGCAAGTCGACAGCTCGGGTTTCGCCATCGGGCGGCACTCGGAGAATGTGTTGTGCATTTCAGACAGCCGGTTGTCGCGTCACCACGCCGTCATCGAGCGGTCTGGTGACGAGTTCGTCATCAGCGACGTCGGTTCCAGCAACGGGACCGAAGTAAACGGCGAGAAGCTCACGAGTGCGACGCCTCTGCGGCCGGGCGACCGCCTTTCGTTGGGTGGGTTTGAGGTCGATCTCGAATTCGAAGAGTCTGAGAATGAAGAGCCTGCCGAAGCCGTCGCCGCCGCCCAAGAACCTGCCGAATCGGAAGCCCCGGGGACCACGCTTTCGGCTCCGCAGAGCACCGCTCACCAGGAAGGCGGATTCCCGAAGATCTTTTTTATCATCGGCCCGATATTCGCATTGCTCATCCTTTCGATCGTCGGTGTAGTGATTTACGTTTCTGCCGAAAAATCGAGCTCCTCCGGCAACAGCAATTTTGTTTATTCGGGCGACTCGGATGAACCGTCACGAAACCGTAGGAGCCGGAACACGTCTTCGGGCAATTCAGACGATCCCGCCAATGTTTCGATTCCCTCAAACACACAGGTATCGAACACACAGCCGGCAAACTCGGCGACAAACACCGACGGACCGTCCTCTGACACCGGCAAAACGGAGCGGAACGCAGCCGCATTCCTGCGGCACGCGGCACAGAACGATGCCAAGGCCTTTATCACCGGACAACAGGCCAAAATTGTGAACGACCGGATCAAGTCTCTCGCAGCGTCATCCGCACTCGCCGACAACATCTCGTCGACCAGAAAGAGCTCCGCCCAGATCAAGTCGCTTGCCGCGTCAAAGAACCTGAAACCGCAGTTCCTTGCCGTCGCGGCCATGGCAAAGCTCGGATCGTCGCGTGGTGACGTGCTGCAGACGGCGCAGTCGATGGCCGAGACGTTGAGCAAGCTCGAGACGCAGGTCGGCACTGAGCTCGGCGAGGATTGTTTGCTGATGATGGCGGCGTACGATCAGGGTGCAGCCGGTGATCTTATGAAAATGCGGAACATGCTGCAGGACCTGGCGTCGAAGGCCCCCGAGAGCTCCCGTGTCATACGAACCGTTTGGTACCTCAAACAGAACGGCAAGATCTCGGACGCTCAGTTCGAGCTTGCTCTTCGTTTTCTCGCGATTGGCACGATCACGCAAAATCCGAAGGATTACGGCGTCAATGCAGAGGCGCTGGTTTTTTGACGAAACATGGAAAACGAAAAATGGACAACCGGGAAAATAACGCTTCGCGTCCACGGCGAGCCGGTCGAGATGGAAATGACCGTTCCGGCCTTTAAGATAAAACCACAGCGGATGCTTCCGGTTTTCCAGCAGATGTCGAGCGCTGTCGTCGGGATGAGCGTCGAAGCGATCGAATCCGAAGGCGGCAAGATCTCATGTAAGGCTGGCTGCGGCGCTTGCTGTCGCCAGGCGGTGCCGATCTCCGAAGTCGAGGCGTACCAGATCGCCGACCTTGTCAACGAGATGCCCGAGCCGCGGCGAAGCGAGGTGCGAGAGCGTTTTGCCACGGCACTTGCGCGATTCAGAGAGATAAAATGGTTTGACGAGCTGATCGACCTTCAGGACATGTCTTACGAGGGAACGCCGGGATTTACGCCGGAAAAGTACATGGACACGGTGATGAAATACTTCCGCGAAGGAGTTCCCTGCCCTTTCCTCGAAGACGAGTCGTGCTCCATCCATCCCGTGAGGCCGCTTATTTGCCGCGAGTACCTTGTCACGTCTCCGTCCGAGAATTGCAGCACTCCGTCCGCCGAAACGATACGGAAGGTCCCGATCGTGATGAAACCATCGCGAGCGATGCTCGGCGTCGGACGCACGAGGAATACGGACGGCATATCGTCGCTGATGCTGATCGAGGCATTGGATTTCGTCGAGCGTCACCCCGACGAATTCGAAATGAGGACCGGCGAGCAATGGGCCGCCGAGTTCTTTAAGCGACTCTCAGAATCCGGTAAGCCCGGCCCGCCCGGCCCACCTGAGACATCTGTCAATCGACGACGCAAAAAGCGCCGAAAGTGAAGTGTTTGCCGCATTTGAGATTCGCTGCCGGCATTTACTAATTTCACTAGTCGGTTTACTATTTACGTCTGGCCTTTGGTTATGAGCAAATACCGAAAGATCGTCTGGAACGAGGGGATGCTGCTCACGCCGCATCACTTTCAGCAGTGGGACAACTACCACGAAGACCTGCTCAATTCGCGTATTCGCTCGCTCGTCCCCTTCGGCTACGGCGTACTCGAATTACAGATCAATAACGAAGCGATCGCGAACGCCAATTTTCAGATAACCAATTGCCGTGCCGTGATGCCGGACGGGCTGATCGTGAACGTGCCCGACACTGAAGCTGTCCCAGATGTCAGGCCCGTCGGCGACCATTTTGCCGCCGAAGCCGAAAAGCTCGGCGTCCACCTGGCCATCCCGGCGATGAAGGTTGGCGAGGCCAATTTTCAGGCGAACGGGGCAAAAGCCGGTCCAAATCTGCGATACTTGCAGGAAGGGGCACTGGTCAAAGACGAGACGAGCGGAACCAATGAACAACCGCTCGCGTACGCGAGGAACAACCTCCGGATCATCTTTGACGACGAGCTGCGCGACGGGTACACGTCGATCAAGATAGCCGAACTCGAACGTACTCCGACCGGCCAGCTCAGGCCGTCCGAGACCTACATACCGCCGATCTTGAACGTCGCGGGTTCGACATGGCTGACCAATATGCTCCGGCAGCTCGTCGAGATACTCAATACCAAGAGCGGCAGCCTTGGCGAGCAGCGCAGGCAGCGTCGCGAGGGGCTCGCGGATTTTACGACCTCGGACGCGGGCATATTCTGGCTGTTGAACACGATAAATTCGTTCATACCTGTCACGTCGCATTTTTTCCGTTCGCCTTTGCTTCACCCCGAGGCTCTCTATTTACAAATGGCGGGACTTGCGGGCCAACTGATGACCTTTTCGATGGAGTACCATCCGAAAGATATAGTCAGATACGACCACGACGACCTTTATTTCACGTTCAGCAGCCTTTTCGGTATGCTCCGCGAGCTGCTGGAAAAGGTCATCCCGAGCCGCTGCGTGCCCATTCCGCTGGAAAAGACGCGCGACACCCTGTACGTGGGCCGTGTCGAGGACGAACGCCTGCTCAAGGACGCTGCGTTCTATCTCGCGGTCCGCTCACAGATACCCGAAGCAAAATTGATCGAAGGCGTGCCGCGTGTCGTCAAGATCGCGTCCCGTGACGTGATCGACTCGGTCATCGGCTCGGCCCTTCCAGGTGTCGTACTGACGTTGTCCAATCCGCCGCCGGCGCCGATCCCGGCCCGTGTCGGCTTTAAGTACTTCCAACTCGATTCGATGGGCCCCTACTGGGACGGTATCAAAGGGTCCAAAGTGCTGTCGGTTTATGTTCCTGACGAAATTACCGACGCAAAATTAGAGATGTACGCGGTGAAACCCTGAGGTCTATGGCAGACTCCGGTTCCAAGAACGATCTGGTCACATTTGCCGGCCCGATCTTTGACCTTGTGTTGAGGCTGAAGGCGGGCATCGTGTCGCCGTCGAACGAGCTGCGACCGAAGATCGCCTCGATGCTCGACGATTTTGTCCGTCGGGCCGAACGTTATAAGTTCAACCACAAGATCGTTTCCGTGTCTAAGTTCGCATTGGCGTCGTTCATTGACGAGACGATGCTGACGAACAATTTCCCGCTTCGTTCGGAGTGGGAACGAAATCCGCTTCAGCTCGAGTACTTCGGCGAGCAGCTGGCCGGCAACAAGTTCTTCGACAAGCTCGAGTCGATGCTCCAGCAGCCTGAAGTGACGCAGGACGCGGTCGAGATCTACTACCTGTGCATGTTGCTCGGGTTCAAGGGACGCTATGGCGTGTACGAGCAGGAGAAATTGGTCGCGATAATGCAGTCGACGGCGGACACGCTCGTCAAGGTCGGAAAGATCAAGTCCGTCGAGCTGTCGCCGCATTGGCTGTCCACAGACCAGCCGAAACCGCCCGCAAAGCGCGGGCTGCCGCTGTGGGCCAAGATCGGAGCCTTCGCCGGCCTGGGCCTTGCATTTCTGGTCTATCTTGCAATGTTCCTTATGTCTTCCAAGTATCTGCAGGACACGGTCGAAAGGCTGCAGATGTGAGTTTCCGGGGATTTTGAACGCTCGCTAATATGAGTTCCTGGCATACAAGCCAATTGACCTACGCCTTTGGCATCGGCGGGATGCTTTCGTTTTACGGCATCGTCAGCATCGTCGTATATATGCTGCCGGCGTCCACGGTCGGATCCACCGAAAAGATCGTCATAATCGCTCTTGTCCTGCTGACGCTGCCTTTTGCTCTGCTCATTGCGTTTTTTGCATCGCGCCGAAGCCGCAGAAAGGCCGCCGCGGAAGAGCAGCCTGCTGCCGGCGAACAAGCGGCACCCGCTGTCCAGGCTAAGTCCGTGTCGGCCACCGGCAGTTACGCCGAGTTAGATCGCGGCCTCGACGAGGTCATTCAGTTCCTAAAAACATCGAACCTTGGCGAAGGCGGGCGGGATGCCGCCTATTCGCTTCCGTGGTTCATTGTCGCGGGAGCACCGCGTTCCGGCAAAACCTCGCTCATCGTCGGCTCTGATCTGGACCTGCAGGCATTGCCGAGCCAGCGGCAGTCAGAATTGAGGCTCGTAAAACCCACAGCGAATGTCGAATGGCGAGTTTCAAGCGAAGCAGTCTTCATCGACACGGCCGGAAGATATCAGACCGAAGGCTTCGATTCGGACGAGTGGAACGCCCTGCTCGAAGGGATCAAAAAGCGTCGCTCGTCGCGCCCCATCGACGGCGTGATATTTGCGGTCAACGTCGACCAATTGCTCAAATCCGACGAGGCTGAGACGGAACAGCTTGCCAAGGTGCTGAGGGCCCGGCTCGACGAGGCCATCCAGCGTTTGAAGGTTCGATTTCCGGTATATGTCGTCTTTACTAACGCAGACGGCATCGAGGGGTTCCGCGATTCGTTCTCGGTCTCAAAGAACGACGGCAAGTCGCTTGTCTGGGGAGCGACGATACCACTCGAAAAGAGTGAGAACGCGCAGGCCCAATTCGATCCCGAGTTTGAACTGCTGCACAACTCGGTGATGAAGCGGCGGATAGTTCGCCTTTCGGCCCCGTTCCCGCCGGTCCGGCAGTTGAGGATATTCAATTTTCCTCTCCATTTCGGGTCAGCGCGGCGCAAGATCGGTGCCTTTATCTCGACGCTGTTCAGGCCAAATCCGTTCAGTGAGAACCCGTTGCTGCGCGGGTTCTACTTCACCGCGTCTCCGGCGGTTAAGTCCAATCCGAACGCCCCGGCGGCGGTGACGGACACCTTTTTCACCCAGCGGCTTATCCGCGATGTCATCTTTCGCGATAAGGACCTTGTACGCACTTTTCAGGCGCAGCGTCAGCGTCCGCCGATCTTCGGATGGCTTGCGACCCTGGTCGGGACGCTCATCGTAACGCTGCTGCTCGCGATGTCGGCGGTATCGCTATACAACAACAAGCAGATGCTCGACCAGGCACGCGTCCGGGGTGAGAGCCTGTTGACGATAACAAAGACGGACGCATACAAGGACGCCTCCAAGGCCGACGAGCGGTCCGTCAGGGCCGAAATGAACGCGACCGAGGACCTGCGTGCGTTGCTCGTCAAACTCGACGATTATGAGCGGAATGGGGCTCCGTGGTACATGCGGTTCGGGCTCTATTCGGGCAACCGCGTCTTCAAACAGTATCTGTTGAAGATCTATATGTCGGTGATCGAGAACCGTTACAAGACGGCAACGATCAAAAAGGTCGAAGGCGACCTAAGAAAATTTGCCGGCTCGACCCCGGTGGCAGACACGACCAAACTGACCGATGCCGAGGAACAGGTACTGGGCAAAAACTACGACCTGCTAAAGGCCTATCTGATGCTTTCGGGCCAATTCAAGGACAAAGCCGATCCGACGCATATCGCAAACACTTTGCGCGACTATTGGACGACCGAATCCAAGATCCCGCCGGACCTGAAACTCGTCGCGCAGCAGCAGCTCGATTTTTGGGCGAAACAGGTCGATCGAGACGATGCGGATTACAATTTTCCTCGGATCGCGCCGGACGGCAAGCTGGTCGATGACACGCGCAAAAAGCTGCAGGCGTTTCCGGCGGTTTATCGATATTACAAGCGGCAGGTCACCGAGATCTCGAAGACGATCGACGATAAGGTGGGCCCCACGACCGCAGAAGCGATCCTGACACGAAACGGTGCCGACGCCGGCCTCACGGACGGCACTTATACGGTGCCCAGCGCTTACACGAAACCCGGCTTTCAACTGATGAAAAAGGCGATCGCCGAAGCCGATCAAAAACTCAGTGAGGACGATTGGGTGATGGGCGAGCTCGGTAAAAAACAGGTGGCACAGACGACCGATTCGGCCAAGCTCGAAGACCGATACTACCGCGACTACGCAGATCACTGGCGTGCGTTCGTCAAAGGCGTTTCCGTCAAACCGTACAAGACCAAAGAGGCCGCGACAGCCGCGCTACAATCATTTTCTTCGGCAAATTCGCCGATGAAGATATTGCTGATAGAGATCGCCAAAAACACCAATCTGTCTGCCAAGCCCGATGTCGTGGGGTGGTGGGACTGGATCAAAAGCTGGTTCACCTCGGGTGAGAACAACGACACAGGCGGCAATACTCAGCCCGAAAAAGAGTTCCGGCCGCTGTTCACCTTCATTGGCAAGAAAGAGGACAAGGAGAACGCCCCCGTAGAAAAATACCGAGCAGAGATCGGCAAAGTTTACACGAGATTCAACGGCATTTCGGCGGACGAATTAAAACAGATCGCCGCGGACCTTGCGAACGACAAGGACGACAAGCTCAAGCTTCGTGCGGGCGAAACAGCGATCGGCAACCTTATTCAGGGATTTGCCGAAACCCCTTCGTCGCAGGAACTTGCATCTCTGATCCAGCAGCCGCTCGGCAATCTCAAAGGCCTGCTCGGTGCGGACGCCAAGAGCCAGATCGCCAAAGCGTGGACCGAACAGATATTACCGGCGGCGAAAGAGATCGAAAAGGGCTTCCCGTTCGAAGACGGACAGGCAGAATCCGACCTGACCAAACTGACGGCTTACCTCAATCCGGCGACCGGAACGCTCTCGAAATTCTACGATGAACGTCTGAAAAAATACTTCGAAGAATCGAACGGCCAGCTGAAGCTGAAAGACACTGCAGAGGTCAAATTCAGTGACGAATTCATCGCATATCTTAACAACGCTTTTGCGTTGAGAAAGGCACTATTCGGGACCAATCCGACGCCGAAATTCGACTATTCGTTCGCTCTCAAGGCAGGCAAGGATTCGTTGATCGAAGTCACGATCGACGGGCAGAAGGTGACGTCCGAAGGCACAGCGTCGATCAGCGGCAGCTTTCCGGCCGCGGCCTCCGCCGAAACGGGAGTCAATATCAGCACGGGATCGTCAGGGGCGGTGCCGACCACGCCGCCGCCCGCGTCGAACTCTAACACGGCTTCGCCATCGAAACCTGCGACGACCGGAGATGCGGGCGGGCAATCGAAGAAATACCCGGGCATCTGGGGCCTATTCCGCTTTGTGAACGACGGGAAACCGCAAAAACAGCCGGGAGGAGAATATTCGCTGAGTTACAGCGTCGGCGGCAAGGCGGTCTCGGCGACCATAAAGGCCAACGGCGGCGATCTATTCGACCGCACCATGTTCAGCAAGATAAAAGCCCCGGCGACGGCGGTAAAATAGACAGTTTTGGAGAGGAAATTATGGACGAAGCAAAAAGACTGCTTGAGGCCGGCGATCTTACCGGGGCTATGGCGGCTGTTCTCGCGTATGTGCGAGATAACCCGACGAATATTCCGGCGCGAATATTTCTTTTCGAACTGTCGTGTTTTTCAGGCGACTGGGACAGGGCCGAAAAGCAACTCGATGTGATCGGCCACCAGGACGCCAACGCGATGATCGGATCGATGATCTACCGGCAAAATTTCAAGGCCGAACGTGACCGTTCACGCTTTTTCTCGGAAGGCCTGCAGCCCGGCATCCTTGCCCCGCCGCCGCCGTACGTGGGCGACCTGATCCAGGCAAATAACCGCGTACGCGAAGGGAATACGTTCGAGGCCCGTTCGATATTGGACAAGATCGAGGAAGAGCGGCCCGCGTTTCCGGCTTTGGTCAACGGCGGCCGCGTCGAAGACTTTCGCGACTATAACGACCAGACGATGTGCATTTTCGAGGTGATCTTCAAAGACCAATACGTCTGGCTGCCGATGGAGCAGGTCGCGAAGATCGAGTTCTTTAAGCCGAAGACGCTGCGTGACCTTTATTGGATACAGGCCCAGGTCGAACTTGTCGAGGGGACAAACGGCGAGATGTTCATTCCCTCGCTCTATGCCGGTTCGTTCAAGAGTGACAACGACAGTGTTCGGCTCGGCCGGATGACCGACTGGCGTGATCTCGGAGACGACCTGTTTGCCGGCGAAGGCCTTCGGTCCTTCTGGATGGACGGCAAGGATCGTTCGATACTCGATATCGAGACGATCGAATTTCAACACTCGGACGAGGAATGAGATTTTTCCGTGCTTTTGGCCACTTTTTCGGATAGAATAGTGAAACTTTCAGCAAGTACTTGAGTTTTCCCCGTCTTTGTCTGTAGCAACAAGGAGTTTTTCTAATGAACGACGCGCCTCAGGCTCCACAGGTCATCGACTTGGAACTGATCCTCACGCCGATCTCGGATGAGCTTCCGTCCGGCGAGAGCCTGCGTTACAGCGGTCTTTACGACGAGATCAGCGAAGCTCGGCGAGCCGACGACAACCTCAATCAGGGCGACTGGCAGACAGAACTTAAGGTGGCCGATTACCGCAAAGTCATCGAACTTGCGGTGCCGGCCCTGGAGAAGCAGTCCAAAGACCTGCAGATCGCGTCGTGGCTGTCCGAATCGCTTATCAAGGTACATGGATTCGCCGGCCTTCGTGACGGCCTAAAACTGCTCGCGGGCCTCCAGGACTCGTTCTGGGAGACTCTGCATCCCGAGATCGACGAAGGCGACATGGAAGGCCGAGCCAACGCGGTAGCATGGTTTGACGCCCAGGGCACCTCCGCGGTCCGGACATGCCCGTTCACCGCCGGTAACGGGTACGGATATAACGACTGGGTCGATGCCAAAACGTTCGATATCCCGGCCAATCTCGAATCGCTGGATGCCGAAAGCCAGGAGAAATACAGCCAGCTAAGGGCTCAGGCCGAGGCGGAGAACCGCGTAACCGCCGAAATGTGGAAGGCCGCGGTCGCAAAAACCAATAGGGCTTTCGTCGAAAACGTCAACCGCTTGCTCGACGAATGCTGGACGGCTTTCAATGACCTCAACCGCGTCATCGAGGAAAAATACGACCGCAACCAGATGCCTGGGCTCGGCACCCTGAAGAAAGGTTTGGACGATGTCCATACCCAGGTGAAAAAACTGCTGGAGAAAAAGCGGATCGAGGAGCCCGACGATAGCGACGCGGAGGCCGAGACCATCGTCGACGACGAGACCGGTGAGGCTGTCGCAACTGCGCGATCGGGTTCAGGCGGAGGCGGTCCGGTACGAGACCGGCCCGACGCTTTAAAGCGGCTGTCCGAAATAGCGGCATTCTTTCATAAGACCGAACCGCACAGTCCGGTCGCCTATCTCGTACAGAGGGCAGTTAAATGGGGCAACATGCCGCTGGATAACTGGCTTCAGGATGTGATCAAGGACGAGGCGGTGCTCGGCCAGCTTCGCGAAACGCTTGGGCTTGCCAATGCTGCCGCCGCAGCGGGATATGCCGAAAGTTCGTCGGAGGAGACGCCGGCGGGCGAGCCCGCAGCCGACACGCCGAGCAGTGACTGGTAAGTCGGGCACAATTATTCTTCATTCGTAATTATAGGGGTAAAAGTCAATATCAAAGGAGATCACGAAAAATGCCAAAAAAAGAAAGTTTGCAGCATAAGATCGACCGGGTCCGGCCGCCTCGCGTTCAGATCACGTACGATGTGGAGGTCGGCGGGGCCATCGAACTGAAGGAACTACCGTTCGTGCTTGGAGTGATGGGCGACTTCGTCGGCAAACCCGAAGAGCCGCTGCCCGCGTTGAAAAACCGGAAATTCGTCGAGATCGATCCGGACAATTTCAACCAGGTGCTCGCAGGTATGGCTCCGCGGCTTGCTTATACCATCGACAACAAGCTTGTTGACGATGGCAGCAAGATGGGGATAGAGCTGAAATTCAATAATATCGAGGATTTCGAACCGGACAACATCGTCCGCCAAGTCGAGCCGCTTCGCAAATTGGTCGAAGCACGGCAGAAGCTCGCCGACTTGCGATCAAAGATGGACGGCAACGAGAAACTCGAGACCATGCTCGAAGACATCATTTCCAATGCCGGCAAGCAAAAAGAGCTCAGTGATGAGCTAGGTATCGACGCGAAGGAGGAATAAAACAAAATGGCTAAAACAAAAGAACAAGATGCCGCCGTGCAAGCCGTTGAGACAGAGAAGGAAGGCAGCCTGCTCGACAAGATATTAACGGACGGACGCATGGCTCGCGACGATTACCAGAAAGAACGGGCCAAGGACATGATCGGCGAATTCGTCAACCAGGTCATGAGCGGCGAATTAACGATGTCCAAGAACATGGACGTCGCGATCAACTCACGAATCGCCGAGATCGACCGTCTCGTATCGGCCCAGATGAACGAGATCATGCACCACGAGGATTTTCAAAAATTGGAAGGTTCGTGGCGTGGGCTTCATCATTTGCTCAAGAACTCGCTGACAGGTGCTCAGCTGAAGATCAGGGTCATGAGCGTCACCAAAGGCGAACTGCTCAAGGACTTTGAACGTGCTCTCGAGTTCGACCAGTCGAACATGTTCAAGAAGATCTACGAGGAAGAGTACGGAACATTCGGCGGTGCTCCGTTCGGCGCTCTGATCGGCGATTTCGAATTTGGCAATCACCCTCAGGACATGGCGTTGCTCGAAAAGATCTCGCAGGTCGCTGCGGCGGCCCACGCACCGTTTATCAGCGCGGCTTCGGCCGGGATGTTCGGATGGGACACGTTCTCGGAGATGTCCGAGGTCCGCGACGTCGCCAAGATATTCGATCGCACCGAGTATATGAAGTGGCGAAGCTTCCGCGAATCCGAAGACTCGCGTTATGTCGGCCTGACACTGCCGCATATGCTCATGCGTGAGCCGTACGGGGCCGCGACCAAGCCGACGGAGACATTTCGGTTCGAAGAAGACGTCGATGGCAAGGACCACAAGAAGTATTTGTGGGGCAACGCCGCCTATGCAATGGGCACTTGCCTGACCGAAGCGTTCTCGATGTACGGCTGGTGTGTCGCCATCCGGGGCGTCGAAGGCGGCGGACTCGTCCAGGGCCTGCCGACTCACACGTTCGAAACAGATGAAGGCGAGGTCGCGATGAAATGCCCGACCGAGGTAGCCATCACCGACCGCCGCGAAAAGGAGTTTGCGGACAATGGCTTTATCCCGCTTGTTCACTGCAAAGGCACGGACTATGCCGCGTTCTTTGGAACGCAGTCGGCAAACAAGCCCAAGAAATACGACAGCGACGCCGCTAATGCAAATGCCAGGCTTTCGACGCAGCTCCAGTACATCTTTGCGGTTTCACGTTTCGCCCATTACCTGAAGGCCATGATGAGGGACAAGATCGGGTCGTTCATGTCGCGAGGTAACTGCGAGATGTTCCTGAATCAATGGATCAACAACTATGTCACCGACGACGACAATGCAACTCCCGGAACCAAAGCGCAATACCCGCTGCGCGAGGCGAGGGTCGATGTCGCCGAGATACCCGGTAAACCCGGATGCTACCGCGCGGTAGCGTTCCTTCGGCCGCATTTCCAATTGGATGAACTATCTGTTTCGCTCAGGCTGGTCGCCGACCTGCCGGCGCCGGCTCAGGGATGACGAACAAGCGAATACCCTAAGATTTTCCCCGACATTCGGCAAAAGGATCTGCGGGTATTCGTCCTAACGTTGAAGCTGATGACTAGAGATCGTTCAGCAAGTTCTTAAACAAATAGATCATAGAAAGGAGCAAAGAAATGGCAGCAGTAGATTATTTTTTGAAGTTAGAAGGGATCGACGGCGAAAGCGCAGATCATAAACACAAAGGCGAGATCGACATCGAGTCGTGGTCGTGGGGAGAAAGCCAGTCGGGAACGGGCCACTCAGGTGGAGGCGGCGGTGCTGGTAAGGTCTCGATGCAGGATTTTCATTTCGTTATGAAGATCAGCAAAGCGTCGCCCAAACTCATGCTTGCATGCGCCTCCGGCGAGCATATTAAGAAAGCAACGCTCGTCTGCCGCAAGGCAGGTAAGGACCAGCAGGAGTTCTTCAAGATCGAAATGTGCGACCTGCTGGTATCGTCGTTCCAAACGGGCGGCTCTGCCGGCAGCAGCCTGGTCCCGACCGAACAGATCTCGCTGAATTATGCAAAGATCGAGTTCTACTACAAGGAGCAGAAGCCCGACGGCACGCTCGGCGGTTTGGTCAAGGCCGGCTGGGACGTCAAAGCAAACAAGGCGGTCTAACGTCGGTAACCGCATCCGATCAGTACCCGGGGTCGTGCCAGTTTCGCAGAGGTCGAAGACGGCATGACCCCTTTATCTCATTCCGCGAGCGGGTTCCCAAATGGCCAGAAAAGACCTTGAAGTACGGATATCCCAATCGGTCCTTGATCGCCTCATCGACTACGAGCCAGATATGTCGACCGAGGCGCCAAAGTCTAGATCGACCAGCCTTCGCGAGTTGAGGCAGGCCGTGCGGCGGGACCTGGAATGGCTGCTTAACACTCGCTGCCATGGCGATGACACGGTCGACGAGGACCTTGAGTGCCGCCGGTCCGTGGCATTCTATGGCCTGCCCGACATCATGGGCATGAGCCCGAAAAGTCCCTCGGAACAAAAGCGGCTGACCAAGGCGCTCGAATCGGCTATCAAAGTCTTCGAACCGCGCTTCCTCGACCTCAAGGTAACTTTGGAGCCGGTCAACCATGTCGACCGGCAATTGAAATTCAGGATCGAGGCACGGCTCGATATGGACCCGGAACCCGAGCCCATCGCATTCGACACTATTCTCCAGACAGGCAGCGGCGAATTTGCCGTCCTTGAGAAATAGGCCCTCGAGAGCGAAGGCCGGTCATTATTTTCGCTAGATCAGTTGAGCTATAATATCGAGGCCGATGCAAGACGAACTCCTCGGATACTACGAACGCGAACTTGTCTTCTTGAGGCGAATGGGTGCCGAATTCGCTCGGAAATACCCGAAGATCGCCGCCCGTCTCCTTCTCGATGAAGACAAGGTTGAAGATCCACACGTCGAGCGGATCATCGAATCGTTCGCCTTCCTGGCCGCCCGCGTCGGATTGAAGCTCGATGACGAACTCCCTGAGGTCACCGAGTCTTTCCTCAACGTACTCTACCCGCACTATCTGGCGCCGATACCTTCGATGGCGATCGTCCAATTTTCGTACGGTTCGCCGAACGACAAGCTGACCGCGGGACAGAGGCTTGAGCGCGGGGCCCGGCTTAATTCGCGCCCGGTTGACGGCACGCCGTGTAAGTTTCAAACGACGTACGACGTGGAACTCCTGCCGCTCGAACTCGAATCCGCGGTGCTCGAGTCGCCTGCGCCTAAAGACGGCCGCGGACGGTTCGCCGAGTGTACCATTCGGCTAAGTCTGAGATGTTTTGGCAACTCGAACCTGCATGAATTGAAGATCGGTGAGACCCAAAAGACGCCGGAACGGTTGCGCTTCTATATCGATGGCGAGCCGCAGCTCGTCTTTCCGCTCTACGAGATCCTGTTCAATCATGCTACGGCTGTCGAGTTTCGGCCGAAGGAGTCAGCGTTCGGGAACCGCACACTCAAGACGATGACGAATGTGCAGGCCAAGCCGCCGGATCCCGTCGTTATCCCGGCGCGTGACGCATTGCGTCAGGTAGGGTTCGAAGCAAGCGAGGCCATGCTTCCCTACACCAAGCGTTCGTTTGCCGGGTACCGTCTCTTGACGGAGTATTTCTCGTTCCCGTACAAGTTCCTCTTCTTCGATATATTTGGACTTGACCGTGCCGCGGATGCCAAATTCGGCAGCAATTTTGACGTCATCATACATCTGCGAGATGTGACGCCACCCGTCGCGCCGATAACCAACGAGACGTTCAGGCTCGGCTGTTCGCCGATAATCAACCTTTTTTCGAAACTCTCGGACCCGATCTATCTCTCGCAGCAACGATACGAGTATCAGGTCATTCCGGACGTCCACCGCCAGTCGACGACAGAGATATACTCGGTCGACGAGGTGATCACAACCGATCCTAGATCGAACCAGACGCGCGAATTTTCGCCATTCTATTCGATGCGTCACGCCTACGGCGAGCAGATGGAAAAATCGTTCTGGTACGCGGTCAGGCGGCCTTCGCAGCGTGCCGGCGACGAGGGCACCGAGGTCTTTATGTCGCTCGTGGACGTCAATTTCGATCCGCTGGTCCCGGCGGCCGAGGTGCTCAATGTCAAGACGACGTGCACAAACCGCGACCTTCCGGGCAAGCTGCCGTTCGGAGGCAAAGAAGGCGATTTCGAGGTCGAGGGAACGGCCTTGCTTTCACGCGTTCGCTGCCTGACCAAGCCGACAGCTACGTTACGTCCGCCACAGCGTCGTTCGGCCCAGTGGCGGCTCATTTCACACCTGAATTTGAACTACATGTCGCTCGTCAACAGCGCCGACGGGACTCCCCAGGCATTGCAGGAAATGCTGCATCTTTATAATTTTGACGATTCCTCCGTCGCCCGAAAACAGATACTCGGAATGACCGCGATCGAGACCCGCAAGGTCGTGCGTCAGATCGGTGGCCGCATTGGCTCGGGATTTGTCCGTGGGCTCGAGACCACCATTATGTTCGATGAGGAACAGTTCGTTGGCAGTGGGCTGTTCCTGTTTGCATGCGTGCTGGAAAGGTTCCTGGGACTGTACGCGTCCGTGAACTCGTTCAACCAGATGGTGCTCAAGACAGAACAGCGCGAAGAGACCGTAAAACGGTTTCCTCCGCGAGCCGGTGAACAGGAGCTATTGTAAAAACGGTGGCGAGAAAAACGCTAAAGGAACATCTATTCGAGGAACCGTTCGCTTTTGAGTTCTTTCAGGCGGTGCGTCTGCTCGAGAAGATCGAGCGGGAGCGTAAAACCGTCGGCGGCGAGGCCCTGCCGAACCAGGAGGTCGTACGGTTCCGCTCGCGGATCGCGTTTGATTTTCCGTCGAGCGAGATACACGAGATGCTCGTATCGGAGGACGAGCGGACGGGGGAAAGACGGATCGAGATGCTCGTCAATTTTATGGGCATGGCCGGCGTAAGCGGCGTCTTGCCGGCACACTACACCGAACTTGTCTTGGACCGCATCCGGCATCGTGACAAGACGCTGTGGGACTTTCTCGATATTTTTACGCATAGGGCCGTTTCGCTGTTCTATCGCGCTTGGGCGAAATACCGGTTTCCGGTCGCCTACGAACGCGGAGAAGAGGATTTTACGGGTTACCTTTTCGACATCATCGGCCTCGGCACCAAAGGCCTTCGCGGCCGGATGGACCTTAACGAAGAGGCCCTGCTGCCGTACGGCGGCCTGATAGCGCAAAAGCCGCATACCCAAAACGCGATCGAGAACATCATCAGTGACCATTTTCAGATCGCGGCCAACGCCGTGCAATTCTTCGGGCAATGGCTGCCGCTCGGTGCGGATGATATCACGCGGCTCGGAGAGGATAATTCGACGCTCGGCGCGAGCGCTATAATTGGCACACGCGTTTGGGACCAGCAATCGAAGATGCGAATACGGCTTGGACCGATGAATTTCAGCAAATTTCAGGCGTTTCTGCCGAACGGCACTGCGCACAGAACGCTGCAATCGATCGTTCGGTTCATGACCGGGATCGAATTGGATTTTGATGTCCAGCTATTGCTCGAAGCCAAACAGGTGCCGAGCACGATACTCACGACGCGTGCTCTGCGGCGGCCGATGCTCGGGTGGACATCCTGGCTCCGCTCGGTACCATTTGCGGCGGACGATGACCAGGTAATACTTCAGCCGGCGGATTGACCGGCCTCTTTTAAGGAGAAAAAGCGATGAACGTTAATCTAAAATCTTTGATCGGGCGACTGAACGACACTTGCCGAGAAGCGCTCGAAGGAGCTGCCGGCTTGTGCTTGTCTCGGACCAATTACGACGTCGAGATCGAACATATCCTGGCCAAACTGTTGGAACAGAACAACACGGACCTTCATAGGATATGCAATCACTACGAGGTCAGTGTCGATCGACTTGCTAAAGATGTTAACGATTCGCTCGGCCGTTTGAAATCCGGTAATTCGCGAACGCCTGGACTGTCCGACAGGCTCCCGCGCTGGTTCCAGGACGCGTGGCTGCTCGCGTCGGTCGATTTCGGTGCCGCTCACGTTCGCTCGGGCCACCTGGTCGCGGCGCTTGTGACGAACGACAGCCTTGCCCGGCTCGCACGCGATATTTCGCGCGAGTTCAATCACATCTCGGCAGAGTCGCTTCAGACAAAGCTGCCCGAGATCACCGCTGATTCGGACGAAGAGCGCGAGGCCGCGATGCTGAACGAGGCCGGCGGGTCGGGAGACGGTGCTCCGTTCTCGGGCGGAGTTCCCGGCAAGACCAAAGCCCTCGACCAGTACACCGAAGACCTGACCGCCAAAGCCATGGCCGGCAAGATCGACCCGATCCTCGGCCGCGAGGCGGAGATTCGTCAGATCATCGATATTTTAACTCGCAGGCGTCAAAACAACCCGATCCTGACGGGTGAAGCAGGTGTCGGAAAAACGGCTGTAGTTGAGGGATTTGCCGCGAGGATCGCGGCCGGTGACGTTCCCGAACCGCTCAAGAACGTCGCGGTCCGCTCGCTCGATCTCGGCCTGCTTCAGGCCGGTGCCGGCGTCAAGGGCGAGTTCGAAAATCGTCTAAAATCGGTCATTGACGAGGTCAAAACCTCGCCCAGGCCCATCATCATGTTCATTGACGAGGCCCATACTATGATCGGGGCCGGCGGACAGGCCGGACAAAATGATGCGGCCAATCTTCTCAAACCCGCGCTCGCCCGCGGCGAACTTCGCACGATAGCGGCCACGACGTGGGCCGAGTACAAAAAGTACTTCGAAAAGGACGCCGCTCTCGCACGCCGGTTCCAGGTAGTCAAGGTGGACGAGCCGGACGAAGAACGTGCGGTCACCATGATGCGCGGGCTGACCGGCAAGATGGAAGAGCATCACAATGTACGGA
This sequence comes from Pyrinomonadaceae bacterium, assembly GCA_044228265.1. Lineage (GTDB taxonomy): Bacteria > Acidobacteriota > Blastocatellia > Pyrinomonadales > Pyrinomonadaceae > OLB17. The sequence goes on from JBGAVC010000023.1 coordinate 37,006, forward strand.
TCATGGACGAAGCCATCGTCGAGTGCGTTAAGCTCTCGGCCCGCTACATTACGGGTCGTCAACTGCCCGATAAGAGCGTCTCCGTCCTCGACACGGCTTGTGCCAAGGTCGCTATTGGACAGGGCGCGACACCGGCCGCTGTCGAAGACGAGACCCGCCGGATTGCGAACTTGAGTGCCGAGATCGAGGCCCTCGAGCGGGAACAGATCACAGGAACGGACCACGCGAAACGCCTCGAAGAGTTGATCCAGATGAAGCAGGCTTCCGAGCAGGCCCTCGGTGTTCTGACGGAACAATGGACTAAAGAAAAGGACCTGACCGAGAAGATACGCAACGTCCGCCTTAAGCTCGAAATGTCGCGAATTCCGCCACCGGCTCCCGAAGCTTCAACTGCAACTTCGGCCGAGACCGAGGACGGCCAAGCCGCCGTTGCCCCAGTGGGGACAGCCGAAGCCACCGCGGAAGAACCTGTGGATCTCGAGTTTCTCAAGGGCGAGCTCAAACGTTTCACAGACGAGTTGAAACAGGTGCAGGGCGAGAATCCGCTGATGCAGCCGGTCGTAAATGGCCAGACCGTGGCCGAGGTAATTTCGGGGTGGACCGGCATCCCGATCGGAAAGATGGTCGCCGATGAGATCAATGCGGTCCTTAAACTCTCTGACACTCTGCAGGAGAGGGTCCTCGGACAAAATCACGCCCTCGAAGCTATATCACAACGCATCAGGACGTCGCGGGCCGGCCTCACGGACCCGAAACGTCCCATCGGCGTGTTCATGCTCGTTGGCACGTCGGGCGTCGGCAAGACCGAGACGGCCCTTGCTCTTGCCGACACGCTATATGGAGGCGAGCGTAATTTGATCTCGATCAACATGAGCGAGTATCAGGAAGCACACACCGTATCGAGCCTTAAAGGCTCGCCTCCCGGATACGTCGGCTACGGCGAAGGCGGTGTCCTGACCGAAGCCGTCCGACGCAAGCCGTACTCGGTCGTGCTGCTCGACGAGGTCGAAAAGGCGCATCCGGACGTAATGGAGTTGTTCTTCCAGGTCTTTGACAAAGGCGTGCTCGAAGATGGCGAAGGCCGCGAGATCGACTTTAAGAATTGCATCATCATCCTCACATCGAACGTCGGTACCGATACGATCATGAAGCTCTGTGCCGATCCCGATACCACGCCTTCTCCCGAAGGGATCGTCGAAGCCATCAAACCCGAGCTTAACAAGGCTTTCAAACCCGCGTTGCTAGGGCGTATGGTGACCGTTCCGTTCTATCCGATCTCCGACGAGATCATGCGTTTGATCATCAAACTGCAGCTGGGCAAGATCAAGAAACGCATCGCGGACAATCACGGTGCGCAATTTTCGTATGACGACTCCGTCATAGATACAGTGGCGAATCGGTGCACCGACGTAGACAGCGGCGCCCGCAACGTTTACAACATCCTTACCGGGACTCTCTTGCCCGAAATGAGCGGAGAGGTGCTGTCGAGAATGGCAAGCGGTGAAGGCATCACCAGGATCCATGTTTCGGTCGGTGAGGGTGGAAATTTCGCTTATGAAATAACGTAACTTCCATGAAGTAAGGAGTATGGAACAATGGGACAGTACACAGTGCAAATATCAGACATGGACGGAAACGCGTGCAATATCCGCTTGTCGTTGCCGCTTGCTAAGAACTGGACCTCTCCGAAAAACAGTACGTGGCGGGTTCTGGACGAAGGTTATCTCAAATTCCGTTCGGGCGGTTGCGGGCTTCAATTTGTAGGTGGAATAACCGGAACGGCAAATTTGTACATGGTTGTGGTCGCTAAACAAGGGTACGGCATAAAGCTGAACGACTTTCTTGACACTTTGGGGATGGCAAATGATTCGGGAGATGGTTCTCTTGCTCAACCATGGGTCACTGGTATGAAACCGGGAGCCATTGGCTGGGCATTAGTTTAGCTGGTCTAACAAGTCGGGTCTGCAAATAGATAGTAATGTCGATAACCGTTATCGCTCACGACACACGCCTCCAGGGCCGATCGCCGCTGGCCGTCGGTTCGACGATCGTCGTCGATGTCGGCGAAGAAACGCCGCTCAGCGAGTTCTTCGACCGACTGGACGCGATCGTCGCGGCTCGTGGCCAGATCGACTGTCTGTACATCATGGCTCACGGCGTGTTTGTCGCTTCCGAGGACACCACGGCGATCATGTTCTGCCGCGATTTCATCAGCTATCGGACGGTTCATCAATTCAGCCGGCTCCGCGACAAGACAGACCGGATCGTGCTGTTCGTCTGTCATGCCGCGGAAAGCTCGATGACGGCTCACGGAGACGGAGATGAACTCTGCCGCCAGATCGCGATCAGCGCAAATGCAGAGGTGACGGCCGCCCGCGAGGATCAGGCTTATTCGAGCTCGGAATCATGTCAATTGATGTTCTGCGAAGAGTCCGCGATCGAATTCGGCGACTGGGAGGGCCCGGTCGTCGTGTTTGGTCGTGACGGCAGTATCATTGCTGAGTACCAGAACCCAAGCGCCTGGCACGGTCCCGACGGCGAGATATTCGATCCGAGGACCGCGGCCCCGCGCTGACGAACGGCAAACTCGCGTGCATTTTACGTCTATCAGGAAAGGGCTGCTTTAATAGCCGGCAGCCGGGCAAATTATGGCGACAAAGCAGGAAGGCAGATTACTAAGACTCACGACACCGCTGGCAGAAGATTTCCTGCTGATCAAGAGGATCCGCGCGAACGAGGGCCTTTCGCAACTGTTCCGTTTCGACCTCGAGCTTCTTCACGAAGAGAATGAGGCCGGGCACGAGCCCACGCACGTGGACCCCGAGAGCATTCTCGGCCAACAGATGATCGTCAGCGTCGCGCAGGCGGACCAGGCGACGCGGTTTTTCCACGGCATCTGCGTGGACTTTACGCAAGGAAATCGCAACGAACGCTTCTCCAAATATAAGGCGGTGCTTGTGCCGCGCGTTTGGCTGCTGACGCAGGTTTCGCAAAGCCGCATCTTTCAGAATCTGTCGGTACCCGACATACTCCGTCAGGTGCTCGAAGGCTTCGAGTTCGACCTCGAGGTACAGGGCACGTTTGAACCTCGCAATTACTGCGTCCAATACCGCGAGAGCGACTGGAATTTTATTTCGCGCCTGATGGAAGAAGAGGGCATCTACTATTACTTCGAACACACCGCTTCGTCACATCGTCTGATCATCGGCAATACTGAGACGTCGCACCGCGATTGTCCGGGCAAATCGACCATTCCTTTCGCAGCCGACATCTCGTCACTTACCGAGTGGGAAGGCCAGATACTGACCTGGCAGGTTGAGAACAATGTCCGAACCGGCAAAGTCACGCTGCGGGACCATCACTTTCAACTTCCTACCAACAAACTGGAAGGCCAGCATGTCAGCCGTTTTACGATCGGGGGCAATCAGGACCTCGAGTTTTACGACTATCCCGGCGGATATGCCAAGCGGTTCGACGGCATTGCATCGGGCGGCGGCGAGCAGTCGAGTTCGCTGCAAAAGGTGTTCGACGACCGGCAGCGAACCATCGACATCAGGCAGCAGGAGATCGACGCAGCGTATAAATCAGGTATTGGCAGTTCCGATTGCTGCACCCTGACAGCCGGTTTTCGGTTTAAGCTGACCGAACATCCGACCGCGCAGAATAATCGAAAACACGTGCTCGTGACAGTCAGGACCGAAGCAGTGCAGACGCCGAGCTACATCAGCGACGACGATATTCTCAACGCATACCTTGTAAATTTTGTCAGCATCCCGGCCGAGGACAAGGACGGCGACGTACACGCTCCGTTCCGGCCTGTAAGGCGTACCGCAAAGCCTATTGTTCACGGCAGCCAGACCGCGGTCGTTGTGGGGCCGTCGGGCGAAGAGATATTCACGGACAAGTTCGGCCGCGTCAAGGTGCAGTTTCACTGGGACCGTCAAGGTAAGAACGACGCGACGTCGTCCTGCTGGCTGCGTGTGTCCACTAGCATCGCCGGCAATAAATGGGGAACGATGTTCATTCCACGGGTTGGCCAAGAGGTCATCGTGGACTTCATGGAGGGTGATCCGGACCAGCCGATCATCACCGGCTCGGTCTATAACCCCGAAACGATGCCGCATTATGAACTGCCAAAATTCAAGACGCTTTCATACATCAAGACGCGGACGAGCCCGGACGATGGCAAAGGATTCAACGAACTGCGGTTCGAGGACAAGGCCGGCAAGGAACAGGTGTTTGTCCGCTCGCAGAAACGCTACGACCTGCGGGTTCGCGGCTCGATGTACGAGACATGCGGTGGCAATCGTCAGGAGGTGATCGGCGTAAGGTCTGACAACCAACCCGGCGGCAACCTCGCCATTACCGTTGGTGGTAACAAAGACCTTCATATCAAGGTGGACGAATACATTGGTATCGACGGCAAGCTCAACGAAGGCGTCAAGGGCGACGTGGTCCAGGGCTATGACGGCAATCTCCAGTCTATCGTTAAAGGCAAGGTGGAGGTAAACGCAAGGGAGATAACTCTCGAGGCTCTTAACTCGGTGACGCTAAAGGTGGGAGCCAGTTTTGTTAAAGTGGACCTGGTTGGCGTGACGATCGAGGGACCGATGGTAAAGATCAACTCCGGAGGCATGGCTATGCCTACCACACCGGCGATCATCGACGACCCGCTCGATGCCGAGACTGCTGACACAGGCGAGCCCGGGTTCCTCGATCGCCCGCGTACCGGCGGCGGACACGGCGGCCGACGACGGCGCACTCTTAATGGGCAGCATGCTCCAAATATCACCCACCAGGCGTTCAATTTGACCCACGCGGCCGGCACCGCGGACGATATGGACCGCGCGCTGGTCGCCGCAGAACTGAGCAAGCTTCCGCCGCACATCCTGCAGCGGATGCAGGACAACGGCACGACCGTCGCTGTCTGCCGCAATTCTGTGACCGAAGTTCGCCAGGACCTGCGCGGTGTTCAGCCGAGAGGATGGCCGGCAGGTTCGAGTTGGGATACCGTTCCGGGATTGAACGATCCGAACAGCAATCAGGTCATCATTGCGACACGGGGCCACGGGACGCCCGACGGTCCGCATGTTCCGGTCGCGGGAGATGGCCATGGAAGTTCGAATCTTGTTATTCACGAATCGATGCACAGTATCGACCATCACGGTCCGAACGGACAGAACATCTCCGACACGGACCAGAATTTCGTGAACGCACGTAATAACGATCCGGCGATCATGAACGACGGATACGAGGGCCGTGCGAATGCGGCAGGCGGAGAAGAAGCATATGCGGAAAGCGCAGCTCGTTTTTATGGCGGCGATCCTAACGACGCCGCTAATCACCCCGGCGTTCACAACTATTGGCAGGGCGACCCGCTCAACCCAAACCCTGCCCCGGCAGGACCGTAAGCCTGAAAGCAACATCTCAACGAAGGTGCATGAAATGGAGAACCACGAGATAACTAACAGTATTGGAAGGGCAACAATGGGCGACGACGAGACGATAGTCCTCGTCCTGCGTGCTGTCGGCCCGAACGGCGAGACCGGCGTCGGACGCCTGGAATATCCCAAGTCGCACGCACAGTACAACGATATCCTGAAGCACCTGGGCGGGTTAAAGCCGGGCGAGAGCAAGCCCGTACCGCCCTTTGACGAATAACGAGGTGACAGTATGTTCCCAGCGGCCAGAAAAGGCGATCCGATCTCGCATGATCAGATAGTTCCGAGCGGAGTGATCGGCCCGCCGATCGCGGGTCCGTGCGCGATGGGCCCGGTGCTGATCGAAATGCTGCCCGCGGCCCACGTCGGCTGTCAGGTCGTCTGCAGCGGCGTCATCAGCGCCCCGCCAGGCATCATTCATCCCCCGATCCCGCCGCCGCCCGTGGGCCCACCAAACCTTATCGTCAAAGGGTCCGTAACTGTCTTTATCCACGGCATGCCGGCAGCACGCTGGATGCCATCCGCCGATCTGACCGCTCCGTGCGGCGTATTCTTCGGACTCGCCGCAATGGCCGCTTCGAGAACTACATTGATCGGTGGGTAGAGGATAACTACCTGAAAACGCGGTCGCAGGCAATAGCTTTGCTGCTATGGATGCGTCATATCTTCCGCGATCACGAGTTCGTCGAACTTCTCGGCGGTTAACAGTCCAAGCTCAACGGCTGATTCTTTCAGAGAGATCCCCTTCTTGTGCGCGTTCTTCGCTATCTTTGCGGCGTTGTCATAGCCGATATGTTGGTTGAGAGCGGTGACAAGCATCAGCGAATCGCGCAGATAATGATCGATCTGGTCGCGATTGAGTTCGATGCCCGCAACGCAGTAGTCGACAAACCCGTGCGAGGCGTCATGGATGAGCCGCACGGAATGCAGGAAATTGTGGATCATCACCGGCTTAAAGACATTCAGCTCGAAATTGCCCTGCGAGCCGGCAAAGCCTATCGTGGCGTCGTTGCCCATAACCTGAACGGCGACCATGGTCATCGCTTCGGACTGCGTGGGGTTGACCTTGCCGGGCATGATCGACGAGCCGGGCTCGTTCTCCGGCAGGCTGATCTCGCCGATACCACATCGCGGGCCTGAAGCAAGCCACCGGATGTCGTTGGCGACCTTCATCAATGAAGCAGCGAGCGTCTTCAATGCACCGGAGGCGAAAACGACCTCGTCGTGTGCCGAAAGTGCAGCAAATTTGTCCGGGTGCGACCGGAATGGTAGGCCCGTGAGTTTTGCGATCTCCGCCGCCGCGCGGTCCGCGAATTCCGGATGAGCGTTGAGCCCCGTGCCGACTGCCGTGCCGCCGATCGCGAGGTCCATCAGGCCCGGAAGCACCATTTTCAAACGTTCGACATCGCGATCGATGAGGTTAGCCCAGCCGCCGAATTCCTGGCTGACCGTCACGGGCGTCGCGTCCTGCAGATGCGTGCGGCCGATCTTGACGACGCCCTCGAACTCGCGCGCTTTCGCCTTGATGGCGTCGCTGATCTTTTGCACCTCTGGGATCAAAGCGTTCAGTCGTTCGGCCGCGGCGATATACATCGCGGTCGGAAATGTATCGTTCGACGACTGCGACTTGTTGACGTCGTCGTTGGGATGTATCGGCGTTTTCGAACCCATCTCGCCGCCGGCGATCTCGATCGCGCGGTTCGAGATGACCTCGTTGGCGTTCATGTTGGTTTGCGTGCCCGAACCGGTCTGCCAGACTCGCAGCGGAAAGTGTGCATCGAGTTTGCCCTCGATCACCTCGTCGGCGGCCTGCACTATCAGCCGCATCTTGTCCTCGGGCAGCTTGCCGAGGTCGCAGTTGACGATCGCCGCGGCCTTCTTGAGTATGCCGAGGGCACGTATGATCTCGCGCGGCATCACGTCGAACCCAATATTAAAATGTATGAGCGAACGCTGCGTCTGCGCTCCCCAATAACGGTCGGCCGGCACCTCGATCGGGCCCATCGAATCGGTCTCGACACGCATTTCAGATCTCATTTCGGTTGCTTCTGACATAGTTCTTTACAGTAGTTTGATTATACGACCAAATCGACGCTCGATAACAATAACCGCGACCAAACGGGTCACCTAGATCACGCCCACCTCGCCGAGGCACTGTTTGATGCGTTCGAACGAGAGATCGATATCATTGTCGAGACCCACCGAAAATCTCACCAATCCTTCGCTGAGGCCCATCTTTTCGCGTTCCTCGAGTGGTATCTCTGACGACGTGCTGTGGCCCGGAGAGCTGAACAGCGTCTTAAAATATCCAAGGCTGACCGCCAGATAACCGACCTTTTCCTCCTGCATTCGCGTCATTAATCGGTTGGCCGTAACAGCATCGCGAACGTCGACCGCGAGCATGCCGCCGTAGCCGTATCCCGGGTTCATAAGCCGCTTCAAAAGCTCGTGCTGCGGATGCGCGGGCAGTCCCGGATAATGAACGGTGAGGCCGATCTGGGCCAGGTTCTCAGCCAGGAATTGTGCGTTCCGGCTGTGCTGCCGCATACGCAGGTGCAGCGAATGTAGATTTTTCAATATGCTCGCGGCCCGCGTGCTGTCGAGCACGGCACCAAAGAGCATCGACGCGCCCGAGTTGATGTCCGTAAGCTGATGGATGAACTCGTCGCTGGCGCAGACGCATCCAGCGACACAGTCGCTCGTACCGTTTATATACTTTGTCAGGCTGTGTACCACGACATCGGCCCCGAGCCGGATCGGGGTCAGCATCATCGGGCTGAACGTGTTGTCGACGACGAGTTTAAGCCCGAATTCGCGGCTGACGGCCGACAGCGACGGAATGTCCGAAACGTCGAGCAGCGGATTTGAGATCGATTCGCAATAAATGACGCGAGTGCGTTCGTTCACGTTCGCGCGAACCTCGTCAACGTTCTGCATGTTGACGAACCGCGTCGCAATGCCGAAACGCGGCAGAAAGTTCTTGAACAACGCGTACGTACCGCCGTACACCGTCCGGGAACATATGACCTCGTCGCCGGCACTGCAGATCTGAATGATCGCCGACGAGATGGCCGCCATTCCCGAAGCCTTGGATTGAGCCGCTTCGCTCGACTCCATTCGGGCGAGGGCGTCGGACAGAAACTTGTTCGTCGGGTTCCAGTGCCGCGAATAGAGGAAACAGCCCTCGATCTCGTGATCGAAAAGTTCCTCCATCCGCTCGGGGCTCATAAATGTATATGTGGACGAATCGGTTATCGACGGATTGACGTCGCCGAACTCGCCAAACACCAGGAAGTCCTGTATTGCGTTGCTGGGATCGAATTTAGTCATTTGGATCCGTCTTACTTTCTGAACGCCGTGACCCGGCGCCGCATGCGCCGCGCAGTCAGGTGTTGTAGCCGAGGCGCGGCAGCACCACGAGTTGCAGCAGCAGCCACAACCCAAGCGCCGCTATTATGATCGCGGCATCCATCTTTTCCTAAGGTTTCGTTTCGGGAATATTATGCGGCGGCTTTGTCTCCATCGGCAGCCCGGCGGACTGCCATGCATTGGTGCCGCCGGCGACGTTCAATACATTGTTAAATCCCGCCTCTTTGAGCATCTCGGCGGCCTGCATCGAACGCCTCCCGCTCTGGCAGATGAGGTAAACCGGTTCATTTTTCTCGAGACGGTCGAGATTGGACATCAGCGTGTCCAAAGGTATATTGACCGCTCGAGCCGCGTGGCCGCCCGCGTATTCCTCAGGCGTCCGCACGTCGACGAATTGCGAATAGGCCTTGGACACCGCCCCTTGCGCCTCGGCAGGTGAAACCTCCCTGATCGCGGACGCTGTATTCGGCATGCCCGAGTCGGTATTTACATAGATCGCCGACGTACAGCCGGCAAAGACGATGGTTATAATGGTAAAAATTAGCAGTGATCGCATGAAAGTGCTCCGCTTTCTTCAGGTAGCAGCGCACGCCGTAGGAGCGCTCTCGGTTGGCAGATCCTCCGAAAACCACGCTCCTGTGCCGCCGGTTACATTGTAGATCTTCGAAAATCCGGCATTCTCCAGGATGCCGGTCCCGATGCTCGAACGATATCCCCCCTGGCAGATGACATACGTCGGCAACGAAGGGTCGAGCCTCTCGAACTCTTCAGCCAGTTTATTGAGCGAGATATTGACCGATCTCGCAGGATGACCTGCCGCGTATTCGGCCGGGCGGCGAACGTCGACGAACTGAATGTACTTTTCGGTCTGCGTCAATTCGTTAACCTCTCCGACGGTCACCTGCTCGACCGTCTTTTTCGCGCCGTTGTACTCACCAAACAAAATGAAGCCTGCGACCGTCTCATGCCCGACTCGTGCGAGCCTGAGGACTGTCTCGTCAACATGTTCGCTCGTGTCCGCAACGACTGCGATCCGCGTCCCGATCGGTATCAATGTCCCCGCCCACGATGCAAACTGTCCGCCTAGCCCGATATTTATCGAATTGGGCACATGTCCGGCCCCGTACTCAAAGTTCTTACGCACGTCTACAACGACGCCCTCGAAACCGGCGATCTCTTCGCTCGTCAATTTGGACGGCGGCGAGATCTCGGCGATGTGCCGGGAGCCTTCGAGGTTCTGGGCCGCGCTCCTTGGAAAATAAGCCGGAACCTCAGGTTGATCGGCAGCGACGATCTTGACAAACTCTTCGCGGGTCATCGGCTGCAACGCGTAGTTGAATTTTCGCTGCTCGCCGAGCGTCGACCAGGTCTCCTTTGAAAGCGATTTGCCGCATAGCGATCCCGCACCGTGAGCCGGATACACTTCGGTTTCATCCGGCAGCGGCAGTATCTTTTCGTGAAGCGAGTCGTAGAGCATCGAGCCCATTTGCTCGGACGTGAATCCCTTGGACCCGATGAGATCCGGGCGGCCGACGTCGCCGATGAACAGCGTGTCGCCTGTAAACAGCTTCAGCGGTGTTTCTGCGTCGCCTTCGTCCTCCGCAGCAAGTATCGTGATGCTCTCGGGCGTGTGGCCCGGCGTTTCGCGAAACGTCAGTTTTATATTGCCGACATTCAATACGTCGCCGTCTTTTACTTTCAGAGTCGGGAACTGCGTATTCGCACGTTGACCGTAGACGATCTGGGCGCCGGTCTTCGCGGCGAGTTCGACGTGTCCGCTCACAAAATCGGCGTGCGAATGCGTCTCGATAATGTATTTGATCGTGTCTCCGTTTGTCTCGGCCTCGTCGAGATACTGTTGGACGTCACGCTGCGGATCGATGATCGCGGCCTCCCCATCCGAACCAATATAGTACGAGGCATGCGAGAGGCATCCGAGATAGAACTGTCTGAACTTCATATCCTAATTATACTCGCTTATATTCCACAACAAACCTCGAAGGCTCGTCCTCTTCGATCGGCGGCATTTCAACAAACGACACCTCTATCAGGCCGTTCTCGCTAAATCTCGAAAGGTCCCGGCGCGACAGCGGCCATGGCACGACGTCCGGCTCGACGTCGTCCTCGCGGCCGCGTGTTACGACAACCAAAGTACCCCTTGGAGCGACGAAGGAGGCGACCGCATCTATAACGCGCGGCCTCATTTCGAGCGGCAGCGGTTGTATCGTATATATCTCAAGGACAAAATCGAATGCCCCGAGCCAGCCGCGAGGAGGTTCGAACAGATCGGCCGCTTCAAACTGGATGTCCGCCTCGCCGTAGAGTCTTTTTGCCCATTCGATGGCTGTTGGCGATATATCGAAGGCCGTTACTTTGAATCCCAGATCGTGAAGATATTTGGCATCGTCGCCGAGGCCGCAGCCGACGACCAGCGCCTTTCGGCCACTGCCTTTTAGGCCCTTTTCTTCCGCCCAGACGCGAAGAAAGTGGTTAGGCTCAAGATCGGCCCACGGTATGACGTCGGTGTTTCCCCCAGCCTCGCTGTAGAGGGCCTCGAACCATCCAAACACGTCGCCGCGGCTGGCAAAGTCCGCCTGCAGTTCACGCAAATGGGCGCGAGCTTCGGCTTTCTTGTCTTGCGTTTCCATAAGACAAGTGTAACCCGAATTGTCGCCGTGTGTTATCCGAACAGCCGTCGAAAGTTTTACAATTGATGTATGAAGAAACGAACTCTGGGTAAAAGCGGTCTCGAAGTATCGGCGCTCGGCCTCGGCTGCATGGGATTGAGTTTTGGGTACGGCCCAGCCGTCGACAAAGGCGACGCTGTTGCTCTGATACGCGCGGCATTTGAAAAAGGCGTCACGTTTTTTGATACAGCCGAAGTTTACGGACCGTTCGTCAACGAAGAGGTTGTTGGCGAGGCCCTAGAACCGTTCCGAAAGCAGGTCGTGATAGCCACAAAATTCGGCTTCGCTCCCGGAAAGGACGATCCGTCGAAATGGAGCGGACTCGATAGCCGCCCCGAGCACATTCGCGAAGCGGTCGAGGGTTCGTTAAAACGTCTGCGTACTGATCATATCGACTTGCTGTATCAGCATCGCGTCGATCGCAGTGTCCCGATCGAAGATGTCGCAGGAGCGGTAAAGGAATTGATTTCGGAAGGCAAAGTCCGTCATTTTGGCTTATCGGAAGCCGGCGTCACTAACATACGGCGAGCTCACGCTGTGCTACCCGTCACGGCACTTCAGAGCGAATACTCGATGTGGTGGCGCGAGCCGGAAGACGAGATCTTGCCCGCCCTCGAGGAAATGGGTATCGGATTTGTGCCGTTCAGCCCGCTCGGACGCGGGTTCTTGACGGGCAAGATCGATGCTGATACCAAATTCGACAGTTCGGACTTTCGCAGCAGCGTCCCTCGATTTTCGGCCGATGCGATCGACGCAAATCGAACACTCGTGGGGCTGATCGAGCGATTTGCCGTGGACCGCGACGCAACGCCCGCGCAGATCGCCCTCGCGTGGATACTCGCGCAAAAGGATTGGATCGTTCCCATCCCGGGAACGACCAAGCTGCACCGTCTTGAAGAGAACCTTGGGGCTGTCAATGTTGAGCTTTCGGCGGCAGATCTTGCCGAGATCGACGACGCTTTGTCCCGAATAGAAGTGCAGGGCCATCGCTATACCGAGGCGTCGCAGAAGATGGTCGACCGCTGATCGGGACCATGGCTAGCCTGTCACGGGCGAAAGCCATATAATGAAAGTTTCGCGGAAACACACATATTCTAATTGAGGTTAAGACATTGGCTGAACAATTTGACGTTTGCATTATCGGTTCCGGTCCCGGCGGCTACGTGGCTGCGGTGCGCGCGGGCCAGCTTGGATTAAAGGTCGCTATTATTGAGAAGGAAAAAGACGCTCGCTTGGGCGGCACCTGCGGGTTGCGAGGCTGCATTCCGACCAAAGCGTTGCTCAACGCTGCGCATCTCTATCAAAAAGCAGGCGAATTCGAGCATTTCGGGCTGAAGGTCGACGGCCTTTCTTACGACTTTCCGGCGGTCCAAAAGTACAAATCCGATGTTGTCGCAAAGAACTCTGCAGGCGTGACCTATCTGATGAAGAAGAACAAGGTCACGGTATTCAATGGCTTTGGCAAGATAGTCGGAAAGGGAAAGGTCGAGGTCGCTCTCGCCGACGGCAAAAAAGAGACCGTCGAAACCAAGAACATCATCATTGCCACCGGGTCCGTCGTGCGTCCGATCCCGGGATTCGAAACCGACGGCAAGCAGGTCGTCAATTCGGACCATATTCTCGAACTCGACCGGGTGCCTAAATCGATGGTCGTCATGGGCTCGGGAGCCGTCGGCGTCGAGTTTGCGAGCGTTTACGCGCGTTTCGGGTGCGAAACTACCGTCGTCGAGCTTCTTGACCGAGTCGTTCCCATCGAAGATGCTGACGTGTCCAAAGAGCTTGCCCGTTCATTCAAAAAACAAGGCATTCGCTGCGAGACCGGCATCAAGCTCGACAAGATGGCGAAGGACAAGAACGGCGTCAAGGTCTCAGGCAAGAACGCAAAAGGCGAAGACGTCTCGTTTGAAGCCGAAATGCTGCTCGTCGCCGTCGGACGCATGCCTTACATCGAGAACCTCGGCCTCGAAAACACCAAGGTCGTCGTCAATCCTCGCGGAACGGTCAAGGTCAACGAGTATTGCGAGACCGGCGAACCGAATGTCTACGCGATCGGCGACGTCATCGACACCGCGTGGCTTGCTCATCTTGCCTCGAAAGAAGGCATCCTCGTCGTCGAAAAGATCGCCGGCAAAAAGGTCGAGCCGATCAAACAGAACCTCGTACCTAACTGCACCTATTGTGACCCCGAGGTGGCGTCTGTCGGCATGACCGAGGCCAAGGCAAGAGAGGCGGGCTATGACGTCAAGGTCGGCAAATTCCCCTTTTCCGCGTCAGGCAAGGCTCGCATCCTCGGCGAGACCGACGGCTTCGTCAAGATCGTCGCCGATACCAAATATGACGAGGTCCTCGGCGTACACATCATCGGCCCGCACGCCACTGAACTCTTGGCCGAAGCCTGCGTCGGCATGGCGCTCGAAACCACCGCCGATGAACTCGGCCGCATAATGCACGCCCACCCGACAGTCAGCGAGAGCGTCATGGAGGCTGCTGAAGGGGTTCATGATCTGACGATACATATGTGATGACGTCAACCTCGTATCCACGTAACAAGATCAAGATCCTTCTACTGGAAAATATCTCCGACGCGGCAGTCGATGAGCTGCGGCGGTCCGGTTACGTCGAAATTCAACAGATAAACGGTGCATTGAGCGAATCCGAGCTGGCTCGAGCGGCAAAAGGCGTACATCTGATCGGCATCAGGTCCAAGACGCAGATCACCAAAAGCGTAATCGACGCGGCGGATAAGCTCTTGGCGATCGGATGTTTCTGCATCGGCGTCAATCAGGTCGACCTGAATGCCGCAACTGAAAAGGGAGTCGCGGTGTTTAACGCACCGCACGCGAATACGCGGTCGGTCGCGGAGCTGATAATCGGCCTGAGCGTGATGCTGATCCGCAAGATCCCGGACAAGAATACCGCCGCCCACGCGGGCCGTTGGCTGAAAGAGGCGACCGGCAGCTTTGAGCTCCGCGGCAAAACGCTCGGCATCGTGGGTTACGGCAACATCGGTTCGCAGGTCTCGACGCTTGCCGAGTCGATGGGTATGAGCGTCATCTATTACGACATCGCGACCAAATTGCCGCTCGGCAACGCAAGGCCGGTACGCGATCTCGCCGAGCTTCTAAAGGCCTCGGATATCGTAACCCTCCACGTCCCGGCCGACGAGACGACGCGAAACATGATCAACGCTGATTCTCTTAAGGGGATCAAAAAAGGCGGCCTTTTGCTGAACTACAGCCGCGGTTCGGTTGTTGACCTCGCTGCGGTAAAGAAAGCGATCGACACCGGCGTGCTCGCCGGAGCGGCCATCGACGTGTTCCCCGAGGAGCCCGAAAAGAACGGCGACGTGTTCAAGTCGGTCCTTCAAGATCTGCCGAATGTAATTCTCACTCCTCACATCGGCGGCTCGACCGAGGAGGCGCAGGCAAGCATCGGGCTCGACGTCACCGCAAAACTCGTCAGGTATCTTGAACTCGGAACCAGCGAAGGCTCGCATACGGTCCCGCCCGTATCGCTGCCGCCGCAGGCCGGAACGCACCGCATTCTGCACATTCACAAAAACGTTCCGGGCGTTCTCGGCAAGATCAACTCGCGAATGTCCGCCCAAAAGCTCAATATCGTCGGTCAATACCTAAAAACCAACGACCAGATCGGTTACGTGATACTCGACATCGACTCTAAGGTATCAAAAGAGGCGTTCGAGATACTCAAGAAAGTGCCGGGCACGATAAAAACACGGATGATCTACTGATGGCAGGCATCCCGTCCCGGCTCGGCCCTATCAAATAGATTTATCTGCTCTCAAAAGGGGCTTATATTTGTTCCGGGAGGCTTGCCCGATGCGTCACGTTGTCTTCGGTACAGTTAGGTACTGTTTGTCGTTGGTCCTTTGTTCCATGCTCCTTCTTTTGCCCGAGGCGGCCTTTGGCAACTCGCCTTCGCCGGCCAAGACGGGTACAAATCTGACACCCGAGCAACGAGTGATTCAGGTTTTGTCGCGTCTTACTTTCGGCGCGCGGCCCGGAGACGTTGATCGCGTCAGAAAAATGGGCGTGGATGCGTTTATCGCCGAGCAACTCGACCCGGGCAGTATCGATGACTCGGCTCTACAGTCAAAGCTCGACAAACTGCCGACGCTCAATCTCGCGACGCCGTTCCTCGCCGAGCAGTACAACCCCAAACCTCCACCGAAACCTTCGCCGACGCCAACCCCGGCAAATGCCGCGACCGCGATAGAGATGTCGAAGCAACCAGCGATGACCGAGACGGCCGCGATGACCACTCCGACGCCCACTCCGTCTCCAACGCCGAAAGCGAGCCCGACGCCGGCGCCGAAGAACCCGCAGATGGTGATCAATGAGCTTCAACGCGCCAAGCTGCTCCGCGCCGTATACTCCCAACGTCAGCTAAACGAGGTGATGGTCGATTTTTGGGAAAATCACTTCAGCATATACGGGCAAAAGGACGCGACGCGCTGGATGATGACCGCCTTCGACCGCGAGTCGATAAGGCCGTACGCGATGGGCCGTTTTCGCGATCTGCTCGGTGCCA
>JBGAVC010000121.1:0-6775 GCA_044228265.1 Pyrinomonadaceae bacterium
GATCTACGAGGCCCGGTTCGCCTACGAGGACAAGTCCGCTTGGACAAAGATCCAGCGAAACGGGATGGCGGTCGACAACTCGTGGGAGAACGCTGCGAGGAAATATGTCGAACTGTATAACTGGACGTTGGCCAATTGATAATTGACAATGGATAATCGACAGTTCAGAGAAAACCCGCTCCGGAATAAATCATATTTGTTTGCTCTAAGGATCGTAAATGTTTATAAGCATTTGACTGCGGAAAAGAAGGAGTTTGTCTTATCAAAACAATTGCTGAGATCAGGAACGTCTATCGGTGCAAACGTAGCCGAGGCAAATCAAGCTCAGTCACGGCCCGATTTCATCAGTAAGCTGGCAATAGCCCTGAAAGAAGCTGTCGAAACGGAATACTGGCTAAACTTGCTCACGGATGCCGATTATCTAAGCGTGTCGCAAAAAGATTCACTTCAGACGGATTGCAGAGAACTGATTAGGATGCTGACTTCGGCGATCAAAACATCAAAGCAAAAGAGTCGTTCTTAAAATTGTCGACTATCAATTGTCAATTATCAATTTTTCATGATCATCGTAATTATCGGCGCCCAGTGGGGCGATGAAGGAAAGGGAAAGGTCGTCGACCTGCTGGCGGACCGTTTTGATATCGTTTCGCGATATCAGGGCGGCCATAACGCGGGGCACAGTGTCTATGTCGGTGACAAGGCATTTGTCTTGAGATTGCTGCCTTCGGGCATTATTCATCCGGACAAGACATGCGTGTTAGGTAACGGCATGGTCATCGATCCAAAGGCCTTTTTTGAGGAGATCGATCAGATCCAGGAGAAAGGGATATCGGTCACCCCCGACCGCCTAAAGGTGTCTAGCCGTGCGCATCTGATCATGCCGTATCACAGGGCTCTTGATCATACTTCGGAAGAGCGTCTGGGTAACGAGAAGATCGGTACTACGCTGCGCGGCATTGGTCCGGCGTATGAGGACAAGGCCGGCCGCCGCGGAATTCGCGTTGCAGACGCGATGTCGTCCGAAATGCTGCGGATGCGCATCGAGCGAAACCTTGAGGAAGCAAATCGTATCATCGTTCTATACGGGAATGAGCCGCTGAGAGCGAATGAGATCTACGACGAGATCGCTCCGCTGGTCGAACGGCTCGAACCCTACGTTACCGAAACGTCGCATTTCCTGTCCGAAGCACGAAAGGCAAATAAGAAGATACTTCTCGAAGGTGCCCAGGCGACGCTGCTCGATGTCGATCACGGAACATATCCGTACGTTACTTCGTCGAACCCGACGGCAGGCGGAGCGTCGGTCGGTGCGGGAATTCCTCCGCACCACATAACCGGCGTGCTCGGCATCGTTCGAACGTACGCTACGCGAGTCGGAGAAGGGCCCTTTCCGACAGAGATGGTCGAGGGCGAGTCCGAGATGGCCGAGTTGATCCGTCAAAGGGGTAATGAATACGGCTCGGTCACCCGGCGTCCGCGGCGATGCGGCTGGTTTGATGCGGTGGCGACCCGGTATGCCGCCGAGCTCAACGGATTCGATTCAGTGGCACTGACAAAGCTCGACGTTCTCGACGCTCTCGACGAAATAAAGGTCTGCGTTGGATATGAGGTCGACGGCAAACGTGTCGATACGTTTCCTGCCGTTTCCAGTGCCTTGCGAGACATAAAGCCGATCTACCAGACACTCGATGGCTGGAACAGCGAAACGCTCGGAGTCACACGTTTCGACGAACTCCCGGAAAACGCCCGTGCTTATGTCAACTTCCTGTCGGATCAGATCGGCGTAGAGATCGGACTCATTTCGACCGGGCCCGAGCGCGACCAGACCATCATCATGCCGGAATCTACGATGGAAGGCTGGTTCGTTAAATAATTAGCTCGCACGGCACGACTTGATCGTGTGCGAGAAACTTAAACCACAGTACGAGAGGACAAAGAAATGCCAAGACGCCTGAAGGTTTTGATCGCTGGTACGCTGCTCCTGACATTCATCGCCGCGCGGCCGTTCGTTGCGGTTTCCGCGGACGAGGGGATGTTCATGATGGACAAGGTCGGCAAACTGCCGCTTGTTCAAAAAGGGCTAAAGATAAGCCCGACCGAGTTTTATAAGCCTGAAGGCGGAGGCATTTCAGAAGCGGTGCCTCGATTGAGTATCGGCTGCAGTTCAGAGTTCGTATCGCCAGACGGGCTGATCCTGACGAATCATCACTGCGGCCTGGACGCTCTCGTCGCCGCTTCGACAACGGCAAAGAACTACGGCGAAGACGGTTATCGAGCTGCATCGCGGGCCGAGGAATTGCCGGCGAAAGGCTACAGCATCGATATCACGATCAAGGAAGAGGACGTAACGGCCCGCGTAACCAACGGAATTCGACCTGACGATCGGGCGGCTATCACGCAAAAGATCGACGCGATCGAGAAGGAAGAACAGGCGAAGGCCGGTGCCGATATCGAGGTTTCCGTCCAGGCACTGACGAACGGAATGTTCTATTACCTCTTCGAATACAAGAAGATCAAGGACATCCGCGTCGTTTACGCCCCGCCGAAGAATATCGGCTTTTATGGCGGCGATCCCGATAACTTCGAATGGACGCGCCACTGCGGCGACTTCACTTTCATGCGGGCCTACGTCGCACCCAACGGAAAGGCCGCGGAATACTCGACATCGAACGTCCCCTACAAACCCTCGCGATATCTCACGATCTCGGCTGACGGCGTTAAAGAGAACGACCTGACGATGATCATCGGCTATCCGGGCGGCACCAACCGCTATCGCGAGAGTCCTTCGGTGGCTTATAACAGGGACTTAAATCTCCCGTTCACGGTAGATGTATACAAAGCGCGGATCGCCGCGCTCGAGGCGGTCAGCCGCGAGAGCGAATCAAAGCGTGTCGCACTGCAAGGCGATATATTTGGCCTCGCTAATTCGGCCAAGGCTGAGGAGGGCGGCGTCGCGGCCATGCTTCGCGCGGATCTTGTAAAGCAGCGCGAAGCAGAAGAAGCGAAATTGACAGCCTGGATCGATGCCGATCCCTCGAGGAAAGCGAAGTACGGCGAGGCACTTCCAAAACTCCGCGAGACGTATCGTGATTACAACAAGTTCGCCCTGAAAGACATCATTCTCCGCAACTTCCTGCAATTGAACGGACCACAGTTCTTGTCTGCACTCAGCAGTGGGAATATTCCAAAAGAACGGCTGAAGGAGGCTATTCCCGAGCTTGCAGGCGGTGAGCCGGCGGCGGACCGTGAGGTTTTTAAGTATCTACTGCGACGGGCTGCCGAGCTTCCCGCGGAGCAGAAGATCGCAGCCATCGAAAAGCTTTTTGCCGGCCTAAGCGGCGATGCCCGACGCCGGGCTGAGGATGAGTTCGCACGAAAGGCGATAGAAAATGAAAAACTGACCACCGAAAAAGGCCTAAACGAATTGATCGATCTGACCGCCGACCAATTGAAATCGTCAGCTGGTCCGCTCGGCGCACTAATGGCGGACTTGAAGCCAGATCTAGTGGCCTCAACTGCCCATCAGCAGGCCCTCAATGATAGCGTCGGCAAATACCGACTGCCGTTCATCCAGGCGAAGGCTGAAATGGCTAAAACGGCATTCTACCCTGACGCGAATTTTACCGAGCGATTCACTTACGGCAACGTCAAAGGGTACTCACCTAAGGAGTCGGTTACGTTTGGCCCGTTCACGACGCTTAGCGGGGTCTTTGAGAAAGACACTGGCCGCGAACCGTTTAACGCACCGGCCAAGCTCAAGAGTCTTTGGCAAGCAAAGGACTTCGGACAATGGGGAGTGAACGGAAATGTGCCTGTTGACTTTCTTACCACGAATGACATCATCGGCGGCAATTCGGGAAGTCCTGTTCTGAACGCTCGCGGCGAGCAGGTTGGCATCGCGTTCGACGGGAATTACGAGGGGCTCGGCAACGACTTTTTTGTTTCGGAGTCGCTCGGACGTACGATAGTCGTCGACATACGCTATGTGCTCTTCCTGACGGAGAAATTCGGTGACGCCGGCTGGATCCTAAAGGAAATGAAGATCAACCGTACGCAGGCAAAGGCCGCCGGGCGAGGGTAGCCGATGGACGAAGACGTCCGCATCACTGAGTTTGACGACGGTCTCGCCAAGGCGTTCGCGGATCTCAACTACCGTTGGATCATCGAGTCGTTCAGTGTTGAGCGCCACGACCGTGAACTGCTCGACCATCCTCGCGAGAATATCATCGAACTTGGCGGCCAGATATTCTTTGCGTTGGTCGGTGATGAGGTTACAGGTACGGTGGCGATGATACCGCATGGTGATACTTTTGAACTGACAAAGATGGCTGTTTCTCCAGCGTTTCAGGGCAGGGGCCTTGGTGACAAACTGATGGCCCGATGCGTCGAATTTGCAAGGGAGCGGAGCGTCAAGACCATCTTCCTCGAAACTCACTCCAAACTCAGGCCGGCGATCAGGCTTTATCAAAAATTCGGTTTTGTCGACACGCCGACCGATCCGAATTCGGAATACGCTCGAGCCGACATTCGGATGGAACTTGCCATCGATGGCGGCAAAAGCTAAAATCTACGTTTCGGCCGAAAAGGCCGTGTGGTCCGATAGCTCAGTCGGTAGAGCAAATGGCTTTTAACCATTGGGTCGAAGGTTCGAGTCCTTCTCGGATCACCATTATTTACGAGAAGTTAAGGCGTCCAGAGCGGACGCCTTAACTATTTTGACATGGGTTGCTAACTGGGTCACGCTGGTTCTCGATCAAATGTTCTTCATCAAACGGCGCTTCACGATCTCGACGAGAAGCAGATATGTCACGGTTGCTCCTGCCAAAAATATGAAATAACTCAATGGCAACGGTACAAATCCCAGAACCGGGCCGAGCGGCGAGAACGGGAGAACCACCGCAACGGCAATTACCGAGATCACGGTAATTGCCAATGAACGGCTCGGGCGGCTCTTGAAAGGGTTGCCGATGGTGCGTATCACAAAGACGACAGCCGTCTGAGTCGCAAGCGATTCGACGAACCAGCCGGTGTGAAATTCGCTTTCTGCGGCATGAAAATATGCGATCAGTACATAGAAGGTCAGAAAGTCATAGACCGAACTGATGGGGCCGATGACGATCATAAAGTTGCGGATGAGCTTGATGTCCCAATGCTGCGGTTTGCGGATGTATGAACTGTCGACGTTGTCGGTCGGGATCGTGATCTGGGCAAGATCGTAAAGGAAATTGTTGAGCAGTATCTGCGTCGGCAGCATAGGCAGAAACGGCAGAAACAGCGCTGCCCCGGCCATGCTGAACATGTTGCCAAAATTTGAGCTGGTGCCCATCAGCAGGTACTTGATCACGTTGCCAAACGACTTTCGCCCTTCGATGATCCCACGGTGCAGCACGGCAAGTCCGCGTTCGAGCATGACGATCTCGGCGGCATCCTTGGCGACATCGGTCCCGGTAGAGACCGATATGCCGACGTCCGCAGTTCGCAGCGACGGTGCGTCATTTATCCCGTCACCCAAATAACCGACAACATGACCGCGACTTTTTAGAGCCAGGATAATGCGGTTTTTCTGCATCGGTGAGACGCGGGCAAATATGCTGACAGTTTCCGCGACGTGGGCCAGCGCGCTGTCGGTCATACGTTCGATCGCGTCGCCGAGGACGATCTTGCTGGCCGGTAGTCCGACCTGTATACACACGTGGCGGGCTACGAGTTCATTGTCGCCGGTCAGGATCTTGACCTGGACGCCGTCTTTGGCAAGAGCGGTTAGGGCCTTGGCCGCGGAATCGAGCGGTTCGTCGGCAAACGTCAGGAAACCGGCAAGTGTGAGCCCGGTTTCATCTTCCTTCTTGTAGGTTTTTTGCTCGCTGACGGTACGATAAGCGACCGCTAGTACGCGCAGGCCTTTTTCGCTGAATCCGTTGAAAACGCCCGAGCATTCCTTCTTTCTCTCAGCGTCAAACGGCACGACCTTGTCTCCGATCTCGTATTCGGTGCAGACCGAAAACACGCTTTCCGGGGCACCTTTGCAGATCAGGGTTCGTTTGCCGGCATTTTCGACAACCACCGTAGCTCGCCGGCGCTCAAAATCGAACGGCACCTCGTCAAGCACCTTGAAGCCGGAAAGTCCGGCTGGTTCGTGCAGCAAGATAGCGTCGTCGAGCGGGTCGCCTTTGCTTTTGATCGCCTCGTTAAGTGGGTCTTTTATGCCGGTCTGAAACGCACAGTTCAAATATCCTAACTGAAAGACATGGTCGGATGATGTGCCGGCGGGATCAACGTGGCGTTCCAGCGAGAGTTCGCCGCTGGTCAGCGTGCCGGTTTTGTCGCTGCACAGGATATCCATGCTTCCGAGGTTTTGCATGGCCCCTAGATGCTTGACGATGACCTTGTGCTTGGCCATTCGCACGGCGCCCTGGCCAAGCGTGACTGCGGTGATCATCGGCAGAAACTCGGGCGTCAGGCCGACGGCCAATGCGATCGAGAAGATCAGAGATTCGAGCACGTCGCGGTGCATCAAGAGGTTGATGATCAGAACAAAGACGACCAGGAACAAGATCACACGCATGATCAGGAAGCCAAATCTTCGTGTTCCTCGTTCGAAATCGGTCTCGGGAACCTTTTCCGTCAGACGCTTTGCAATGTCTCCGAAGACCGTCGAGCTGCCCGTGACCGTAACTGATGCGATCGCGGTCCCGCTGATGACCGATGTGCCGAGGAATACGCTGCCTATGTGTGCGTCAGCGGTATCGGCCTCTTTTTCGACCGGCAGTGACTCACC
>JBGAVC010000024.1:0-49196 GCA_044228265.1 Pyrinomonadaceae bacterium
TTTCTTTGATCGAAAGGTGTCGCAAATAGCCATTGCGTCCGTTTTGCGAGATCCCGTCAGCCGCACTGGCGTTGAGTTTCTCGCTCTT
The DNA here is from genome assembly GCA_044228265.1 of Pyrinomonadaceae bacterium. Classification (GTDB taxonomy): domain Bacteria; phylum Acidobacteriota; class Blastocatellia; order Pyrinomonadales; family Pyrinomonadaceae; genus OLB17. The sequence continues at coordinate 89 of JBGAVC010000024.1, forward strand.
GATCGTTGTCCGTGTGGACGGGTCTGCAGACCGTCGCGACCATTTTTTGTAACCCGTAGCGGCCAATATGATAGCGAAATAGACGAGGAAGCTCGACTGGAACTCTTTCACGATCATGAATTTATAGAAATTCCAGTAGTCGCCGTTGCCGGAAAGAGTACCCGCGATCAAAACATAGATCTCGATCTGAGCAGCCGAAAAAAGACAAGCGGCAAACACATGTACAAGCAGAAAACGCGGCCAGCCGAATCGTTCAAGCGAAAATCGGCGGACGAATCTGAGTACGGGAACCGTCAAGAATCCCCATGAATATCCGCAAAGAAGCCAGCCGACCATATAGCCCGGCAGGCTCGCCGACTTTCCCACGTAGATGTCTCGAAAATAATTTTGAGCGCCAAAAAATATGCCAAAAGCAGTCCACACTGAAACGATCGTGAGGACGAACACAGCTCTCTGCCTTAAATATCGTTCTTGTTCTTGCACCGGAACGCGCTCCAGGACCTGATACTCCATTGGTTATTGGTACGTCGCGATACCTGTCCGTGTTTCGAATTGCAGGATCATGTAACGTGTCGCAAATCGCCGCTTTTTACTTACTTTAATGCCGTCCAAAGCGTCTAAAGACATGACAACATCGGAAATCCGATCAAGGTCATCAGAGCTATAGTTTTCTGGGAGGTGACCGGTCATGAAAAATCAACGTATATCTTACAAGGTGATCTTCGGCGGCGCGTGGTTGGCCGCCGTTATTTTTTTGTGCGGGATCGCGGTCGATGGGCAAACGCATTCCGATTTCAATAAGAAGTTTACCTTTGCCCCGCTGAGCACTTGGAATTTCGCAAATGAAAAGGTCAATGCACGCGATAAGATGGGACCAAACGAGATATGGGACAATTACCTTCGAGAAGATCTCACCGCGGAATTAGATAAGCTCGGTTTTAGTCATTCCCACGTACGTCCGGACCTGATCGTCCGGTACCGTCTAGGCACAAGGCAAAAAGAACACGTCAACGTCATGCAGGACAATTGGCCCGGTTATATGTACAACCGCGGCCGGTGGGTCTATTGGCGGGGCGGCTGGGGCAGAAAGACGATTTTCCGAACGCCGTACGACGAATCCACTTTGATAGTAGACATTGTCGAGGCACGAACCGGAGAGTTGGTCTGGCGGGGCTACGATCGACGGACGATCGACGGGAAATCGGAAAAGGCTCTGAAGAGATCGGTCGAGAAACTGATGGGCAGGTTTGCCAAGGATGTTCGCGACAGCCGTAAGGTCAAGGGTTAAACCACCTGGCGAATCGTGTGGCTCGCAGGGCAGCAAGAAAAAGACCGTCGTACTAACTCAATTGGTACGTGGCGACGCTTGTGGGCGTTTCGAAACATCGCACCTTATAAACCTGGACACGTTCATCGGCAATGCGCGTATTTAGATACTCGAGAAAATAGCGGGCGAGGTTCTCGGCCGATGGGTTCAGTTCTTCGTCGAAGGGCGGCAGTTCGTTAATATTCCGGTGGTCGAGGTAGCGGACAACCTCGTCGGCGGCGGTTTTCAGGTCGCCAAAGTCGATAAGCAGGCCGATGTTATTGAGTTCTTCGCCCCGGGCATATATTTCGATCTTGTAGTTGTGGCCGTGCAGGTTCTCGCATTTTCCTTTGTACCCGCGCAACTGGTGAGCGGATGAGAAATTACGCTCGATCATGACCTCAAAGTATGCCGGCATAGGTTCGATACGGCCCATTATACTTCATTGACCGTGCACCTTCGACCGCTCGATCGACCGCTAATAGATATAGACGTTGGGAATCGGCCGATCGCCATTGAAGCCGAATTGGACGGCATTGAAACCCGCCGTCGTGCGAAGTAAGTACCATGTTCCCTGCGAAGGCCGAAAGACGCCGATGTCACCTTTGCCGTCGCCATCATAGTCACCGGGAACGGGCATGTCGCCAGCAGCGCCGAACTGGATGATCTCGGCACTCTGGTTCGGTGCGTCGGCCGGTTTGGCTATGATCCACGTGCCGTTCGAGGGTCTATATACCGCAGCGTCAGTGCGTCGGTCGCCATCTCGGTCCATGGGTACAGGCACGTCGCCGGGCATGCCGAACTGAATGCCGGTAACGCTCCCGTTGGAGCTGTTGATCCTGAACCACTCGCTCGTCGATGGGCGGTATACCGCAACATCGTTCTTGCCGTCCCCGTCAAAATCACCGAGCACAGGTTTGTCCGAACTCAGACCAAATTGGACAGCTGCAAACCCGGCGGACGAACGCAGCAGGTACCATGTACCGGTGCTCGCGCGCCAAACAGCGACGTCTGCTTTTCCGTCGCCGTCGTAATCGCTCGGAACGGGCAAGTCGCCTGCCGCACCGAATGAAGTGCCAAAGAACGTCGAATCTTCGCTCCGCAGTATGAACCAGGTGCCCGTTGACGGACGCCAAACGGCCAGATCGGACTTGCCATCCCCCGTATAGTCCGCAGGTGTGATCGAGTCACCAGATGCCCCGAACTGAAAGGCCGAAAATCCGACTTGTGATCGATTCAAATACCAAGTCGTGTTAGAGGGCCTGAACACGGATATGTCCGTATTGCCGTCACCGTCGAAATCGAAAAGCGAATGTCCAACGCCGGCAAGCTGGTTAACGGTGAACGTCGACGCCCCAACAGAGATCGTTCCGCTGCGCGCTGCACCGTTGTTGCCATGGATCGTAAACACTACCGAACCGTTCCCTAACCCGCTGCCCGAATCGACCGAGATCCAACTTGTAGATGTTTGGGCGGTCCATACACAGGAACTCTCGGTCATAACGTTAAATCCGCCGACCCCTCCGCTCGAAGCGAACGTCGTGCCGGGTGAGGAAAGCGAAAAAGCACAACCGTTCGCTTGGTCCACCGTAAAGACCTGGCCGCCGACAAATATGCTCCCGCTCCGGGTTGCCCCGGTATTGGGAGCGACCGTGAACGACACGTTGCCGCTCCCGGAACCGCTGTTTCCGCCCGTTATCGATATCCACGAGTCGTTAGTCGTCGCCGTCCAATTGCACAACGGCAGCCCGTTCACCGAAAAACCACCCTGGCCGCCTCCTGAACCGAAAGTCGCTCCAGGCGCCGAAAGGGTGAACGAACACCCCGACGACTGATTGATGGTGAATATTTTGCCGCCTGCGTTGATCGTTCCCGTACGTGCGTTGAAGCCATTGGCGAGTATTTTAAACGAGATGTCGCCGCTGCCGGTGCCCGAATTTCCACTGGTGATGGTTATGAATGAATCGTTTGTAAAAGCGTTCCAGGTGCATCCGGCCCCGGTCGTGAGGCTAAATGTTCCTTGGCCGGCTCCGGACCCAAAGTTCATGGAATCAGGAAAGAGCGAGAACGTGCACGGATTGTTAACAAGGAAAACGTATGCTTTGATGCCGCCGATCAACGGCGAAGAAGACGAATTTGAGCCCTCCGACGACGCAGTGCTTTCGGAACCGTCGGTGGCATAAAAATACAGGATGTGGACACCATTCTGCAGCGGTGCGGTCTGGGCATGCGCCGTCAGAATAGGCGTCTCGTTATCGACCATGTTTGCAGCTTTCGTCCATCCGACGGATGTGGAATCGACCTGAAAATAAATATTCTGCGGCGACGGTGCCGTCGGCGAGTAATTTGAAGCGGCCGTCAGTGTAAAGGTCGGTGTCGGACTCGCTGTCGAATTCCCCGGCAGTGGAACGGCCGCGGTGTCGAGTGGAATATTGTTTGTCGATGAGGGCGATATCACAGAAACGGTGCCGACGCCCTCGTTACTGACGTAGGCATTGCCGGTGACCTGATTGACCGCGACGTTTCGCGGAGAAACGCCGGCGGCGACGGACGAAGCTGCATTACTAACACCGTCGATGACCGTTACATTCGAACTGTCCTTGTTGGTCACATATATCTTGTTGGTCGCCTGATTTACGGCAACCATGTGAACACCGACGCCGATGTTTAGCGACGACGCCAGATTCGTCGACCCGTCAATGAGCGTCAGGCTGTCGGGGAACTGGCTGGCAACGTAGATCTTGTTTGTCACCGGGTTGGCCGCGATCGAAGTGGGCGAATTACCCGACGGCAGCGAGGTTGTCGCAAAGTTGCGTCCGTCTATCATCGTCACGTTGGCACTTCCGGCGTTAGCCACATAGATCCTATTCGTGACCGCATTGACCGCGATCGAGACCGGAACGGACCCTACCGGAACCGATACGGTCGAATTGTCCGTGCCATCGATAACGGTCACGTTGTTACTTGCACCGTTCGAAACGTAGATCTTGTTCGTGGCCTGATCGACCGCCACAAAATTTGGCCCAGAACCCACTGCCACGGTTTCGGTAGTGTTGTTCGAACCATTCACGACCGTAACGCTATTACCGTCCGTGTTTGCGACGTACACCCGGTTCGTCACCGGATTGACGGCGACCGAACGCGGATTCGCTCCCGTTGCAACCGTGGTGGTCGTGTTATTCGTGCCGTTTATGACGGTCAGGTTGTCGCTGGCGAAATTGGCAACATAGATCCTGTTTATGACCGGATTGACGGCAATGGAGCCGGGACTTGCTCCCGTTGGCACGGATGCCGTCGAGTTGTCGCTGCCATCGATAACCGTCACGTTCGAGCTGATGGTATTAGCGACATATATTCTGTTCGTGACAGGATTGACCGCGATGCCGGCCGGGCTGGTTCCGGCCGGGACTGCGGAACTCAGATTTATCGAACCGTCGATCACCGTTATACTCGATCCGCCGCTATTCCCGACGTACACCTTGTTTGTTACCGGGTCGACGGCCACCGCTTTCGGCAAGGATCCGGCGGTTAAGGTTGTCGTGAGGTTTGTCTGGCCATCGATCACTGTCACCAGACTGCTCCCGAAGTTGGTTGCGTACAGCTTGTTAGAAACGACGTTAAGGGCGATCTCCTGAGGTGAAGTGCCGATCGGGAATGTCGTCGTAGAATTATTGGAACCGTTTATCACCGTGACACTGCTGCTCCCCTTGTTTCCTACATAGACCTTGTTCGTCACGGGATTGATAGCGACCGTTACGGGATTGGTGCCGGCAGAGGTCGTCGCGGACGAATTGCTAAGACCGTCGATCACAGTGACGCTATTGCTGTCCTGGTTGGCAACAAAGACCTTTCCAGACACGGGACTGACCGCCAATGCTACAGGATGTGTGCCGGCAGATATCGTTGATGTGGAGTTGTTTGCTCCGTCGATAGCCGTAACGCTGTTCCCGTTGAAATTGGCCGTATAGATCCTGTTAATCACCGGATTCACTCCGATCGCCCGCGGAGAGGGTCCGACGGAGACGGTTGTCGTCGTGTTGTTGGTGCCGTCGATGACCGTGACGTTATTGCTCGCACTGTTTGCGACATAGATGCGATTCGTTAGCTGGTTTATCGCAATGGCATTCGGTGTAAATCCGGCAAAAATGGTCGTGGTGGAGTTATTTGTCCCGTCGATAACGGTAACGTTGTTCGTCAAGCTGTTGGCAACATAGACGCGGTTCGTTGCCGAATTTACCCCGATGGCCACAGGTGTAGCCCCCGAGGGTAATGAGACCGTCGCTGTCGAATGGTTCGTGCCGTCAACGACCGTTACGTTGCTGCTATCGCGGTTGGCCACATAGATCTTATTCGTGACGGGGTTGACGGCAATTGCGTTTGGGCTGGCGCCGACCGCTATTGTCCCGGCGGTCAACTCGGCCCTAACGAATGAGCCCCCCGTTTCGATCAGTGCAAGTGCGGAGAGCAGAAATATCGCTGCGCCGATGACAAATGGCCGTACGCCGTGACGATGGGAAGAAGACGCTCGCGGGTCTATAATAATTCGTTTCATTGGTAACACCAGGCAGCAATAAAGCACTCGCCAAAAACGGCAGTCATATCCCGGGGCAATGGGCGCTATGACAAACACATTGGTCTTCCGGATGCTGGGGCTCGCTTCAGGTCGACCGGAAACACCGTTTTGACGAACGGAGGCGTTTTAGTCCTCAAGCTCGTCCGGGGTGTCGTGCTATTGCGTAACTGTTGTTTTAGCACAATTTTGACCCGCGTTCAATAAAAATTTGATTGATGTTAGAACTCCGCCAGAGTGTCTCTATTAGAGACTCGTCAGAAATGTCCTAGTGTGAGAACGCCAACGAAGGAGATTGAGGGTTTACGGGATGGTTGAGAGAGGTACAATCGCGAAGAGTCGGAATCGGCACCAGGGTATTGGAAGGGTCGAAAGAATCAAGGGTGTGTATCACGACCGGCTTGTAAGGTACTTCCGGCTTCGGGGACATCAATATCTCCCCCGTATCCAGGTTCGGTCAATGGCTTTTCGGTGACTTGTATCGCGACTCGGCATTTTCCTTGAATTCGACCAACTAAAAGGAGACAATCGGTATCTAAAACTTAAGTCCGTCTCCGCAAGGTCAACTGTATGAAAAATCGGTTCGTTCGGGTTGTGTTAACGTCAAGCTTTCTGATAACTGTCTTGCTCCCTGGCCTAACGATATCGGCGATCGCTCAGTCAAAGCCGCAGAAGCCACCGACCACGACCGGCGACGGAAAGAAGAACCAGCGCCCGGTACCACTGACCGAAGAAGAACAAAAGAAACTCGAAGAAGAGAAGAAACGGGCCGAAGAGGAAAAGAACGCCGTTTATGATCCGACCGTCGAAAAGATCGAGACAAACATTGTGACCGTCGACGCTGTCGTTCTGAACCGCAAGACGGGCCAGATCGTCAACGGCCTAAAGAAAGAAAACTTTGCGATCTTCGAGAACGGCATTAAGCAGAACATTTCCAGTTTTGCTACGCCGGAAGCACCCATCACTGTGGCGCTGGTGGTCGAGTACAGCAAATGGACCGAACTGTTCGGGTCGGCCGCCGGGCGGGGTTTCGAGCCTGGCACGTACGAGGTGATCCGGCCGGTGGCCCAGTTTCTTACAGGATTCATCAAACCTCCCAACGACTATGCGTCGGTGATCGCATTTGATATGCGGCCGACACCGATCACGGATTTTACCAACGATCCTGCGCGGATACGTGCGACGATCGATATACTGCTTCGAAATCTACCGGCGTTTCGCGAGAACAATCTTTGGGACGCCCTAAAATTCGCCTTGCTTGGCGGCCGCGGTGATTCGGTCGTGCTCGACGACTCCAAGAATCCGTTGGCCGATTACGGAGGGATGGTCGATGTCAGAGCAAAGCGAAAGGCCATAATCCTGGTCGCTTCCGGTATAGATACTTTCAGTAGGACAAACTACGACGAGATCCGCCGGATAATACAGGAAGCCGGCGTTCCGATATATGTTATTAGCACAGGAAATCTGTTCTACAAGAGGTACGAACCGTACCTCGGCCCTACGGACAGCATCACCGGCGTCCCTGGACGGCTAACATTCCTGCAGGCTCAGAATGCGATGAACACTATCGCAAAAGAATCTGGCGGAGCTCATTACCCGATGACCTTCGAAGGCGAAATACCTGACTATCTACACAACATAAACGCGATGCTGCGGAGCCAGTACAGCCTGGCATACGACATTGCGGAAAAGAAACCTCCGGGCACGAAATCAAAGATCGAGGTAAAGGTCGATGTCGACGGAGACGGCGTCTACGACGATAAGGCATTCGTCGTGCAACATCGACCTTATTACATAACGCCCGGCGGCGAAAAGGACAAGAAAGACAAGAAGAAGCGGTAACGAAGTTGCAACCCCTTGATTATTTTTTCGACCATGCAGTAGATAAATAGAGGAGCACAATGAAGGATATTCTACTCGGCGTACTTTTTTTTCTCGATAGCCCTTTGGATCTCGTCTCATCGCTCGGCATTTCTTTCCCGGTCAGGGAATATGCCCCCATGAGTCCACGCTCTGTTGAACTGAGTTCGGAAGATGACGATGATGATGACGAAGAGCAAAACGATGACGAATCGGACGATGACGACTCAGACGATGAGGATTCGGACGACGACGATCAAGAGGATGACGAAGATTCAGATGATGATGATGAGTCGGACGACGACGATGACGACGTCGAGGGGGAGATCGGCGGCGGACTTAACGTCTAACCAGTGCTGACCCCTTCTGGCGTGCGATGGCCGGCGTCCATTCGTTAGCCGGCGTCAGCGTCGTTGTAAAGAAGCGTGCCTCCAAACCCGACTGCCCAACCTCGCCTGCCCGTAAAAAATACCCGCTCGAGTCGATGCCGGACGTGTGAGTCGGTCGCGACCCACGTTCTGCCCCCGTTCTCTGTATGGAGGATCACGCCGTCATCACCCACGATCCAACCCGTGTGGGTGTCGACAAAAAACACATCGTTCAGATCAACGCGGGTTCCCGACTCCTGTTGTCGCCAGAGCCTTCCGCCGCCGGTCGCCGCGAAGACCGCGCCGCCCGAGCCGACGGCCCAGCCAAGCCGCTGGCTTGCAAAGAAGACTGAGTTGATCCGTGCGGCGGCGTCGCCAAAAACAGTGGCTTTGTCCCAGACCCGTCCGTCGTCCTCTGTGAACATGATCGTGCCGGCGGCACCACCAAGTGCTCCCGTTCCGTCACCGGAAAATGAACCCGAAAGCAGCAGATAGCCGACCGGTGCGGGCTGGCGTTTCCACGTCTTGCCGTCCGCCTGCAGCCTGTAGATCACGCCGCGTTCGCCGATCGCGGTCCCCGCGCCTGATCTGTCAAAGACGAGGCGTGTGATGCGATCGCGGGCCAACTGTTCGAATTCGACAGATTCCCAGGACGCACCCCGATCGACGGTCTTTAGCAGGTAGGAGACTGCCTTACCGCCTCGACCGTAAATATTTCGCTCGCACAACATCCAACCCGTACGCTCGTCGGTGAAACGGATCTGAAGCAGATTGTCGCCGCTCATCTTTTTTAGCGGCATCCATTTAACACCGCCATCAGTCGTCCTGAGAACGGTTCCGTCGCTGCCGACGATCCACCCCTCATCCGCGTTGATGAAAGTGATGTCGTGCAGCCAAGCGAGGCTCTTCGTAGGCTTGCGAACCCAATCAGCTCGGGCGGAAACAACCGCTGCGAGGATCACGGCGAGAAGCACCAATTTGACGGGACTTTGCATAACCCTGTTACTTTCCGGCGCAGACGGCCTAGAAACCTGTCATCGGCTATAACGGGCTTCCCATTAAGAACCGAACTATACTGGCCTTGGACAGAATATCGAAGACCCGTTCAAGGCTGAACCCTTTACCGGAGACGAATACCTGATCGCCCGGGCTCAAGAAGATCATCTCGCCGCGTCCGCGTTGAAGTTCTGCCAAATTGACCATTCTTGAAGTGATCTTTCCCTGGCCGTTGTAGCTGTATACGATGACCTTTTTCATATCACCGTCCTTGGCGACGCCGCCCGACTCGACGACGGCTTCGTAAACGCTGACCTTTCGGTCAAGGACCCTGACACCCGGCTGGTTTACCTTGCCAAGCACGCTGTAGCGGTTTGACATCGCCTTTTCGAGAGTCACGGTGACTTTTGGTTCGATAATGTATTCGTCCAGCTTCTTAGTGATCTCAGCAGAAACCTGTTCAACGGTCTTTCCGCCGACAAAGACGCCGTCGCGGATCAACGGATAGGAAATTCGTGCCGTCGGCGGGACGGTGACGTTCGTCTTGCAGTAGTCCGGGCACTGCCCGAAGACCTCGACGGAGATAACATCGTTCGGCCCGAGCCGGTATTCTTTAAGATAGTTGCTGTAATATGGCAAGATCGCTTCCGCTTCAGGGGTATCAGTCTGGGGACCGCTATTGCCATTTGCTATGGTCGGCGTCTCCTGTGGAGCGGCTTTCGCCTCTAACTTGTTCGCAACGGCCGCCTTTTTGCCGTTCCCCGAAGCCGTCTGGGCCGTTGTTCCCGCGATGAGGAACGTCATGGCTGCTGCGATCATCAGCACCGTGATCAAATTTTTGTTGGAAATCATCTCCGTTTCTCCGTTTTGCCGCATCACTATCGTCCTCCTCGCCCAAAAAGCACCGTCTTGAAAGTATCGAGGACGATCACAATATCGAGAGTCAGACTTTGGTTCTTGATGTAGTAAAGGTCGTATTGCAGCTTCTGGATCGCGTCGGCAACTGAAGCGCCGTATGGGTATTTTATTTGGGCCCATCCGGTAAGCCCCGGAGCGACCAGATGTCGGTGCTCGTAAAACGATATCTCGGTTGCCAACTGCTTGACGAAATGCGGTCGCTCGGGCCTAGGCCCGACAAAGTTCATCTCACCTTTAATTATGTTCCAGAATTGCGGGATCTCGTCGACCCGTATCTTACGAATGATACGACCGACGGTGGTCACTCGCTCATCGTTATCAACCGCCCATACCGGCGTCCCGTCGGCCTCGGCATCGGTTCTCATCGAGCGGAATTTTATTACGTTGAATACTCGGCCGTTTTTGCCGACACGTTCCTGTTTGTAGAACACCGGCCCCCGAGACTCCAGCTTGATAAGTATCGCGGTAAAGACAGCGATAGGAAGTGAGAGGACGAGTCCGATCACTGCAAGGCCGCGATGTACGCCTTCGCGAAAAACGGACTTGATCCGCGAATCTCGACGCCGTCCGGCAAAGATCAGCCAGGACGGCCGCAGCATGTCGATGTGGACCTTACCTGTGATCCGCTCGAAGAAAGACGTACACTCTTCGATCGACACGTCGCCGGCTAAACTCATTTTCAGCAGGGCCTCGGTCGGAAAGGCCCCGCGGCGTTCGCGGACGGCGATGACGACACGGTCGACCTTTTCGTTGCGGATGATGCCTTCGAGTTCGTGTGCCTTCCCGAGTATCTCCGACCGGCCGAGTTTCTCCCGCGGCTTTGCTCCGTTTTCGGAGACGAATCCGATTATTCGGTAACCGGCGTCGCGTCTTTCCCAGACAGCCTCGGCAGTGTCAAGCGCCGCTTTGCCGGTACCGACCACGAGTATCTTTTCGCCGATCTCGGGGTGTCCGGTCAGCGAATGGATGAAGATCCGCCATCCGAGAAGAAGAATAAGAACCAGCGGGACGGATATCACCGACACCCCTCGGCCGATCATAAACGCCGGCGCGAAATAGAAGATCACCGCCAGCAACGCCCATGCAATGCCCAGGGCCTGAACCAGCCGCAGCATAAGCTCCCGCCGGTTGGTCATCACGACATAGTCGTAAAGATCATAGAAATAAAGGTTGAGGATACAAATAAATGAAATGAGGCCGATCTTAAGCCAGCCGTTCTTTTCGTTCAGCTCATAGCCTGGTCCGTCAAACCCTAAACGCAGGTACATCGCCACGATGATGCCGAAATAAATGATCGCGGCATCGGCAATGATCAGCGTGGTTTGTCTCGGTCCAATGTTTGAGCCGCCCATTTCGACAATCCTCTAACTCATCGATTACCAACCGACTCACTGAGCCGGTTGTAGTTGTAATAACCGTAGTTGTAGTGAGTTTCCTCAAGTACATCTTCGCTGTGGTTGAGAACGACGCCCATCATCCGTTCCTTTGGGAGTTGTTCGAGTATTCGTTCGATCGTGCCGTACTTCGTTCGGTTTGCCCTAACGACCAGCATTGCCCCATCGGCGTGGTTGATCAGTACTGTAGCGTCGGTGAAAATACCGAGCGGCGGAGCGTCGATGATCACGTAATCGAACATCTCGCGGGCCTGCCTGAGTATCTCTTTGAATTTCGGCCCCGAGATCAATTCGGCGACATCCGGCCGCGCATCGCCGCCAGGCAGAATGTGCAGCCCCGCGGGCTCGAGGCGGACGATCGCGTCATTCAAAGTCGCGTCCCCGGTCAATATGTCCGAAAGTCCTTTGTCCGTTTCGATCCCGAGATAATCCGCCAAGCTCGGCATACGCAGGTCGCTGTCGATGATCAAACAACGGACCCCGTCCGTCTGGGCGAGCAGCCACGACAGATTGATGGCGGTGATCGATTTGCCTTCGCTCCGGTTGACGCTTGCCACGACTATCGACTGCAGCCTTTGCCGTTGGCTCTTGTGCAATACCTGAGTGCGAAGGCTGCGATATTCTTCGCAGTAGATCGAGTCAGGATGTGTTATCGCTACAAGACGAGGCTCGACGCGCTCGGCGTCAACGCTCCAACTGACAAAGTCAGGCAGAGGGTTGACGGCCGTGCGCGTCAAGCTGTCGGCGTTCAAATTTGCCCCGGCAGTTTCGCCCGTATTCAAATCAGGGAGTGCCGTCCCGATCGTAGAATTCGGCTGCCCTTTGAACGCCGAACCTTGTTGACCGATAGAGGTGGTTGCCAGCGCAAATATCTCCGGCGGCATATTGGCCGGACGGCCGTTCTTGTCGAACGGCACGACATTTTGCGCAGTGGACGATTCCACCGCGTTCGGTTCTTCGGTTCGTTTTCGTTGTAATGCCTTAAGTATGCTCATGCCCGCGTGCTCCGGAAAAGGTGGCTATTGGTCTAGTAATAGCGACCAAGTTCATTCACTTCGACATCTCTTTCGTCGGTGAGCTCTGCGAAATCCAATTCAAAATCATCGTTTTGAACACTGTGATCGCCGTTCGAATGAGTGGTTGATGGGGTCTCACGATTGCCGAGGGTTTCGACGGTCCCCGTGTCGCTCGCCGATTCCGCCGGTTTCGCTCCGTTAGAATGTCCGTTCATTTCGTGCGGATCCCTTTTTGACACGTGCTGCGGCTCAAAAACGCCGCCACTCCAGAGTTCCTCCCTGACATCAGCCCGGAGCACGCTTCCAACCGGGATGTCTTGCCGCGTTTCCGTCTCGACGAGTGCCAGGTGCTCGGGCATGAGATCGAGATTTTCGGCGACTTCTTCCACGATCTCACGGCTGATAGACCGTTCGCCGGCTGCGTATGCTGCGAGCATCGCGTTATCGCAAAGGTTGTTGATGTTGCGCGGAATACCCTCTGAACACTGGTAGATCAGGTCGACGGCCGTGCTCGCGAAAATATTGGGCTGCTCGGAGCCCGCGATCAAAAGGCGCTCCGTTATGTAACGGTTGACCTCGTCGACCCCCGGAAACGGATGCATATTGCATCGTAGAGCGACGCGCTGCTTGAGCTGCCGTAGATTTGGCTGATTCAACTTCTCTCTCAGTTCCGGTTGTCCGGTCAGCACGATCTGTAGGTGCTTTGCGTTGTCCGACTCAAAATTGAGCAGCAAACGGATCTCCTCGAGAACGTAATCCGAGAGTTCGTGGGCCTCATCGATGATTATCACGGTACGCAGGCCGCGGCGATGGCGCTCTTCAAGGACCTTGCCCATCACCGTCAGTAATTCCGCCTTGTTGTTCCAGTCCTTGATGCCCAGCATCTGAGTGACGTGGTGATAGAACTCGTCGATCGAGAGCCGCGGATTGAAAACGTACGCCGCAAGCACGCTCGAATCGAGACGCCGAAGTATCCAGCGAAGTGCCGTCGTTTTGCCTGTGCCCACCTCGCCCGTCAGGACGATGAGGCCTTTCGCGTTCTCGAGGCCGTAATAAAGGCTCGCGAGAACCTCGTTGTAGCTTGGCGTGAACACGATGAACCGCGGGTCAGGCGTCAAAGTGAACGGAAAATCATCTAAGCCGAAAAATTCTTTGTACATACTTACCTCGCAAAAAAGGCGGCGATGAACACGGTTTGAGCCGTCACGGCATCACGGGTCGAGAGGTGCGTTAACTGCCTCTCGTTACGACACCATCCTTTCAAAAATTCTGGTCATTTCCAGGATGATCACGACTATCGGGATGATCGCGACGGCCGAGATCACTCCGCCAAGCAGCTTTAGCCACGAGGCACGTCTGATCCACGTTCTCTCTGCCGGCGAAAGGAGCGGAGGCACCGATGCAAGCACCGGTAAGCCCGTATAGTGTTTTACGTCCGCAATGTTTTGGATCCTGAACAGACGCGGGACTTCAACGCAAGCGGCGAAGAACAGGCCGAGTAAAAGGCCGATCCCGGTGCCGACGAGCGTCAACAAGAACCGTTTCGGCGCGACCGGCGATTGCGGGATGTTCGCCGGGTCCTGTACCCGGATCGTTTCGCCCTGTGCGTTGGTCTCCACGCCGACCACGGTCTCGGCTTCGTTCTTTTTCTTGAGAATCTCGTCGTAGGTCTGTTTCGCAGATTGATATTGCGCCGTGATCCCCTCAAGGGCGACCTTTACGTTCGGGATCTGGTTGATCCGAGTTTCAAGTGCCGCGATCTGGGCCGCGTTCTGCTTTATTTCATTATCTTTGGCGGCCATCTGCTGTTCGATCTGGCCGATCTGGCCCTGGATTCGCTGGTTCTCGAGCTCGAGGCTCTTTTTTTGCAGCTCAGCCTTTCGTGAACTTGAGCGAGTCGCCGACGCAACCTTTCGATCTGAACTTTTCCTGAGATTCTCTATTTCCTCGTTGACGCGGGCGATCTCGCTCTGTTTAGCGACCACCGTAGGATGTTTGTCCTTATAAACCTTTAATAGATTATCCAGTTGGGCGTTGAGGTCCGCTCGCTTCTTGATCATCTCGATATATCCCGGCGAGCTTTCGGGGTCAGCGGCCTGACGGGCCGTGTCCTGGGTCTCCTTCTCCCCAAAATCCTCGATCAGCCTCATCTGGCGGTTATTAGCCCCGATCGCATCGCTGAGTCGGCCGCGTTCATTCATCAAGGCCTCTTTTTCCTTGGTGATGTTTCCCTCGCGGTCCCGTAAACCGCCAAGCTGGGCGACCATGCCCTGCTCAGATTCGGGGAGAGTAGCGACGTTCGCGGTCATTATGTCGAGCCGCTGTTTTTCCAGGTTGTCGAGCGCCGTCTTTTTCTCGTTCAATTGCCGATCGAATAGGTCCTTAGTAGATTCGGCTATCTCAGTTTGCGTCTGGATCTGGGCGTTGACGTACTTGCTGGCGAGTTCTGCAGTCACGTTTCGCGTCGCCTGAGGATCGCGATCGCGATACCGAAGACGAAAAGCCGCAACCTTCTGATCACCGGATTCTTCGAGCTCGACCTTTATGTTCTTGTACATCTTCTCGACGATCAGCTCCATCGGCATACCGCTGTTACGCTCGGATTTGTAGAGATCGTATTTTTGCACCATCGGCTCCAGCGACGAACGGCTCAGAACTTCCTGATTAATCGTTTGAAGACGTTGTGACAGGCCCTCGTTCGAGAGCGACTGCACGAGGTTCGATGAAATTGTCGGCGGTTTGACCGTAAGCAGCGACGTCGATTCGTAGATGCTCGGAAGCTTGTAAACCACGTAGCCGATCGCCGCGGTGACTGTTACCATGGGCAGTAAGATCAGCCATTTTTGCCGTTTGACCATTGCCGCGATCTCGCCGGCGGTCCGTTGTCTGAATTCAGCACTCATCTCAATTATCCGTTCGTGGCCCTTTCAGTGATCTCCTTCGTCAGGTTCTCATCGGTCTTGGTTTCTTTGCCTTCGCCAAGTATCCATCTCAGGAGCATCGCCATCGTTACCAGTCCGATGCCGAACACCAGCAACCCCAGCGACTCCGGTATACCGAGAAGCAGCGGCTGAAAAACGGCGATGTCCAGCGTTTCAAACATATGTCACAAACAACAGCGGTGCGTCGTTGGTTAGCTAGAGCTTGGCAAGGACGCTCTTTGCATCGCTGATTTCCTGTTCGGTCAATTCGTTCTTCGAACGAAGCGAAGTCTCCACTTCCCTCTTCGCCGAAACTTTGTCCCCCGACGAGGCAAGCGCCATGCTCAGCCGGACCCGATAACCGGGATTTGCCGGTCGCCCTGATTTCTCATCGAGAGCAACGGCCTTACGAAGTTGTTCGACCGCCGGCGAAAAATGCCCCTTTTTCAGGTACACATAACCCAGCGTGTCGTAAAAACCCGCGACCGACTGATTCTTGGATACTGCCTGAGTGGCAAGCTGCAGGGCCTCGTCGAGATTCCCCTGCGTCTCAACTATCAGCCACGCCAGGTTGTTAGCGGCGATCGGCGTATCGGGTGCTATCTCGAGGGCCCGGCGGTAATATTTTTCTGCTGCGACATACTCGCCCCGCGAATCCTCAAGGATCCCAAGAACCGTATATGCAGGTGCCGATGGTTTCATCTGCACGACCTTCTCGTACTGCGCGATAGCGGCTGCCGTTTCGTTCCTCGCGACCAGCAGCGAAGCATACGCGGGATACGCCGGCAGATAATCCGGGTCGAGATCGATAGACTGTTTCAGTTCGTTCTCTGCCGACTCCGAATCATGGCTTGATGTGAAGACCGTCGATTTAAGGTAGTGAAGCGCCGCGAGAACGTCGGCCCGGCCCGCATTTCGCGCAACGGCCTCATCGACCTTGTCATGGGCCTGTTTCTGCCGCTGAAGCCTGATAGAAACGTCGACGTAGCCACTCAATGCGTCGAAATTGGACCCATCGAGCCCGAGTGCCGTTGCGTAAAGGTCCAGGGCTCTCGGCAGGTCTTTGTCCGACGCTGTCGCCTTGGCAAGGTTTACGTACGCGGGTGACGAGTTGGGCGAAAGTCTTACCACGTCTTGCAGCGTGGCTTTCGCCTCCGCACTGCGGCCAAGTTCGAGAAGAGCGAGCCCGCGAGCCGTCAGTGCCTTGGTCTGCAGGTCCTGCAATGCGACCGAATTGGTGTCGGCATTCGCCGTTGTCGCACCGGCTTTCTCGTACAGATCGTTCGCAAATTTGAGGGCCTCTGCGGGCTGGCCGGTGGCCATTGCGGCACGGATCTTCAGCAACCCGGCACGCAGAAATCTGGGATGGTACTGCTCAAGGTCGGCTATGAACGCCTTTGCCTGGTCTGTTTGACCAAGCTCGAGCTTTGCCTGGGAAATATAGAACAGAGCCTCACGATGACTCGGCTGCTTCTTGAGAATGAACTCGAGGTCCTTGACGGCATCTTCCGACCGCGTCTCGAACATCTCGAGCCGAGCACGCAGGAGACGAGCTTCCGGGTCAGCGTCGTTGATCTTAAAGAGCGCCGCAAGCTGTTCGTTGACCTTGTCGGTTTGCTTGCGTTCGAGATATATCTGACCCACTCGATAACGGGCGAGAACGTATTCCGGCGAATCGGAAATGATCTGGTCGAGGGTCGTGATCGCTTCGGTCTGACGCTGTGAATTGGCGTAGAAATCTGCTAACTCGAGCCGGCTCTCGGGACTACCCTCTTGAATGTCGACAAGTCTCTTGTAGACTGCCTCGGCCTTTTCGTTCTGCCGCGTCGAGGCAAAGAACTCGGCCATCGCCTCGTGCGCTTCGATATTCGTCGGCTCCGCGGTAATTGCCAGGTTAAATTGTTTTTCGGCGTCTTCGGTCCTGCCGGCGTACATCAGGAACCGGCCGTATTCGGTCATTCCAAGAGCCCTGGATGGGTCGGCAGCGATGCCTCGCTGGATAGCGGCCTCGGCCTCGGGCGCCTTTTCCTTCGTCATGTAATAACGGGAAAGGCTGACGTACGTCTCGATCCGTTTTGGATCGATGACGATCGCCTGGTCGATCTTACGGACGACCTCGGACTCTGGCCGGTTCTGCGTGGCGAGGATCGAGGCTTTGAGTATTTGGCCTTCGACGAAGTTCGGATCTTTGGCCGCGATCTTTTCCTGGATCTTCTCGGTCTCAGCGATCAGTGGCGGCTGAACAAGCAGGAAGTAGTTCCCGAGTCGCGCCTGGGCGTCGAGATTGTTCTCGTCGAGCTCGACGGTCTTGCGGAGTTCGTCAAGCGTTTCGTTGAACTGTCCGAGATTCTCGTAGGCGCGGGCCAAGCCCCAGTGGGCTCTCGCCGAATCCTTGTCAGACTCGGCCGCCGCACGAAACTGCATCAATGCATCGTGGAATTTACGCTTTTGGAGGTATTCTTCGCCGCGTGCAAGAAACTTGTCGGTTGAATGGCCGCAAGCCAGGAAGACCAGACCTAGTAAAAGGATAGCTGTTAGCCTGAAGACACGGGTCTCTTGATCGGGGCACTCTTTGTACAACATACGTTGAAGATCTTTCGGTTGTGATTGAACAAAGTCCGGCATCCGGGGCGATGGCCACCGAACCGTCAAAAACTACCTGTTTTCCGATGGCCCGCGACATATCCAGCCAGTCGCAGCCGAGGAAAGCTCGATTTTTCAAGATCAAGGGGTTCGAGAAAGGCCGAACTCCCGCCTGTGTCTTGAAATAGACTCAATCGAGGCCGGATTTCAGATTTTTAAGGCAAAAATCGCGATTTTTTTTGGAATCTAGGAGATTTAGGCAGAGTCGAAGCAGAATTTGCGGTCGCATCAATTCAAACGGTCGGATCTAACGGGCATTTCAGCTTCATCAAGATCACCTCGGAACGAATGGGGACAGGCTTTCTTCGAGTCGGGCAGCGATATCGACGGCGGCTCTTGTCGCGGCGTCTTCATCGTTCCCGATCGCCGTCATCACACGTATCATCGCGCCGTCGGTCCGACGCCGTGAAACGCTGTCGATGACGGTATTCAGGCGGTCGGCGTATTCGCTTGCTTCGGTGCGCCCGCGGCCCTCGTACCAGTAGATCATTACCTCGCTGTAAATGCCGTTCTCGATGACGTAGCGGTTAGCACGCACGGTTCTGCCGTCGCTAGTCGGAACATCGATGTAGCCCGGATCTTTGAGCACCCAACCGGCTCCCGGAAGACAATTTTGCGGACTGTGATATGTCGCGCCGGTCCGCTGCGAGGCGTAGTAGCCGACGTATATATTCGCGACGCGCCCGTCACGGAAGGTGTATTCGCGCATTGCGTAATCGGTCGCACCAAGCACCGATTCGGTCCCGGGATCAAATCGGAAATCCGTTCCGCGCTGCTGCCATTCGCCAAGGACCTTGGGCAACGCCGTAAGTTCCGAACGCGGAACCGCTACCTCACCGCGAGCGGTAAACCAGCCCAGCGCGAGGCCCGCCATAATAATGGCGGCCGCGGCGGGCCAGACAGGAACAGACCGAGTTCGAGAAGCTGCACCAACCGGTGTCGCGGGGCGCTCGGTGAGAGATCCCGTAAATATCTTCTGCAAAACTGAATTTGCCGCGATCAACATACCGAGTGCGAGTACATAGACGAGCCAACCCGACAGCTCATGGACCGTGCCTTCGGACGCCGGCTTTCCGTAAAGATAAGTCCCGATGCCCGTCGCCGCGACGCGGCCGGCGTTTGTGACAACGGCTATCGGCACCGCCAACACCATTAGGATCGTCGCCCGCCAAAAGTCCGGTGTATTGAACCGCGCGCGCCGTGCACCATCGCCTTCGCGTCCCCGAGTCACGTACGCCAGGATCAGAGCAAGGGTGATCAACGTGCTGAGCGAGCGGATGCCGCTGCACGCCTCGACTACCTCGAGCGAGATAGTCTGCGTCGAACCGCGCGGCAGAATATCGAGGATATTGCCGTTTCGGACCACAGGAACATCTGTCAGACGGATCAACCACACTGCCAACTGCGATGCCCATATCTGCAGCGGAAAGGCGATCTTGTTGAGCAGGATCTGTGGTATCGGTATCGCGAGCAGCAGCAGTGCGAACGATACCCCGAGCATCGACAGCAATCTCTCGCCGAAAAAGTAAATGACCAGTCCCGCCAGCATCAGGACAAGCGAGATGCGTTGGGTAAACAGCTCGGCACCGAGAGCCCCGGCCGCGAGCATCAAGAGCGCAAGCACGATGACGACAGAGCCCAGCCAGACGCCGGGCCGTTTAGACGTATCGCGTAATTCCGAGCGTTCGTTCCAGATGATAAAACCGATGACTAACGGAATAAGCAGCCCGTGCGAGTAATTCTCGTCGCTCCACCAGTCGATACCGAGCTTGATGATGACCGCCCAATACGCGAAGACAACCGCGGCCGTCATGAGGGCGGGCTTTGCCAGGCGTTGATAAGTGGATGAAGGGAAAGAATTCATTTCCGGGGCAGGCATTAAGATAACACTCGTAATAAGGCCTGATTTCCGTCCTTCGAATTCACTTGCTTCGGTTCAGTATGTCGACAGCGAGCGACGCAAGCAGGCCGGTGTCGCGATCGACGCTGACAAGGCACGCAATTGCCTGATCGCAAACGGTTTGCGCCATATTACGAGCTCCCAGGACGCCAAAGTGGCCCGGATATGTCGCCTTCTGCGCACCTATGTCCTTTCCTGCCGTTTTGCCCATCGCCTCGGTCGTCTGCGTAACGTCCAGAATGTCGTCCGTGATCTGGAAAAGAAGCCCGAGCCGGGACGCGAACCTTTCGATCGCGGCCAATTCTGCAGGGGCTGCTCCGCTCAGGATCGCCCCAATCAGGGCGGAAGCGGTTATCAGGGCACCGGTCTTTCGTTCGTGGATCGCCTCGATCTCGGCGACGGCAAGCTCTCTGCCCTCGCCTTCGAGGTCAAGCTGCTGGCCGGCGACCATCCCGTCGGGCGTGCCCGAGGCGTTCGCCAGGATCGCGATGACCCGGATCCGGTCGGCGGCCGCGTGACCGTCGTCGCCCGCAAGCGCTTTGAACGCAAGAGTTTGAAGCACATCGCCTGCGAGTATCGCTGTCGCCTCGCCAAATCGTATATGACAAGTCTCGCGTCCACGCCTGAGATCGTCGTTATCCATAGCCGGAAGGTCGTCGTGGATCAACGAGAATGTGTGGATCATCTCGACCGCCGACGCTGCCCTGATCAAAGAATCCGGGTCTATACCGAACGTTCGGCCGACCGAGAGCATCAACACAGGGCGAAAACGTTTGCCGCCCGCGAACAGACTCCAACGAATGGCTTCATGAAGCCGCTTTGGCTCGGATGTCGCCGCCGGAACGAGCCGCTCGAGCTCCGCGTCGACCAGCGTGCGGCACTCGGCCTTGAACTCGTTCAATTCGATCGATCGATCGGCCATTCCTGAAGAATATCCTGCGCCTCTGGGGTGCGGCAACAGGCGTGCATGCTGTTTCGTTGACGACATGTTCTTTTTTTTGTAGCGTTTAACATGCCTGCTGCGAACCAGGTACCTCAATTATGCCTGTCAGTCCGGATGAATTTCGAGCGGCCCTGGGAAATTTTGCGAGCGGCGTCACCGTGGTCACTACGCGGGACGCTGCCGGCAAGCTCCACGGCATCACGGTCTCGGCTTTTTGCTCGGTCTCGCTCGAACCGCCGATGGTACTGATATGCATTGAAAAAACGACCGCAAGTCATTACGCGTTCCAGGAATCAGAACTTTTCGTCGTCAATATCCTAAGCGAGAACCAAGCCGACGTTTCTGAGCAGTTTGCCGCTCCCTACTTCGACAAATTCGACGGCGTCGGATTCGAGATGGGTGCACTTGGGGCTCCCATCCTGACCGATGCCCTTGTAAACCTCGAATGCCGGCTCCGCCATTCCCTCAGCGGCGGCGACCATTCGATCTTCGTCGGTGAAGTCGAAAGCGTTCGCATCGCCGGCGACCGTCCACTTCTCTACTTCCGAGGCGAATACCGGACTCTCAGATCTTGATCTCATTTTGCTTTTCAAAGAACCTACCTACTCGTCTACCGATCTTTTTGCACGAGGATCGCCTTTAGTTTCTCGACCTGTTCGAGGGCTTGGGCGATGACGACGCAATCGTTGGCGCGGACCGGCGAGATGACTGGCCTGGCCGCGTAGTCATTTCGACGCTGCTGCTCGCGGAGGACAAGCGAGCGGATGTACTCGCTCACCGACAAATGGCCGCACTCCTCACGCAGGTAAGCGTGCATCTCCTCAGGCACCGAAATGTTGATCGTCCGTCTCATTTCCTGCTAGTGTTCGCGAACATCCGCTGAACACCTGCCTCACATAATTTCCGATAAAGCCATTATTATCATCATTTACGCCTGATGGCCGATCTTAAGCGTTCCTAAGCGTTCCACCCGCGTTCCAAGCCATCGAAACGGCGGCAAGTCTCTGAAACTAAATGGTTTAAGCCACACTTCAGGGCCCGTTCCCGAGAAATTACAAAAAATCGCAACACACATGTGCCACAGTAAAAAAGATTTGATGATGACGAACGTATCATGCTTGCAACAATGTATCACATAAGCCGACAGCCGTCAAGCTTTTTGTGGCTCCCGAAGTCAGTTGCAGGGGATCTCTGCTACTATCCCTGCGAAGGTCTTCATTCTTATTCCTCACAGGAATTTTTGAACCAACATTATGAAACTACGATCCACACTGCTCTCACTCGCTCTTCTCGTGTTGTCTCACGGCCTTTGTTTCGCACAATCGGCATTTGTGGATGGTGTGCAGCTTACTACCATCAAGGCGCCGTGGACGATGCGGCTCCTCGGCAAGGACCTCGACATCACCGGGGTACAGGCAAAGCCTGACGAGCAGTCGGCGTACTTTATGATGGTGAGCGAATCGACCAAGCTGAACGCGTCCGTTTACATCGAGCCGGTCGACAAATGCCGGTCAAGCGAGGAGTGCCGCGACTATGTGCTTGGCCTAGGGAATCCGGCATGGGGCAAGTATCAGGACCTTGCAAAGTCAAAGATAAGGGATTTCAGCTATTTCGAGTTTTACCGTCCCGAGGTGAAGGGCCGTCCGTTAAAGGTGCTGGACATGTATGCCGAATACGTCATCCAGGGATACTGGATCGATCTGCATATCTCGAAAGTCGATTATAAAAAAGAGGACCACGCGCTTTTTGAGAACCTCGTCAACTCGATCAGCTTCGTCGCAAAAGGCGGCCAGGCCGACACGCCGTTCGACGCCGAGATAGCGAGCGGCGAAAAGGTCGCGATTCCCTGGCTTGGCCTGTGGAACGGCCTGAAATGCCGTGAGAGCTACACCCCGCTCTCGCCGATCTCAAAGCAGGACACATCAGAATCGTTCTGGATCGATTACTGCAAGAAAGTAAACGGCACCCTCGGAGATCTTCGCTCGCGAAAACTCATCGCCGCGGCATTTACGAGCGCCCTCCCGCCGAAAACGGACCGCCCCCTCGGCATCCTCGCCTACCAGAGCGACTACTCAAACCGCAAACCCGTCATCGAGATCATCGGCCTGCTACTCGAGAAGGACGGCAAGTGGATAATGACTAATTATCTGCCACAATAGGCGTGGCGTGCGAGATCCGCCGTCGCTGCTGCCGCGGTGACGGATCGGAGTCTGAGACATCTGCCTACGGGCGCGCAAGCGGCGTGAGAGTAAATTTTTCCTGTTGATATTCGATCCGTGCTGCTCGACCGGTTAGGGCTTCCATCTCGATCTCACTTTCGATCATCCGCCTGCCTGTCACCGACATGCAATCCAAAAATGCTGTTTGCCCGGCAAAGGCGGTAGACTGTCCAACGTAAGAACCATCGGCTCTATGTATGTTCCAGGTCACAGGATCTATCATGGTCATGCATCGATATTAGATCGCGTAACATCTGGCTGTCTGTGCGGCATCGCACTTAGAGCTACGGGCTTTGAAAAGGCCTATAGTAGCGGCCGATCCCTAGCTCAGGAATTGGAGTTTAATCCGGGTGCTCTTCGGCTGACTGGTAGCAGAAAGTGCTTTTTGAATATAATAAATCGCCCCGAATAGTGTTTAGCCGACAGGTGAATTCTGGAAGGCTGAAACACTGAAGCTGAAAGGTGATGAGCAGTTAGCGAGGCGATCAAGAATGCCGAATGAAAAGATAAACCCCAGTGATGCTTACCAGACGTTTATGGTGATTTGGGTCGCCCTGTTCGTATCGCAGTTCTTGTTTGCCGGGCTTGCTCTCTTCGTGAAGCCCGAGCTGCTCAGATTTGACCTGACAAAACCGCTGTTGGGCGAAAATCCGGTTGTGGTCGTTGTGATCGCGATGATCTCGCTCGCCAACTTCGGGCTATCGTTCGGGCTGCGTAACAAGTTTCTGGCCCAGTCCGTAGCTGAGCAAAACATAGCCTTGGTACAAACAGCAATGATCGCCGGTTGCGCCCTAGCCGAGTCCATCTCTTTGTTCGGGCTCGTGCTTGCGTTCGCTTTTGATTACCAATGGTTTTTCCTGTTCTCGGGCCTCGGCATTCTCACAACGCTCCTCCATCTTCCCCGCCGCAGCGACATAGCCGCTGCGAGCTTTAAGGTTTAACTCGGATCTTTCCCTTATTTCCGGCAAACACATGCTCAGGTTGTGATCCGGTGGCCTTGTAATCTTCTTTTCGAAAAATCGATCTAAATCATCTCCCTGTACGATTCCACACATAACGCCAAGATAGTCAGTGATACTGTTCGTGTATTCAGACGACAACGTTTGATGAAATGACAGTACGAAGGATAGGAGATTAATCGTGAACGCAATTGAATTGCTAAAAGCAGATCACAAGGCTGTAGCCGACTTATTTGCAAAGATAAAGACCAACAACGATATCGAGCGTCCGGCGATCTTTGTAAAGATCAAAGCCGAACTCGACGCCCACACCCATATCGAGGAAACGATATTTTACCCGAAGCTTAAAGCTGAAGGTAACAAGGCTCTCGTTGACATCACCTTAGAGGGTATCGAGGAGCATCATCAGGTAAAGATGTTCTTAAAGGAGTTGGATGGGCTGGCACAGGAAAGCTCTAAATTTGAACCAAAATTGAAGGTCCTTATCGAGGATGTCGAGCATCACGTCAAGGAAGAAGAGGAAACGATGTTCCCACTCGTCAAGGAGCAATTTGACTCCGAGATTCTCAATAAACTCGGATCTGAGATGGAGCAGGCGAAAAAGGACTTTCAGAAGTCGGCGTCTGCATCAGCCGGAAAGTAACCAAATAATAACTGGGGGAAATGAAATTATGACAACGGCGAAAAAGGCCAAAGACAAGAGTTCGGTCGGCTCAATTCTCGGAAAGGCAAAAAAAGTGGCGGGTGAGATGCTTTCGGGCGCCGCCGTTGGAGCGGTCGAGGGCGCTGGGGATGCTGCGGTAGAAGCCCTCGGCGGAACGCCCAAAGATCAGGCGAACGGCAAAACTGCTGCGAAACGGCCCGCGGCAAAGCCGGCTGCCAGGGCAAATGCCGCGTCGGCGAAGACCACTGCCAAAAGCGCCCCCAAAACGGGGACCAAAAAGAGCTCCAAATGATCTAAATCTTTCTTATGTTTTAGGGCGTACGGTTACGCTTCCTGAACCGGCATAAGTCCCATCTTCGTTGGTTACTTAACCGGCGATCCACGGCCCGGCTCTTCACTGCGGGCGAAACTCGAATACAAATAAACAAGGGGAATAATAATATGACTGAACAAGCTACAAGTCCGAAACAAGATTCTGGCATTTTGACGGGATTATTTAACGACAAGGAAAGCTCGGAGAGCGCCTACAATTCGCTCCGTGACCGGGGTTACTCGGATAACGACATTAACGTGATCATGTCCGACGAAACGCGTAAGAAATACTACGCCAACGACGCCGACTCCGAACTTGGCACTAAAGCGGCCGAAGGAACAGGCGTCGGCGGCCTTATTGGCGGCACACTAGGGGCGATCATTGCCGGTGTCGCGGCAATCGGTACAAATCTGGTCTTGCCGGGACTTGGCTTGGTAGTGTGGGGCCCTCTGGCAGCCGCCCTCGCCGGAGCCGGAGCCGGTGGCCTTACCGGTGGCTTAGTTGGCGCACTTGTCGGCTGGGGAATTCCCGAAGACAGGGCGATCGCTTACGAAAACGGCGTCAAGAACGGCGGTACCGTATTAGGCGTAAAGCCTAAAACGGCCGAAGACGCAGCCGCCCTAAAAGCGGACTGGGAGACCAATCATCGCGCCCAGAACATTTTCAGCTAAAAATGGCCGCCCATCTGCCCAGGAAAGCCCGCCGGCCAACGCCGGCGGGTTTTTCCGTTGGATCCCTAGCAGGAAGAAGAATAATGCAATGAAGACCGTGATCAGCTCCCCTCCTTGAATAGGAGGGGTGGCAGCAGCCGTTTTTTGGCTGCTGACGGGGTGGTAGTTCTTAGACTCAGATCCAATTCAAGCGCCAGGTATTTACAGAGGGCGGATTCCGCGGAAGTAAGGCGTTTTCGGAGCCCGGCGCGGCGCTCGTTTAGGTAAGCTCGGTTGTGGGGACGTGCATTACGTGGCTTCCCTTTCTGCATTCGAACCAGATTTTACAGGAGCAATACCGCGTCAGCCAAAAAAAGACACCGATACCACGCTAACTGAATCTGATTTTGCAGAACTACGACCCCGTCGACCGAAGCGGCCGCCACCGCTCCTATTCAAGGAGGGAGCATTTGCGGCTCACGCTGGACTGCAACCGCGGTTTGTTGCTTTCCGGCAAACACCTGCTCCAGCTGTGAACGGGTGATCTTGTAGGCGGTTTTCGAGGTTGGGAATTCGGTTACGAAGACATATGATTCGCCGTTATCGGCGGATGAGATCTTTGGGTACATTACGGTCCAGTCGATCGGAAAGTATTTTTGTTTGGCCAGGGATCTGTGGTCGACGGGGACCTGGACCATTCCGGTCGTGTATCCAAACTCGCTGAACAGCTTGGTAGAGACGGCCTTTAGCCCGAGCCATTTATCTCGTTTCACTGAATAAATATGCATCGAGGCGCCGGGAAACTCGCCGGCAGAGACAAATACATAGTCGTCGTCGGCGTAGTTGACCCCGACGTGTGCACCCGGCACGACCTCGGATTTGACGTCGTACCGGGACCAGGTCCTACGCACCACGTCGAAAACCGCGATACCGATCGCGTTGCTTCCCATCCACAGCGTGTTCCCGACTCTGTGTAATCCGCGCGTCGACTCAGGCACGTATCCATCATCATCAGCGTGTCTCGGCCATCCGGCGGCTTTTGCCAGACCCGACATTCTATATATCCGGCAGGTCTTAGCGGACGAGTTTTCCGTCGCCATCCCCTCGCCGCGGCCGTATGTCCAGTAACGGTGTCCCTCGTAATAGATGTCGTTACCGATCTTTATCGCTTCGCTCGATAGACCGTAAACCTTATCCGACGGGTCGCTCGGCGTACATTCTTCTCCCTGGTATGACACATTTGTCGCCTGCAACTTGAACTTTGTCGGTGTGACGATCAACCGATCCTCGGTCTGACGCTTTGCCTGACCGTTACCGACGATCGATGACAGTATCAACAGAAATGCGACGAGGAAGGATGTTTTTACTTTACGCAAGAGCATTTTGATCAAGGTACTCGGTTTCGGCTCTGACGATCGATATGCGGCGATGCTCCGCTTCCCGATTTCGGATCTGCCGAGCTCTGCAGCGTCAGAGACAGGCGGCGTAGCCGCGAAATAAATATACATTATTTCGGTGAAACAGAGTTTCGCCGCACATCGACGGGCAAAGCCTCGGGCCTTAGGTCACGCATTTGGTTCTGTCATTCCCCAAGTCGTTCTGCGAGTTCGTCGAGGAAGGACCGTTGGGCGGGGTTGATCTTCTGGCTGGCGGTTGGGGTGTCGAACCACTCGGCGCGGTCGATCTCGGGGAATTGCTGCATGCGGCCCGAGCGTGGCGGCCATTCCATTGAAAATGTGTTGCTCTGAATGTTGCTCGTGTCGAGCTCGCCTTCGACGGCAAATGCGTGGACGAGCTTTCCGGCCTTTTGGCGGACAGGTTTGAGCGTCAGGAATTCACCGGCGACGGGCGAGCCGAGTTCCTCTTCAAATTCGCGGATGGCGTTCTCAAGCGGGTCCTGACCGGGAAGAAATTCGCCCTTTGGTATTGACCATGCTGCGGCGTCCCTGGATTTCCAAAGCGGACCACCCGGATGAACGAGGAGCACTTCTAAAAAACCTCTGTCGAGGCGGTACATCAGAATGCCCGCACTTTGCTTAGGCATGGTCCGCACACCTTTCATCGATACAGTCGCCGGCAGGTCATAGTTCGTCCAGGATCCGTCGAAGATCATCTTTATCAAGCAGGTAGTTTTCGTTGCAAAAGCCGCAGGTCATTGAGGCTCCGCGGTCTTTTTCGAGCATGTCCTCGACTTCCGCGCGGCCGAGGGACGAGACCATGTTGATGGCTCGATCGAACGAACAGGTGCACTTGAACGACACCGGCCGCTCGTACATCACCTCGAAGTCGATAACGCCGAGAACGAGCCGGATCAGGTCCTCGGGCGTCGCGCCGTCGCGTATCGCTGACGTGACATGAGGAGCATGGGCGACGGTGTCCTCGACCATGGTAACGAGATGTTCGTTCGCTCCAGGCATGATCTGTATGAGCACGCCGCCCGAGGCAAGCACGAACGGTTCGGTATTGTTCAGCAGCACACCGAGCATCACGGCCGAGGGTATCTGCTCGGATTTTGCGAGATAGTAGGCAAAGTCCTCGGCGATCTCGCCGGACGTGATCGGCACCGAACCGATATACGGTTCGCGGTGGAGGCCGATATCGAAACCGGACTCGCGCATGACGTAGAAAGTTCCCTGTCCCACGATGCCGCTGACGTCGAATTTACCGTTTGAGCTCAGAGGCAGTTCTGCCACCGGATTCTTTACATATCCGCGAACGTGGCCGGCGGCATTGGCCTCGGCAAATATGCCGCCTACAGGACCGTCACATTCTATCTTTGCCGTCAGCCGGTCAAAATCCTTCAGCGTCGCGCCCAGCAGAAGCGCGCCGGTCAGCATTCGGCCGAGAGCGGCGGAAACGGTCGGCGACGTTTGGTGGCGGCGAATGGCCTCGGCAGTCGTGTCGGTGGTTATCGTTGAAAGAGCGCGAATCGCACCGCCGGCCGCAAGCCCGTGAATAAGCTGGTCCATCACACTCAAGTCTACCGAAACGCGGTTACAATATGTCAAATTTCGGCCGCAGGTCACGCAAATTGAGTGATTACATCAGTTACGCCGTTGGTTGTTGTAATGAACGAAAGTGACACTATATATTGTGGTATTTTTCTGTTGACAACTATGAAAATGTTGTGAGATAGTTGCAGGACTCGGAGCCACGACGAACCGCCGGTTCCGGTAATAACACTTATCCACATTCGAGAGGCCTAGGCATTCCCTACGCACGATTTTGATGTTAAAATTGTGTTAAATCGGTGTCGAACAGGTCGGCAACTTGGAAAATAAGGAGACTACCTACGAGATGAGTACCCTCATTGAGACATCTGCCGGCGGAGCCACCGCCGAAAACAGAAGTGGCAACGGAACCGCAGCAGCCACGCGACGCGAATACGTCCCACTTGGGATCAATGCTCAGAGGGTAGTAAGCAAAAGATACTCGCTCAAGGACGAAAACGGCGAGCCACTCGAAACGTGGGCCGATATCGTCCGCCGCGTTGTCGGCCACGTCTCCAAGGCCGAATCCGATCCGATCAAAAAGCACCAGTTCTACACCGACATGTCCGCGGTCATGCTCGCCCGCGAATTCATCCCTAACACGCCGTGCCTTGTAAACGCAGGCAAGCCTAACGGACAGCTAGCAGCCTGTTTTGTGCTGAATGTGCCCGACTCGATCGAGGGCATCATGGAGCACGCGCAAAACGTCGCGATCATCCACCAAACAGGCGGCGGCACGGGCATGACATATGAATTCCTGCGTCCCGCGGGTTCGATGGTCAACTCGACCAGGGGTGTGGCGTCCGGGCCCGTGTCTTTTATGAACATCGTCAACCAGACGACCGAGGTCGTCAAGCAGGGCGGTGTCCGTCGAGGGGCGAACATGGGCATTCTGAGCATTTCGCACCCCGACATCCTGCGTTTTATCCACGCCAAGAACGACCAGACGAGCCTGACGAACTTTAACATCTCGGTAACGGTCACGGACCTGTTCATGGACGCCGTAGACAGCGGAGTGTGGTTCCAGACCGAGTTCGGCGGCGAGCCATGGACCAATCCTGTCTATGACGCGGTCACAGGCAAGGATTACGTAGTTTACCGCCGTCCTGACGGCTCGACGGCGACATTTGCAGACAAACTTTCGTTCGAGACCGCCGATCTTTCGGATTGCGTCGTGGAAGAACCGCCGATCCCCGGCATGGTCTATGCCCCAGATATCTGGAACCGGATCATCGCGTCGGCCCATAAATACGCCGAGCCCGGCATTATCTTTATTGACGAGGTCAACCGCCACAACCACATGATGGCGTCGATGGGACCTATATACGCCTGCAATCCGTGCGGCGAACAGCAGCTCCATTTCAACAATTCGTGCAATTTGGGATCGATCGACGTGGCAAAGTTCTTCATTCGTGCCGGTCGGGAAGGCACGATCGATTGGGAGCGGCTCTCGCGGGTAACGCAGCTTTGCACGCAGTTTCTCGATAATGTCGTCGACGCCGGACATTTTCCGCTTCCGGAGATCGACGACGTCGTTAAGCGTACGCGTCCCGTCGGTCTGGGCATCATGGGTTTTGCCGATCTTTGTCTCAAACTCGGTGTTACCTACGGCAGCGAGGAATCGATCGAGCTGATGGAACGCGTCATGGGATTTGTGCGTCGCGAAGCGTGGATGGCGTCGCTACGTCTCGGGCTAGAAAAGGGCGAATTTCCGGAGCTCAAGAAAAATCGCGATGCTTATGCAAGTTTCCTCTACGACGAGATCGGGATACCGCACGACATCCCGCTGACGCCGCGAAACTATGAGGTGACGACCATCGCACCTACAGGTACGATCTCGCTGGTGGCTGAGACTTCGTCGGGGATCGAGCCCAATTTTTCATGGGCTTACGTCCGGCAAGACACGCTTGGGACCCGGACTTATGTGCATACAGCCGCCGCCGAAGCATTGGGCGTCAAAGTTAACCAGACCGACGAGGAATCTATCAAGACTGCCGCTGAATACGTTGTGACGCACGAGTCCGAACTGCCCGCTCACTTTATTTCCGCCATGGCGATCAAGTCGATCGATCACGTTCGGGTGCTTGCGGCAGCTCAGAAACATGTTGACAACGCGATTTCAAAAACCTGTAACGGCGCAAGAGACGATACGGTCGAGTCGGTTGACGAGTTGTATCATCTGGCACGAACGCTCGGCTGCAAAGCGGTGAGCTATTACCGCGACGGCAGCCGCGAAGGCCAGGTGCTTAATTCGATGAAATCTACTCCCGCCCCGAAAGCCGTCGAGGTCCCTGAGCCCGTGCGATTTGAAGGGATCGACGCGGATTTCGAAATAAACGACGCCGAGTTGGCCGCGCGTCGCGAGGCGATCGCCGAATCGATGCGTGTCGAACGGCCGCGAGAGCTGCAGGGTTCGACCTGGCGGATACCTTTTGAAGGCCAGAACCTGTACGTGACCGTCAATCACAACGGCGAGAGGATACTCGAGGTCTTTGTCGCCGGCCCGATCAGCGCGGGCGTCGGCCTGCTCGCGTCAAAGATGCTCCGAGGCGGCTTCGAGGCCAAAGAAGTTGCCCGCAGCCTGAACAAGGTCACGGCGACACACGCTGTCTGGTTCAACGAGCGGCTGCTCACTTCGCCCGAACAGGCAGTCGCCGAATGCATCCTGCTGATCGACCGCAGGCTCAACAACCTGCCCGAATCGGAACGCTCGATGGGCAAAATGAACGCCATCGAGACCAAAATGTCGAACCTCATCGGCGAGTGCCCCGAATGCGGCGGCCAACTCGAACACGCCTCCGGCTGCGACTCGTGTAGGGACTGCGGGTATTCGAAATGTAAATGATCTGACTGGCTGTCTATTCAGGCACAACAAAGGCGGTGTCTTGGCACCGCCTTTGTTGCGTTTTAGCGAAGCGCGTTACGGAACGATCGACGCGGGAACCGGATGGTCATCAGCAAGGCCCCACGACAATGCCGAAAAGCCGCTCGAGCTCCCAAGAATATACCAAGTCCCGCCGCGAAATACCGCAAAGTCGGCCTTGCCGTCGCCGTCATAGTCGCCGGGGGTTGGGATGTCGGTAGAGATCCCAAATTGGATGCCGGTGAAGCCGCCGTCTGTGCTTCGCAGGAAGTACCAGACGCCGTCGCTCGGCCGCCAGACCGCGATGTCGCTTTTGCCATCGCCGTCGTAATCGCCGATCACGGGTTTATCGGATGCGAGGCCGAAAACTGCTCCGTAAAATCCCGTGGTGCTTCCGTTTATGTACCACGTCCCGTCGCGATAGACGGCGAAGTCTGCCTTGCCGTCGCCGTCATAGTCCGTTGCGACGGGGCGGTCGCCGTTCTGGCCAAATTGGAATCCGCTGAACCCGGCCGAGGAACCCATCACGTACCAAGTGCCGTTCGACGGCCTGAAAACGGCGTAGTCTGCCTTGCCGTCACCGTCAAAATCGGCGGGCTGCGGAATATCGCCGGCGGTCCCGAATTGGAACGCCGTGAACGCCGAGCCGCTCTGGAGCACATACCAAACACCGTCGCGAAATACCGCGATGTCTGTCTTGCCGTCGCCGTCGTAGTCCGCGGGTACGAGTTTGTCCGTAGCGAGGCCAAAGGAGGCAAAATTATAGCCTCCGCTGCTGTTCGACACGTACCAAAAACCCGTCGAGTCGCGAAAGGTCGACACATCGGTCCGACCGTCGCCGTCGAAATCTGCATTAACGGCGGCGATCCGGGATGAGTCCGGAGAAAAGATCTTGAAGCTGAACAAGCGGCTGACGGAGAACCCGCCCACTGCTCCGGCGTCGACAACATACCATCGGCCGTAATAAGTTCGGCCGATCATCGAGCGGAGGTTTGGTATCGCGATGTTCACCGAACCGTAGCCCGGAGCGCTGCCGCCGCTCAAGGTGATGTTTCTGTAAGCGAAGGTGCCGCTCGACGGGATCGACGCTCCGACGCCCGGGTCCTGCAGCCCGATCGACAAGTACGCCTGGGCTGCGCCCGCTCCGCCTTTGATCGAGACGGTGAAATTTGGATTTCCGAGCAGCGGAGGCGAGATCGCGACGGGCTCGGGGACGATCCCGCCTGTCCCCGCCCGCCCCGCGCCCGAAACGACGGGCACGCGGTTAGATTCGGTATACAATTGCGGACGGTCGAAGGGCGGCAGCTCGTTCTTTACGCGGAGATCGGTCATCGGGCGCTTGAGGAACGCGACAATGTCCGCCTTTTGCTGCGCCGTGAGATTGAGCGGATGGATGATTCCGTGATCGACGTTCGGCGCGTCAAAATCGCCGCCGCGGTTGTAGAATTCGACGACGTCTTCGAGCGATGCAAACCGTCCATTATGCATGAACGGCGCCCGAAGCTCGACGTTACGAAGGTTCGGCGTTTTGAACCGCCCGTTGTCATCGGCGACGCCGGTAAAACCGCCGCGGCCCAGATCATCCGTTTGTGGGCGAACACCGATATTCTCGAACCGGTGATTGGACAGCAGCGAACCGTCGTGACACGTCGTGCATTGCAGATTGACGAATATGTTCCGGCCGCTGATCTCCTGCGGCGTCAGCGAAGGTATGCCGTAGAGATCACGATCAAAAGGCGTCTCGTCCGAAAATAATACGCGTTCGTGAGTCGCTATCGCCATCGCGATCCGTGCCGGCGTTACGTCCGGGCTGCCAAACGCCTCCTGGAACAGATCGGGATACGTTCGTCCATTGATCCAAGTTTTGAGCGGCGCCGGAATGCTGAGAGCAAGAGCAAGCGGCGTCGAGTTTTGCACGCGTGATGCGACCTGCGTCCAGTCGCGCCCAGTATGGGCCATTTCCGCGGAGGAAACCGGCGGACCAGCAGACTGGCTTTCAAGCGATGCCGCGCTCAGCAGCAGTACCGTATTTGTTAGCGGGTCGCGAAACGCATCGGTCGCACGACCGTCCCAGAAGATCCCGTCGGGGGCGTAGCCGGCATTTAGATAGCTAGGCGACCGGCGGGCCGTGACCTGCAAACCGAGACCGTAGCTCGGGTCCACTGCATAGGTGCCGTCAAGGTTGTTTTTCGGCACGCCGGGCGAGCCAAAAATGTCGTCGGCTGTTCCGAATAGAGCGTCGGGCCCCGGATTTATGACGGATGCTCCCGCGGCTGCAGTGCGCGGGTCCGAACCACCCGCAGCGGGACGATGGCATGTTCCGCAGGCGACGGTGCGGGTCGAAGATAATTGTTCATCCCAAAAAAGAGCCTTGCCGAGATAGTCCTTTGCTGCTGTGACCTCGTTGCCCGCGGGAGCCGGCGGGGGGCCGAGGGGAGAAAACTGTCCCGGTGTCACGAATCCGTTCGCACGTGTTCCCTGGTCCGGCGGACTTAGTTCACTGACTGCCAATGCGTTCTCCGCCCTGACCCAGTAGAAAAAGGACTGGTTTTGCGCCGCCGTAGGATCGAAAAAGTAGTTGGCGGCGGTCGTGCCGACATCGGTCGACGACGCCGGATCGTTGATCGTGTTCCTGAATATCCGGTAAACAGTCGCCCCGCGGATCGTGTCCCAGCGAATTCCGACCTTGGTCGAATAGTCGCCATCCGATGCTGTCACGCCGGTCGGCGCGGCCAGCGTTGTTGTGCTGACTCTAGCGCTTGCATCGGCCGCAGGCGGACCGCCGACAAACTCCCACGCGGCGAAAACAGCGAAGGCCAGGATGACGACGATCTTGAAATTTCGTAACATTTCGGGCCTGTTGGCAGCGGGCAGGCTCGGTAACTGCCGGCAGGGGCAAGATGCGCCGGTGTCCCGTGCATTTAGCTTACCATCTGAAAAAAGCGGCTTCAATTAAATTGTCGGCACCGCAGGAGGCTCTGTTTGGCGGGCATCGGGGCCTTACTGTAAAATCCATGGGGTGATCCGGAAACTCAAACCGACGGTTTTTCGCAGCGCTTTGGTCCTCTGTTTTGTATTGTCGAGCCTTACCTTTGTAAGCTTCGCTCAGACGGACCGGCCTCGCACGACGCCGACGCCGACGCCAACGCCTACTCCGGTGGCGTCGCCTTCGCCAAGTCCGGCGGTCATACAGACCCTCAGCGAACTGCAGCAGCGCATACGCCAGCGGATGTACGCCCCCGAAGTGAGCCGCGGCCGTGTCGGGATCAAGATCGTTTCGCTCAACTCGGGCAAAGTGATCTTTGAGAACGACGCGGACAAATACTTCGTGCCGGCGTCGAACATGAAGAATTTTACGGTCGCGACGGCGCTCGAACGGCTCGGACCGGATTTCAAGTTCAAGACGCAGATAATAGCAGGGTCTCCGGTCGACGCGAACGGTACTGTCAAGGGACCGTTGGTGATCCAGGGCGGCGGCGACGTTTCGATCTCGAATGCGTTCGACCCGGCGTTCCCGGGCATGGTCAATCCTTACTGGGGAATCGACAAGCTGGTCGACAAGATCGTTGCCGCCGGAGTAAAGCGTGTCGAAGGCGACCTGATCGGCAACGAACAACGTTTTTGGGGGTTTGCCACGCCGGAAACGTGGGAGTGGGACGATATGCAAACGTTCTCGGGTGCCGAGGTCTCCGCCCTGCCGTTGAACGATAACGTCGTCGATCTCAGGGTCAAGCCGGCGGCAGCCGGTTCCGGGCAACCTTGCCTGATAACTGTCACGCCTGCCAATTCGCTCATTCAGATCGTGAACAACTGCCAGACGGTGAGCAACGGCGGTCAGAATCTAAAGGTCACAAAGCGCATCGATCAAAATATTATTGAAGTCGTTGGCACCATGGAGGCGGGCAGCAAGGAAAGTGTCCGGTCGATAACGTTCAGTCACGTCGCCGAACTCTTTATCAATGTCCTGAAAGAACGCCTCGGGGCAAGAGGCGTCGTTATAACGGGCAAGGCCCGCACTGTAAACAATTCGGTCGAGAACACGCGGCCGCCTACTGGTCGCTCTCAGCCTCAGCTTGATCCGAACGGAAGGTTGTTAGAGCCTGTTCAGATCGCTACGCTCGAATCACCGCCCTTCTCAGTGATCGCTGCAAAGACCATGAAGCCGAGCCAGAACATGTACACCGAAACCATACTCTGGACGCTTGGCGAAGAGCTTGGCCGTAGGAATGGAGCAACAGGCGACAGCTCGCAGGCCGGACTCGGTGTCGTATCGGCCTTTCTGAAAGAGATCGGCATCCCCGACGACGCAGTGCGGCAGTACGATGGCAGCGGCATGTCCCGACACGACCTGATCACGCCGAGTGCTGTGGTGCAGCTATATACGTACATGGCCAAACAGAGCAGGAACGCCCAGGTCTGGCGCGAAAGTCTCGCGGTAGGAGGGATCGACGGCACTTTGAGAAACCGGTTCAAGGGCACCGCGGCATCCGAGAACTTTCGCGGTAAGACTGGCACGCTTGATCAGGTTTCCGCCCTCTCGGGCTACGTGACCACAGCCGCCGGTGAGCAACTCGTCGTTTCGTTCATCGTAAACGGTGTCGCCGAGACGCGAATGCGCACCTCGCTGATGGACGACATCGTCGTTGCCCTCGCAAATTTTAACGGAAAAATTGATCCCTAAGGTGATAGTGAAAAAGTGGAAATGTGAAAAAGAAGATCAACGACTTTTTCACCCTTTCACTTTTTCACATTTTCACGTTGTCATCTACCAGCGTTCGCGGCCGCCGTAGCCGCCTCCACCGCCATACCCGCCACCGCCGCCGCGTCCGCTGCGGCTGCCGACGCCGGCACGGTCTTCGCGAGGCCGAGCCTCGTTGACCACCATGTTGCGGCCGTCGTATTCCTGCCCGTTGAACTGGGCAATCGCGGCATTAGCTTCGTCCTCGGAAGCCATCTCGACAAAACCAAACCCACGTGAACGGCCGGTTTCGCGGTCATATACGACATTTGCCGATTCGACCGCACCGGCCGCGCCGAAATATTCCTGCAGATCTTCGCTTGTCACACGAAATGACAAGTTGCCGACATATAGTTTAGTACTCATTTTCCTTTTGTTTGTTGGACTTAAGAAGCAAACAGGCAGGTTAAGTGGGTTCACTCTTGCAAGATCTCCCGGCATAACAGCGACGCACCCTACACCAAAAATTCAAGCTGCTTCCATTTCAAAATAACCACTCTCAAAACCGAACCGAAGGCGTCGCAACTGAACCGGACGGGCGAATCTTACGAGATGTCTTAGAGAGCAAAAACATTCGAAGTATAGGTGAAAATGTGAAAAAGTTAAAGAGTGAAAATGACCGACGCTCGTACGGACAGCGGCATTTTCATTTTTCCAGTTTTTCTCTTTTTCACCTTTTCACTTTATTGCTTTCTTCACCTGTAGCTTATCAAGGAGCTTTTCATGTATCCCGCCAAATCCGCCGTTTGACATTACCGCGACGACGTCGCCGTCCCGCATTTCTGGGGCCAAATGCGCGACGATCGCGTCGGCGTCGGGAAACGTGAATGCCGGTTTACCCGTCGCGGCGATGTCCGCTACGAGTTTGTCGACGTCGAGCAGCGTGTCGCCGTATTTCTTTGCGTCCTCGGGATTGAAAACGCCGGCAATGATGACCTGATCGGCGTGAGAAAATGCCCGTTTGTACTGGTCTTCAAACACCGACAGCCGTGACGAACGCGAACGAGGCTCGAAAACGGCGATCAGTCTGTTCGCAGCGTACTTTTGCCTTAATGCTTTTAGCGTTTCATCGACCGCGGTCGGGTGATGAGCGAAATCGTCGATCACGGTCACGCCGCGCTCGACGCCGCGGACCTCCATTCGCCGTTTGACCGACTTGAACGTGTAGAATGCTTCCTGGATCTTCGCCTTTGAAATGCCCCACGCATCGGCCGCTATGATGACGGCGAGGCAGTTGCGTACGTTGAATTCACCGAAGAGATGCGTCTCGAAATCGCCCCATCGATCGCCGTCCCGGAATACGCTGAACCGCGTCCTATCTCCCGACAGCTCGATTTCGCGGGCCTGCCATTTCGCATCTGAGCTGAGCCCATAGGTCTCGACGGTCGTGAACAGCTTACCCTGCATCGAATCGAGCACGTCGACGACCGCGGGGCTGTCGACACCGCAGATCAGACGGCCATTGCCGGGCACGAGGTTCATCAGCCGCGAGAACTGCCATTTGATCGCGTCGAGGTCCTTGTAAATGTCGGCATGGTCAAACTCGATATTGCCTACAATCGCGATCTCGGGCAGGTAGGACATGAATTTCGGCTTTTTGTCGAAAAATGCCGTATCGTACTCGTCGCCCTCGATCACAAAATAGTCGCTGTCGGTCACCCGAAAACTCTGCCCGAAATTCTGCACCACACCGCCGACCAGAAATGTCGGATCGAGATGAACTCTTCACGCACGATCTCGGCCTGCGAGCGGTACAGGAGCTTTCGGTTCAGGACCTCTTCGAGCTCCGGGTTCCCGCGCATGATCGTGTTGCCGACGACCGTCACGTCGCGCTCGAGGTCGGTATTCTCGGCCTTGTAGCCGTGCATTATCTCGATGCCGAGCGCCGCGAGTTGTGTCGACATCGGCGGATACACATTCTGGTCCGAACCCGTGACCCGGTGGCCGCGAGCCTGCAGCATGCCCGCAAGGCTCGCCATCGCAGTCCCGCAGATGCCGATCAAGTGATAGTGCATAAATGTCTTTAACTGAAGGCCTTGATGGCTTCGATCGACGCGCCGTGTATCATTGCCTGTTTCAGGCGGGCAGATAGTCTGCCTAGCCTGTCGGCGAGCGTATCGTTTTCGACCTTCGATTTCACTAATTGGAGTCGGTCAAGGAGTTGTTCGATGCCGATCAATTCTGAGGCTAATGCCGATTCAAGAAAGTCGAGATCTTTTTCACGACCAGCGACCAGCTTGCTAACCGCAACATCATAGATATCCAGGCAGTTCGCAACGATTCGCCCCTCCTCGTC
This sequence comes from Pyrinomonadaceae bacterium, assembly GCA_044228265.1. Classification (GTDB taxonomy): domain Bacteria; phylum Acidobacteriota; class Blastocatellia; order Pyrinomonadales; family Pyrinomonadaceae; genus OLB17. The sequence goes on from JBGAVC010000024.1 coordinate 38,616, forward strand.
GAGCAAAGGTCGTAAGCGGTCTTCCCAACCCGACGCGAGTACAACTGTCGCAAGTCCAAGCGCATCCGCGTAAAAACCACGCTCGCGCTGAAATCTGCTCAGTACACCAAGTTCCATGTTTATACGGTTTCGTTCTTCGGATTTACCGCCGAATAACAAGAAGTCGCACTCTATAGACTCGAGGGCTATTTCCGGTGGGTTTGCTGATATCGCGTGTGTGGCCTGAGAACCGACAATGACCGGCAATTCACCGTGTATGATCGCGTCTACTTCGGCAATCAACTCAAATAGTTCCGATTTCCGCACAAGTGTTAAAGAGCCTGCCGCGTTCCTGGTCTGTGAGTACACCCGCAAACGGAGATGATGAACGCAACCTCTGTCCCTCATCCGTTTCTGCCGTGATTATCCGTATTATCTCTTCAGGCGCAGAGTTATCTATAATCTCTTTCCATTCTAATAACGCTCGTCTGCCTCGGACCGCAAACGCCGGGCTGGCAAGCCAGCGTTCGAGATTATCGCGCGCGATCTTCAATATACCTTCGCTGTCCGTAAGCATCTTTTCCGCAATCGCCCGATGAAGCGAAAGCGAAAACAGATCGACAAAATTCATATCAAGATAACTCTACCAGAATACCTTTTCGTTACCGATGTCATGATGTGGACGATTGTCGGGAATTGCTTTAATCCCTCACTGATGGCATATTCATTTTCGACGCACCGTGCCTGAAAATCAAAATCCAGACGAATAATATTGACCAAAATGAAGATCAGACCTTTCGTATTGATGGCAGCGATCGCCGCTGTCATGACATTCGCCAATATCTCGCCCTCGCAATCGCACCGCTGTCACGAAGACGGCGTCATACGCAGCGTGACCAAGGCAAGGAGCGGCAATTTTGAAACTGTCACCTTTGACGTGCTTATCAAAAAGCCCGACTACACCGTCTCCGACGCCAAGCCGCCGTTCCAGGAATACGGCTCGGAAAAACGCCTCCGTATCACCGGCCCGCATTACAAGAGCATCGTCTTTCGCGGCATCAACTGGGAATGCACGATCGGCGAGAGGTTTGCGGCCAAGACCTCGAATATCAAGGCCGTAAAGAGCATCGAACAGTTCGAAGGCCAGGTCGAATACATCGTCGGCTACGCCAAGCGTTCGAGTTATATTGGCGTCACTTCGACCAGAATACCGCGCGGACGGCGTATCGTGCTCAAGTTTAAGAAGAGCTGATCCTTAACATCGGCACCTTCAAGAGGTGGTGTCAGACCCGTTTTAAGTCATTGACGAACCGGCGCCTTATGAGCCGCAGGATCTCCTATGCTCGAACATCCTGCTTAAGACCGAATACTCACGACTCCGGACTCGTTCGGGTGTCCCACCGTCCCACCTTCTCATTTCGCCAGAAAAAATATCCTATGTGCGATATCGCACATACAAAATTCGCTGATCGTCGAAAATGAGAGTATGGGAATAAGGCCTCTTTTTACCTTGGTAATCATGCTCTCCTTCGTACCCCTGATCTATTCCCAATCAGGCGGCCCCCAAAATAGTCAGCCTCCTTTTGCCGGCTCCGTTGTTAAAGAACCTACAAATGATTTTCAATCCGACGGCTGCACAATGTGGTTTGGGGGAAAATATAGAGACTGCTGTGAAAAACACGATAAGGCTTACTTTAATAATAAAGGATGGCGATCGCGACTCAAGGCGGATAACGGACTGTTCAAATGTGTCGCAAATTTGGGTGTGCCCTATATTTACACTGCTCCCATCATGTGGGTAGGTGTCCGGATCTTCGGAAGTTCATGGTTCCCAATTCACAAGAAACGAAAGGTTAAATAGGGGAGGTCAATATGTCGGTCCAAACCCCGTTCTTCTGCACGCGGTCTCTAGGCCGTGGTTAGGTGTGGACACCGACGGCCCGAGAGTCATGCCCGATCTTTTACCGCCTTGCGAGGACGGCCGCCCTTGGCGCCGTTAATTCGCGAGGCGTCGGATTTTGCCGGTGATTTGCTTTGGCCCCCTTTTCGTCCGAGTTCGGTTAGGTGTTGTCTTAGGCCTTTCATCCACTTCGCGGTCCCGAATGTTCCTTCGATCAGGCTTTGCACCCGCAGGTCTTCGTCGAGTTGGGGCCATCGAAGGTACATTCCGTCGAGAAGGATCTCGACATCCCGGATCTGCTCTGTCTCGGCCCCGTTTAGGATCTGGACAAGACGCGTCGGGACCATAAGGACTACGTCGTTGATCAACTCGATCTTTAATGTTCGGCCGGAACGGTCAAGCGCGACACTTCGCGCCTTGGGTGCATTCTCCATTTGCTCGAGGCCCCGCAATCTGGGGAGATCGAGGGGTGCTGTCTTCTGGCTTTTTCTATCCATGTATTTCGGCCCATTTCATCATCAAAAGCCCATGTTGTTCTTTGACAATTCGCAGTGCCCTTCGCCGTTGAGCAGCGGTGATGTCGCCGTAGACCTCTCGCTCGCGTATCTCGCTGGCAAAGTCGATGATCACGAGCGCTCCCTGATACCAAACATGCACATGCGCGGGGGCGTGGTCGTCAGTGTTGATCTTGAAGTCAAACCCGCCCTCGCGATGAACAGTCGGCATAACATGTTAACCTAATCGGCTTAGGTTTTACAATGAGTTTCTCATCCGAGGTGCTCGCTTACGAACCTAGCAACTCCTTCACCAACGCGTCGGCATCGTAGATCTTCCTCAGCGCCTCGAGGATGCCGGCGGTGTGGACGCCGACGGCGCGGGAGCCTTCGTCTTCTTCGATGTACCAGTAGCGGTTCGAGAGCTTTTGGTTGTTGCTGTCGAAGTTGAGGCCGACGAGTTCGCCGTTGCGGTTGACGACGGGCGAGCCGGAGTTGCCGCCGATGGTGTCTGCCGTGTACACGAAGTTGACCGGCACGGAAAGATCGACGCGCGTGCGGCGGTCGACGATGCTACGCGGCAGGTCAAAGGGCGATTTCCAGTCAAAGCTGACGGCACGGTCGTAGAGGCCATAGAACGTCGTCTTGAACGGCACGAGCGTCGTGTCCTCTTCGTAGCCTTTGACGCGGCCGTATTCGACACGCAGGGTCGAGTTGGCGTCGGGCGGCATCGTTTTGCCGTAAACGGCGAAGCGGGCCTGAGCGATCTTTGTTCCGTTGGCGGTCTCGACATCCAGGATGTTCCGCTCGTTCCAGGCTCGAAGCTCGCGAATGACGGGTTCGACATTTCGGGCCATGACGATCAACGGGTCGGTCGAAGCAGCGACGGCCGACGGGCCGCCATCGAGCAGGGCCTTGCGTGCTGCAGGGTCGGTGAGCTTGGTGTCGCGAATGGCGGTCCGGGCGGCCTCGGCAGCGTCGCGGCCGCCGAGAGCGGCCTTGATGAACGGGTCATTGGGGCCGAGCACCTTTGCCGCCTGCCGGAGCCAGCCGGTCAGCGACGCCGCTTCCATCTCGGGATAAACGGGTGCAGGCGACATTATCGAAGAACGCAGCGCGTCGAGCCGCGTATCACGATACTCAGGATAACGCTCGCCGTTCGGCTTGGCGGTCTCGATCTGATAAGTGACGATCTGCGATGCAATCGTCGACAAACGCGATGCCGTCAGGTTCGAGTATGCCAGCCTCTTTGCCATAGCGGGCAGCGAGACGTAGGCCTTGGCGATCGCATCCCAGGCGGGAGCGTACTGTGTGTTGAGGTCCGGTTTTGCCGCAAGCTTGGTCCGCAGGTCCTTTTCCTCAGCCTCTTTGCGTGCAAAATTTCGCGGATTGAGCAGGCCGTCCTGCTGGCCGGTCAGCCGCTTGAGCGAATTGGCAAACCCGCGCATTCCCGAAAACGCCTGGCGAAGCTGCTCGGAACCGAGCTTTGAGTAGTCCTCAAGAGCCTTTCGCCGGACGGTCCAGACCTCGGCCTGCAGCGGGTTGCCGACGTCGCGTTGATAGGCAAGCTGCGAGACGGTTAGAAGCCGCGACGTCGAGCCCGGATATCCGGAAACCACGACAAAGTCGCCCTCGTCGGCTCCTTTGGCGGACCATTTGAGGTAGTTCGGCGTTTTGGCCGGTTGCCCATTCTCATAAACTCGGACGAACGAAAAATCGAGGTCGAATCGCGGATAGACAAAATTGTCGTAGTCGCCGCCGAAGAACGCGGCCTGTTCCTCGGGGCACATGACGAGCCGGACGTCGGTGTAGTGCTTTGAGCGGTACAGCCAGTATTCGCCGCCGCTGTAGTAGTTGACGACGTCGCATTTGAGTCCGGCGTCGCAGCTGGATTCGAGCGTGGAGATCGCCGCACTGCGCAGCTTTGCCGCTTCGGCGTCGGTCTTTGCCGACTTTGCGGCGTCGTGTACGCGGGTGGTCACGTCGTCATATGAGACGAGCACCGAAATGTCGGCGTCAGGTATCTTTAGTTCTTTGTCGGATGACGAAGCATAAAAGCCCGTTTTCATCAGGTCGCGTTCTTTCGTCGAAAGCCGCGAGATATAGCCCGACGCGACGTGATGGTTCGTCGCGATCAGCCCGTTCGGCGACACGAACGCTCCGGATGCCCCGGGAAATTTGGGGCTCGCGAGCCGCAGGTTGTCGAGCCACTCTTTGGACGGCTCAAAATTGTACCGCTCCTTCCACTGCTTGAGCGGCGGGTTGTCAAAAGTCCACATGCCTTCGTCGGCGAGGGCGGCGGGAACGCAAGTGAGAAAACTCCAGAGTATCAGTATCGAAAATAGCTTTTTCATAATATTATTTGCCGCCCAGCAGGCGTGCGAACGGTAATTTGGCTACTGTTTTGTAAAAATCCGCCTTAAAAAACTCGCTGTTCGGATCGAGCATCTCGGCGGTCGGTTTCTTGGGTTTCTTTGTCGTCAGATCAAGATATTTTGAGCGTCTAGAGATCGGTCGGCCTTTAGTGTCGAAATAACGATCGTGAATAACGATATAGTCGCCCATGAACGTTCGCATCTCGGTGCGGATCATCGCCGCAGAGCCATCGGGCCGGAAATAGTGATAGACATACTGCGCCCAGTCGCCGGACTCGCTGAACATCGTGAAATTTGACGCCACGGTGCGGCCCGACCTTTTCCAGTTGAAGGCGATAGTGTAAGTTTCGCTGTTCTCACGAAACTTCGCCAACGCTTTCTCCGACGCGAACCGCCGCCATTTGGGCTTGTTGGAGTCCTGCGACGAGACATCGGCTATCACGATCTTTAGACGCTGTTTAGGTGCAATAAACTTATCGACCGATCGGACGTATGTGTCGATCTGTTTGACCTGATGGGTGCGGTTCAGTTGAGGCCAGACTGCCGGTGCAAGACCGAGCAAAAGTACGAGTCCAGTTAATGAACTTGAAAGTGTGTTCATTTGAAATCGTCCTTCCGTGCGATCATCGAGCCGTCGAAGTGAAACTATACACTTGTTTGAATAGTTTCACCGGTGGTATTCTGATGTTCGGAGCAGCACGAAATGGAACTCCTGACCACAAAAGAAGCCAGCATTATCCTGGGCGTCAGCCGACGCCGCGTTATCGCTTTGATCGAACAGGGAAAACTTAAAGCACGGAAGTTTTCCAATGTCTATAGTATCGCGCCAAATGACCTCGAAGCGGTAAAGGTCAGGAAGAATGGAAGGCCTGAGAATGACGATGTTGGAAGACCCGATAAACCGTTTGTGTCCTTTGCGGAGGCCGCCAGGAAATATATCGGCTCGATCGTCGACGACAACCTGCCCATTGATCTATCAACGAACAAGAAGCATATGGAAGATTATGGACTTAGCCGGGAAGATCTCGCTTTGAAGAAACTCGGCAGAAGATCCTGAAATGGCCAGGTGTCAGATGATCGTTGACTCAGGCCCATTGGCCGGCCTGATCCGGCAGAGGGACCAGTGGCATCAATGGGCCAAGAGCGAAGCAACCCATTTCGAACCACCACTGCTCACCTGCGAGGCCGTAATTTCAGAAACCTGTTTTCTTCTACGCGGCGAACCGAGGGGAAATGAGAAAGTCCTCGGGCTGTTGTCAGACGGATTAGTAACGATCACTTTTTCATTGGATCAGGAAATCGAAGCCATTCGGACGCTGATGGCGAAATACGCCGATGTGCCAATGTCGCTCGCGGACGCATGTCTGGTCCGCATGAGCGAACAGATCGAGAATTCAGCGGTATTCACGGTCGATCGTGATTTTCTGATTTATCGAAAGCAGCGCCATCAGAAGATTCCGCTTATTTCGCCGTTCTGAACTAACGCAAAACGCCTCGCATTTTCTCCATAGCCCCGTCGAGCAGCGAGTCCTCGCGCGCGATGCAGATCCGGACGTATGCGTCCCAGTCGTCGCTGTCGGCAAAGGCCGACCCGGGCGTCATTCCTACGCCGGCTTCACGCATGAGCATCTCGTTAAAGGCTATGGCGTCGTCATTTCCTTCGGGAATGCGGGCCCAAATGTAGAACGCCGAGCCCGAGTCGTAGGTCTTGAAACCGAGCGAGGCCAGTCCTTCGGAGAAACGGCGGCGTTTCGTATCAAACGCGTCACGCAAGCGGGAATAATATGTATCGTCGGCCATCAGCACGCGAGATAACGCGGCCTGGAGCGGTGTCGCCGGGCAGACGTAAATGACGTTCGCGGCCGTGTTGATCGGAGCGATCAGCTCGCCGCGGCCGTACGCGTAGCCGAGGCGCCAGCCCGAGATGTTCCACGATTTTGAGAACGAATTGACCGTGATCGTCCGGTCCCACATGCCCGGAAGCGAGGCGATCGCGATGTGCGGGTTCTCGCCCGTGACGTAGTGCTCATAGACCTCGTCCGAGATGACCATCAGGTCAAGCTCCTGGGCGACGTCGGCGATCGCTTCGAGTTCGGTCTGCGACATTACCTTTCCGGTCGGGTTGGCGGGTGAGCAGACAATGATGGCCTTGAGTGGAAACTCGCTGCGGTCCTTTAGCTTTCGGCAAAAGGCGAGTAGATCGTCCTTTTCGAACGACAGCGATGCGTCGAGCCCGAAGCTCTCGATCTTGCCGCCAAACTCCTCCAATATCCGCCGGTGATACGGATAATAAGGCTCAAAGACCAGCGCCGACGCGCCGCGGAGATAGCGGTGTGCCGCCCCGATCAGAGCTCCCGTTCCTCCGTTCGTCACCATTACTTCGTACGGCGTTTTGTCAGGATCGACAGAGATGTTGTTGAATCGTGCGATCTTGGCCGCCACGGCTTTTCGCAGCCCTGCGTCACCTTCGCTGCCGCCATAATGGTTCTGCGAGGCGGCAATGATCGCCGCAGCTTCGGCCGCGAGTGCCGGGTCGATCGGCAGTTCCGACTGGCCCTGGACCAGATTGCCCTCGCGTGGCACGAGCCGCGTAATGGCGCGAATATCGGGCTGTACCTTCTTAACTTTAGCTTCTGACATAAGGTATAACGGTATCAGTTTTCGTGGCGGATTTCTAAGCCGAGCCATCCAATGAGCAACAAAAATGTAGGAACACTGCCGCCGTCGCAACGTGCCGGATTTGTCGGCGGGCACATACGTGAATTTTGGCGGGACCGTACCGGATTTCTAACCCGGCAAGCCGGTCTCGGCGACGTCACACACTTACGGATCGGCCCGCAATACATATTTTTCGTCAACCATCCCGATCATGTTCGAGACATGCTGGTCGTTAACGCCGATAAGTTCGTCAAGGGCCGAGCCCTGCAGCGGGCCAAGGTGCTGCTCGGCAATGGGCTGCTGACGAGCGAGGGCGAATTTCACCTTCGGCAGCGGCGAATGATCCAGCCCGCGTTTCATCGCAACCGGATCGCCGAGTATTCGCGTTCGATGGTCGAGATCGCGGAAGGCGTTACGGATGAGTGGCACGATGGCGAGGTCCGCGATATCGACAAGGAAATGATGAAGCTGACGCTGCGGATCGTCGCGAAAACGCTCTTTAGTGCTGATGTAACCGACGACGCCGACAAGATCGGGGCCGCAATGAAGACGATGGTCGAGCTTTTCAACTTTTTGCTGCTGCCGTTCTCCGAGTGGCTCGATAAACTGCCGCTGCCGCAGGCACTTAGGTTCAAGCGGGCACGCAAGTCACTTGACGACATAATGTACTCGATCATCAATGAGCGGCGGCGCTCCGGCGAAGACACAGGCGACCTCCTGTCGATGCTGCTTGTCGCGCAGGACGAGGACGACGGCGGCAGGATGACGGACGAACAAGTCCGCGACGAGGCCCTGACGTTGTTTCTGGCGGGCCATGAAACCACGGCGAATGCTCTGACCTGGACGTGGTATCTGCTCTCCCAAAACCCTGAGGCGGAAGCCAGAATGCACGAAGAGCTTGAGGCGGTTTTGGCTGAAGGCGGAAACCTGAGCGGTAGCGAGGGTGCTCAACGTGGCACATCATCCGACTTGCGCACCCTCCCTACAGGTCGGGTTTCCGCCTTAAGGGCTCCCACGATGAACGACATTCCAGATCTAAAATATACGGAAGCAGTTTTGGCCGAATCGATGCGGCTTTTCCCACCGGCGTGGGCGATCGGGCGAAATGTCGTCGAGGAGCATGATTTTGCCGGCTACACAGCGAAGCGCGGGACGCTTGTGCTGACGAGCCCGTTCGTCATGCACCGGGACGCGAGATTTTGGGACGAGCCGCTCGAGTTCCGGCCCGAACGCTGGGAAGCTCTCAGCGTCAAGGAAGCCGGTGCGCGCGGCATCTACTTCCCTTTCGGCGGCGGTGTACGGCGATGCATCGGCGAGAGCTTTGCCTGGACCGAGGGCATCCTGCTGATCGCGACGATCGCCCGAAAATGGCGATTCCGGCTCGAACCCGAACAAAAGATCGGCGTTCTCCCGCAGATCACATTGCGGCCGAGATTCGGGATGCGGATGTCAGTTGGTGAGAGATGAGTTAATATCGCTGGAAAACGTGGAGGTAAGTTCGGATGTGGATGGTGCTCGCTGCTCTTTTCGGTCTTCTTGTTCCAAACGGCATCTTTATCTATTGGCTCGTGAACGATTTTCACGGGATCGGCGACATCACCGGTGATCGACTCGCCCTTGCGTTCATCATCGAGGCCTTTGCCGTGATGTTCATCATGGCGTACTGGTTCGCAAGGAATCCGCCCGGAAAAGTGAAGTGGTACTGGTTTATCGTCCTATCGCTGCTTGGCGGTATCGGGTTCAGCATACCTTTGTTTTGGTGGTTGAATAAACGGACCTGAGTTCTTAACTGGAATGTTCTGCCCGATGAAATATCTTTACATTGTCTTATTCACAATTTTCATTGGAACGCTTACGACTTGCGGACAAGCGAACAAGATGAAACCACTTGAACAGCTCATTGACAAAGATGAATCTGCTTGGGATTCCGTTCAGCAGTGGATCAGAGAAGCGACGAACAAAGTCGAGGTATTGCCGAAAGATGAAAGCCGGGCCAAAGATGCTTTACTTCAATCACAAATTACGACGCGTTCACCCATGGGTGCAATTGTCTATGAGACAGGTGGAATTCTAGTCGATCACGGATGGATAAGAATTTTGGGTTCAGGCTACAAGAAACTAGACAGAAGTTTGATGGGCTGGAACAGGGGCAAATCATTCAAAAACGTTGGCGAGCAACCCTCTTTCCTCCTGATTGCCGACGATGTGTTAGGCGGCTTTTTCGCCCTCAATGGAGGTGGCCTTGGTAACACGGGAATCGGAAAAGTGTTTTATTTCGCTCCAGACAGTCTAAATTGGGAACAGACCGACATGGGTTACACCGAGTTCATTAGGTTCTGCTTCTCCGGCGACCTCAAGAAGTTTTACGAAGGATATCGATGGAATGATTGGCAAAAAGACATCGAAACCCTCGATGGAAACTCTGGAATTAGCGTGTACCCTTTTCTTTGGACAAAAGAAGGAAAAGACATCAATAAGGATAGTCGTAGGCCGGTTCCGATTCAGGAGCTATGGAGTCTACATATGGAGGAGGCAAAACGACTGCAGCCGTAGCTCGGCAGACCAGGTTACCTCTTACTTACAAACCCATTCCCCTTCAACCAGAACCTCAAGTGCCGATCAGCGTCCTCGCCCGCGTAGTCGATCCCGATCCTCTTGCCGACAGCCACGTCATCGTCGGAGAACGAGCGATATCTCTCTAGCCATACTTTGTCTCCCCGCAGGTCTTCGCCGTTGAGCGTCCGGTCGATGCCCATGGCGATGGTAAGTTTGCCGGGGCCTGACGTTAAGTTCCTGTCAGTCATCGACCCAGTCGCTGCCGCTCCCGGTTCTGACTTCGGACGTTTGCGGCTGGCCGTTCGGCGTTCGCGCATTATTTCGATGCCTTCGACGGGTTCGAGGGCTCGGATGAGGATAGCGTGGGGATGGTCGGCGGGGCCTGTGACGACGTTGAATTGGTAGTACATACCATAGACAAAAAACACGTAGACGCGGCCGGCGGGGCCGTACATCACCTCGTTCCGCGGTGTTCGCCGGCCGCCGTAGCTGTGGGCGGCGCGGTCGATCTCGCCGAGGTAGGCTTCGGTCTCGACGATCATTCCCGAAACACGCTCGCCGGTTTCCGTCGGAATGACAAGCAGAGTGCCGAGCAGGTCACGAGCGACACGAGCGGTGT
>JBGAVC010000122.1:0-5966 GCA_044228265.1 Pyrinomonadaceae bacterium
ACATTGATCCCCAAATTCGCCAGCACGTCCGCGCTCCCCGAACTGCTTGTCGCGGCCCGGTTGCCGTGTTTGGCGACGGGTACACCAGCCCCGGCGATGACGAAAGCGGCGGCGGTCGAGACGTTGAACGTTTTAGACCTGCTACCGCCCGTACCAACGATATCGACCACGTTTGGCTTGTCTGATGAGATCTTTTTCATACGGGCACGCATGATCGTCGCCATCGCAAAAAGCTCGTCCTCGGTCGTTCCTTTGACGTTCCAGGCCACGAGCAGCTCAGTGATCAGCTTTTCGTCGTCACTTTTGATAAGCGAATCGAAAAGCGCTTCCGCTTCCGAACCAGGCAGATCGCGGCCCTCACCGAACTCACGAGTAAAATGTTTCAGGACGTCCGTCGTCATTTCATCAAAGTGACCCGGATTCGGCGATCTCAACCGCTTTCAGCAGCACTCGGGCCTTGTTCAAAGTCTCCTCGAATTCAAGAGCCGGAACTGAATCCGCAACGATCCCAGCACCGGCCTGGATCTTTGCGACACCCTTCTCGAGCACGAGCGTTCGGATCGCGATGCAGGTGTCCATGTTTCCGGAATAGTCAAAATAGCCGACCGCTCCAGCGTAAACGCCCCGCTCGGTTGGTTCGAGACCGCGAATTATTTCGATCGAGCGGACCTTAGGCGCCCCGGTTACAGTCCCGGCAGGGAAGCAGGAAGCAAGAGCGTCAAATCGGTCGTAGCCAGTCTTCAGTTTTGCCGAAAGCGCGCTCACGAGATGTTGAACATGCGAGTATTTTTCGACCTCCATCAATGACTCGACCTTAACCGTTCCGAATTCGGCCACGCGCCCCAGGTCATTTCTGCCGAGATCGACCAGCATCACGTGTTCGGCGACCTCCTTTTTGTCGTGACGCATCTCTTCGGCCAACGCATTGTCTTCCTCAGGGGTCCGGCCGCGCGGCCTTGTGCCGGCGATCGGCCGATAACTCAACGTTTCGCCCTCACACCGGACCAGCATTTCCGGAGAAGCTCCGACAACGGAACGATCCCCAAGATCGAGCAGGAACATGTACGGCGACGGGTTCAAAGAACGGATAGCTCGGTAGATCGAGACCGGCGATGCGTTCGTCTGTCGCGTAAAACACTGCGAAAGCACGACTTGGTAGCATTCACCGGCGTATATCAGGTCTTTGATCCGGTCGACCCCTGCCTCGAAGTCGTCACGCGTCCAGTTAGAGACAGCGTCGTTTACCGCCCTGCTTTCGTTCTTCGGTACCTGGAATATACCGTTTTCAAGCTTTTCTCTGATCCGAATATTGGCTGCCTTCGCTTTCTCATACTTATCGGCGAGGTCGACATCATCGCCGGAGCCGGTAAAAACTACTGAAATTATCTTAATGACCTGCTTTGCGTGATCAAACGCAACTATCGAACGAAAGAACATGAACGCGGAGGCGTCGAGATCATCGCCCGTATCGCCGCCAGATCTGAGCGAAGGTTCGAACCATTCTGAGCAGGCAAACCCCAAATACCCGATAGCCCCGCCGAGAAACGACGGTAGATCGGGCTCGGGCCGGCTTTGTCGTGCCGCAAAATGTTCACGCATGAACTCTATGGTCCCGATATCGCGGTACGAGACCTTGCCATTGGCGTTGATCTCAATTTTGCTTCCGCTGCCCCGAACTGACATTTCGGGATCAGCACCAATAAACGAATACCTTGCCAGGCTCTCGCCGCCCTCAACCGACTCGAGAAGAAAGGACATCTTCGCCGTTCCCGATAAGATCAGATAGACGCTCAGCGGCGTCAGCAGATCGGCCGGAATGGTGTCGACGACCGGTATTACGCCGGCGTGTGCCGCTTTTTGTCTAAAAGTCTCGAAGTCGTTCATAAACGAGAAAACGCCGCTCGATTTTGTCGAGCGGCGCCTGTTCAATGAGATCGTGAATCAAATGGACGGATAGAACGTCTGTTCAGATCAGAACCCGACAGGCACCATTGATCGCCACCAGCCGCTGCCGGCCCGATGATCGACGATAATGCCCAGTCCGTTCCGAACAAAGTTCATGTGTTACTTTTTACCAGACATACGCTTACGGTGTCAACATTTAGTTTCTGCCGGACAAATATCATCACATCTTTTCCGGCACTTCGATCCCGAGCGTCTCCAGAGCGGCAGTAAGCGACCGGCGGGCAATATCCGCCACGGCGATCAATGCCGCACGCTTAAGTTTGTCCGGTTCACTTATTATCTTGTGATTGTGATAGAACAAGTTGAACGCCTTGGCCAGGTTGAACGTGTATTTCGCGAGTATTGCCGGCTCATTGGCTGCGGCCGCCTGCGTCACCGCGTCGTCGAGTCGGGCCGCGAGCAATAGAATAGACCAGACCTCGTTCGATCCCTCGGACGACAAGAGGGCCTGCAGACGTTCAAAATTCTCGCTTTGTTCGCTCGCCGGCATCATCCGTTTGAACTCATCGACCGGTTCGCCTCCCTGCGAGAGCTTTCGGAAGATCGAATTCGCCCGTACGGCTGAATATTGACAAAAGCAACCTGTCTCGCCTTCGAAGGAAAGAGCTTCTTTGAAATCGAACACTATGACCGTGTTTCGCGTGAATTTGAGCAGGAAATACCTAAGTGCTCCGACCGCGATCTGACGTGCCGTTGTTCGTTTGGAAGCATCGTCAAGATCGGGATGTCGAGCTGCGACTTCAGCTAATGCATTCGCTTCGAGCCTGTCGATCAGATCGTCGGCCTTCACGCCGAGCCCCTTGCGGCCGCTCATTTCGATAAACGGCTTATCCTTATCTTCGTCCGATAGGACGAATCCGAGCTCCTCAGCCGCGGCCGGCGACAATGCGACCATCTCATAGGCCAGGTGAATGCTCGCCTGTTGTCCACGTTCCGGCGAGATCGCCGCAACTCCTTGCCGGACAATGTCTTGCGGATATGATTGTCGCGAGTCGATCACGTTGTAGACGGTTTCGCCATGGCCAAACTCGATCGCTTTAGCTACGTCCTCTCCGGATGTAGTGATCCAAACTTCGCGACCATCGGGGTACTTATAAAATGGCCGGTATCTGAAATCGAGACCGAGAATACCGAGTTTCCACATTTGATAGGCTATATCTTTTCCGGTATACGTCACCGTTCCGTTCGACCTGACCAGGATCTTGTCGGACTCGTGTTCCTCGGTACCCGCATGCTCTTCGAACGGCATGACCCAGCATCCTTTGTGGTTTCCCTCCGATTCGAAATGAACGACGCCAAGTTCCTTCATTTTCTCGAACGCCTTGTCCCAGAAATGCAGATGAAGTATCTCGGACTCTCGCGGAAGCAAGTCGTAGCGGATCGAAAGACGTTCCATCGTGTCGAGAATGCATTCAACATTTCTCGTGGCTACGTAGTCGGCAAGCTCCGCAGTCGGGTTCCCACCTTCTTCGATCAAGTGAAGTATCTCAGCCCGTTTCTGCTTAAGTTCCTCGTTCGTCTGGTATTCGACACCTACCTTTGTGTAGAGGTCCCAACAGTAATAATCAAAGCTTTTGCCGGCCGAAGTAAGATCGGCATCCAGAGACTTGATCGCCACAAGATCCTTATTTTCCAGATAAATAAAGCCAACAACCACATCCGCTACTTGAACTCCGGTGTTATCGATGTAGTTCTGCACCTCGACACGTTTCCCAGTCGCCTTTAGGATGCGCTGGAACGTATCGCCAAGTACCGAATTGCGTACATGGCCGATATGCGCGGCCTTGTTCGGATTGACCGAAGTGTGTTCGACGCAGACCTTTGGCGTGTTCTGGTAGGCGGCAACATCGCTCTTCGGCAGAGGTTTGGTGTCCACGTTCTCGACAAGAAATTTCGCCCGGTCAAAGAACACATTCAGATACCCTGCCCCCGCGACCTCGACCCTTCCGACCGTCGCGAGCGCTTCGAGTCGGTTTTTGATCCCGTCCGCGATCTCTCTCGGATTCTTCTTTTCACCAGTGGTCTGCTTAATGAGTTTGGCCAGCTCAAATGCTACCGGAAACGCGACATCGCCGAGTTCCGTTCTCGGCGGAGTTTCCGCGACGATCTGCTCGAGCTCGACACCAAGATCTTCTTTCGCAGCGCGTTTAACGCACTCGCGCAGAGCTTCCAAAATTTCGGTCAGAGTCATATGGATCCGATAAGTGCCGCAAGTAAATTACTTAGTATAGACTTTGGCCTCTCGCCATTGCAAAAGATCGGTTCACGGCCGATTTTTCTTTTTTCAGCCGAAACCGCTAAAATCTTATGTCTATGCGGACGCTGTATTTCGATTGCTTTGCCGGCGCAAGCGGGAATATGATCCTCGCCGGCCTCGTCGCCGCCGGCGTCGACCGCTCGCGGCTGGCCGAAGAGCTTCGAAAGCTTGATATTGCGGGGTTTGAGCTGAAATGGCGAGAGGTGGATCGCTCGGGCATTACCGCTCTACATGTCGAAGTTAAAGTGCCTCACGAACACGTTCACCGGCACTTAAAGGACATCGAGTCAATAATTTGGTCATCGGGCCTTTCGTCGGCGGTAAAAGAGAGAGCAGCGGCAATATTTGCGAGGCTCGCTCAAGCGGAGGCCCGGATACATGGGATCGACGTCCAGAAGGTCCATTTCCACGAGGTCGGTGCTATGGACGCAATAATCGATGTCGTCGGAGCTTGTATCGGATTCGAGATGTTAGGGATCGAGAAATTCGTGTGTTCTCGGATACATGTCGGCAGCGGTTTCGCCGAAATGGCACATGGCAGGTTTCCAGTTCCGCCGCCTGCGGTTGCGGAGTTGCTAACGGGAGCTCCGATCTACTCGACCGATATCGAGGGCGAATTGATGACGCCGACTGGTGCAGCCATAATCTCAACTGTATGTGAGAGTTACGGTCAGATACCTGAGATGACGGTCGAACGGACCGCGTATGGCGCAGGCACTCGAGAATTTGATCGATTTCCAAATGTTCTGCGGCTTATTGTCGGGAAAACAGATGGAAATGCAGACGACGCCGACGTAAGCGAACTGACCGTGATCGAATCAAATATTGACGACAGCTCACCACAGATAGTTGGTTATGCAATGGAGAGGGCCTTTGAACTTGGCGCTCTTGATTGCTGGATCACGCCGATCCAGATGAAGAAAAACCGTCCCGCGGTGATGATCTCGATACTATGCGACGATGAAAAAAGCGCAGTGATGAAGGAAATGCTCTATCGCGAGACTTCGACTATCGGATTTCGTGTACAGCGGGTCGCCAGGGAATGTCTGGATCGTGAGATCGTGCCGGTCTTGACCAAATATGGCGAGATCGACGTTAAAGTCGCCCGTTCGAACGGCAAGGTTGTCAATGTGATGCCCGAATATGAGCAAGTGAAGCGAGCCGCGCAGATACACGGAGCCGCTTTCAGGACCGTGCAGCAGGAAGTGCTGGCCGTACTTGCGGCTAAGAACAATGAGCGAGCGGGAAAAGCTGCGTGAAGAATAAATATGGGTAATAAACCGCAAAAGAGAATAGATCGAGAGAAGATCGCGGCCGGTGTTCGAATCATCCTTGAAGGGATCGGCGAAGATCCCGATCGGGACGGATTGAAATTGACTCCGGAGCGCGTCGCCGATTTTTATGCGGAATTGACCGAAGGAATGTGGCAAGACCCTGGACCGCACGTCGTGCCGCTGCCCGGCGATTCCCACGACGAAATGGTGATCGTCAAGGACATCTCGATCGCGTCGGTGTGCGAACATCATCTCGCTCCGTTTGTCGGAAAGTGCCACATCGCCTATATTCCCAAGGGCGGCCGTATCGTGGGCTTGTCCAAACTTGCTCGCATCGCTGAGATATTCTCGCGGCGGCTGCAGGTCCAGGAGCGGCTTACCCAGCAGATCGCAAACACGCTCTACGACAATCTGCAAACGCTTGGAGTGATGGTCGTTATCGAGGCCGAGCATACCTGCATGACGCTCAG